>CAZXCG010000001.1:0-45805 GCA_964639205.1 uncultured Eubacteriales bacterium
CGCGCCGGGCTGACGCTTTAAATCAAAATCGGGAGACGAAGAGCACCGGCGTTTACAAGACTAAAAGGAATCGTTGACAAAGGTGTCCGGAACCTCGCCGGCTATTACGGTTTGAGCAATCTCAAAATTTGTTGTAAAGGGAATCTGTTCGTCGTGACCCAAACAGGTGAGCGTAAAAACGGCGTCCAGCTTAAGTTCAATGTGGTGTACAGTCTGGTTTATTCCGCCGCTTTCAAAAAAGGAAGAAAGCGTTGAATTGAAGGACGCAGTAAGATAGTATGTAAAGTCTATTTGCGGTCCCACAGTTGAAAAAAGATTTATTCCCGTAAAAGCGCCCAAAGGAACCTTGACGCCGGCTACGTGAATTTTTTTCAGTTCCTCCTGTATTATAAGGTCAATTTGCGACTTGAATGAATTTATTGCCGCCGAATTTGTTGTGACCGCTCTTACTTCGCCGGATTGATTATAAACGATATTTATAAAATTATTACATTCTTCGCTGTTTTCCGCTATAAAGCCGGAAACAGCTCGGTTAACGCTTTGCTCGGCAATTATTAGAGCGCGGTTTTCTATCAAGTTATTTTGCACGTTTTTAACCATACACTCAAAGACAGCCGTACTTAATATTAAAAAGGCAACGGAAAGCAAAAGCAATCTTTTGATAACGGAGGGACGTTTGCAAAAACGGCGACGGTACAAGCGCAGCATATAAAACCACCTCTTGCATATTTTATACAAGAGGCGGCAAAGTGTTAATTTTAAACTTTATACGTTATCGTTATTCTGCGCTGCAGCTTTCGCAGGAGCAATCCTCCTCGACGTCGTCAAAATCCTCAAGATCGGAAAAATCAAATTCCAGAACCTCGCCGCACTTCGGGCATTTTATTTCACCGCAGAGGAGAACGTCTTCGGTTACGCAAATTGTTTCTCCGCAGTTGCCGCAGGTAACCTCATAGGAGGGATCTTCATCGTCGTCGAAGCATTCGTTACAACCGCAGGCGTCATCATCGCAGCCGTAATCGTCATAATATTCTTCCTCAAGCTCTGACAGATCCTCGTCTATAGCTTCTACCTGATCGGCGACCTCATCCAGATATTCTTCCACATCTTCGACAGTCAGCGCAATATCCGTAACAGCGTCGATAAGAGCCTTTAAAAGCTTGACCTCGTCCTTGTTTTCATCCAGTTTCATACCATCGGCAAGACCTTTGATGTAAGCTGTTTTTTCGGTTAAATTCATTTTATCCTCCTAAATATCAAATATAACTTTGGCAAAGATGCCCTCCGCCTCTAAGGCGGCGGATTCCATTTTCGGAATCAGTGGCGGTACAACCCCCATTGATTTTTCAGTCAGCTAACGCTGCCCTTCGCCGCGTTGAATATCGGGGCAAAGCCTCGTATTGAAAACATTATTGCATAAAAAAGGGAAATTATGCCCTTCCTAAATATTCCCCTGTCCTTGTGTCGATTTGTATTACCTCTCCCTCGTCTATAAAAAGCGGAACCTTAATTTCGGCGCCTGTTTCAAGAATAGCGGGTTTTGTTGCGTTTGTTGCTGTATCGCCCTTAAATCCGGGATCTGTTTTTGTAACCGCAAGCTCAACAAACGTAGGCGGCTCAACGCCGAAAACATTGCCTTTATACGAAAGCACCTTGCAAACCATATTTTCCTTAACAAATTTGAAGCTGTCGCCGAGTACGGCGGCGCTTATCGGAATTTGCTCCCAGGTTTCAGGATCCATAAAATAGTACAGATCACCGTCGGAATAGCTGTATTCCATAGACTTTCTTTCAATGTATGCCGTGGTGTATCTATCGTTAGGGTTAAAAGTTTTTTCGACAACAGCGCCGGAAATCACATTTCTGAGTTTTGTTCTTACAAAGGCGGCGCCCTTGCCGGGCTTTACATGCTGAAATTCGATAATGGAAAAAACCTGTCCGTCCATTTCAAATGTAACGCCGTTTCTGAAATCGCCTGCTGATACAACCATTATAAAATCCTCCTAATACATCCTGACCGTGCAAAGCGGCGAAAAAGCGCCGAGCTGACAAAGTCAAAGTTTATTAAACTTTTTTCATTATACATAAAATGAGGGAAAAATGCAACAGTTTTTACAGAATTATCAAATCTTTTCGGATATTTGCAAGATTTTCAATCCCGTTTTCGAGAACGCGGACGGTATCTTCTATTCTTACGCCGAATTTCCCCGGAAGATATATTCCCGGCTCAACGGTTACTATCATATTTTTTTTAAGAATTACGCCCGATTTCGGCGACAAAACCGGAAGCTCATGTATTTCAAGTCCGACACCGTGTCCCGCAGCATGACCGAAGTATTCGCCGTACCCTGCGTTTGCAATTACACTGCGCGCGGCGAAGTCCGCGTCGGCAGCGCAAACGCCCTCTTTGATAGTTGAAAGAGCTGCACTCTGGGCCTTCCGAACCGTTTCGTAAACCCTGCGTTTTTCATCGTCTGCAAAGCTCAGAGCGACGGTGCGGGTCATATCGCTGTGATAACCGTTATAAACCGCCCCTATGTCGAAAGTGACAAAATCGCCGCTTTTAATTTTATATTCACCCGGAACTCCGTGCGGGCGCGAGGTGTTTTCTCCCGCTATGGTTATGAGGTCAAAAGCAACCCGTTCGGCTCCGTTTTTTCGCATCAAGTATTCGAGCTCAAGCGCAAGGCGGCGTTCCTGTGTTCCGGGTTTGAGAAAATTCAGAACCTCAATATACGACTTTTCCGCAATTTTTTGCGCCGAACGCAATTGCTCAAGCTCGTAGTCATCCTTTATTATACGAAGCTTTCCGATTCTTTCGGTAAGCTCGGCAGAAGCGTCTAAAGATACATGCTCAAGAGCGTTCCGGTAAGCGTTAAAGGTGCGAACGGTTACAACGTCGCTTTCAAGATATAAATTTTTTACGGAATGATAATTTACAAGCTTGACGATTTTTTGGATTCTGTCGCCGCAAAGCTCAACATGGCAGTTTGTAACCATAGATGACGCGGCTTCGTAATAGCGGAAATCCACCAAAAGCGCAGAATATGAAGGAGTTATAAAAAGCGCGCCTTCGCTTGAGGGAAATCCGGTAAAATATTGAATATTAATCTCGGAAGTTATAAGCGCGGCTTCAAAGTTGCCTAATGTATGCATAAGCTCAGAGAGCCTGTTTTGATAAATATTGCTCATATTAAATCCTTGAGCGCTTCTAAAGCAAGAAAATAGCTGTTTTTGCCGAAGCCGGATATTTGCCCCGCGCACACCGGAGCAATAACGGAATGCTTCCTGAACTCGTCGCGCGCATATATGTTTGACATATGTACTTCGACGCAAGGAAGCGTTACCGACGAAACGGCGTCGCGCAGAGCGTAGCTGTAGTGCGTGAGAGCGCCGGCGTTGAGGACGATACCGTTAAAATTATTCCGGGATTCGTGAATTTTGTCGATGAGCGCGCCTTCCCAGTTAGACTGAAAAATACTGCATTGCATGCCGAGCTTTTTTCCGTAATCGCATATTTGCGCCGCAATGCTTTCGGCAGTTTCGGTTCCGTATATGCCTTTTTCACGCACTCCGACCATATTCAGATTTGGCCCGAGCAAAACAAGGATGTTTTTCATAATAAAGCTCCTTTCAAAATATATGAAATATATATGGAATATTTTTAAAAATCAAGGCGGACAGTTTTTCTGCCCGCCTTAGTTTTGGATTATTTGTACTTACGTTTACGAGCGGCCTCAGACTTCTTCTTGCGTTTTACAGAAGGTTTTTCGTATGCCTCTCTTTTGCGCACCTCGGCGATGACTCCGGATCTTGCACATTGCTTTTTGAATCTTCTTAATGCGCTTTCGAGCGATTCATTGTCTTTAACTCTGATTTCTGCCATCTATTTTCCCTCCCATCCGCCTTAAGGCAGGGGTTAACTGCACATTATTGCAAAGAAGATTATACAATAAGATAACTTATTTTGTCAATAGGAAATCGCATATTTAGTTGAAATTTAGCAAAAGACCGCAATCAGTTTTTAATAACAAGGTTAATAAGCTTGCCTTTTACGTAAATTTCTTTGACTATATTTTTGCCCTTGAGTAAATTCTGTATATTAGCCTGCTTTTTCGCTGCCGAAAGGGCAGCCCGGTTGTCGCTGTCGGCAGGTATTTGAATTTTAGCCTTGATTTTACCGTTTATCTGAACGGCAATCTCAACGTTGTCGTCTTTACATTTACTTTCGTCATAAACTGGCCACTCCTGCTGCGCAAGTATTCCATCTTTAAGGAGAGAGCAAGTCTCGACAATTTCCTCGGTAATATGCGGAGCGAAGGGATTAAGAAGAAGTGCAAAAGTCAAAAGCTCTTTTTTATTGACAGAGCCGAAAGCGGTAACCTCATTCATAAGGCTCATTAGGGCGGCAATTGCCGTATTAAACTTGATATTTTCAATATCCTCGTCAACCTTTTTTATAGTCTTATGGAAAGTCTTTTCAAGCTCAGGACGAATTTCGTCGCCTTCAACAAGGATATTCTGTAAATTCCAGAAGCGCTCGACAAAACGGCGGCAGCCTTTAATACCCTGCGCGCTCCACGGAGCCGCTTTTTCAAAATCCCCGATAAACAACTCATAAAGGCGCATGGTGTCGGCACCGTATTCTTCAACAATTTCATCCGGATTAACCACGTTATTGCGGGATTTGCTCATTTTTTCGCCGTTTTCACCGAGAATCATTCCGTGACTGGTACGCTTCGCGTACGGTTCGTCGGTCGGAACCACTCCGATGTCATAAAGAAATTTGTGCCAGAAGCGGCTGTAAAGCAGGTGCAGCGTGGTGTGCTCCATTCCGCCGTTGTACCAGTCTACGGGGCTCCAGTATTCAAGCGCCTCTTTGCCCGCCGGAGCCTTGTCGTTATGCGGATCCATATAACGAAGATAATACCAAGAGGAGCCCGCCCACTGTGGCATTGTGTCGGTTTCGCGGTGAGCCTTTCCTCCGCATTTGGGACAGGTGGTTTCAACCCAATCCGTCATTTTTGCGAGCGGAGATTCGCCGTTTTCTGTAGGCTCGTAGGAATCCACCATCGGAAGCTTTAGGGGCAGTTCGCTTTCATCTATCGGGACATAACCGCATTTGTCGCAATGAACAATAGGAATGGGTTCTCCCCAATAACGCTGACGCGAAAATACCCAGTCGCGAAGCTTGAAGTTAATTTTTTCTTTACCTATTTTATTGTCAACAAGCCACTTGGTTATGACTTCCTTTGCCTGCTCGACGCTTAAGCCGTCGAGCATTCCGGAATTGACCATAACGCCTTTATCGCAATCGGTAAAGGCTTCCTCAGAAACATTGCCACCCTTTACCACCTCGATTATCGGCAAATCGAAGGCTTTTGCAAACTCCCAGTCGCGGGTATCGTGAGCGGGAACCGCCATAATTGCTCCGGTGCCGTAGGAGATGAGAACATAATCCGAAATAAAAATCGGTATTTCCTTATTATTAACGGGATTTATTGCGGAAACTCCGTCAAGACGTACGCCCGTTTTATCCTTTGCAACCTCGGTGCGCTCGAAATCCGATTTTCTTGCCGCTGCTTCCTGATATTTTCTGACTTCTTCGATATTAGCGATTTTATCGGACCATTTTTCAATTAGAGGATGTTCGGGAGAAATAACCATATATGTAGCGCCGAAAAGTGTATCGGGACGGGTTGTAAAGATCATAAGGGAGTCGCCGAGCGTGGTTTTAAATTCAACCTCGGCGCCCTTGCTGCGACCTATCCAGTTGATTTGCTGGGTTTTGACGCGTTCCGGAAAATCAACATGCTCCAAATCATCGATGAGGCGGTCTGCATATTCAGTGATTTTAAGCATCCATTGCGATTTTGTTTTTCGTACTACATCGCTTCCGCAACGCTCGCAAACGCCTCCTACAACCTCTTCGTTTGCAAGTACGCATTTACACGAGGTGCACCAGTTTACCGCCATTTCTTTTTTATAGGCAAGCCCATGCTTAAAAAGCTGTAAAAAGATCCACTGCGTCCATTTGTAATAATCGGGATCCGTGGTATTTATCTCGCGGCTCCAGTCGAAAGAAATACCGAGAGATTGAATCTGCTTTTTAAAACGGGCGATATTTTGTTTAGTTACCGTTTCAGGGTGTATGTGATTTTTTATGGCGTAATTTTCGGTGGGAAGTCCAAACGCATCCCACCCTATCGGATAAAGTACGTTATAGCCCTGAAGACGGCGCTTCCTCGCTACAGTGTCAAGCGCCGTATAAGGGCGGGGATGACCCACATGCAAGCCTTGACCGGAAGGATAGGGAAATTCAATCAAAGCGTAAAATTTGGGTTTGTCCGATTTATCGGCCGCGTGAAAAACTCCCTTTTCTTCCCATATCTTTTGCCATTTGGGTTCAACCTTTTTATGTTCGTATTTCAAGTGAATTCCTCCTGTGTGATTATTTAATCCGAGACGGTCAGTTTTCAATCAGAAGATTTGAAATATCAATTTCTTTACCGTCCTGCCAAAGACGTTCAAGGTTATAGTAGTCTCTTGCTTCGTCCGAGAAAATGTGAACTATTATGTCCGTATAATCCAAAAGTATCCAGGAATCCGAGCGGTGCCCTTCAATATGGCTTACGGATATGCCCATAGCGTCCAGCTTATATTCAACCTCTTCGGCCAAAGATCTTACTTTTGTGCCGCTCTGACCGGAGGCTATAATCATATAATCACACAGAGAAGAAACCGCCGTTATTTCAAAAAGCTTAATATTGTCGGCCTTCTTTGAATCAAGAATTTTTACAGTTTCCAACGCCTGTTCGTAAGTTGTCATTAAATCTTGTCCTTTCCTGAAGATTTGCCGATTAAAGTATTGTTAAAAAGCGCCACCGCGTTTGGGTGTATGAGTCTGTTGTGCTTCGCAAGATCGGCTATTGTAAAAGAAGTGCCGAATAAAATTGCTTCATTAAGGTTTTTACGGGCAAGCTTTCTCATATAATCAACCCCTTCAAAGCTGCGCTCGGCACTGGTATAATCAGCAACATATATGATTTTTTCAAGCAGGGACATATTCACTCTGCCGGATGTATGGTAACGTATTGCGTTTAAAATATCTTCGTCGTCAATATGCAGAACATCTCTTGCGTAAACGCTGCCGGAAATTGCGTGCCAAAGATTTGTGCTGATTTTCTCTATATCGTCTAAGATTATACCACCGTCTTTAATAATTTGCAACTGCCGTTCAAAGGAAAATTCCTTTGTTGCATCGTGCAAAATGCCGGCGAGCTTGGCTTTATCGGTATCGGCTCCATGGATTTCGGCAAGAGCGACCGCTTCCTTTGCAACGTTTTTGCAGTGAGAAAAACGCTTGTCCTTCATATTGTTCTTTATAATTTGCTCATAATCCTTAAAGGTCATTTTATTCACTCCGTGTAAAGATTATTTATTTTTATATATTCGATGACATTTTCGGGCAGATAAGAGCTTACGTCCGCACCTGTTCTGAGCCTTCCGCGTATAAATGTAGACGAAATATCTGCCACAGGTTCTTTAAGAATTACGCTTTGAGCGCCCAATGCGCTCAATTTATCAGCCTGTATTAAAAGACTGCGGTAATGATTTTTATTGCGCGGGACAGTTACGATTTTTGCCGAGGAAAAAATTTTCTCGGGATCGTGCCATTGATGGATTGTCATAAACATATCCGCGCCGACTATTAAGAAGAGCTCGGATGAAGAAAATTGACGCGCAAAAAAAGCGAGGGTATCGACAGTATAGCTTTTGCCGCCGCGTAAAATTTCCACATCGCTTACCGAAACAAGCGCGTCATCCCGCCAGGCTAAGCGGCACATATTAAGCCTGTCCTGAGGAGAAACCATAAATTTATTATCCTTCAGCGGAGTTAAAAAGGTGGGGACGGCAAAAACTTTATCTAAAGAAAGCTCGCTTGCAGCTTTTTTTGCCAATAAAATATGAGCGTTATGTACCGGATTGAAGCTTCCGCCGAAAACTGCGATTTTTTTGTATCTGCACATAGGTTTATGCTTTGGGAAGAATTATTTGCGCTTCTTTTGGGTTTCTGCGGTAAAGCACAAACTTTGTGCCAATCACCTGAACAACCTCGGCGCTTACAGCCTGAGCCACAGCTTCGGCCGCCTGCCGTGAGGAAAGCGGCGCTGTTTCAAGCACTCTGCACTTAATGAGCTCGCGTTTTAAAAGCGCATTGTCTGCTTGACTTATGATTTGTTCGCTCATTCCGGATTTGCCGATCGTCAGAATTGTGTCTAAAGTATTTGCAAGCGAGCGAAGATAAGCCCGCTGTTTGCTTTTGAGCATTTTTATATCTCCTTTATTTTTTTTAATTTATCTCTGAGTTCACAGAGCGCTCTGCCTCTGTGGCTGAAGGAGTCCTTTTCCGAGTCGCTCAGCTCGGCAAAGGTTTTACCTTTTTGAGGAATTAAAAATATTGGGTCATAACCGAATCCGTCGCTGCCGCGGGCTTCAAAGGCAATTCTGCCCTCACATACGCCCTCGGACGTAACAATCAGATCCCGTTTTATAAAGCAGCATATGCTTGAAACAAAACGCGCGCCACGGTTTTCTTCAGGTATACCCTGCATTTCATCAAGTAAAAGGATATATCGATCGCGAGTGCTTAATCCGCTGCCGCCGTAACGAGCGGTGTAAACTCCGGGGCGGCGGTTCAGAGCGTAAACTTCAAGACCGGAATCGTCGGCTACGGCAGGTAATCCGGTCTTTTCAAAAGCCGCCTTCGCTTTAAGAAAAGCGTTTTCCGCAAAGGTTGCGCCGGTTTCTTCAACGTCGTCAAGATTAAATCCGGCATCGCACGCGCTTACGGCTTCGATTCCCAAAGGATTAAGTATCCGCTCGATTTCTTTAATTTTATGGGGATTATTAGAGGCAATGATAAACCGAGGCATTATTTATTCACCGACCTTAGTGAAGAGCGCGGATGCAAAATCATCGGCGTTGAAGGACTGAAGATCGTCGATTTGCTCGCCTACTCCGATATATTTTACAGGGATACCCAAACCGTCGCGTATTGCCAGGACAACGCCGCCCTTTGCCGTTCCGTCAAGCTTGGTAAGAACAATACCGGTTATACCGGCGGCGCTGCGAAATTCCTTTGCCTGATTAACAGCGTTCTGACCGGTTGCAGCGTCCAAAACAAGGAGAAATTCCTTGTCGGCCTGCGGAAGCTCTCTGTCGATTATACGACCGATTTTTGCAAGCTCGTCCATAAGATTCTTTTTATTGTGCAGCCTGCCTGCCGTGTCGCAGATTATTATATCGGCATTGCGCGCCTTAGCCGCGGCTATAGCGTCAAAAACAACGGCGGCAGGGTCGCTGCCCTCTTTTTGCTTTATTATGTCGGAATTACTGCGCCGCGCCCAGATTTCGAGCTGTTCAATTGCAGCGGCGCGGAAAGTGTCGGCCGCCGCCAGCACAACCTTTTTGCCCTCCTTTGTAAAGCGATTCGCAAGCTTACCTATCGTGGTAGTTTTTCCGACTCCGTTTACACCGATAACCAAAATTACGGACGGCTTTGTATTTAGAGTTAACTCTTCCCCGCCACGGAGCATATCGGCGGTAATTTCGTTAAGCATATTGTGAATTTGCTCGGGATCCTGAATTTTTTCGGCTTTTACTCTTTCTTTCAGAATACCGCATATTTTTTCGGCAGTGGGAACGCCGACGTCGCCCATAACAAGCAGCTCTTCAAGCTCGTCAAAAAGCTCCTCGTCGATTTTTTTGAAGGATCTGAGCATTGAATCTATTTGGGTTACAATGCCTTCCCTTGTTTTTTTTAAACCATCCTTTATTTTACTGAAAAATCCCATTGCTGCACCTCTTATTTTTTTGGCTTATATTCCCAGTTTTTCGGCAAGCTCGTCGGTTTTGAGCTCCAACAGCTTGGAAACGCCCTCGTCCTGCATTGTAACTCCGTAGAGAACGTCGGCTTCCTCCATTGTTCCGCGGCGATGCGTAATGCAGATAAACTGTGTCTGCACGCACATGGTTCGCATATATTTTGCAAAGCGTTCAACGTTTACTTCATCAAGCGCAGCTTCAATTTCGTCAAGAATACAAAACGGAGCCGGACGTACCTTCATTATAGAAAAATACAGAGCGATTGCCACGAGCGCTTTTTCTCCGCCGGAAAGCGACTCTAAACGAGATACAATTTTTCCGGGCGGATGAACCGTAATATCAATACCGCTTGAAAGAATATCTTCAGGATCTGAAAGTGAAAGCGAAGCCGTTCCCCCGCCGAAAAGCTCGCGGAAGGTCAGAGTAAAATAGCTGTTGATTTTCTGGAAGCTTTCGACAAAAGAGTCCTTCATTTGGCGCGTAAGACGGGAAATAACAGCTTCAATTTCCTTTTTTGATTTTTCCACATCGTTAACCTGCGCGCTGATAAAGCTGTAGCGTTCAAAGACCTCTTTGTATTCTTCAATAGCCGCAACGTTAACACTGCCGAGAGCCTTTATTTTTTGCCTGAGCTCGTTTAAACGCTTTTGACCCTCGGGAATATTTTCGATTTTTACGCAGACTTGCTCGGCTTGCCTGTATGTAAGCTCATATTCGTCCCAAAGCTTTTGCGTAATATCATCGTACTGCTTCTGTAAATTGAGACGTCTCTCTTCCAAACGAGCAATTTCCCGACCGATAATTTCTCGTTCGGCGGTTTTGTCGCGTTCGGTGCGGTGCAATTCGATTGTTGCTTTTTCAAGCTCGTCTCTTTTAAAATTTATGCTTTCGATTTCCCGCTCGAGATTATCGACCGAAAGCTGTAGTTTATCGGTTTCCGCCTTTAAATGCTCTATGTTTTCCGCTGTACTGACGTTCAGCATGTTAAGCGCGTCTATTTCCTGCTCGAGCGCCTGTTTTTTGTTGAGGCGCTGTGCGTCCGAAATTTCAGCATAGGAAATTTCGTTTCTTATATTTTCTATATCCTTTTCTAAGGAAAGAATTTCCAGCTTGGAATTTTGCAGGATCTCGGAAAGTTCCTCTCTTTTTTGAGATAGATCGGCGCGGCTGCCGGTAACTGCGGCAATACTGCTTTCAAAATTTGAAATTTCTGCGCTGAGCTCCTTAAGCCTTGCGTCGGCGGATTCCTTTTGACTGTGCAGAGAACGGATTTTTTCATCGGAAGCTTTAATTTCCTCCGAGAGCTGTTCGACGGTGCTTTTAAGACTTGAAATTTCATTTATACAGGCACGGCGCTCGGCGTCAATACGCACCGCCTCCTGCAAAACGCGGTTATAGTCGCCGTTGCTCCCGAGCAAAGCGGCTTCCAAAGCCGAGAGCTCTTCGACGGAGGCGTTGTACTCTGCTTTTGCCTTTTTCGCATTTTCAAGCAGAAGCTTTGCTTCCTTTTTAAGATCCTCAATTTCAGCAGTGCGTGATAAAAGCCCGGATTTGCGGTTTGATGAACCGCCTGTGAGCGAGCCGCCGGCGTTAATTACTTGTCCGTCAAGCGAAACAACCTTAAAACGGTAGGAAAATTTTTTTGCGATTGCTGCGGCTGAATTCAAATCCTGCGCAAGCACCGTCCTGCCGAGAAGATATGCCAATATTCCGTCGTAGCGTGAGCTGCAAACACAAAGACTGCTTGCGATTCCAACAAATCCGTAGCAATCGCAGAGCGCGGGCTCGTTTAGGATCTTACCCTTAATTGTTGAAATTGGGAGAAAAGTAGCGCGGCCGTCTTCCTTCTGCTTTAAAAAACGTATGGCCTGCTTTGCGTCCTCCTCTGTTTCGGTAACAATATGTTGCATTGCCGCGCCGAGTGCCGTTTCGATTGCCAGAGTATATTCTTTAGGAACGGAAATAACGCGTGAAACCGGACCGCAAACACCGCGCAGATTACCCTTCTCCGCGCTTTGAACTACCGACCTGACGCTGTGTGCAAAGCCCTCTAAATTTTGTTCCAAATTTTCCAAAAGCTTCGCTCTGCGGAGCTTTTCCTGCGCGTCGAGGGCAATATTGTCTGCGTTAGTTTTGTATTGTTCGCTTTTTTTACGCTTTGAAGCAAGCTTAAGCTCAATTCCGTCTATACTGTTTTTGAGCGCGGATGCTTCCGCGGAATTTTTCTTTACCTGCAAATCATATTGTTCGAGCATACTTTTGAGATCGTCAGTCCGATCTTTACGTTCGAGCTTTGATTTTTCCGCAGCAAGAATACGGTTTTTCAGCTCCTCCTCGGCAGCGTCGCAGCTTAGAACGGTCGCGCGAAGATCCGAATATTCCGCATCGGCTTTTGTGAGCTTATAAGTAAGGTTTTGAAATTCATCGCCGCTTCGGCTCGTTTCGGCGATAACGCTGTTCAGTCGATCTGCGGCATCATCGTATTTAGTCTGAGCAGAGGCCCTTTTTTCTTCAAGCAGAAGAATTTCCGCTTTTTTCTTTTCAATTTGCGCACGTGCGTCACGCGCGCCGAGTTCAAGCGCTTCGAGCTCGCCGTTAAGGCGTTCGACGGTTTGATTATTGTGAAGTATATCGTTAGCTAAAACGGATATTCGAGATTTATTTTCCCCTTGCTCGTCATTGTATTGAGAGCATTGTCTGCGAATTTCATCTGTTTGGGATGAAAGTTTTCCGTTTTGAATGTAAATTTCTTCGGTTTTGCTTGTTATCTGCTCGAGCAATTTTTCAATTTCGGCGTGCTGAGCGCGCGCAACGGATATTTTGTCCTCCTGTTCCTTTAGTATATTGGAGGATTTATTCAATGTATCGAGCCAAACAGCTATTTCAAGTCCCTTTTTTTCTTCGGAATATTTTAAAAAGATTTCCGCTTTTTTTGCCTGCGCTTTTAAAGGCTCGACGCGCTGCTCAAGTTCGCCGACAATATCGCGAAGACGCACAAGGTTTGCTTCTGTGAGCGTTAGCTTGCGTTCTGCCTCGATTTTACGGTAACGGTACCGGGAAATTCCCGCCGCTTCCTCAAAAATTTCACGTCTGTCCTCGCTTTTTGAAGCGACAATTCCATCTATTTTCCCTTGACCTATCATGGAATATCCGTCGCGGCCGAGACCGGTATCCATAAACAATTCGTGTATGTCTTTGAGACGCACGGCGCTTTTATTTATAAGATACTCGCTTTCACCGCTGCGGTAATAACGGCGCGTTACGGCAATACTGTCGCCGTCAAAAGGCAGAAGCCGGTCTTTATTGTCTATAGTAAGCGTCACTTCGGCAAAGCCCTGTGGCTTGCGGCTGTCGGTACCGTTAAATACAACGTCTTCCATCTTAGAGCAGCGCAGCGCTTTTGCCGACTGTTCGCCCAAAACCCAGCGAACAGCGTCGCTGATATTGCTTTTACCGGAACCGTTTGGTCCCACAACTGCGGTAATTCCACGGTCAAAGGTAAGCCTGGTTTTGTCCGGAAAGGTTTTGAAGCCCTGCACTTCCATAGATTTCAGCAGCATTGTTTCACCTCGGTTTGATTAAAAATTCATGCTTCTTTATATCGGTGTCAGCCCTTACAACGGCTGTATAACCGTTTTCGCTGAGAATTCGGATATTGCGTTTGTGCTGTCCCGTACAGACCGAAACGTCGGACGGGGCAACGTGTATTTCAATTTGCTTTTGCGCAAAAGGATGTTCTTTAAGGTAGTCAAGGATTGAGTCTATCATTATTTTACTTTCGCAAAGCTCGCGAAAAGCCGGATGATAGGCGCCGGCTATGAAAGAAGAATCAACTTCTCCGCCCGAGTGAAGACCCACGCGGATTACGTTTATTTTTTCCTGCCTGAACATTTTCAGGAGCAGAGCGCACTCTTCAACGCTTTTTTGCAGAGAATACGGGATATAACTGCCCTGTTGATACAATCGGGCAAGCTCGGTACCGCTTAGAACAACCGTAGGATATATACGGACGGTATCGGGTTTAAGAGCTATAATCCGCCGCGCAGTGTATATATCGTCTTCGACGGCAGATTGATACAGATTTGTCATCATCTGCAGTCCTAAGGAAATTCCGTTTGCTTTTATTAAACGCGCGCTTTTGCATACATCCTCCGCGGTGTGTCCGCGGCGGTTTGCTTTTAAAACTATATTGCTCATAGACTGCACGCCCAATTCAACGGCAGAAATTTTGTACTGCTTAAGCAGGTCTAAAATTTCGTTATCTATGCAGTCGGGGCGGGTTGAAATCCGTATTCCTTTAAATCTGTCAAGATAAGGCGCCGCCGCGTCGAGCAGTGAAAGCATATATGCCCGGTCTATTGCGGTAAAACTTCCGCCGAAAAAGGCAATCTCGGAATCGCGGGTTTTTTCGCCCAGACTTTTAACAGCAATTTCAACTGCGTTTACAACATCCTGCGCTTGCGGCTGAAATGACTGACCCGTAATACTTTTTTGGCTGCAAAACGAGCATTGATGCGGACAGCCGTTATGCGGCACAAAAACGGCGACGTTGGCATGCTTCATCATCAATAGCCCATGAGCGAAAGAGCCTCGCGCGCCGCCTGCTGCTCTGCGTCTTTTTTGCTTTTTCCGCCGCCCTTGCCTATTACGTTGCTGTTTAAATGAACTTCCACCACAAAATGCTTGTTATGGTCGGGTCCGCTCTCCTGTACGAGTACATATTCCAAAAGCTCGCCCGGATTTTTTTGCACTATTTCCTGAAGCGTTGTCTTATAATCCTTAAATGAAAGAGTGTTACGGTTTGCTATTTCCGGCTCTATGAAGCGCAGAATATATTTTCGCGCTTCTTCCATGCCTCCGTCTATATAAACAGCCGCTATAACGGCTTCAAAAGCGTCGGCAAGTATTGAAGTCCGCTGCGCTCCGCCGTTGTGCTTTTCTCCTCGTCCAAGCTTGATAAATCTGCCAAAGTCCAGACGTTTTGCAAATCGGAAAAGCGATTTTTCGCAAACCAAGGAAGCTCTGAGCTTTGTCAGCTCGCCCTCCGGCAAAGGAGGAGAAAGCTTGAAAATGTAATCCGAAACAACCATTGAGAGCACAGCGTCGCCGAGAAATTCAAGGCGCTCATTACACCTGATGTTTTTGTTCTTTTGTTCATTTGCAAAAGAAGAATGTATGAGAGCTTCTTCAAGAAGCTGCGGATTTTTAAACCGATATTGAATTATTTTTTCAAATTCGCTCATATAAACACCGCTTTTTACTAAATTTTTTCATTCTGCAAAGCATTTGTAATTTCTGCAATAACATTGCCTGATATGTATTTTTTTGTAAGAGCAACAGCATTTCTGACGGTTCGGGCGTTTGCGCTTCCGTGCGCCTTAAACACGGGCTTGGAACAGCCCAAAATAGCCGCGCCGCCGTATTCGTTATGGTCAAAGGTCTTTTTTAATTGCTTCATATCGCCAAAAACCATCGCCGCAGCAAGCTTGTTTTTGATATTCTTAGAGAATACTTCTTTTATTTTCGACATCAGCGCAATCGCTACGCCCTCGTAAGTTTTTAAAATTATATTGCCGGTAAATCCGTCGGCAAGCAAAACCTCGCAGGAGTCGAGCGGAATATCTCTCCCCTCAATGTTGCCTATAAAATTCAGCCCGCTTTCCTTCAACATTTCAAAAGCCTCCTGCTGAAGCTTTGTACCCTTATGTTCCTCTTGCCCTACATTTGCAAGCGCCACACGAGGATTTTTAACACCCATTACGCGGTTCATATATATAGAGCCCATAACCGCGAACTGTTTGAGCATTTCCGGGCGGCAGTCGTTGTTTGCGCCTCCGTCTATGAGCATAAAAAAGCCGTTGACGTTCGGAATAACAGGAGCGAAGGCCGGGCGTTTAATACCCTTTATCCGCTTTAAAATCATAGAAGCGCCCACACATACCGCCCCGCTGTTGCCTGCCGTAACGAGTGCGTCGCCGTTGCCGCTTGCAAGCGTTTTCATTGCAACAGACATTGAAGAATCGGATTTTTCCTTTAAAATATCCAAAGCATTGTCCTGCATTTCAATAACGCTGCCGGCGTGTATAATTTCCGTGCTTTTTAAATCTAATCCGTTCTTATAAGCGCAGGTAAGGATTTTTTCCTTGTCTCCCACAAGCGCAATATCGACAGAGAGCTCGTCGCGGGCGTCAAGCGCGCCTTTGATTATTTCGGTGGGAGCATTATCCCCGCCGAATGCGTCAATAAGAATTTTCATACAGACACCTCGCAATTTCAGGATATTAGCTATCAATTTCGTTTTCGGCACAAAAGCGTTCAAGAAGCTCCGCAGACCGCTGCGCATATGCCAACGCGCGCTGCCTTTTGTCTTTAGGGCGTTCCCGCAATTCCGGGAGAATTCCGAGATTGGCTCCCATGGGCTGAAACTTTTCGACGCTTTCATCACAAATATATCTGCTGAGCGCGCCAATCATAGTTTGCTCGGGCAATGTAACTGTTTGTTTATGTTTATAAACAAGGGCGGCGTTAATTCCGGCAATCAGTCCGGAAGCTCCCGATTCCATATATCCCTCGACACCAGTAATTTGCCCGGCAAAAAAAAGGCGGCGGTCGTCCTTTACCGAAAAATCCGGGTTAAGGACAAGCGGCGAGTTGAGGAAAGTGTTGCGGTGCATAACTCCGTACCTCATAAATTCGGCGTTTTTAAGCGCGGGGATCATCGTAAAAACTCGCTTTTGTTCGGGAAATTTAAGGTTAGTTTGAAACCCGACAAGGTTATACATAGTAGAGGCGGCGTTTTCACTGCGAAGCTGCAAAACAGCCCACGGTCTGTGCCCTGTGTTCGGGTCGGTAAGTCCGACAGGCTTCATAGGACCGAAGCGCAGAGTATCTTTACCTCTTTGAGCCATAACTTCGACCGGCATACAGCCCTCGTAAACCTTTGGATTCAAAACATCAAAATCCCTGAGATGAGCACGCTCGGCAGTTAAAAGAGCGTTGTAAAAAGACTCGTATTCCTCTTTATTCATAGGGCAGTTTATGTAGTCGCCGCCGTCCGCTTTGCCGTAGCGTGAAGCGGAAAAAGAACGCGAGGGATCTATGCTTTCGGCGCTGACAATGGGCGCTGCTGCGTCAAAAAAAGAAAGGGATTTTCCGAACCTGCGCTCAATATCCGCGCAAAGAGCGTCGGAAGTAAGAGGACCGGTAGCTATTACGGTTATTCCGTTTGCGGGGATTTCGGTAATTTCTTTTGAAATTACGGTTATATTTTTATCGTTTTTAATCGCATGCGTAACATAATTTGAAAAAAGCGTTCTGTCTACCGCCAAAGCGCCGCCTGCGGGAACCCGGCAACGCAGTGCGCAGCGCATAAGCAGCGAATCTAAGCGAAGCATTTCATTTTTTAACATGCCTGCCGCGCTGTCAAATCTCTCCGCTTTAAACGAGTTGGAACATACAAGCTCGGCAAAGCCGTCGCATTTGTGAGCGGGAGTGCGTTTGTTCGGTTTCATTTCTGCAAGCTGCACCGGAATATTCCGTTTTGCAATCTGATAAGCCGCCTCGCAGCCCGCAAGACCCGCTCCTATTACAGTAACGCCCATAGTTTCTCCAGTCCGTTTATTTTTCTTCTTTAGTATATCCGCAACCGTCGGAAGCACAGTAAAGCTGTGATTTCTTTGTCTTTTTTCTGAAAAGCAGGCCGCCGCACCTCGGGCATCTTTCGTTTACCGGCTGATTCCACGATACAAAATCGCAGTCGGGATACCCTTCGCAGCTGTAAAATATCTTACCCTTACGGGTTTTTTTGATGATAATTCGTTTACCGCATTTGGGGCAGGCAACGCCTGTATCCTTGACAATCTTTTTTATGTTTTTACATTCGGGATAACCCGTACATGCTATAAACTTGCCGTACCGACCGTATTTTACGGTCATAGGGCGGCCGCAGAGATCGCAGAGCATATCGATTTTATCTTCTTCAAGGGTAATCTTTACACCCTGCATATCCGCTTTTGCCTTTTTCAGCGACTGTTCCAAATCTTTATAATATACGTCGATCAGATTGCGCCACTCTACGTTTCCCTGCTCAACCGTATCAAGCTCTTCTTCCATTTGCGCGGTAAATTTCACATTTACAATTTTAGGGAAATGTTCGCGCAGAAGTTTTGTAATCGCCTCGCCGAGCTCGGTAGGCTCAAGAGATTTTGCGCTGCGTTTTACATATTCGCGCGAAGTAATGGTAGTAATGGTGGCGGCGTAAGTAGACGGACGGCCGATTCCGTTTTCTTCAAGCGCCTTTATAAGCGAAGCCTCCGTATAACGTGCGGGCGGCTGTGTAAAATGCTGATTGGGTAAAACTTCCTTCGCCTTGACGCTCATTCCGGTCTCAAGCGGCGGAAGCTCCTTCTCTTTACTTTCCGCCTCGTCTTTACTTTCTACATATAATACCGTGAAACCGTCAAAGCTCACACGGTAACCGGACGCCTTGAAAATATAACCGTTCGCGCTTATATCGGCTTGCGTGGTTTTTTGCACGCAATCTGCCATTTGGCTTGCGGTAAAGCGTTCCCAAATCAACTTATAAAGTCTGTATTGGTCGGACGTAAGGGAACCCTTAACCTTTTCGGGAGTAAGAGAGGGCATAGTCGGGCGAATGGCTTCGTGTCCGTCCTGAGCATTACTGCGCGACTTGAAAAAGCGAGGCTTAGGAGGAAGATAGCTTTCGCCGTATGTGCTGCGTATATATGCGGCAGCATCGGCGACGGCGTCCTTGGAAAGCCGCAGAGAATCGGTTCTCATATAAGTTATCAAGCCTATTGCTCCCATGGAAGCAACCTCTACGCCTTCGTAAAGCTCCTGCGCCGTTTTCATTGTGCGGCGCGACTGAAAGCCCAGCTTACGCGAAGCCTCCTGTTGCATGGTTGAAGTAATGAACGGCGGCGCGGGGGATCTCTTTTTTGTTCCGTTTTTGACCGCCGTAACAGTATATTCGGCGTTATTAAGCTCGGATATAATTTTATCCGCCTGCTGCTGCGAGGTTATTTTAAGCTTCCCGTTTCGGTCGGCATGCAGAGACGCTGAAAATGTTCTGCGGCTTCCCTTTGGAATAAACTTTCCGTCTATGCTCCAATATTCCTCCGGTTTAAACTTACGAATTTCGTTTTCACGATCTACAACAAGGCGCAGGGCTACCGACTGGACGCGCCCCGCGGAAAGTCCCCGGCGTATTTTTTGAGAAATAAACGGACTAAGCTTATACCCAACCAAACGGTCAAGTACTCTTCGCGCCTGCTGGGCGTTAACCAAATCGATGTCGATTTTCCTTGGGTTAGCCATTCCGTTGCTTATACCCGTTTTTGTGATTTCGGTGAATTCTATACGGTCGTTTTTTTCTAAATCCAAACCCAAAATATATGCAAGATGCCACGATATTGCTTCTCCCTCACGGTCGGGGTCGGTAGCAAGAAAAACTTCCTCGCTTTTTTCGGCCGCCTTTTTAAGCTGACTTACCAGTTTTTCCTTACCTTTTATTACTGCATATTTCGGTTCGTAGTTGTTTTTTGTATCTACACAAAGTCTTGCTTCCGGCAGGTCGCGAACATGTCCCATAGACGCGACGACCTCGTAACCGCTCCCTAAATATTTTTTAATTGTCTTTGCCTTTGCGGGTGACTCGACAATTACAAGCTTTGACATTTGTTTTATTCCTCCGCATTTTATCTTATTATCAATAATATATCTTATTCGAGATAAATTATAACTTAGGCTGCGATGTTCCCCTATAACCTGAGTGCAGACATCCCCCGCCTCTGAGGCAGCGGGCTAACTGAGTAGTTTAAGCCAATTCGCACTATGAACGCGCAGCAAGCTTATAATACCTTCCTCCGACGCTTTCTATAAGTCCCTGGAGCTCCAGCTCGGTTATAACAGGCAAGAGCTTAAACATGGGTACGCAAAGGGAAGCCGCCAGATCGTCAATATGTATTGCTTCGGCGCCTATGGTCAGATAAACCGACTCGGCAAACGGTTCCAAGCCCGTGTTTTCGATATGACGCCGGGCGCAGACCTGCTCCGGGAGCGGCTCTTGCCGACAGTTTGCTTCACCTTGGTTTTTCTTTTTCTGCGCGGGTACTTTTACCGGAACGGCGGCTATATCGCCCTCGTTGCCGGAAAGAGCGCCGTTCTCGGCAGAAACAGTATAAAGATTCGGGTAATGATTTAACACATCTCTGAAATTGGAAACGGGTACGGCTCCCTCCTTAATAAGGGTATTGCTCCCGCAGGACATAGGGGAATCGATATTACCCATTACGGCAAAAACATCCTTGCCCTGTTCGGCAGCGCAGTTAGCGGTAATTAAGGAGCCGCTCGAGGCTCCGGCTTCAACAACAAGCACAGCGTTTGAAAGCGCCGAGATTAAACGGTTGCGCGCCGGAAAATGATACGGCAGGGGCGCTGTATCCGGGGGATATTCCGAAACGAGCGCGCCTTTTACGGTAATTGCCTCGCGCATTTTTCTGTTTTGCCGCAGATAGTCGTAATTTATTCCGCAGCCAAGTACACAAACGGTAACGCCGCCGGAACGCAGAGCTCCGTTATGCGCCGCGCTGTCTATGCCCATAGCGCCGCCGCTTACAATTACGGCTCCGTATCTTGAAAGGTTATAAGACAAGTCAAATGCGTTTTTAACACCGTAGCGGGTCGCCCGTCGGGTTCCCACCATAGCTACGGAAAAAACATTTTGCATATCCGGCAGGCTGCCTTTAACGTATAAAACGGCGGGAGGCGCGTATATTTCGCGCAGACAATTCGGGTATAAGTCGCTTTCAATGGAAATAATTTGTATTCCGTATTTTTCACAGTCGGATAAAATCTGCTCGGCGTCCGAAAGCTTTGTGTTTAAAAGCTTTTTTAGCTCGGCGTTTGTAAACAGACCGCTCAGCCGCCACTCAAACTCTTTGCCCAGATAAAAAACGGAAATATCGTTATACAAGGCATAAATTCTTCCGGCTAAATGATGATGAAACCCCAAAGCTAAAGAAAGCCATACCCAGTAAAGCGCATTATCGTTGTTCATTTGACCATTTCCCACATAATAATACCTGCGGCTACCGCGGCGTTAAGCGATTCCGCTTTGCCGCTCATAGGAATAATAATTTTTTCGGTACAAGCTTGAATTACTTCCTTCGACACACCGCCGCCCTCGTTGCCTATTACGGCAAGAGAATTATCGGGGAAGACCGACGCGCCGACCGATACCGACGTATCCGACAAAACGGCGGCAAAGGAATTTCCAAGCTTATTGTAGCTTATTAAAAAGGCGGGCAAATCCGGGATTGATATTATATTTTGGCGAAAAATCGCGCCCATACTGCCGCGGACTACTTTAGGACAGTAAATATCACAGCAGCCACGGTTAATAATTACGGCGTCTATTCCGAATGCATCCGCAGTACGTAAAATTGCGCCCATATTACCGGGATCCTGTAAATTATCCAACGCAATAATTTTCCCGCTTAGTCTAATTTTATCAGAATCAACTGTTTTGTCAAGCATTTTTACGCCGCACAGTATTCCCTGCGGAGTTTGAGTGTCGCAAATGCTGTGAAAAAGCGCATCGCTCAGTACGAAGAGCGAGCCGCACCTTTCTTTAAAAGCAGAACATAAATCCCCGTGCTTCTCAACAAACGAGCCGGAAAAGCAGATAAACTCGAAAAAGCAGTCGCTTTTAAGAGCGTCTTGGCACAGTCTTAAACCTTCGGCAACAAATACGCCTTGTTTACGGCGTTCCTTTGAGCTTTTGCTGAGCCGGATTATATTTTTTACAAAAGCGTTTTCCCTGCTGTTAATTTTGTTCATATACGCCTCGCAGCTTTTGAGGGTTCACCCTGTATTTTAAAATTTTTTTATGAAACAATTGCGTTTGGAAAAATCCAAACGCAATACTGTTCAAAACAATATTCCCCGAGCCGTAATTGAGATTACTTAACCTGTTCCACCAAGCTTGTGAAGGCAGCCGGGTCTGCAATAGCAATCTCGGAAAGCATCTTACGGTTTAAGGTGATGTTGGCTTTCTTTAAGCCGTTCATAAATGTTGAATAATTGGTGCCGTTAGCCTTGCATGCCGCAGAGATACGGGTAATCCAAAGGCGGCGGAAATCTCTTTTTTTCTGTTTGCGGCCGATAAAAGCATAATTGCCGGATTTCATAACGGCCTGTTTAGCCATTTTAAAATGCCTGCTTTTTGCGCCGTAATAGCCCTTTGCGAGCTTTAACACTTTATTTCTTCTTTTGCGAGTCATCATCGCACCCTTAACACGTGCCATTTATATATAACCTCCTGTAAGCAGTTGCTTTAAAATTATTTATAGGGAATCAGACGCTTTATTTGTGCCGTGTTTGTTTTGTCGGCAACACAAGTTTGTCTTAAGCCTCTCTTACGTTTTCTTGTCTTTTTATTAAGAATATGGCTCTTGTTTGCGTGCGCGCGGATAACCTTTCCGTTTTTGGACAGCTTGAAGCGCTTTTTTGCGCCGCTGTGAGTTTTGATTTTAGGCATAAATTTATTCCTCCTATAAGTTTTTACTTTGTCGGTTTCGGTGCAAGAATCATCAGCATACTGCGACCCTCTAACTTAGCGGGCTTTTCAACAATTGCTGCCTGCGCACAAGCTTCCGCAAAACGCTTCATGGTTTCACGGCCTATTTCCGGATGACCCATCTCTCTGCCGCGAAAACGAATGGAAACCTTAACTTTGTTGCCTTTGGACAGGAACTTGACGGTGCTGTTAAGCTTTGTGTTAAAATCGTGAGTGTCGATATTAAGAGAAAGCCTTACTTCCTTAATTTCGGTAACATGCTGATTTTTACGGGCTTCCTTTTCCCTCTTCGTCTGTTCAAAGCGATATTTACCGTAGTCCATAATTTTGCAGACCGGCGGCTTTGCATGAGCTGCAATCTTAACAAGGTCAAGGTCGTTTTGTATTGCAATATTTAAAGCCTGTGCCGAAGACATAATACCAAGCTGCGCGCCGTCCGAGCCGATAACTCTGACTTCGCTGTCGCGTATTTCTTCGTTGATCTGAATTTCCTTGCTGCTAATGGGTAGCACCTCCAAAGCTGATTGGTAAATAAAAAAGCGGACAGAAAACTCCGTCCGCTGTCAATTACAGAAAATCCCCCAAAAAAAGAAGAGAAAAATGAACTATTGACCCGTGCAGACGGCACCCCACAGGTGAAAACATATCTGTTTTGCTTTGTTGTACCTGTATATTATACATAAGAAGGAGCGTTTTGTCAACCGTTTTCAAAAATTTTTTAATTACAAAGGTACAAAAACCGCAAACGCCCCTTTCGCGTCTGCAATATGCAGGCAAAAGGGGCGTTTGTTTAAGTGCTTACAAAATTATTAAAGCAAGCTCTGCCTTGTGTTACTCCTGTTCTGCCGGGAACGAGCTGATTATTGTGGCATACTTTTGAAGAATCAACGTGGCGTCTGCGGAATTGATGTCACTGTCGGCGTTAACGTCGGCAAGGGTATTATCGAAGCCTTCGTAGTTTTCGGGTAGGATGGTCGCATAATGCTGAAGGACAAGAGTTGCGTCCACTGCGTTAATAACCCCGTTGTGGTCAACGTCGCCGAGCGACCAGAGGGTTACGGGAGCATCTCCGGCGGTAGTAAAGGTTACGGTTGAAGCCGCAGTTCTGGAGTTGTCGCCGAAAGTTGCCTGAATGGAAAGCGTGTACTCCGTTCCGGGAGTAAGCCCGGTAATGGTGCAGGAGGTTGCGCTTCCGGTGGTGCTTGCTATGGTTTCGTCACCCAAAGTGATTACATAAGAAACCGCGCCGGCAACGGAATCCCATGTAAGTGTAACGCCCGTTTCGGTAATATCGGAATAGGTAAAGTTGTCGGGTCCGGAAGTACCGTCCGGCTCGTCTGTGCCCGAGGCAGCCCGGAAGAACTTAAACTCCGCAGCAGTGCCGTGAACGCCGTTGTTGTCGCCGTAGGCGGAGGTTATCTGCACCTTAACGGCGGTTGCTTCTACAGCGTCAAAGGTAACGGACTTCCAGCTGTAATCCTGCGCCCATGTACCGGTTGCGACGGTTTCCTCTGTTCCGTCAGGTGTTGTAACGATTATTTCGTAGCCCATAATACATCCGTTGGGGCTGTCCTGACGCGGTAAATACATAATTTTGTTGAGAGTATAGGTATCATCGAAAGTAAATTTAATCCAGTGATGACCGTCTGTAAGCGATAAGTCGCTGCTCCAGTCGGTATGCCAATAAGTATTTTCGTTACCGTCAAGAACCGATCCTGCCGCACCGTCGACGCCGGCAGCTATTTCATCTGAATACTGTGAGCACGCTTCAACTGTTACGCTGCTGTTGGGGATTTGAACATATGAGCTGTCGTCTTCGTCATTGCCGTCGCCTTCTATGTTTACATAGGCTCTTGAAATATCCATTATTTCATCGGCGGTTGCGGTAGTTTCGTAAGGAATCATGGTGTAGGTGTAGCTGTAGGTTTTCGAAATCGGAAGCTGGTATTCAGTTGCAACATCGGGGCCGCAGCTTGAGTTGCCGGCGCCGTCGGAAGCGTAGTTAAAGGTTAATACCGTTTCCTCTCTCGGAGTGAGCTTATAGACGTGATCAACGTCAAGGTCAGCGGAAGTAAAGTGAAGTGCCGAGGCTTCCGACTCCTGAGCGCCCACTACGAGCATAGCCGCGGTAGAGTCGGGGTTGGTTACAGTTATCCAGTTTACGCCCGTCAGGTTGCCGGTGTCCTGAGGATCAACAAAAGGATAGAACATTTCGGAAACAGTCGAGGTATAAACGCCTTGTCTTGCAAAGCTGCTGCGGTCTGAGTATGACTCAACCGGACCGCCGCCGTACCAGGTAACATTCTCATATCCTTGAGGGAGTATAAGCTGTGAACCTATACGCGAATATCTGCCGAGAGATGTTCCGGTGCAGTCTACGGTGTAGTCTACGGTCACTTCGCCCGTACCGTTTATTGTATAATTCATAGTAACGGTACCGCCCGCGGCGCTGTTTTGAAGGGCAATGGTTGTGGAGATTGTTTTCTGACCCAAATCGTTTTCGGAAACCGAATAATCGGAAAGCGTTACGTTATCTGTGGCAGTCTTCCAGCTGATATGGCGACCCGAGCCGCCGTTGCTCGCGCCGTCGTTATTTGTTCCCGAACGGTAAAGCGTGGGTGTGGGACCTACTTCAACAAGAGTTACATCATTGTATACATAGTCCTCCATAGCGCCGTTTGTCTTGTTTATTTTGAAGCTGAAGTCGGTGCCGGTTACCGTAATGTAGGAGCTGTCCTCCGTTATATTTACGTTAGAATCGGAGATTACGGCATCCTTATTAACGGTTTCAACCGGAAGCTCAAGCTGGCGGTAAGCAACCTCGAAGCCAGATTCGGCCCAGTCGTAATCCTGTTTTGTTTTTACATAGAAGTTGATATAGTATTTGCACCCCGCCTTAGCCTGCGGCAAGCTGTAGCCTGAAAGGGTGATGTTCTTTGTTTCGCCGGGAGCAACGCTGTCTGTAACTGTGCCGCTTGAAAGTACGGTACTGTCTTCAAGAATCTCCCACGTTACATCATAAGCGTTAAGGTTAATTGAAGAGCTTTCATTTTTAACGGAGAAAATGCCTGCGTCAAAATCAACCGCGTCAAACCAATAGTTCTGGTATTCGTACTTTACCTCATAAAGCTCCGGCTGAGGATCACGGTCGGGAGATACAAGACCGTTTACGCAGAATTGAAGCTGGTCGGTCCAGTCTTCGGTTACCGTAGCGCCGACGGAGGTTCCAGTCCAGTCATCGCCGTAGCCGAAATAGTGACCGTCCATTTCCTCGTTATAAAGGTTCTGGTGAGCGTAGCTTTCCGCATAGTAATCCCAATAAGCGCTTTCAACCTGAACGGTAAGATCCTTAGAATAATCTACCCAGAAAATTACGCTGTCGTCATCAGCCGTGATAGCGGGATTAGCGCTGTTCTGAGCTTTTATCTGCTCAAGAGTGAGAGCGGTGGAATAGACGCGCGCAAGCGACATTTCGCCGTAGAATTTACGGGAGGTATAGTCGGTTTGAATGCCGATGCTGAATTCCTCGTCGGTGGCGTTAATATCAACATCGCCGACGTCCTGTGTGGCAAGCTGTACGCCGTCGCAGTAGACGGTCATTACGCCGCAGTTATACGTTGCAACAAGCTGATGCCAGTTGTTGAGCCAGTTATCCGGGAAATCCGCCGACAGGCTCTTCCATTGGCCGGAAGAATAAACAAAGAATTCAAGGGTATTGAGTGTGCTGTGGGTTTTGAAAGCAAACTGCTTGTCGCCCTTTGCAAAGAATACCTGATTCATGTCAGTGGAGGTCGGTTTAATTATGCATTCAACGGTAAACGCCTTGCCTGTTCCGCTGAAATAATTATTGTAAAATTCGGACTCGCCTGTCATAATCAGGTTGCCGGAGAAGGACGTACCGGTGATAGACTGCTCGCCTGCTTCTTCGTTAAGCGCCGTTGCAGATACGGTGCCTTCCTTTTGATTAGCTTCGTCAACAACAGAATAGGTTGTAACCGTGTCAAGGGTATCCATACTTACGGCTCTTGACTGGTCAACCCAGTCCCAAACAAAGCCGCCGGCCATTTTATCGCTGTTGCGTATTACGTCCCAATAGTCGTTAAGGCTGCCGACGGCATTACCCATGGCGTGAACATATTCGCACATTATGTAGGGAGCATTGTAGGTTGCGCGTGAAGAGTAACCGGAAACCGCGGGATACATTTCGCTTAGAACATCGCATCCTGCGTAGGTTGTTGTATAACCCTGCTTCGGGCTTGAGAAGCCTTCTGCGTGTACCGGGCGGGTGGAGTCTCTGTCTTTATAAATCCAGATAGCCTCAGCATACATATAATCAGCATAGGAGGCACTGTTTGAGTAGAAGCACTCGTTACCTATTGACCACATAATAACAGATGAAACGTTCTTAAAGCTGTTATACTGGTCAAGTTCTCTTTGCAGAACGGCTTCTTTAAATTCGGCCTCGGCAGCCTCTTTGGTTGAATAATTGCTGCCGAAACTCAAGTACCCGCTCATAAGATGGTGGCACTCTACATTGGCCTCAGCCATTACATAAAGACCGTACTTATCGGCAAGATAGTAAAGATACGGGTCGTTGGGATAATGAGAGGTACGCAGCGAATTAAGATTATATTGCTTCATCAGAAGCACGTCTTCCTCAAGCGTTGCCCGGGGAACATATTTACCGTATAACGGATCCGTATCATGGCGGTTAGTACCCTTTAAGAAGAGGCGTTCGCCGTTGATGGTAAGAGCCTGATATTCGGTGGTTGTTACAGTGTAATCGTTGTTTGCACGGTCGGCAACCTGCGTGCTTGTAAAGCCTATTTCGCGGAAACCGAGCTGCTGAGCAAGCGAATAAATATAGCTGCCGTTTGCGTCGTACAGCGAAATAATCATAGTATAAAGGTTAGGAGTTTCGGCAGACCAAAGCTCGGGTGTGAGATTGGAGACGGTTTTGGAGATTTCCGCTTCACCGTTGGCTGCAACCGACACAGTGCCTACCTCCGTAGGAGCAAGGAAAACGCTTCCCTGAGCATCTCTGAGCTCAACCTTAACGGTGTAGCTTGCAGCAGAAGCCGAAGTGTTTTTGATTTTAACGCCGTCAAGAACAAGATCGGCCTGAGTATAGTTGTTCTTGAGGGGAGTTTCCACCTTGTAGTCATGGATATAAGTCTCGGGAGTAGCAACGAGGAATACGTCGCGGAAAATACCGCCGTCGTATATCATATCCTGATCCTCAAACCATGTGCCGTCGCAGAATTTGTGTACTTCAACGGCAAGCAGATTTTCACCATCCGTAAGAGCGTCTGTAATATCAAAATAGTGAGAATCATAGCTGTCTTCAGTATAACCGATCTCCTGACCGTTTACATATACATAGTAAGCGGATTCAACGCCCTGGAAGCAGATAAGAACTCTGCCGTCGGCGTTTTTAAGTGAATCGTCAAGAGTAAAGGTTGTGCGGTAAAGGCCCACCGGGTTGTAGTTTGTAGGAGCATAAGGCGCAGTATAACCGTCGAGCGATGAACTGAATGGCATTGTTACATTGGTATAAATGCTGAAGTCAAAGCCCTGCATTGTCCAGCTGCACGGAAGAGTAACCGATTTCCAACTGTTAGCCGCAGTTGCGCCTGTGTAGCTTGTCTGATAAAAATCGGCATATGTAGTATTTTTAGCTACGGTATCGTTCTGGGTGACAACCAAATCCCAACTCAGATTTTCTCCCGTAAGCATTTGGACATATGCTGACGTTTCCTTGGCGTATTCCTTTGAACCGTTGAACGCCGCGTCGGCGGTTTGGTAGGGAATAAAGCTCAAGCTGGGCGTATCTACCGTATTAACGGAATAGACCTTCGCGTTGTCTGTTCCGTTTACGGTTGTTCCCTTCCACTCGTTGTGAGTGAAAAGAGAGTCGCCCGATGTGTAAACATTATTTGACATTACGGTGTCACTTTCCTGCTCAAGAACAAGAGCGTCGGCGGCTTCGCCGCTTTGAATTTTTTCCGCAACTTCATCGGGAGTATAGGTTCCGTCCGGCTGCGTGCTTTCTTCTTCCGCTTCGGCCGTCTCGACCGCTTCCGCTGCATCAGCTTCTTCTGCCGAAGTAACGAAAGCGCTTTGAGCTGCAACCGAGACCGTCATCGCGGCAACAAGCAGAACAGAAAGCAGTCTTCTTTTGATGTTCATAAAAACCTACCTTTCACTTTTTATTTTGATTATTAGCCCATAAAACAGATTACGGACTGTTAATATAGCTATAATATCACAAAACCGAAAAACAGTCAATCATTTTAACAAATTTTTGAGGTGAAGGCGATTTTTTTGTGTAGAATACACCTCCAAAATAATAAGCCCGAGCTCGGACGCACCCTGAGCACGCTTAAATTGCGGCGGCATTCAGGTTAAAGCAAGTTTTACGGAGCGGTGCGGTTAAAAAAGGACCGCCGACTTGTACTTTGTCGGCGGTGTTAGACGTATGTTCAAACGCTTTTTCGGTTTTTATTTTGAAAGCTTTTGCAGAATTTCCTCGAGAAGCTCGTTTGTCCTTTGAGCCGGATCGGGCGCCTCCGGCGCAGGGGCGGACTCTTCCTCCTGCTTTTTGGTGATCTCTTCAAACTTTTTCCTCAGCGTCATAATTATTCTGAGGACAAGGAATATTGAAAACGCTATTATAAGGAAATCTATAACCGACTGTAAAAAGCTGCCGTACAAAAGGGCGTTTTCCTCGGCAACAACATTGCCTAAAGCGTCTGTTTGAGCGGGAGTAAAAACTACCTTGAGGTTACTTAGAGAAACTCCGCCGGTAATAATACCAATCAACGGTGAAATAATATCGTTTACCAAAGATGTAACAATGCTGCTGAACGCGCCGCCTATTACAACGCCGACAGCCAAATCCATGATGTTGCCCCTGGTAATAAAGGCCTTAAAATCGCTGAAAAATTTTTTCACTTTTAATCATTCCTTTCGTTTAATGTGTTTATTTAATTTGCATTTGATTTGCGTTTTATTGCCTAAGATTACCTGCCGCGGAGCTTTTTGTCGATAGAAGCGGCCGCGTTTTTGCCGGCTCCCATTGCAAGAATTACGGTTGCCGCTCCGGTTACCGCGTCTCCGCCTGCATAGACATTTTCGCGAGAAGTAAGTCCGTCGCTGTCGGTTATAATTCCTCCCCATTTTTGGGTTTCAAGACCCTTGGTTGTAGATTTAATCAGCGGATTGGGCGAGGTGCCGATTGCCATTATCACGCAGTCGCACTTAATAATAAACTCCGATCCCTTCTTTTCAACCGGACGGCGTCTGCCGCTTTGGTCAGGCTCGCCAAGCTCCATTTGAATACATTCAATCTCTTTAACGAAGCCGTTTTCATCGCCGATAATACGAGTCGGATTGTTAAGAAGTCGGAAAACGACGCCCTCCTCAACAGCGTGCTCTACCTCTTCGGCACGTGCGGGGAGCTCCTCGCGTGAGCGGCGGTAAACTATGGAAACCTTCTCGGCTCCGAGACGTTTGGCGCTGCGCGCCGCATCCATTGCAACGTTGCCTCCGCCGACTACTATAACATTTTTTGATTTGGAAATAGGAGTAGAGCTTGAAGGTAAATAAGCCTTCATCAGATTTACACGCGTTAAAAATTCGTTTGCGGAATAAACGCCCTTTAAATTTTCACCCTCAATGTTCATAAACCGCGGCAGTCCGGCTCCGGATCCGACAAATACAGCCTCAAAGCCGAGATCGAAAAGCTCGTCAACGGAAAGAACCCTGCCGATAACCATATTCGTTTCGATTTTAACGCCTAAAGCCTTTAAGGCCTCAATCTCATTTGCAACAATCGACTTGGGAAGTCTGAATTCGGGTATTCCGTAAACGAGCACACCTCCCGCCGTGTGAAGAGCCTCAAAGATTGTAACATCGTAGCCCTTTTTGGCAAGCTCACCCGCACAGGTGAGCCCGGACGGGCCGGAGCCTATGACAGCTACCTTATGACCGTTTGCTTCAGGCTTTTGGGTAGTCCGGTTACCGTTTGAGTTATGATAATCGGCTACAAAGCGCTCTATCCTGCCTATTCCTACAGGCTCGCCCTTAATGCCGCGAACACAGTTTTTCTCACACTGGGTTTCCTGCGGACATACCCGTCCGCATATTGCGGGCAGCGAGGAAGCCTCGTTAATCACCGCGTATGCGCCCTCAAAATCTCCCTGAGCCGCCTTTTGGATAAAACCCGGTATATTAATGTTTACGGGGCATCCGCCCACGCAGGGCTTGTGTCTGCAATTAAGACAGCGCTGCGCCTCGTTTACCGCCATTTCCTGCGTATATCCAAGCGCAACCTCGGAAAAAACAGTGCTTCTTGTTTTGGGATCAAGCACGGGCATTTTATTTTTGGTTAAAGACATATTGGGCATTTTATTTTACCTCCATGTTTAAGAGATTGCAGGTTTCTTCGTGCGCTTTTCTTTCAAAATCGCGGTAAATGCTGCTGCGCGCAATAGCCTCGTCAAAATCAACCTCGTGACCGTCAAAATCGGGACCGTCAACGCAGGCAAACTTTGTTTTTCCTCCAACGGTCAAGCGGCATCCGCCGCACATACCGGTTCCGTCAATCATAATCGGATTCATTGAAACAACTGTTTTTATATTGTATTCTTTGGTCAGTCTGCAAACAAACTTCATCATTACAAGGGGTCCTATCGCTATGACCTCATCGTATTGCTCGCCGCTTTCGATAAGGCGCTTCAATGCGTCGGTGACAAGCCCCTTTTCCCCTGCGCTGCCGTCGTCCGTCATTAACAAAAGCCTGTCTGATACGGCTGAAAACTCGTCGTGTAAAATTATCAGCTCTTTGCTGCGAAAGCCCACAATGCTGTGAACCTCACACCCTAAACCGTGTAGCTTTTTGGCAAGCGGATATGCAATTGCGCAGCCTACGCCGCCGCCTATAACCGCTACCTTACCAAGACCTTGAGTGTTGCTTGCTACTCCGAGTGGGCCGACAAAATCGTGGATATATTCGCCTGCGGCGAGCCTGTTGAGCTTTTCCGTGGTTGCTCCGACAATTTGGAATATAATGGTGACCGTTCCCGCGGCTCTGTTAAAGTCAGCAACGGTAAGCGGAATACGCTCGCCGTCTTCATCTACGCGGAGGATTATAAACTGACCGGGTTCGGCTTTTTTTGCTATAAACGGAGCTTCAACTTCCATAAGCGTTACCGTAGGATTAAGCGCCTGCTTTCTGATTATTTTAAACATTTTTTAAATATTCACCCTTTCAGGAAAGTCATATACTTAGTGCATACATAATTATTCTACAAGTATTACAGTCTATTTTCAATTACAAAATATTTTATTTTTCAAAATTCGTCATATATTTATATCTTTGAAACGGATGCATCATTTTTTTGTTGATAATTGCGGTAAAATATATTGTGCGTTTGCTTAAGCCGCGTTTTTAATTCAATAATATGCACCCGTAAAAATTTTTAATGTTGAATTAATTTCCGTTTTAATCTATAATTATTAAAGATAAAACACTTTTGGGAGATAACGAACTAAATAAGTTGCAGAAGGGATTATTGAATTATGAAAAAAAGATCGGAGAATAAACGCAGGCATACGAAAACCGCGCCTCTGCACCGAAACAAGGTAACGGTTGCGATATATGTCATTTTAAGGTTAGCGGTAATCGTCGCAATGGTTATGTCGATTGTACTGAAAAAATATGAAAATCTGTTTGTATGCGTGCTTGCGCTGATTCTCTTTCTTGTTCCGAGCGCCGTTGAACGCCGCCTCAACATAGAACTGCCTTCAGTGCTTGAAATTATAATTTTGCTTTTTATTTTTGCCGCGGAAATTTTAGGCGAAATGAACAGCTTCTACATTAAGTATCCCTTCTGGGACACGATGCTGCATACAATAAACGGGTTTCTGTGCGCGGCAATCGGCTTTGCAATGGTAGATATTCTTAACCGAAGCGCAAAAGTAAAATTCAACCTTTCGCCCGCTTATCTTGCGATTGCGTCTTTTTGCTTTTCAATGACTATAGGCGTTCTTTGGGAGTTTCTGGAATTTTCCTGCGATATGCTGCTATTGACGGATATGCAAAAAGATACAGTTGTGCATACTATTTCAAGCCTGTTGCTTAACCCGGAATCCGTAAATAAAGCGGTTAGCATAAAAAACATATCAGAGGTTACGGTAAACGGTCAGGTTCTTCCCGTTGACGGATATATAGATATAGGTCTTATAGATACTATGAAGGATCTTCTGGTCAATTTTATAGGCGCCGTCATTTTCAGCGTTATAGGGTATTTTCATATTAAGCACGGCGGGCAAGGGCGGTTTGCGCGCAACTTTATTCCCCGGCTGAGCTCAGAAGCCGATCAACCGTTAAATAAGTCTGACGCCGAAGAAAAATAATTTTAAAGGATTCGGATAATGAAAAAATCATACGGTTTTATAATTTCCGCCGCAGTGTTATGGGGCTGCATCGGTATTAACGTGCGGGGACTTTCTTCGCTTGGCTTCAGTCAGATACAAATTGTCTTTATACGTTCGCTTGCAGCGCTCGCGTCGATTATTCCCGTTATTATTATAAAAGACAGTAAGTTCTTCGAAATTAAGCTTAGGGATATATGGTGCTTTACGGGTACGGGAATATTAAGCCTGTTGATGTTTAACGTATGTTACTTTTACACCATGGAGCTTACAAGCCTTGGAGCGGCCGCGGTTTTGTTATACACGGCGCCGGCGTTCGTAGCGGTCTTTTCGGCTTTTCTTTTCAAAGAGAAGCTTACCGTTTTTAAAATAATTGCGCTGATAATGATCCTGTGCGGCTGTACCTTTGTCTCCGGGATAATCGGCTCGAATTATAAAAATTTTAATATTCTCGGGACGGTTACGGGTCTTGCCTCCGGAGTAGGATACGCTTTATACAGCATATTTTCGCGTTATGCGCTTAACCGGGGCTACAATACATATACAATTTCATTTTATACCTTTTTATTCAGCACGCTGGGCTGCATTCCTTTCGGCAATATAGGCTTTATTTTCGGTAATTTCAGTTTAAAAGCCTGCGTTTACGCAGTGATTATCGGTTTTTTTTGCTGCACACTGCCCTATCTGTTATATACCCACGGACTTTCCGGAGTATCAAACACAACGGCTTCAATGCTCTCAACAATTGAACCTGTTGTTGCGGCATGTATCGGCGTATTCGTTTTTCATGAGGAGATGAGCGTTTACAATATTGCGGGGATTTTCCCGATTTTATGCGGAATAGCGGTTATGAATATTAATCCCTTTAAAAATAAAAAAGCATGAAACAAGGTTTAAGATTTTTAGTTACCGTATCAGAGCGCGGAATTAAATCTGCACACTTAAAACGGTCACCCTATATTTTCAAGCGATTTTATTACTTCAATTATATCCTCATGAAAAACAATGTCAGCACGATTGTCATAAGGAGTGGAGCTTTTGTTAATCAAGACAAGAGCATTCCCGCGAAAAAACCGCAAATAAGAGGCGGCGGGATATACGCTGAGCGAGGTTCCGGCTACTATCATCAGCTCTGCGTTTAAAATTGCGTCGATAGCGCGGTTTACCACGGCTTCATCAAGGGGCTCCTCGTACAATACCACGTCCGGCTTTATTATTGCGGAGTCCTCTTTACAGCGCGGAACGCCCTCGGCGGATTTTATGTACTCGGCGCTGTACGGTTTTGCACAGCGGGTACAGTAATTGCGCAGGACGCTGCCGTGAATTTCCATAACGTTTTTACTGCCCGCGAGAGAATGAAGTCCGTCAATATTCTGTGTAACGACAGATACATTTTTGCCCCTGCGTTCCAAATCGGCAAAATACATATGCGCGCTGTTTGGCCGAGCGTCAAGATAGAGCATATTGTTTTTATAAAAATCGTAAAATATTTCCGGATTTTGCACAAAAAAGGTGTGTGAAATAATTTCTTCGGGAGAATATTTATATCCCGAGCTTCTGTTATATAGGCCGTCGGCTGAACGAAAATCGGGTATCCCGGATGCGCAGCTTACTCCCGCGCCGGTAAAAACGCAGATGTTTTGCGAGCTTTCAATCAGCCGGGAAAGTTCTTCGATTTTATGCATCGATGCTCACCGTTCCTTTAAAGAAACCCCGCCGTAAATTACACAGCGGGATTTTTTATTTTATTTGCTTATTTTTAACTGTTGCAATATTAAATTTTTTGCTTACTTAGGCTTTGTTTTAAACAGGAGCGTTCCCGTCTTCGATACAGGGCTCAACATAAGTACCGGTCATTACAGCTTCAAATTCGGCGCCGTTCATCTTTTCGTGTTTAAAGAGGAAAGCCGCCACCTTGTGAAGCTCCGGCATATTCTCGGTCAAAAGCTTAGTACAATCGTCATACGCTTTGGCAATAATGCTTTGAACCTCTTCATCAATCTTTGAAGCCGTAGCGTCGGAATAGTCCTGAACCTGACCCATATCGCGGCCGATAAACACCTCGTTGCCGGAGCCGTAGCATACCGTTCCGAGCTTGTCACTGAAACCGTACTTTGTAACCATAGCCTTTGCAATTTTTGTAGACTGTTCAATATCGTTGGAAGCGCCTGTGGAAATATCGCCCAAAACAAGCTGTTCGGCGACTCTGCCGCCGAGAGCGGTAACTATTCTCTCGTACATATAAGTTCTTGTTTGATAGCTCTTTTCTTCCGTAGGAAGCGGCATTGTGTATCCGCCCGCCATACCAGTGGGAATAATTGAAATCTGATGTACAGGATCCTGAGTTTTGCAAACATAAAAGGCTATTGCATGACCTGCCTCGTGATATGCGGTGAGCTTCTTTTCTTTATCCGACATAACCTTGGATTTCTTTTCGGCGCCGACGACAACCTTAATGGTTGCTTTGCTTATTTCTTCCATGGTTATTGCCTTTTTGTCCGCACGCGCCGCAAGCAAAGCGGCCTCGTTCAAAAGATTTTCCAAATCAGCGCCGGTAAAGCCCGCCGTAGACTGGGCAACGGTTTTAAGACTGACGTCGGGCGCAAGCGGCTTTTCGCGTGAATGTACCCTTAAAATAGCTTCTCTGCCGGCAACATCCGGGTAACCGACTACTACCTGGCGGTCAAAACGTCCCGGCCGCATAAGGGCGGGATCAAGAACGTCCGGGCGGTTTGTTGCAGCCATTATAATTACGCCGGCATTAGCGCCGAAGCCGTCCATTTCAACAAGCAATTGGTTAAGCGTCTGCTCGCGTTCATCGTTTCCGCCGCCGAGACCGGCGCCTCTTTGGCGGCCAACCGCGTCTATTTCATCGATAAAAACAATGCAGGGAGAATTTTTCTTTGCTGTTTCAAACAAATCGCGAACGCGTGAAGCGCCGACGCCGACAAACATTTCTACAAAATCCGAGCCGGAAATTGAGAAAAACGGTACTCCCGCTTCGCCGGCTACCGCTCTTGCAAGGAGTGTTTTACCGGTGCCGGGAGGTCCCACGAGCAAAACTCCCTTGGGTATTTTTGCGCCGAGCTTTTTGTACTTTTCGGAATCTTTTAAGAACTGAACAATCTCGGCAAGCTCTTCCTTTTCTTCATCGGCGCCCGCCACATCGGCAAAAGTGGTTTTTCTCTTTTCGTCGTTGGCGTTTTTAAACCTTGCCTTGCCAAAGGTCATTTCCTTTCCGCCTAAGCCGCCTGACATCCGCCTCATCATAAAGAACCACAGCAAACCGAAAATCACAACCATAACCACAATGAGCAGCAGTTCGTTAAGGAATGAATTATCGCTTGCGCGGGCAATATCAAACTCAAGGCGATCTTCCTCCGCCTTCCCCTCGTTGTAGCTGTTGATGTAATCCTTAACATCTTCGTAAAACAATGTAACGCTCGCAAGCTTGCTCGTTATCTTTGTTCCGTCCTGCAAAAGGATGTTTATTTCACCGGAACCGGCGTTTACGGTAAATTCCTTTACCTGCTCATCCTGAAAATAGTATATTATCTCAGAATAGCTGTAGCTTTGCGTCGGCTGTAAGGAAAAAATCATTGATATGGCAATAATTGCAATAATAGGAATTGCTAAATACAAAGCCAAGGTTTTCCATTTTTTCTTATTATTCATAGAAACACTCCCTGATGTATTATTTCGTCTTTATAAAAATTTATGAAAAGATTTCGGGCTTTAAAGTCCCGATGTACGGAAGATTACGATATTTTTCGGCGTAATCCATACCGTACCCAACAACAAACAAATCGGGAATTTGCACTCCGAAATAATCCGGATATATATCAACGGCGCGCCTGGCGGGTTTATCGAGCAAGGTGCAGATTTTAACCGAGCGGGCTGCTGCACCGCGCAAATGCTCTCTTACGCATGAAAGCGTTCTGCCGCTGTCAAGAATATCCTCCACAAGAATAATATCGGCGCCTTTGAAGCTGCCGCTCCCTTTTGAGCCGACCTTGACGGAGCCGGAGCTCTCGGTGCCGTTACCGTAGCTTGAGGCCGTTAAAAAATCCACATAACAGTCGAGCTTGATTTTGCGCGCGAGGTCGGCTAAAAATATACAACTCCCTTTAAGCAGACCTATAAGCAGAGGATTTTTGCCCTTATAATCTCGATTTATTTCATCGGCAATGCCGGAAGTGATTTCGGCAAGCCGGTTTTCGGTAAGCAAGATTGATTCAATATCCTTATGCATACTCCATACCTCGCAGGGTTCAAAGTATTGTAATATTATAAATTATTTATGTGATGAAAAATTGTTATTTTCAAAAAAAGCCGAGAATTTTTCCGAATATCCTCTGCATAAGCGGAGAGACCGACATTTTCGAGCCATAAAATTTTGCCTTGCTGCTCTATTAAAAGCAAAGAGCCGCGCAGCTCCGCCGGAATTTTTTCTTCGTTTAAAAGCTTTTTAAGGCTTTTTGTGACGTTTCTTCCATGAATGCGGAAAGTATCGCCGGGACGTCTGTTGCGAATAAAAAGACCGTCCGTATTTATGAGCGGGATAAGATTTTCGGAGTTTTCCGGCGGATTTTTGTAAAAGGAAAAAACATATTCTTTACCTGCAAAGTTAAATCGAGTATCGCAATTGAGCGAAAAAATAAACTCACCGCACGTTTTAGCAGACTTAAAGATGCGGAATACTCCTTGCTTTGCGGCGGCGCAATAACCGTTAGGTAAAGAAACCGTACCCCCATTATAAATAATTTGGCGGCATAAATCAATGTGTTTTTTTTCCAAAATGTTCATACCGACCTTTTTTGCAAGCAGAGAAATCATTCTTTCGCACAAAATTCTGTCGCTTGAACGGAATTTTTCACAGGACCAGCCGTATTTGACCTCGGCTGATTTGAGGGCGGAAAAGGCCTGTTTATCCAAATATTCGGAAATATGCGACATCTGCATGCTCATACGAAGAACAGCGTCTTCAAGCTCGGGGTTTATTTTTCTCAGCGCAGGTACGGCCGAAGCGCGTATGATGTTCCTGCTGTATATAGGCTGCATATTTGTTGAATCCGTTACGTAAGAGAGGGAGTGTTCGGAGCAAAAGTCTTCGACCTCTTCCCTTGTTACCGTAATTAAAGGTCGGATTATGTTCCCTCTTCGAACCGGGATTCCGCGCAATCCGTCCGCTCCCGTTCCGCGGGAAAGATTGAAAAGCACGGTTTCCAAATTATCCGAGGCAGTATGAGCTGTGGCAATTTTAACATTTGAATACATTCTCGACAGCTCGCCGAAAAAAGCGTAACGCTCGTTTCTGCCGGCAAGTTCAAGACTTATTTTCTGCTTTTCGGCCGTTTCGGCGACAAATACGCTTTTTACCGAGAGGGGTACGCCGAGGCTGCGGCAAAGCTCTTTGCAAAACAGCTCGTCTCTGAGAGCCTCCTCGCCGCGTATATTGTGATTAAGATGCGCGGCGCGAAGGACAAAGGATAACTCGTTTTCAAGCAAATGCAGGGCGTAAAGCAGCGATACGGAGTCCGCCCCGCCCGAAAGCGCGACAATGACGGTGTCCGACGGTTGAATAAGGCTGAAGTCTTTTATTGTATGTTTAAGCTTTGAAATCATTGTATCAATGTTCTTGGTGAACAGAATCCGGCGATGTAAACCGCATAAACTCACCCTGCCAGTGAAGCTTTACCGTATTTGTCTCGCCGTGACGGTTTTTGGCGACTATGCATTCGCCGGAATTGCGGTCAATTGCGGCATCGTCGCTTTCAGCGCCGTTTGCCTTGTCGTAATAACCCTCGCGATAAAGAAAAAGCACTATATCCGCGTCTTGCTCAATAGAACCCGAGTCGCGCAGATCGGAAAGCTGCGGTCGGTGGTCGGAACGCTGCTCGCTTGCACGTGAAAGCTGAGAAAGCGTTATTACCGGAACATTAAGCTCCTTTGCCATTATTTTTAAATTTCTTGTTATTTCGGAAATTTCCTGGACACGGTTATCGTTTCTTCTGCCGGTTGACATAAGCTGAAGATAATCTATGACAACCAAATCAAGCTCGCGAAGACGGCGGAGCTTGGCTTTCATTGCGGGAACTGTAATGGCGGGGGTATCGTCCAGATATATTTTTGCCTTGCTCAAGACATCGCCGGCCGAGACAAGCCGCTGCCATTCCTCCTCGTTGAGATTCCCGGTTCTAAGCTTTGTTCCTTCAACCAGCGCCTCGGAAGAAAGCAGGCGCGAGGCGAGCTGCTCCTTTGTCATTTCAAGAGAAAAAAACGCCACGGTCTTTTTTGACCGGCAAGCGACATTTTTCGCAATATTGAGCGCAAAAGAGGTTTTGCCCATTCCCGGACGGGCGGCTAAAAGCAGAAGGTCGCTTCGGTTGAGCCCGGTGATTGTGCGGTCAAGCCCCCCTATGCCCGACGGGATAGGCTTTGCAAAATTATCGTCGGAATTATTCAAAGCGTCCAATCGGTCAAAGGTTTGGATAATAACCTCGTTTATTCTTTGGAGCCCCTGAATGCTTTTTCCGCGCCTTATATCAAAAATTTTCTGCTCGGCGGAATCTATAAGCACAGACGGCTCGTTTTCTCCGGCGGAACACTCGTCTATTATTTCACGCGCGGCATTAATAAGACAGCGGACGTCATATTTTTCGCGGACGATATTTGCATATATTTCAACATTTGAAATCGACGGACAATTTTCCGTAAGCTGAACAAGATATGTCTTTCCGGTTGTTTGATCAAAGCTTTTGTCAAGCTTTAAATGCTCAAGCAGAGTTACAAAATCAAGCGTCTCGCCGCCTGTGAACATATCGAGCATAGCGGAATAAATGCTGCGGTGAACCGAAAGATGAAAATAGTCCGGCTTACTTAAAATTCCGGCTATTTTATCCATAACGTCGGGTTCAAGTATTACAGCTCCGAGCACAGCCTGCTCCGCTTCGGCGCTGTAAGGCAGTGCAAGTCCGTCGTATGAGGTTGTCATTTGATTTTCAGGCATTGCACCGTTCCCCCTTACAAACAGACCGAATTACTCTTCGGAAACCTGAATTTTAACTGCTGCGCTGATTCCCGCATAAAGCTTTATTTCGGCGTTATAAGTGCCAAAGGACTTAATGTCGGCGTCAAGCGTGATTTTGCGTTTGTCAATGTCGATATTCTTTTGCCTTTTAATTTCGGCGCTTATCTCTTTAGCCGTAACGCTTCCGAAAAGCTTGCCGTTTTTACCCGCTCTTGCTTTGATGCATATGAGCGAGTTCTCAAGTACAGCTTTGGAATCGTTGGCAATTTTTTTGTCGGATTCAATTTTAAAGCGCTTTGACTCCTCGGCGTTTTTAAGCTCGTTTATTGCCTGCGAGTCCGCCTTCTTCGCAAGCTTTCGCGGAAAAAGGAAATTTCTTGCATAGCCGTCCGAAACGTTTACAAGCTCGCCCTTATTTCCGAGCGCTTTAACATCTGTAAGCAATACAACCTTCATTCAGATAACCTCCTTAGAAATACGGCGTTTTAATCAACAGTTTCATCAATAACCTCCATAAGCTTTTGACGAACGCTTTCGATTGTGCTTTCTTTAATTTGAGTAGCCGCCATTGTCTGATGACCGCCTCCGCCCAAACGCTCCATTATAATCTGTACGTTTATTTTGCCGTAGCTTCTGGCGGATATATTTACCGTATTTTCTTCTGTAACAAAAATAACGAAAGACGCCGAAACGCCCTTCACGCCGAGCAGCTCATCGGCAGCCTGAGAAGCTATAAGACGCGGATCGTCGAGCTCTTCGCCTGCAATCGATACGGCGCAGCCTTTATAAATCTGCGCGTCCGAAACAAGGCGGTAGCGTTCCTTATATGTAATAATATTATCGGCAAAAAGCGATTTAACCGTTACGGTGTCTGCGCCTTTACGGCGTAGATAGGCGGCCGCTTCAAAGGTTCGAACCCCGGTTTTGACTATAAAATTCTTTGTGTCAAGCATTATTCCGGCGAGCAACGCGTTAGCGGCAAGCGGGGTAATGCTTTTTTCCGCCATGTAGGAAATTATTTCCGTACACATTTCGGAAGCGGATGACGCCGAAGCTTCATGATGGAAAATGAAAGCGTTGTTTATATAATTAATCATTTTTCGGTGGTGATCTATTACCACAACGGTTTTACACGCAGAATAGAGCTGCTCGGACTCTAAACGTTCGGGAATATGAGTATCTACAACAATTAAAAGAGTTTTGTCCGTAACGAGTCGCAGCGCTTCTTCCGGCGAAACAAAATAAGCGAAAGCTCCCGAGCCGCTAACCATATCTATAAGAGAAGAGGCCATTGTCTTCTTACGGTCTATAGCAATAAAAGCCGGCTTTGAAAAACTGTTTGCCACTGCGCATTGCAGACCCACTGCGGCTCCTACGCAGTCAAAATCGGAAAACTTATGCCCCATAATAATAACCTTGTCGGCATTGTTTATGCTTGCCTGAAGAGTATTTGCAATTACCCTTGTGCGAACCTTGCTCCTTTTTTCGACGCCCTGAGACACGCCGCCGAAAAACTCATAGCTGCCGTTTTTGTTTACGGCAACCTGATCGCCGCCGCGTCCGAGAGCCATATCAAGCGCCATGCGCGCCAGGGTTTCGCTTTCCTTTACAGAATCGGCGTTGCGCCCTATTCCGATGGAAACAGTTGCAAACTTTTCGTTGTATTTTATAGTTCTTATTTCATCGAGGATCTTAAATTTTTCGGCAATAAGCTTTTGAATATTGCGTTCCTGAAAAATTATCATGTATCTTCCGGCGGAAAGCTTCCTGTAGAGCGACTTATAATTATTTGCAAGCTTTTGGAGCGCATTTTCAACGGCAAGAACGGTCTGCGCGCTATCGACATCGTTTTCGTCTATAAAGTCGTCGATATTGTCAAAATAGATCATCGCAACGGTAGGACGACTGCGGGAAAACTCAAGCGCAATATTTTTATAGTCGGTATCGTCAACATAATACAGAACCGCTCCGCCGTCTATCTCGTTTGCAAAAACGGTATATTTACGGTCCGCAAACTTGACCGATGTGCCCGCGGAGGAAAGAATTTCCTTGAGAGTTTTATTGGGAAAATAAGCGGAAGCACAGTCGCCCAGCGGGCTTTTCCCGGCTTTGAAAGCTTCGGCAAACACCGAGTTGCACCACAGAAGATCGTCGCGTTCGCCTACGACGGCGACGGGAATTTTAAATTTTTCCAAAAAATCCCTGTCTGTAAGCGCAACGTTTGAAAAAGCGGATTCGGCGATCGCTTTCATACCGCCCCTGATTTTAAAGTACCATAGCAAAACCGCCGCAAGCAGTAGTGCGCTTACAGCAAACTCAGCTGCAGCAAGCCATACGTTATATTGCAGCGAAACAGCGGACATTGCAAACATAAATACGGCAAACACAATAAAACAAGGACTTGCGATCCATATTTTGTTTTTCATATCCCCTACCCTCCTGTGCTGCATTTGTTAAAGCCCGGCTCGCATAAGTTTAAAGCGCCGCGGAATCAAACCTCCATAAGGATCGGCAAAATCATAGGCTTGCGCTTTGTACGCTGGAAAATAAGCTTAGACACATCGTCCTTAATTCGGTTTTTAATAACTCCCCATTCGTGCATATTACTGTCGGCGCAATCGTCGAGTACCTTTGAAGAGACAGCTTTGACATCTTCAAGCAGGCTCTCGCTTTCGCGCACATAAACAAATCCGCGCGAAACAACATCCGGACCGCTTACAACGTGACCGTCGTATATATCAAGCGAAGCGACGATAATTATGAGACCGTCCTCGCCGAGATGCTTTCTGTCGCGCAAAACAATGCTTCCGACGTCGCCGACGCCGATTCCGTCTACAAATACCTTACCTGCGGGAACCGACGGCAGCTCTCTGATAAAATCACGATTAACTTCTATACTGCTTCCTATATCGCCGATATATATGTTTCTTTTGCTCATACCGAGGCTCTCGGCGAGGGCGGCGTGCTTACGCAGGTGCTTTTGCTCGCCATGCACCGGGATGAAATAGCGCGGCTTTATGATAGAATGAATGATTTTAAGCTCTTCCTGGCAGGCGTGCCCGGAAACATGAACCTCATACATAGACTCATAAATAACCTCGCAGCCTCGTTTGAGCAGCTCGTCTACAACATTGCCTACGGTTTTTTCGTTGCCCGGAATCGGGTTTGCCGAAATTATAATAAAGTCGCCTACTCCCACGGAAACCTTGCGGTGATCCGAATAAGCCATTCTTGTAAGCGCAGACATAGGCTCGCCTTGGCTGCCCGTTGTTACAAGCACTATTTTTTCGGGAGGATATTTAGAAAGCATATCAATATCTATAATGATACCCTCGGGCACATTAAGATACCCCAACTCCGTAGCCACAGACATATAGTTTATCATACTTCTGCCGGAAAAAGCAACCTTCCTCCCATGCTTTGAAGCGCAGTTTATAATTTGCTGAACCCGATTGATATTTGAGGCGAAGGTAGCTATTATTATGCGGTTTTTCTCCGCCCTGACAAAAAGGTTTTCAAAAGACCCGGAGACAGTCCGCTCCGTTGCGGTATAACCCGGGCGTTCGGCGTTTGTACTGTCGGCCATTAGAGCCAGAACGCCTTCGTCGCCGAGCTGAGCAAAACGGGAAAGATTTATCATACCGCCGGATATAGGCGTACAGTCTATTTTAAAGTCGCCGGTATGCACTATAGTACCGGCAGGAGTATGAATGGCAATTCCGACAGCGTCGGGGATCGAGTGATTAACGTGAATAAACTCAACGCTCATACAGCCGATTTTAACGCTTTCACCCGCTTTTACGGTATTGAGTTTGGCTTTATTATATAAATTATGCTCTTTAAGCTTATTTCCGAGAAGTCCCAAAGTAAGCGCCGTTGCGAATATGGGTATGTTTATAAAACGGCTCAACAAAAAGGGCAGACCGCCTATGTGGTCTTCATGACCGTGGGTAAGAACAACGCCTTTGACTTTGCTTATATTTTGCTCAACGTAAGTAAAATCAGGTATGACAAGATCAACACCGAGCATATCGGCGTCGGGAAACGCCATACCGCAGTCAAGAATAAGAATATCGTCGTTACATTCTATCAGGGTAATATTTTTGCCTATTTCATTAAGTCCGCCGAGAAAAGAAATTTTAACCGACGGCAGCGGCTCGTTATTTTTAGTTTTTTTAATGCTCCTGATGTTAGGATAATTTTTGTTTGCCTTTATGTTCGTTTGTTTAAGCGTGTTATAGCTGTTTTTCTGAACGCGGTAAGCGTCGCTCTTTTTTACCGGCTTTTTATACGTTTTGCTCTTTTGTATACCCCCCTTTCGCACCGGCTTTTCTATTGTGTTTTCAAAACTCACGTAATAATACCTCCATATTTTAAAAAATCCGAGTATGCTATAATTTAATTTACCCGTACAAATTATAAACATACTTATTTGACAGTAAAAAATTATTTTTTGCCGCAAGGCATAATATCCGCAATAAAATCGGGCAAAGCTCCGGCAGGCTTGCTTGAACCGGAACAAACCGCCTTTAAGGCGGGAAGACATCTTTGCCTAAGTTATATATTTTACATTTTATCCCTTTGACAAAAGTATGTCAAGCCTTTTTAGACAGAGAAGTCGGCAAGACAGCAAAGCAAGACGAAAAGCTTAAAAGCGTACTCCCGCGTTATCGAGAATAAAAGCAAACGGATAAATACTTAATAGTACAGCAAGCTTTCCGAATAAGAATTTGAAGCAATAAGTATATAAGTTTTTCCCGGATTTAATACGGCGGCGGAACCGTCCTCTTCAAGAAAGGAAAGCCGGTCTGCTTCTCGTGTATAAGCGATGCTTCTTACCGTTCCGCCGGTAAAAAGCCGAGCGCTTCCACCGTTTAGATTATAATTGATTGTGACGTTATTTTCCCAATACTGTTCAGCATAAATAACTATAACGTTTTGCACCGTAATCCGGGCGCCGTCCGCCATTGTATGGATTTCCGCGCCGTCGAGCAAACCGAGCTGTTTATAATAGCAGTTATTTTCAACGTCGTATGTGAAGCTTACTGCTTCCGCGCCCGAAAGTCTGAGCTGAATATTTGCGGCGTCCGGGGCGTTTGATTGCTGAAGCGCGAATGAAAAAGGCGAATCGACTGACGAAAAGGTATTATAGCTGCCGCCCATTACCGCATTGTAGAGCATTTCCCTGCTTGTCATAAGACTGTACTCATAGCCCTTTGCGTCACGCAGATACGGATCGCGCCAAAAAAGGCTGCTGTAGAGCGCGTCAATCTCCGCAATACCGGTACTGTCGATAGCGGAAAAGCCCGCTTTGCTTGCGCCGCAGTGAACAAGTATTGCGTCGAGCGAATCAGCTGTATTGACGAACGGCGTTCTTGCGCTGCGTATCGGACCGATTTGATCCGGTACCTTGTCTATGCTTGCAAAAACCGCCATAATCCTTGTAATTCCGCCTTCTGTTTCTGTTTCGACAAAAATATCCGCCTGATCAACGCCGTACTGCGGCCGGGAAGCGGAATTATTGCCAATCATAAAGGCTATGGGGCGAGTAGGCGATCCTTCTTCTAAATCATAAAGTCCCGTGAGCGGATTATATTCGCCTTCCGGCTCAGTAGGCGGCGGTTCTGTGGGGTCGCTTTCGGTCGCTGCGGTTGAAGGCTCGGCAGACGGCAAGGTGGGGTCCGTTTCTTCCGTTTTAGCTTTGCAGGCGGCAAGAAAAAGCATAAGTAATGCTGCGGTAAGAAACAACGCAAGTGTTCTTTTGACATTCATAATAAACAGCCGGGCGTTTCAGCAAAACAATGTGAAACACGGTTATCCTTTCGGTTGGATTTTCAAAGCGGATGCAAAGC
>CAZXCG010000001.1:45905-64107 GCA_964639205.1 uncultured Eubacteriales bacterium
GCGGATGCAAAGCAGTCAAGCGCCGAATCCGATTACAGCTTTTCGGGCTGCGGATAATCTACGCCGAAGGTTTCCGCCGTTACGGACTTCATAATTTGAGGGTCGAGCGGTTTATCGGCAAAATCGGTATCGCATTCGGCTATTGCGTCTACGGTTTCCAGCCCTTCCGTTACTTTACCGAAAGCGGCGTAAGCTCCGTCAAGATGAGGAGCGTCCTTATGCATTATAAAGAACTGCGAGCCGGCTGAATCCGGCATAGAAGAACGCGCCATCGAGAGAACTCCGCGGGTATGCTTTAAATTGTTTACAAAGCCGTTTTGCAGAAATTCGCCCTTGATTCTGTAACCGGGGTTGCCCATACCGCTGCCTTGAGGACAGCCGCCCTGAATCATAAAATTATAGATTACCCTGTGGAACGTAAGCCCGTTATAGAATCCGCTTTGAACAAGCGAAAGAAAATTATTTACCGTGTTCGGCGCAATTTCCGGATAAAGCTCCGCTTTAATTAAAGCGCCGTCCTCCATTTCAAATGTAACTACGGGATTTTTACTCATTTTAATCACCTTTATTTTTAATATCCGAGCGATGGTTAATCAAGCCGACAAAGGGCTTTAAATCCGGTTTAGACATATTTTAACACATATATAGGCTATATTTCAATATATTTATATTTTAAAATATGAGCCGCTTTAATAACCGATAACAGGCGCGCGTCCGATTTTAAACGCAGGCTTTAAATTTAAAAGCTTAATTGCTGCTGAATTCTTCTAAGGTAAGATTTTTGTTATGCTCAAGCGCCCAGTCGATGCTCCAATAGCTTGTAAAAAGGAGCAGATTTTTACTGCGCATATCGCTTATAATTTTTGTGTCTGACGCAAGATCAAGCGTTTTGGGATCGGTGCTTTGATCGCCTATCCAGCGTATAAACCGGAACGGCAGCCCCTCCGTTATGATTTCAACGTTATACTCGTTTTCGAGGCGGTATTTGAGTACGTCGAATTGAAGAACTCCGACGACGCCCACTATGACCTCTTCCATTCCTGAATTAAGCTCATGAAAAATCTGAATCGCACCCTCCTGCGCAATTTGAGTAATGCCCTTTACAAACTGCTTTCGCTTCATTGTGTCCTTTTGGCGCACCAGCATAAAATGCTCGGGGGCAAAGGTGGGGATGCCTTTAAATTTAAGCTTCCTGCCTACGGTACAGACCGTATCGCCGATGGAGAAAATTCCGGGGTCAAACACTCCGATAATATCTCCGGCATAAGCTTCGGAGATTATTTCGCGTTCCTGAGCCATAATCTGCTGCGGCTGGGAAAGGCGGAGCTTTTTATCGCCCTGAACGTGGTAGACCTCCATATCTTTTTCAAATTTTCCGGAACAGATTCTCATAAAAGCAATTCTGTCTCTGTGAGCCCTGTTCATATTCGCCTGAATTTTAAAAACAAACGCCGAAAAATCATCGTCGGTGTTTACAACGCCGTCTGCCGTTTCCCGTGCTAATGGAGGAGTTGTGAGCTGTAAAAACTCTTCCAAAAAAGGTTCAACGCCGAAATTTGTCAGCGCAGAGCCGAAGAAAACAGGCGTAAGCGTGCCGGCTCGAACGCTGCTCAGGTCAAATTCATCGCCGGCGCCGTCAAGCAATTCAACATCATCTTTAAGCTCCGAATACTGCCGGGCGCCGATTTTTTCTTCAAGACGCGGATCCCCGACATTAATAACATCCTTATCAACTTCCTTTTGACCGTTATTTGCCGTAAACAATATCACGTTTTTTGTTTTGCGCTCGTAAACGCCTTTAAAATCCTTGCCTGAGCCAATGGGCCAGTTTATTGGGCAGGTATGAATTCCCAAAACGTTTTCAATGTCCTCCAAAAGATCAAACGGATTCCTTGCGTCCCTGTCCATTTTATTGATAAAAGTAATGATGGGTATATGGCGCAGCAGACATACCTTAAAAAGCTTTTTTGTTTGATTTTCAACGCCCTTTGCAGCGTCGATAACCATTACAGCCGAATCGGCTGCCATGAGCGTGCGGTAGGTATCCTCGGAAAAATCCTGATGTCCGGGAGTGTCCAGAATATTTATGCAGTAGCCGTCGAAGGAAAACTGCATTACCGACGAAGTGACCGATATTCCCCTCTGCTTTTCTATCTCCATCCAGTCGGAGACGGCGTGTCTTGCGTTTTTTTTGCCCTTTACAGCACCGGCAACATTTATGGCTCCTCCGTAAAGCAGCAGCTTTTCGGTAAGTGTTGTTTTGCCCGCGTCGGGGTGAGAAATAATGGCAAAGGTTCTTCGTTTGTTTATCTGCTCCTTATAATCCAAGTCGGATAACCTCCATTTAAAGCATTTTGCATTTTGTATTTTGCGGCGGACATTCTTATTCGGTCAAATTACGAACCGATTTTTCAATAAGGCATACGCTGTAGGCTGCTATTCCCTCGCCGGTTCCGGTAAAACCCAAGCCCTCTTCGGTAGTAGCTTTTACGCTTACGCAGTCTACATCAATCGAGCAGGCGCGCGCAATATTTTGCCTCATCTGCAATATATAGCCGGAAAGCTTGGGACGCTGCGCAAGTACGGTTGAATCTATATTGACTATTCTGTAACCGTGCTCGGATAATATGCGCGAAACAGATTTTAAAAGCACGATACTGTCCGCGTTTTTGTATTTAATATCCGTGTCCGGAAAAAAGCTGCCTATATCGCCGAGAGCCGCGGCGCCGATCAAAGCGTCGATTACCGCGTGAACAAGGACGTCGGCGTCACTGTGACCGAGAAGCCCCTTATCGTAAGGAATATCAACCCCGCCTATTATAAGTCTTCTGCCCGTTGTAAGACGGTGTACGTCATAGCCGTGTCCAATGCGCATATTACCGCTCTCTTCCTTTTAGAATCGCTTCGGCATATAAAATATCCGCCGGCGTTGTAAGCTTGATGTTTGTATATTCCCCGCAAATAACCGAAACCTCTTTGCCCGACAGCTCCGCAAGGCGGCAGTCGTCGGTAATTTCTTCACCGAGAGATTCGGCTTTTGCAAGCGCGCCGAGATAGAGCTCCTTTTCAAAAACCTGTGGGGTTCGCACCGCAAAAAGGCGGCTTCGGTTCAATGTATTCAGAATTATATTTTCGTCGGAAATATATTTTATCGTATCCGTTACGGGAACTCCCGTTGAGCATGCGCCGGTAACAAGAGCGTTAAGAATTGTATTTTCTATTTCCGCCTCGGTTACGAGCGGACGCGCTCCGTCGTGTATTGCAATATGCGTGCATTCTCCGCTTATATGCTCCACGCCGTTTTTTACGCTTTCGGCTCTGGAGGATCCTCCGGATACGCAGGCTTTCATTTTTGAAATTCCGAAATCGGCGGCGATATGCATAATCCGCTCTTTGTCCTGCGGTCTGCAAACGACTATTATTTCATCGACAAAAGGACAGTCTTCAAAAGTAGAAAGTGTATATGAAATTAAAGGCTTGCCGCTCAAAATTATAAATTGCTTGCTGCCTTCGATTTTCATTCTGGAAGAATCTCCGGCCGCGGCAATTATTGCCGAAACAAAAAAACCCATTTTTACTCCTCACCAAAACAGGGCAACCCCGAAAAAGTCGCCCCGTTAATTGCTTTAATAATTAATTCCGATTTTAAGCGCCTTACGGTTTGCTGCCAGCAGGTGAGCCTTTGAAGCGGGAACACATTTTTCAACGGCTTTATCGAGCGCTTCTTCGGTACAAAAAGATATTTCCTTAAAGAGTTTGCCTACCAGAATTATGTTTGCAAGACCTTTAATTCCCTCTTTTTCGGCAAGCTGAGAGGCGGGCAGATAAAAGACGTTGAGGTCGGTTCTTTCAACCTTTTTATCAATCAAAAAGCTGTCGATAACAACGGTTCCGCCCGGCTCAACGGAGCCTATGAATTTTTCATAAGACGGAAGATTCATAACAATTAAAGCGTTAGGCTTGGTTACAAGCGGCGAGCCGATTGCTTTGTCGGAAATACAAACGCTGCAATTTGCCGTTCCGCCGCGCATCTCCGGTCCGTATGAAGGAAGCCATGAAATCTCTTTATTATCATTCAGACCGCCGTAGGCGATAACCTTGCCGGCAAACAGGATGCCCTGACCGCCGAAGCCCGCAAGAACAATATTGTAATTGCCGCTCATTTAAGTCTGTCCCCTTTCTCACCGTCTTTATACACGCCAAGCGGATAATACGGAATCATATTATTGCGCAGCCATTCAAGCGACTCGGCAGGCGACATACCCCAGTTTGTTGGGCAGGTGGATAAAACCTCGATAATAGAAAAGCCCTTTTTATCGATCTGATTTTGAAAGCCTTTTTTAATTGCTCTTTTCGCAGCCGTGACATTCTTAACACAATCAACCGCAACACGCTGCGCAAGAGCCACGCCGTCGAGAGTTGAAAGCATTTCGCAAACACGAACCGGATAACCCGCCGTGTTTACGTCACGTCCGTAGGGCGTGGTCTGCGTTACCTGGTTCGGCAGGGTTGTCGGAGCCATTTGACCTCCGGTCATCCCATAGATTGCATTGTTTATGAAAATAACCGTTATATTTTCTCCGCGCGTTGCGCTGTGAACCGTTTCGGCGGTTCCGATTGCCGCAAGGTCTCCGTCGCCTTGATAAGTGAATACAATATTTTCAGGTCTTGCACGCTTTAATCCTGTCGCTACAGCCGGAGCTCTGCCGTGAGGGGCCTGAACCATATCACAGCTGAAATAGTCGTAATTCATAACCGAACATCCCACGGAAGCTACGCCGACGGTTTTGCCTTCGATACCAAATTCATCTATAACCTCGGCTATTAAACGGTGTACGATACCGTGAGTACAACCGGGGCAATAATGAAGGGGCGCGTCCGTCATAGCATGAGGTTTTTGAAATACAATTGCCATCAGCCCTTACCTCCTATTCTTTTAATTTCTTCCGCAATTTCGGCAGGAGTTGGAATGATTCCGCCGGTTCTGCCAAAGAAATAAACGGGTTTTGCGCAGTTGACCGCAAGCTTAACGTCGTCAACCATTTGCCCCATACTCATTTCAACCGTAAGAAATGCCTTGACCTGCTTTACGTGCCTGTTAAGCGCCGCTTCGGGAAAAGGCCAAAGGGTTACCGGACGTATGAGCCCTGCCTTGATTCCGGCGTCTCTTGCAATATCCACGGCGCTGTGCGCCACGCGTGCGGAAGCGCCGTAGGCGACAACTATTATGTCGGCGTCTTCCGCAAGGTATTCCTCGGCGCGCTGTTCCTTTGACTTGATAACGTCGTAACGTTTAAAGCGTTCCCTAACCAGATGCTCAAGCTCCTGCGGTGTAAGATAAAGAGAATTTATTACATTATGCTTTCTTTCGTTTTTATGACCGCAGGCAGCCCAAGGCTTGTCGATTACGGTGTGCGTTTGTTCATCGGGAAACTCCACGGGCTCCATCATCTGACCGAGCATACCGTCGGCAAGAATCATAGCGGGCATTCTGTATGTATCGGCAAGATCAAAGGCAGTCCCTACAAGATCGACCATTTCCTGCACCGTAGCCGGAGCAAAAACCAAAATCTGAAAATCTCCGTGTCCGGTTGCCTTGGTTGCCTGCCAATAATCAGCCTGCGAGGGCTGTATTCCACCCAACCCCGGTCCGCCGCGCTGTACGTTTATTATCAGTGCGGGAAGATCCGAACCCGCCATATATGAAATTGCTTCTGTTTTAAGGCTTATTCCGGGAGAAGAAGAGGAGGTCATAGCCCTAACTCCGGCGCTTGAAGCCCCAAGAACCATATTGGCAGCCGCAAGCTCGGATTCGGCTTGCAAGTATGTCCCCCCGACCTTGGGCATCCTTTTAGACATGTAGGCCGCAAGCTCGGTTTGAGGGGTTATAGGATAGCCGAAAAAATGCTTGCAGCCTGCGCGTATAGCCGCTTCGGCAAGAGCCTCGTTGCCTTTCATCAAAAATCTTTCAGACATTTTGTTCACTTTCCTTTCAAGCTTTTTGTCAGCGTTCGACAATTATTGCCATATCCGGACACATAATTGCGCAGGAACAGCAGCCGATGCACTTTTGTTCATCGACAAGCTCCGCAGGGTGATAGCCCTTTGCATTGATTCTTTCCGCAGCAAGGGCGATAATTCCCTTCGGGCAGGCGTTTACACAAAGCTCACACCCTTTACAGGTATTTGTTTTTACCGTAATTTTAGGCATTGCAATCACTTCTTTCATCTGTTGTAGCGGCAAAATTTAAAACGGAGGTTTTACAATTATATCAATAGGATAAAGATTCGGTATTTTATCGGCAAGCTCTGAAAAGAGCTTATTATTGCACGTGGTGGCGGCAAGGGGCAGCTGCACAAGCCGCGCCGTTTCTTTGGCAAATTCATAGCCCTCGAGTACTTCCTTGCCGGAGGTATATTCCCCCAAATGAGAATTGTTGACAACATAATCTGCGCTGAGGCGTGAAGCGCCCTCGATTTCCCGCAGGAGCTGCGCTGCCTGAGCCGGAGTATGAGTCAGCGCGCGAAAGCGGTTTACAAGATACAAAACCTGAAAATCGGTTTGCTTTATCATAGCGGAAAATCTGCCGAGGGCAAGCGCGCCCATGTCGTCTCCTCCGACGTCAAAAATAATTTTGCTCCCGCTTTTTGAAAAAACGGAATAAATTTGTGCGGGCAGAGACGGTAAATCCAAATTAGAATCGGCAAATTGAGTCGCAATCAGCTCAACTCCGTTTTCCTTCAGCAAGTGAGAATATCCGCCGCTGCGGAAATACGGATTAACCACGTCAAGGTCAACCACCGCCGTTTTTTCGCCTTTCTGCGCGGAATCCAAAGCAAGATTTAAAACAAGGTTTGTCTTGCCGGTTCCGTAATGCCCGCAAACAATATTAATATTCTTTAATGGAATCATAATGGATAGATCACCTTAAAAAGCTTTAAGCAAGCAGTGTTTTCAGGCTTAAAAATTTATCTGCCTTGTCAAAAAACAAAGCAACCCAAAAGCAGTGCGATAACCCCCGGAACAAAAAGTCAATTAAACAGCCCTTTAATAAAGGAAGTAATGAAATCTGTTCCGAAAACGGCAAGAGCGACAAGAGCAAGAAAAGCAATGGCGGAAACAACTCTGATCGTCGTTCTTTTGGCGGCGCCGAGTTTACTTTCGCTTTTTTTCAAAAAACTGTTTGTTTGCTCGGCAATCTGCGCTTCCGTACAGTCGTCTGACAAGGCCGAGATCCCTATGCAAAGCTTTACCGCCTGCGAATAATATGCTATCGGGATTAAAATATCGGCTTTTGTAACGGATGGGGACATTTGTTCCGGCATTTTTTCACAATAAGAAACGGAAAAAGGTATGCCGGCGTCTGTTAAAGCAGCTTCTACCCTTTCCCTTTCAAAGCTCTCCGCGGTTAATAGAACCGCGGGAGTATCCGGGTCGGTAACATCTTCAAGCGTCTGCCCGCAGAGCGAGCAGACATCTTCCCCGTTTTGGTACAGCCTTTTGCATGAGGCGCAATGCTTCATTTCATCACATCGATTACTCTTAAAATTTTACGAACCAATACAGCGCGGTAATTATGTACCGTATAAATTATATCAGATTGCTTAGACAAAATCAACACGCAGAAGGGGGGAAAGTCCGTGAAAGCATATCAGTCTTTAATTAAAGCTTTTCGGCTATGCTGTATATCAGGCGTTCGGTTTTTTCCCATCCGAGGCAGGGGTCGGTGATAGATTTACCGTAAACGCCGCCGCCGATTTTTTGGCAGCCGTCTTCGATGTAGCTTTCTATCATAAGACCTTTAAGCATTGTTTTTATTTCACTTGAATGAGAGCGGCTGTAAAGGACGTCCATGCTGATACGGATTTGCTCCAAATATTTTTTGCCCGAATTTGAATGGTTTGCATCTACAATGACCGCGGGATTTTTGTATTTACCGTTGCAATAGCTTTCGTACAGACCGATTAAATCCTCGTAGTGGTAATTAGGATGAGTTTGCCCGTGCTTATTAACCCAGCCGCGCAAAATGGCGTGAGCAAAGGGATTTCCGCTGCTTTCAACCTCCCAGCCTCTGTAAAGGAAGGTGTGCGGGCACTGAGCGGCGGTAATGGAATTAAGCATAATGGAAAAATCCCCGCCCGTGGGGTTTTTCATACCTACGGGGATGTCCAATCCGCTTGCGACAAGACGGTGCTGCTGGTTTTCCACAGAGCGCGCGCCGACGGCAACATATCCGAGAACGTCGGAAAGATAGCGGTAATTCTCGGGATAAAGCATTTCGTCGGCGCAGGTCATACCGCTTTCTTCTATCGCTTTGATATGAAGTCTGCGAATGGCGATTAAGCCCTTGAGCATATCGGGCGAGGTTTCCGGATTTGGCTGGTGCGCCATACCCTTGTACCCTTCGCCGGTGGTTCTGGGCTTATTGGTATAGATACGTGGAATAACAAAAATTTTATCTTTGACCCTTTCGGCGGCGCGCGAAAGACGTTGAACGTAATCCAAAACCGAGGTTTCGTTGTCTGCCGAGCAGGGACCGATAATCAAAAGAAAGCGGTCGTCATTTCCGCACAAAATATCTTTGATCTGAGCGTCGCGGGTTTGCTTGATTGCGGCAGATTCGGCAGTTATGGGGAACATGGACTTGATTTCCTGCGGGATTGGAAGCTTTCTCTTAAAATTCATTTGCATAAATAAATCCTTTCGTAACAGTCAGCCGTTAAAATTATGGATTATTATAACACTTGATATAAGAAAAATCAAGTGCGGCAAAAGCGCCTTTAAAATCCGCAGCAAATTTGCGCCGGGGATTTTACTTTTATAAAATCTTATGTTAATATATTAGTGAGGCGTTTTGTTTATGAAAGCTTATGTATATTAAAAACCCCTAAATCAAGAAAAGAGGATATTTATGCTTGTTTGCGATAATCACATTCATTCTTACCGTTCCTTTGACGCTCAAAATTCTGTTGAAGAAATTTGCAAAGCAGCAATCGAAAAGGGAATGTATTCGGTAACAATAACCGATCACTGCGAGGCTGACGGAATAAAAGACGGTGAAAACTGCGAATACGGCAGCTTTGCAGAGCGTATCCCGGCAAGCTTGCGCGATACTAAAGCATGTGCTGAAAAATATAAGGACAAGCTAAAGGTATTTACCGGAGTTGAAATTGGACAGGCTATTTATGCCCCCGACGATATTCCAAAAGCAGTCTGCCTTGAAAACGTCGATTTCGTTTTGGGTTCGATTCACAATTTAGAGCGAGAGCGCGATTTTTACTACCTAAAATATACGGAAGAAAATATTTACGAATATCTTAAAAAATATTTTGAAACGGTTTTGCGCCTTGCCGAATGGAACGGGTTTGACAGTCTTGCGCACCTCACCTACCCCTTGCGCTACATCTGCGAGCAGACCGACTATGTATTTGATCCGAAGCCATTCCAAAAAACTCTGGACGCAATTTTCACCGTGCTTGTTAAAAACGAACGCGCGCTGGAAATCAACACCTCCGGGCTGCGAATGCCGCTGTCGCAAACGATGCCCGAGCTCAGAGAAGTATACCGCTTCCGTCAGCTGGGCGGGCAGTATATTACTTTTGGGAGCGACGCACACAATACCGCTGATTTGGGCGCGGGGATAATTACCGCTGCGGAAATAGCATACGAATGCGGATTCGGGCAATATTATATTTACGAGCGCCGCACCCCGGCGGCAATTGAGATACGGCTTTAACAAAAAATTAATCAAAGCGGCGCGGCGCTTTCTGTATAAATAACCGAACCGGCGGAATCAAAAAAATTGACTCCGCCGGTTCGGTTAAAATATTAGAAATGAAATGGAAAATGATGAAAGCAAATTTAAGGATAAATCAGAATCCGAATTTATCGAGAATATCTTTTAAAATACTTTTAGAGCTGCCGTTGTCCTGCGTACCTTCCGAGGATCCTGAAGAATAATTATCGAGTGAACTGTCGTTTGATGAAATGCCATCGGGGATATCCTCCTGAAGGACAACCGAAAGAGTTCCGGTACGTCCGTTCCTTGAAACTTCAATTTCGAGAGTATCTCCTACCGAAACGGTGTCCATAAAATTTACAACTTCTTCCGAGGCTGAAATTTCGGCGCCGTTAATTGAAATTATTCGGTCGCCGCTTTGCAGACCCGCATTAGAGGCGTTTGAATTAAGATCGACGCTTGAAACATAACAGCCCAATTCGGAAACGCCGTACATCATAGCCATTTGTGAAGATGTAACGTCTACCAGAGTAACGCCGAGCGACACTCTGCCGCGGACATATCCGTACTGCATAAGGTCATCCAATACATCGAGAACATCGTTTATCGGAATGGCAAAGCCGAGCCCCTCTATTGTAGTGTCAACGGATTTTGCAACAATCACTCCTACCAATTCACCTTGAGAGTTAAACATACCGCCGCCGGAGTTTCCGGGGTTGATGGCAGCGTTTGTCTGAAGCAGGTTTCTGGTTTGTCCGTCGATGGTAACGTCGCGGTCAAGAGCGCTTATAATACCGTCTGTAACCGTTCCGCCGAGCTGCCCAAGCGGATTGCCGATTACAACAGTTTTATCGCCTACTTTTAAAGTTGAGGAATCGCCGAAGACAGCAACGGTGAGCTCTTCTTCAGGTTCAATCTTCAGCAGGGCAATATCGACTTCCGAGTCTGTTCCTATCAGGGTTGCGCTGTAATCGTTGCCGTCGCGCAGAGTAACGGTTATTGTGCTTGCGCCGTCTATAACGTGGTTATTTGTGATAATATAGCCGTCGTCTGAAATAATTACGCCGCTTCCGGCTCCGGAGCTTATATATTGCTGGTAGTAAGGAGAAGTTTCGACAACCTCCGTAACGATTTCAACGACACTGTCGGCCGTCATTTCGCTGATTTGAGTTGTTGTAAGCTCCGCTGTGTCTGAAGAGCTTGGCGTCGCCGTAGTAACGACCTTGTTTATTGTAAGTCCGTCGGACGGGCTTGATTTGTTCAATGAATTTGCAAGCATTCCGCCGCCGAAGCCCAAAACTGCCGAAGCAAAAACAGTTACGGCTATAATCAGCACAAGACTTGAAACGGCAATCTGCTTTGTGTTCTTTTTCTTTTTTGCTTTACGATTAGTCCCGTTCGGCTGTGCCTGATAATACGGATTTTGCGGGTAAGCGTTTTTGTTATAATCGGTTCCGTAAGTATTGTATTTTGGCGCGCCGTTTTGCACAGGATACTGAGCATAGGGAGAATTTGCCTGCGTATTTCGACCTTGATGATATTCGTAATCGGGATTCTGAGCCGGAGCGCTCCGACTGTCGGCAGCGGTTTGATAATTTTCCCCGAAAGCATATTCGCTTTGAGTGTTTTTATAATCATATTCTTTCTGCGAATCCGAATTAACATTCTGTGCAGCGTCTGACGGCTGCGCTTCTTCTTTAGGCTCCGCTACGGAAAAAGAGCTTTGCGACCGAAATTCGTCCACTGCTTCAGAATCGGAGTGTGGAAATCCGTCGGTCTGAGCAGAACGGTTGTTTATTTCTTCCTCCGGCTTTTCGGTCGGCTGATTTAAATTCTCATATCCGTTATTATCCTCATATCCATTATTATAATTGTTTTCTGACATAAATTTACCTCCCGGCAATATTGCTGCATTTTTGTTGAGTTTTAAATCGGGGCGGCGCTCTGTCAAGCTTGCTTGAAGCGGTCGCCGCCGCCTTTATGTTATATACTACGGCTGTAAAGTGAAAATAAAATGAACTCGTATTGAAGAATATTTGACATTTTTGTTTAAATCCGAGGAAGTTTGCGGTGCGGGTCTTCTTTAAGCGCCTTGAATTTTAAAAGCAAATCAGTATAGAATCAGGCGAACCGTAAGTACCGAAAGAACCGCCGCGACAACATCCGCAAAAAGCGCGCAGAACAAGGTGTGCCGTGTTTTGGTTATGCCGACGCTTGAATAGTAAACCGTAACGGCGTAAAAAGTAGTTTCGGTAGAGCCGGACATAACGGAAGCTATTTGCCCTACAATGCTGTCAGGGGAAAAATCGCGGAAAATCGAGGTTAAAATAGCAGCACTGCCGCTGCCGGAAACGGGTCTGAGCAAAGCCATGGGAATTACTTCCTTCGGAACGCCGAGAGCCCCGCAAAGAGGCGACAAAAACACGCTTAACGCTTCAAGCAGTCCGCTCGCCTTAAGCATATTTACCGCCGCTACAATTCCGATAAGCGTCGGAGCTAAGGAAAACATTGTGCTTAAACCGCATTTGGCTCCGGACAGAAAACAGTCGAAAACCGGAATCTTTTTGAAAAGCCCAAAGCCGATTATTACCAAAACCACCGAGATTATTATATAAAACAAGCATATCAGCTCCCAAAGCGTTTAATAAGCTCTTCGCTATTTTAAACAGCAATAACGAAATGCGCCCTATTCCTCTGCGCTGCTGAGTTTCAAACGCGTTGTTTTTGCATTCAAAAGCGCGGCAAGAAATATTCCGCATAAAAGGGCGCCGAGGCTGCTTATCCAAATGCATGGCAAAACAGAATAAGGATCGGAGCTTCCGTAATTACTGCGCAGTGTCAAAAGGGTTGTCGGGATTATTTGCAGCGAGGCTGTGTTCATAACAATAAACAAAACCATGGAATTTCCGGCGGCGGTTCTGTCGGGATTTTTTCTTTGCATTTCTTTCATAGCGCTAATCCCGAGCGGAGTTGCCGCGTTGCCCAGACCCAAGAGATTTGCGCTTATATTCATAGAGATAAAGTGAAAAGCCTTTGAATCGGGGTCAATATCTTTAAAAATACGCTTCAGCACAGGTGCAAACAGCTTTGCAAGCATAGCTGTTATTCCGGCTTTTTCGGCAATCTCCATCATTCCGCTCCAAAAGCACAGCATTCCGGTTAAAGACAAAACAAGCTCGACTCCGCCCTGAGCTCCTTTAAAAAGAGCGTCAGTCACTTCGTTTGACGTTCCCGCAAAAAAGGAATATAAAATACTTACGGCTATCATACCGCCCCAAATAAAATTAAGCATTATCTGTCCCCCAAAAAATAATACCGAAGCAGCTTAAGAATTCAATGCAGCGGGAAATATCATATTGACAAAAGCTATACAGTTTAGTAAAATTGCATTGACGGATACTCAAGCGCCTAACCGCATTTTGCGGTAAACGTGATACTTTATATATAATTATTTTATGGTGATGGTATGACAAGAATCGATAAACAAAATTACTATTTGGATATTGCCGAAACGGTTATTGAAAGAGGGACATGCTTGCGCCGTAATTTCGGAGCTATAATTGTTAAAAACGATCAGATCGTTTCAACCGGATATGTCGGCGCGCCGAGGGGCAGAAAAAATTGCTGCGACCTTGGGTATTGCACACGCGCCGCGCGTAATATTCCGCGCGGCGAGCGTTATGAGCTTTGCCGAAGCGTTCATGCGGAAGCAAACGCAATAATCCACGCTTCGCGCGACCGAATGCTCGGCTCCGTACTCTACCTTGTCGGGAAAGACGCTTCTACCGGCGAATATGTTGAGAACGCCAATGCCTGCGCTATGTGCAAGCGAATGATTATAAACGCCGGCATTGAAAAGGTAATTGTACGCGACAGCAAAAGCGAGTATCGCACAATTTACGTAAAGGACTGGATAGATAACGACGATTCCCTGAGTGCAGAGCTCGGATACTGATAACACGCTTTCGGAAAAATAAAACGCTTTAAATAAAACCGGACGCTTACAAACAAAATTACAAACAAAAACGGCAAAAATAAAAACAGTGCAGGAAGCAACAAGCTTTTGCGCTGTTTTTATTTATATACGGTTTTAAAATATTATGTTATGTTTTTCAAAAGACGAACGAGCTTTTGAAAAAGGATATGAGCCTAAATGCTTTGAAAGCCTTTGCCTGCCCGAATTTTATTCACTTACTTTTTCAACAGGGTGCTTTTTGTCCTGCCAGATTACCCAAATAGGTCCTGCAATACATATAGAGGAGTAGCAGCCGGAAATAATACCGATAATCATCGGAAGCGCAAAGCTTTTAACCGAATCTATGTTAAATAGGGCGGCAACAATGTAAACGGTAACAATGGCAATCAACGTAGTAACAGAGGTCATTATAGTCCTTTTAAACATTTTGTTTACCGATACGTTGAACACCTCGCCCGCACTTACCTTCGGTCCGAGAATTCTGCGTTCTTCTCTTACTCTGTCATAAATAACTATTGTGTCGTTAAGAGAATAACCCAAAATCATAAGAACAACGGCTATAAAGTTACTGTCGATAGGCATACGGAAAATTACGTATAAAAAGTAAATCATGGCTACGTCGTGGAAAAGCGCGATAAGCGCGGTTACGCCGGCGGAAAGACCGCTGATTTTCTTAAAGCGGAATGTAACATAAAGAACCATAAGTACGCAGGCGATAATTACCGCGGCAAGGCATTTCATAAGGAACTTAAAGCCCATTACCGATTCAACAGAGGAAGACTCGATATAGGAAAAATTATTGTCGGGAAAATTTTCCTCCAGCGCGGCGGTCATATCGTCCTGAACGGAGGTTGAAATTGCGTCGTCGCCGGCAAACTGAACAGATATGATATAAGCGTCAGCGTCCGAGCCGGCAGAGGCAAGATCCTGCGAGATTGTAAATGAAACCTGATTTTCGGTGACATTTTGCAAGGTGTCCTTTAAAGCGTCTTCGTCAATTGTTCCCGAATAGCTGTATTTAACCATAGCTCCGCCCTTAAACTGAATATCAAGCGTTGTGCCGAAAATGAAATTACAAATAATACCTATAACGATAATTGTAAGAGATATGCCGAAAAAAATTTTTTTCTTACCTACAAAGTCGATATTTCTTTTCATGCCTTAACACCCCCGAACAACCATCTTTTGCGTAAGCACTTAACGCCCGCAATACTCTTAAGCATAATCCGGGAGAGTGCAACACCCATAATAAAGTTGGAAATAACGCCTACAAGTAAAGTATAACCGAACGCATATATTGTTCCCGTTGTAGATTGACCGAAAATGCTTGAAAGTATGTTGGTAGGTCCGAATACAAGCAAAAGAATAACCGATACGATTACAACGGTCATATTACCGTCTATGATAGCCGAAAGGCTGTTTTTGGTTCCCATACTGAGGGCGGTGTCAAGAGTTTTACCCGTTTTCAGCTCTTCTTTGATTCTTTCTGCGGTGATAATGTTGGCGTCAACGCCCATACCGATTGAAAGGATAAGACCTGCAATACCCGGCAAAGTCATAGTAAAGGAACTGAAAACGGTAAAGTAACGCGAAACAGCCGCTACGGAAAGGGCGATTTGACCTATAAGCGCAATAACCGCCACTATACCCGGCACACGGTACATAACAATCATAAATACGGCGATTAAGATAATAGCGATAACGCCGGCATATGTCATAGCGGTGAGTGAATTTGAACCGAGCGTCGGACTGATTGCGCCATAGGAAGCAGTTTCAAGCCGGAACGGAAGAGCACCCGCATTGATTTTATTTGCCAAATCCGTTGCCTCATCGGCTGTAAAGCTGCCGGTAATAGTAGCCATACCGTCGGTTATAACGGCATTTACGGTAGGATAGGAAAGCATTATGTCGTCCATCCAAATTGAAACGGTCTGGTTAAGATACTCGTTTGTAATGTCGGCAAAGGTTTCGGCGCCTTCATCGGTAAGCTCAAGCTGAACAACGTAGCTCGCGCTGCCTGAGCTTGTGTCTACACCCGCGGCGGCGGACTTAACCATTGACCCGTCCATAAGAATTTCTTCCGTGTCGCCGGTAGGGGTTTTGTATATGTAGCTTCCGTCTGAACCGACTTCAACGTCCGCATATTCGTAACCCGGTCGGAAAGTAAGCTGCGCGTTAGCCGAAATCTCATCGATTGCAGTTTTAGGGTCGTACTCCGTTTCGTCGGCTTTCCACGGGAAGCGCACAATTATTCTGTCAGTACCGTAATCTGCATAAAGCTCATAATCGGTAATGCCGTCGGAAATCATACGGGTTTCAATAATCGATTTTGCGGAATCAAGCTGTTCGTCTGTGGCGTCTACGCCCTCGGCGGGCTTAAACGTGGCTTCAACACCGCCTCGGATGTCAATTCCCCACCGAATATCGCCTATACCCTTAATAACCGTATTCTCATTATCTCCGGTAAAATACGACACTCCGAAAACAGCCGTATACGAGAATGCGAGAATCAGGAGGGCAACGATGAAGAACACAGCCTTTGGAATTCTTTTCATGCCTTAGAACCTCCAGTAATTTTAGTGTGTCTTATTAATATAATGACGGGGCAGAGCCCCTTATTGAACCTTCGGCGCGGCGGGGCTGAAAGCCCAAAACGCTTTAACCGACTGTCAAACGACGGAGCAAGGCTCCTTTTGCAGACGGGCAGAATGATTTGAAACCGAAGCAACGCTCCGGCAGGCTTGCTTGAAACAGAGCTTGCGACAGATTGCAAAGTGAGCGGTGAGCTTCAGCGGACGGAGTAAAGCTTCCGCTTAAATTCCGAACCGAAGCCCGCCGCCTTATGGGCGGATGACATTTGCAATCGGGTTATAAACATAAATAACTCCATTATTATCTGCCCGAACAGACATAACAGAGTTATTATAGTTTTTTTTTTGAAAAAAGTCAATGGATTATTGATTTTTTCATAATTACTTTGGAAAGGAAACACATAAACGTTATTATTGGGCGGCAAATTGTTTACGCCTTATCAATCTTGTCAAGAAGCTTATCGAGCGCGCATATTTTTGCGCATATGCAGAAAATATCCATAGCAGCGGCAAGCTCCTCTTCCGACGGATAAGTCGGCGCAATGCGGATGTTGCTGTCGTTGGGGTCTTTGCCGTATGGATATGTCGCGCCGGCATTTGTCATTACGACTCCCGCCTGTCTGCACATTTCAACCACGCGCTTAGCCGTGCCTGTCATTACGTCTATGCTTATAAAGTAGCCTCCGTTCGGCTCGGTCCAATTTGCAATTCCGGTTTCGTCCAAATGCGCGTGAAGCTTATCAAGAACAATACGGAAACGCGGTTCAAGAATTTCTCTGTGCTTTTTCATATGCTCCTTAATTCCGTTCATATCCTTGAAAAAATGAATGTGTCTGAGCATATTGAGCTTATCGTAGCCTATTGTCTGGCACTTGTATCTTTCCTTGAAAACCTTCATATTATTAAGAGAAGAAGCCATTGCGGCAACGCCGGAGCCGGGAAAAGTTATTTTTGAGGTCGAGCAAAAGCAGATTGCAAGGTCGGGATTCCCGCTTTTATCGCATTCATCCATAATGTTAAGCAGCTCTTCGGGGGTATCGGTAATATCATGAACACAGTAGGCGTTGTCCCACATAATGCGAAAATCCTTTGCCTTCGGTTTGAGGTTGGCAAAACGGCGGACAACCTCATCGGAATAGGTTATACCTTGAGGATTTGAATACTTTGGAACACACCAAATTCCCTTTATGCTGTCATCACCGGCAACAAGCTGTTCAATCATATCCATATCGGGGCCGTCGTCGTGCATGGGAATGTTTATCATATCAAAGCCGAAATATTCGGTGATCAAAAAATGTCTGTCATAGCCGGGAACCGGACAAAGGAACTTCCGATTTTTAACCTCGTACCACGGAGGACAGCCCTCTGCTATTGAGGCGGTCATCATGCAGGCAATTGTGTCGAACATCATATTAAGGCTGGAGTTGCCGCCGACCATCACTTTATCGGGAGTAACACCGAGCATTTCACCGAAAAGCTCTTTGCAGGCGGTGATTCCGTCAAGAACACCGTAGTTGCGGCAGTCAAAGCCGTCTCTTGTTTTGCACGAGAAGCTGCTGTTTACTATATCAAGCATATGAACGGAAATATCGAGCTGAGCTGTGCACGGCTTTCCGCGCGACATATCAAGCTTTAAACCCATACCTCTGTATTTTTCATACTGCTTAACAAGCGGTGCTTTTTCCTTTTCAAGCTCTTCAAATGACATTTCAGAGTAATACATTTTGCTACCACCTTAAAAAATAATGCAAAATCTGTTTAAAAAACACTTATATTTTAATATACGCGCGCTAAAAATGCAAGTTATTTTTGAAATTCCTGCAAAATCTACGATATGCTCAAATTTTAACTCCATATAACGTTATTTATGTGCTGTATGTAACGCCTGCTTTTTT
>CAZXCG010000001.1:64207-120880 GCA_964639205.1 uncultured Eubacteriales bacterium
TTAACTGTACTGCAGAAAAACACGCCCGCAGGTGCGGGCGTGTCGGGCTTGTTTTAAAAAACTTGCCGGGAATCATTTTTTGATTTGTTTTGTGATTTCGTAAATTTCGGGGGTTTCCCCTGCCGGGAAGGTGAGCTTAATTTCCAGAACAGCATCCAGGTTTGAAACGTCGAAAACATTAACGCTGCCGGTGAGCTCGCCGAGAGTATGCTCGATGCCGTTGCCGTCAACCGCGCTTACAAGAGCAGAGCTCAAGTTAGCGCCGTTTTGAATTACGGTAAAAGAAGAGAGGCTCGTTTTATCGGTAATTATATATCTGATATAATCTCCCTGCACGGTTTCTTCCTCACTCCTGTAAAGGGTTGAAAGGTCGCCGTCAACAATATTTTCAAGCTCTCCGCTTAGCGTTCCGTTTATAACCGGATTTACGGAATCGACAGAATTGTTAATTTCAATTTCCTGTATTCTTATATACGGTAGATCCGGACCGTCCTGAGTAATATAAATTCGCATATAACGCGCCGGGGTTCCGTTTCCGCTGCAATGAGCAATACGGTAATCGCCGCTGAGCTCATAGTCGTTTACAAGATCGTTATTAAAGGTCTTTACCGCCGTCCATTCGGAATTGTCGGCTGAAAGCTGAATTTCGGCATAATAAAGACGCGGCTTTACCGGATTGTCCGAGAAGTAAATGTCTATGTCGTATACGGGGATTTCCTGTCCGAGATCAAAGGTGATATACTGCCCTGCAACCTGAGCGCAGTTAGTCCAAACATAGGTTGAAACGTCTCCGTCAAAAACATTTTCCCACGCTCCGCCTCTAAGATCTGTGACGGAAAGATTGTTTTCGAGCATAACAGGGCTAAGTTCGGCGCTTTCAAGCGTCAGGGCAAAAACAACGCCGCTAAGCTCCGCGTCCGATGAGCCGGAATTTATCAAACGTACATAGCGGATTGTATCGGCAGCGCCGGTATTCTGCTCGTCTGTCCAAATTACATTGTTTGCGGAATACTGCACCGTTAGCCCCTGCGCGGAAATATTGCTTTGTAGATCGCTGTAGAAATACGCCTGCTGTAAATCGATGCCGATATATTCGCCGGGAGCAAGGGAGACATCCGAAGGGAGCGCGGCGGAAACGGAGTTTCCGTCAAAAGTTACCGTGGTTTGCGCAAGACTGTCGTTATTTGTAATTACGCCGCAATCTGAGCTTTGGGTGTAATTAACCCGGAACTCGCGTATATGAACCCAATAATCGAGCTTGGAGGTATTGTTGGGATTGTTAAAGCCCGTAACGCGCAGTCTGATGTAACGGGCGCTTATATCAAGACCTTCGATTTCGTGCAGGTAGTTTGAAGTAACCGTCTCGATTTCCGTCCATTGATTTCCGTCCACGGAATATTCAAGCACTCCGTCGTGTATAATATCGTGGTCGGTGTCGGTGCTTCCCTGAAGAATACGTATGCTTTCAACCGCGGTAACCTTGCCCAGATCAACGCCTACATAGTCGCCGACCAGCTGTATCTGATTAAACGCGGCGTAAGTGGAATCGCTGCCGTCAATCATCTTCGCAGACTCGCTGCCCGGCGTTACCGCGGCGCCGTGAACCACGCCGATAAAGCTCATATTGAGGCTTTCGCTGTCCGGGTCAAGATACTGTGAAAGCAGTGAATTTGCCTCGGTTATGACCGCGTTTGCAAAGGGGACGAGCCTTAACGAGCCTGACTGGGCGTAGGAGGTGTTGCCGCTGCCGTCAGTATATGAGTAGGTGTTCCATGTGGACATTTTAAGCGAGGCGGTTGAGAAGGAATCCCACGCGGCGCTTGTGTCGCCGTTTTGCAGGGCAATAACAGACTCAAGAGCGTATTTGCAGGCATCGGATACGTCGGCAAGCGAGTTAAGCCATGGCTGCATTTCATCAAGAAGAGCCGTGTTGGTGCATTCTTCACGGAAAATATCTACACAAGCGCGGATGTTCTCAAATTCCTCCGTAAGCGCACGAACCTCGGCGTCGGAGGTAATATCGTCGGACGCTTTAACCTTGTTGAGGACGCTTTCGAGGGTTTCCGCCAAATACTCCGACTCGTTAAAGTATGAAACCCTGCTTGAGTTGGGGCAGTTGGAAATATTATGCGCAAGCGTGCTGTATGATTCGTATGCCTCGGGTTCAAGGTATTTAAAGGAATTCTCCCAAATTTCGGTTGCATAGCTGCTGTAATTGCTGTTATTCCACCAAAGGCATGCAAGCTGATACAGTGCAACCTTGCTTGCCTCGGGATACAGACAGGGGTTTGAAAGTGCGCCGCGCTGACCTGTTACGCCGTCGCGCGCATAATAGGTTATATCGCCGAGGAAAAGCCCGGATTTCGCGTGTTCGTTTACCGGATAGTTAAGCCAGGTGCATACGTCGTGTCCGGTTTGCTCTGCAACATAGTCTATAGTTGACTGAGTCATGGGCGCGTTGACGTCATCGCCTGTCCAGAAAATCATAATATTGTCGTCAAGGTCGCAAAGAGCGGCAAGCTCGGTAGGATAATACGACGACCACGCTTTATTGTAGCCTTGCGGACAATAGGTCATAGGCTCGCAATTATTGGGAATGATAAATTCCTCGTTGATGCGGTTAAGGATCGCTACAACGTCGCTGTAAGAGCCGCCGCCGAAATCGTCGTTCAAAACATCGAATTTGCGGACGCCAACATCGTATAGCTGCTGTAATTTTGCAATGAGCTTTTCAAACTTTTCGTTATACGCCGTTTCGTCGGTCATATCGAGTCCGTTTAAAAATCCGCTCAAATGGAAGGACCAGCCGTAATAACATTTTGTTTCAAGACCGACCTGTACAAGGTGAGCTATCGCGTCGATTTCTTCCTGAGGATAAAGCTCCGTACACTGCGAAGTATGGTATACGTCCGTCTTTGAGGCATAAACATATGTGTTCATTTTTACGTCCCGCGCAAAGCGCATAAGGCTTTCTCTGCCTTCATCGTCCCAGCGGGCGTACATTCCCTCAATAAATCCGCGGTACTCAACGGTCGCATAGTCCTCAATGAACGCAGTGATAAACTTTTTTCCCGCAAAGGAAGAGAACATCATCTGGAGGGTGGAAACGCCGTAAAAAGCCGCGTCGGTGTCTTTACCTACTATTGCAACGGTTCCGTCAACCGCGCTCAAGACATAAGCGTCATTGAGCGAGAAAAGATTTTCGGTGGTGATTTGCTCATACGGGAAGGCGGAAATATAAGCGTCGGCGGCTTCACCGGAACCGTCAATTCCGAGCAGGAAATTGGTTTTTCCGCTTACGGGTGCCTCGCTTACAGTGAAGGTTCTTCCGTAATTTGTGAGAACCTCCTCAAGGAAGTTTTGCGTATAAATATCTATGCCGCTTTCGTAAACGATATTTACACTGTCGGTTACATAAAAGACGTTTGGCGACTCGGTAATTTCAGAGTCAACGCCGAAAGCATCGATAATTCCCGCATATAACTGGAGTATAAGGGTTGCGTCTTTGGAATCGACGACTGAATTGCCGTCGGTGTCGGCGGCGGCGGGATTGTAATACTCGCATGTATCGTCAATAATGGTAGCATAACGCTGAAGTACAACGGTAGCATCAACGGAATTTACAACGCCGTCGGAGTTAACGTCGCCGATTAAGACCGACGCGGAAGCCGGAACTATGTTGGTTTCCATGCGCTGTACGACAGGATAAATTTCGTATGTATCCGTCTGCGAACAGCCGTCGGTCGAAGCAGAAAATTCACCGTCGGAAGAGGAGGTATAAGCTCCCGCGGCAAACTGAAACGCCGATAATACCATTGCCGCCGACAGAATTGCGCTTAAAACGCGGATTTTGCCTTTTTTCATAATTTTTCCCCTTTCAAGAAGTTTTTTTACAATTATACCGATAATTTAATAATATATAAATTTCTTTAAAAAGTCAATAGATTTATGCATCATTAGGTCAAATCAAGTCAGCTTCATAAACAGAGTCTTAAGCTTTTTTGCCAATATGCTTGCCGGAATACTGAGCAATCCCCAAAGCACGCTGTACAGAACGCAAATCTGCCCGCACAGATTAAATTTCATATTTGAGTAGTCCCAAACTCCCATTTTCAGCTTCAGATTTACTATACAGCCGACTATAAATTCAACAAAGGTTATAACGCCGCTTCCGAGAATACATTTTTGCGGTACAGATATGTTTTTAAAATGATTAAACAGCCTGTACAGTGAAAAAAAACAGACGCTGCCCGTAAGCATCATGGTCCAGTGACTGTATCCGCGCCACAAATATTCAATCATTGTATACAAAATGCCGCCTAAAGAAAAAACCGTTATGTTTTCCTGCGCCTTTTTCAATGTATATTCACTCCCGAAACACCTGTTATTGCCGCGATTGTTCATAACCTCTTTGCAGCAGCGGCGTTGATAGTATTTACGGTTTAGATAAAAAGAATTCGTAGCGCGCGGCATTGCGTTTAACGGTTTATTAAAGGGCAGGCGCTATTGAAAAAGATTTTTTTTATGTTATACTATACAATGTAATTAAAGCAGGGAGATGATTTTTTTGCCGGCAGATATGCATTGCCACAGCGTTGTTTCGGATGGCTCGGCACAGATAGCGCAAATAATACGAATTGCAGAAGGTCTTGGCTTAGACGCGATTTCAATTACCGATCATGATGATTTCGGCGCCTACGGATATTTGGAAAAGGCTGATGAAAAATTTTCGATTAAAATAATTAAAGGAGAGGAAATTTCGGCGCGTGATAATAAAACCGGCCGCAAGGTACACATGCTGTGCTATCTTCCCAAAAACGAGCAGCCGATCGAAGAATTGACGGCGCTTACGCGCGAAAGCCGTAAAAACGAGCTGCGGCGCGCCGTTGAAATATTGGGGAAAGATTATCCCATAACATTCGATATGATAGAAGAACGCAGGGAAAAATACGGCGGATATTTCAAGCAGCATATTATGCAGCTGCTTATGGAAATGGGCTACTGCGACAGGATCTTCGGCGATTTATACCATAAGCTTTTTAACCCTGAGAACGGTATTGCGCAGACACATGTGAAATTGCCCGATGTATACGACGTTCTTGCCGCAATACGAAAAGCCCGGGGCGTCGCCGTAATGGCGCATCCGGCGGTTTACAACAGCTTTGAACTGCTTGAAACGCTTTGCAAAGAAAAGCTGCTTGACGGCATTGAAGCGGATCACCCCAAACAAAGCCCTCAAACGCGGGATTACCTGCGGAGCCTTGCGCTCCAATACGACCTTTTGCAAACCGGCGGAACCGATTTTCATGGGTATAACACCTCAAATCCGAACCCTCTGGGGACATGCACAACCGGCGATGATCAATTACGGCGTTTATTTGAAATATCACAGACAAAATAACAAATTAAAAATTACTATGAAAGGAAGCGCGAAATATGAAATACAGCTATATACCGCACGGAGTTTGTTCAAGGAGGATAGATATTGAACTTGACGGAAGCAAAATTAAAAGCGTATGCTTTACCGGAGGCTGCAGCGGAAACACGCAGGGCGTAGCGCGACTGGTTGAAGGAATGGACGCAAACGAGGCGATTAACCGCCTTTCCGGTATAAAATGCAATATGCGCCCAACCTCTTGCCCGGATCAGCTTGCAGCGGCTCTTAAAGAAGCGCTTGCGGAAAATAATTGAAATTAAAGGTAAAAAATGGATATAAAAGAAATACAGAAGCAGTACAGCAGAATGAACAAAAAACAGCAGGAGGCGGTTTTTACAACCGAAGGACCGCTGCTGATCCTTGCCGGGGCAGGCTCAGGCAAAACAACCGTCCTTGTCAACCGAATAGCCTACATATTACAGCTCGGCTTATGCAGACCTTGGGAAATTCTTGCGATTACCTTTACAAACAAGGCTGCCAACGAATTAAAGGAGCGCATAAGCAATACGGTAGAGTTCGGCGGCGGCGACATATGGGCGGCTACCTTTCACTCGACCTGCGCAAGAATTTTGAGAAGATACGGTGAACGCATAGGCTATTCAAAGCATTTTACCGTTTACGATACCGACGACAGCCGCCGGCTTATGAAAAATATTCTTAAACAGCTTAATATAGACGAAAAGGTTCTTCCCCACCGCTCGGTTCTGAGCGAAATTTCAAAAGCCAAGGATAAAATGATAACGCCGCAAAAAATGCTTGACCGGGCGGAATTTGACTCGCGGCGTATTTCAATTGCAAAAGCATACGAACAATATCAGCAGCGGCTTAAGGCAAGCGACGCTATGGACTTTGACGATATGCTCTGCAACACCGTCGAGCTTTTTCAAAAAGAGCCGGATGTACTTGAGCTTTATCAAAATCAGTTCAAGTATATTATGGTTGACGAATATCAGGACACAAACAATATTCAGTATAAATTTGTAAGTATGCTTGCGGCCAAGCACAACAACATATGCGTTGTAGGCGACGATGACCAGAGCATTTATAAGTTCCGCGGCGCGACAATAGAAAATATTCTCAGCTTTGAAAACACCTTTCCCGGCGCCAAGGTTATACGCCTCGAGCAGAATTACCGCAGCACAAAGAACATTTTAAAAGCCGCAAACGGAGTGATTGCCAACAATACCGCGCGTAAAGGAAAAACCCTCTGGACCGAAAACGCCGAGGGCGAAAAAATTACGCTTCACACAGCGTGCGACGAACGCGATGAAGCAAAATATATTGCCGACACTATCCTCAAGGGCGTTGCTTCGGGACGTAAATTTTCCGATTACGCTGTTTTATACCGAATGAACGCACAGTCAAACGCCATAGAATACGCCTTCGCGCGAAGCGGAATTCCTCACAGAATTATAGGCGGTCATCGCTTTTATGACCGTGAGGAAATAAAGGATTTGACCGCATATCTGCAAATTATCAACAATCCGCACGACGATATTCGCCTGCGCAGAATCATTAACAAGCCCAAACGTTCAATCGGCGATGTAACGGTGGCAAAGGCGGCCGACATTGCCGCAGGTATAGGCGAGAGTATTTATACGGTAATTTCCAACGCCGAAAATTTTCCCGATTTACAGCGCTCGGCGAAAAAGCTTAAAGAGTTTGTGTCGATGATAGACGGCTTTATGGATGCAAATCAAAGCGGAAAATATACGCTTGAGGAGATTTACCGTATGGTGCTTGAGCACACCGATTATAAATCTTCCTTGCTTGCCGAAAAGGAAGACGCGGAAACGCGCATTGAAAACGTTGAAGAGCTTGCCTCAAATATAATTAAATTTGAGGAAGACTACGGCGAGGAAGCAGATTTGACGGGTTTCTTAGAAGAAATCTCTTTGCAAACGGATATTGACAGCTATGACGAGAGCTCCGACGCTTCCGTGATGATGACTATGCACAGCGCCAAGGGACTTGAATTCCCCGTGGTGTTTATACCCGGAATGGAAGAAGGGGTTTTTCCCACCTTTAACACCGTTATGTACCCGGAGGAAATAAACGAAGAGCGCCGTCTTGCCTATGTGGGAATAACGCGCGCCAAAGAAAAACTGTACCTGATAAAATCGAATTCAAGGACGTTTCAGGGTATGACCGCTTCAAACCGTCCTTCAAGATTTACGGCGGAAATTCCGCAGGAGCTGATTGAAGCAACGGGGACGGAGCGGAAATTTCAATCCCGTGAAAATTTCGGTGAAAAACGTTATGCCGGCTTCGGGACAGGTTTGCAAGGCAAGCGCTCCGTAATTCCGACAATAAGGAAGCCCTCCGACGCCTCCGCAGCCGTGTACCGCGCCGGAGATACTGTTGAACACCGTGTTTTCGGAAAGGGAATCATAATCAGCGCGGCGCGTATGGGCAGCGACACAATGCTTGAAATAGCTTTTGAGGAAACAGGCACAAAAACACTTATGGCAAATTATGCCAAGCTTAAAATACTTTAATAAAAAAACCGTAACTTCAAAACGGACGCGGACGGACTGTAAGCGCTGCAGCGCTTGCAGTCCGTCTTTTGCAAATTTAATTTAGAATTCTTTTAACCGATTGCCGCAAAACAACATATTATAACTTAGGCAAAGATCTCCCATCCCACGACTATAAGGCTGTGGGTTCCATTTTCGGAATCGGTGAGGAATACAATCCTCCGCCGATTTCGCAGGCAGCTGACGCTGCCCTTTGCCACGTTGAATGACGGGGCAAAGCCCATTATTGAACAAAATAGTTTTAAAGCTTTTAATTTAAACACGGCATACGGGGTGTACCTTCAAATGCCGGAAAGGGCGGTATATTACGTGAAGATTTTTATTGATCAGGGGCATAACCCGCAAAACCCTAACGCCGGCGCGGAAGCTAACGGCGTGCGCGAACAAGACGTAAACTATGCGGTTGGCATCGAGCTTGCCGAAATGCTTAGAGGAAACCCGTTTTTTGAAGTACGGCTGTCGAGAAACACACCCACGGAACAGCTCGGAACCTCCAATTCAACAAGTCTCAGCGCAAGAGTAAACGCGGCTAACAGCTGGGGAGCAAATTATTTTATAAGTCTGCACTGCAACGCCGCCAGCAATACTTCCGCAAGCGGAAGCGAGGTTTACGTATACAGCGAGAACTCCCCGGCTTATCTGCTCGGAGAAGATATATTAACAGGTCTGCATAATGCAACCGGGCTTAAAAACAGAGGTATGCAAATAAATCCGGGACTGTACGTACTCCGGCGAACGTTGATGCCGGCCCTGCTTATAGAGATGGGGTATCTTACAAACGCTGCGGACGCAAGAAAGCTCGAAGACGACCCGCTCAGCTTTGCACGCGGCATATACAACGGTATGCTGACTTATTTTGACCTTAGCTGAGAACTGCCGATTTAATCTTGAGCGCCGCCGCGATTGCGCCCTGCGAGGCGTTACGGTTCAGCCTCCGTCAAGCATCGTTTTGCGTAATACTTTGCAAGCTCAAGACCTTTTTCGACATAATTTTGTCCGAATCTGTCCCTGATAATTACGGCATAGCGTTTTTGAGGGTCAATAACCTTGTTTTGCTGGTATTTTATTAAAGAAATTATTTCCTTGGGAGCGGAAACGGAGGTAAAAAAGCTTTCCATATTGTTCAGAACCTCTTCTGCCGCCGCACGTATATTTTTGCTGCCGCCGTCGATTTGAACAAACACATTACTATCGTCGAACTCAGCCGCCGCTTTCATATTGTAAACGGCGGTTTTCTGCGCCTCAACGTCCATTTCAATGTCTTTTAAAGACAAAAGATACAAAACGGTAAGCTGTATAAAATCAATATCTTCGGTAAATACGCCGGTCTCCGAAAGCGGGTTAACGTCAAACATACGCAGCTCTATATGATTTATACCGTTTGCGCTCAGATTGTCAATTTTGTTTGCGCCCTTTGGTTTAAGCCGTATGGGATAATACAGCTCGGACGGCGATATGAGCTTTCCGCTGTCTATATAAAATTCAATACTTTTAACGTAGTCTTCAAGGCTGTTATAGGAAAGCAGGGGAATAAAATCGTTCCAGTAGCCTATTTCACTGCACCGGGGAGAAGCATAACGTATTGCAGTCTTACTGTAGTTAATAAAGGAATCATCCGTAACGGGACTGGCGGCAGTAAGATAAACAAAAAGCCAGCTGTATTGCGCAAGCTTCTTTGCAAGTGCAAGATAAAGAGCATTTTTATATTCCCGCAAAGTGCTGAAACCGCTTTCACCGTACGCCGCCTCAATAAATTCGGGAGCAAAAGAAAAATTGCAGTGAATACCTGAAAAGAGCATTTTCATTTTGCCGTATTTTTGGGCCAGATACTCTCTGTAAGCGCTTTTGTTCGCCATGCTTGCGCCGAAGCTTGCAACGGGAATATCTTCTTCGCCCTTGACATACGGCGGATTTGAAAACGGCCATATATATTCGCTGCCTGTTTCGAGAGTAAGAAGCTTTTTTGCAGCGAACGCGTTAAGTCCTTTAAGCTCGCTTACGGCTTCCTTTGCGCTTTTGTCGGCGCCTGTTATAATTTCAATTTGATTTTCGCAAAAATCCCTTGAAATTCCGGGATTATCCGGAAACGGATGCTTTGTATGAGACAGAAATCCGTTTGAATCGACGCGCAGATTTTCCCTTTCAAGTCCAAAGCTGCCCTTATACATATACTGTTGAATGAGCTTGTTATTAAAATTAAGATCCATAAAATTACTCCCGGCAATAACCTGCGCGCAGATTTTCCCTCCCCGCCTCCGAGGCGGCGGGCGTCGGTTTGGAATTTCAGCGGGAAGTATAATCCGCCGCTGAAAGTCTGAGGAGTTAGCTCCCGGCGCGCACTTTGCAATCGCAGCTGCGATTTAAAAAACAGACTACAATTTTGAATATTCGTTTATAAAGTATTCGAGCGGGACTCCGGAATCCAAGCCGTCTGCCATAAGACGAGCCGGACTGTACAAATATTTTGCGCGGCTGTACAGAGGATTCAAAAAGCTTTCTTCATGAAGACCTCGCCGCTCAAGACCGTCCTTTGCAATATCGAGAATTTCGGTAAGCTGCGCCGAAACCTCGGCTTTATCCAAAAAATCGGGGAATTCCCGATAATTCAAAATATCTCTCAGTTCACAGGCACTGTATCCCCTGCCGTAAACCGATGCGTCCGAATCCAGCAGCGTTTTCAGTCTGTCAAGATTTTCCGAAAGTCCGATATGAAATGCCGCCGGAGCCATAACGTCCCGTATCGGCTGCGAACATACGCTGCGGAATTCCACCGTTCCTCTGTAGGTTAAATCCTCAAACTTAAACGAACGAAGGTACTTAATATCATCTAAGGACGGTCTGAAGTTTATTTTACGATAAGCGGCGCCGTCAAAGTATTCGCCCGTAATTTGCTCGGAAGCAAAATAGCGGCGGAGCGGGACAGGCGGGAAGTTTATATATTTTTCTTCCCTTTCGACACAGTAAAGGCTCATTGACTTGATATATTCGGTAATTTGCAGAACAGAATCAAACCTGACGCCGTACATTCCGACGTTATGACCGTTAAGTCCGTGAGTACTGTTCCGCCAAAATTGATCGCGGCTGCAAAGCAGATTACCGTTTTCTCCCCACAGGGAATTTGCAAACAGCAGGGATTTAAACGGTTCAAGCCTGTTGAAGGTGTTGAGCGTGTCGGCTAATTTACTTTCTTCAACGTCGAGCTGCACCTGCGACGCGCATGAGAACATACCGAAATCCGGATATTTATGAAAAGGGATTGTGTTTCCGTAGCTTTTATATGACGACAAATGGTGAAAAAGCATCCTGTATCTTCCGTTTGGTATAGGCTCGTTCCGATTGATTTTATGACGCGGATTTATACCCATTCCGGTAAGAGTATAACCGAAGGGCTTCAAGTAGCTGCAAATGAAAGAATAGTATTCCTTAAAGCGCATATATATAACGTTCAAATCAGTTTCCGTACCAAATGAAAGCTCGAGCGTATTATAGCTGCAGTCAAATGAAAGACTGTCGCCGTTCGCGCCGGATAAGGCGGAATAAACGTCTCCTGAGTCGTCATAACTGATAATATCAAACGAAAACCGGGCGATAAACGCTAATGTCAGCTTATGAACAACACAAAAATCAACCGGCTGCTTTTCCAAATTAACTATCGGCAGTTCAAGTTCGATACCCGCATACTTATTGCGCCTTCTTTGAGTAGGTGCGATGTACTTACCGTATATTGCGGCGTCCAAATCATGTTCGGATAGCACTTCCATAATTAAAGCCCCTAAATGTTATAATCGTAATGTGACGCAGCCGCGCCGAAAACATCTACGTATTCGTTATGATGATTTTTACCGCGGTATTTAAGCACGCCGTTTTGATAAACGAAAAGCGTTGTCAAAGGCAGCGGCTCCCAGCCGGATCTGTCAAGCGGAACTGTTGAAAAAATAATACCGCTGCCGAAATTCTTGAAAAACAACGTGTTTTGCATATTGACGTGAACGTACATCTGCTCTCCGTCGTATATTATGAGATTGAGCTTATTGCGGTATGAAATTTTTTCAATTACATTTTCTACGGTTTTAAAGCGTTCAAAGGAATTTAAAGCACAGCCCTTTTGCTTTGCTTCTTCATTTATATTGTCGAGCAGATATAAAAGGATTCTTTCGCTGTCCGTATTTCCCATCTGTTTTTCCCGGTATGCAAGCATTTCAACACCGCTGAAAACAGTTCCGTTGTGCATAAGTACCCACCGGCGACCGTTTTCGTCCTGCCTTATGAACGGATGGCAGTTAAGCGGACCGACTCCGCCGACGGTTGCCCGGCGAATATGCGCAAGGACAACATTTGACGGGGCCGCGTCTTCAAGCAGCTTAGGCAAAATGCGGCTGCTCAGCGCCGAAACCGGCTCAGTGTGTACCGTTAAAGAGCCGCTCTCAAACTGCGCAAGCCCCCATCCGTTCGGGTGCTGCGGACTGTGGCTGTAAAGCTCCTTTAAATAGTAAGTTATATTTTCATTTTTCGGGGATGAAAAGCCCAGCATTTCACACAAATTAAATTCCCGCTTTCTGTATCGGAGATAATAAAAAGGCATAGCATTGAACGGCGGCATAAAGTACGGTTCTATGATAAAAAGAATCTCCGCCTGCTTTATACCCGTGTAAATGATAAAGCGGGCAGACAGGCGGAGAAATAATTAATTTTCTGTTGCCGTTTTTATGTCAAAGGTCAAATTAATCGGCAAACATAGGAGTGGAAAGATAGCGCTCACCGGTATCGGGTAAAATGGCTACTATAAGCTTGCCCTTGTTTTCGGGACGCCGGGCAAGCTCAGTGGCTGCCCAAACAGCCGCGCCGGAGGAAATACCAACCAAAAGACCGTCCTCTCTGGCGAGCGCGCGTCCTGTTGCAAAAGCGTCATCATTCTCTACGGTAATTATCTCGTCATATATCTCGGTATTAAGAGTATCGGGCACAAAGCCGGCGCCGATTCCCTGAATTTTGTGAGGACCGGGAGTACCCTTTGAAAGTACGGGCGAGCCTGCGGGCTCAACAGCTACAACCTTAACGTTGGGATTTTTGCTCTTGAGATACTCGCCCACGCCGGAAACCGTTCCGCCGGTGCCTACGCCGGCTACAATTATGTCAACCTTACCGTCGGTATCGTCCCAAATCTCCGGTCCTGTTGTGGCGCGGTGTATGGCGGGGTTTGCCGCATTTGTAAACTGGCTCGGAATAAAGCTGTTGGGAGTTTCGGCGGCAAGCTCCTGTGCCTTTTCTATCGCGCCCTTCATGCCCTTTGCGCCTTCGGTAAGAACAAGCTTTGCGCCGTATGCTTTTAACAGGTTGCGGCGCTCGATGCTCATCGTCTCGGGCATTGTAAGAATAATTTTGTAACCTCTCGATGCTGCGACGGCGGCAAGCCCGATACCCGTGTTTCCGCTGGTAGGTTCAATAATAACCGAATCCGGCTTTAATTCGCCTTTTTGCTCAGCATCGTCAATCATAGCCTTTGCGATTCTGTCCTTGACGCTTCCCGCCGGATTAAAATACTCAAGCTTGCCGTAAATTTCGGCGTCCAGATCCTTACCGTAATTGGTAAGCTTGAGCAAAGGCGTTCCGCCTATAAGGTCTGTAATTCTGTTATACGTTTTCATAAAAAATTACTCCTTTAAAATATGTTTTAAAACTTAGAATTCTCACAATAATCCTATCTGTTTTATAGGCATTATAGCACCGCTTTGTGTTTATGTCAATACCTTTTTAAAAAAATCTTCAAAAAAATATATTCTTCAAATAATTACATAAATACTTTGGCTTGACACGGCGGCATAACGGCGCTATAATATATCATATTTAACAGATATGCATTATATGCTTATATTTGGAATTAAATTTATCTCAAAGCAGAGCGGTTTGTCAACAGGTAAACTGTTGCGGAACCAATCATCGAGTTTAAGAATAAGGACGTGGAAATTACAATGGCAAAACGAACCTACGGCAGTGAATTCGGATTTCAAACAAGGGCTATACATACCGGCAACGACGTTGATGCCGAAACCGGAGCTATCAAGCGGCCGATTACAATGGCAAACAGCTACGAGCTGCCTTACGACCCCACAGATATGAACTGGTCAAGCGCCGACGGCAGCCTTTACACCCGCAACGGCGGCTCTAACCAGAAGTATTTGCAGGAAAAGCTTGCTTCGCTCGAAGGCGGAGAGGACTGCATAGCTTTGGCAAGCGGTGTAGCCGCGCTTTCGGGTTTGTTTTTTTCTCTGCTTAAAAGCGGCGACCACGTTATATTTTCAAGTGTAACTTACATAGCGGTTTACCGTCTTTTAAACGAATTGCTGAACAACAAATTTAACGTAGAAACAAGCATTGTGGATACCTCGGATGCGAAAGCCGTGCGCGCCGCTATACGCCCGAATACAAAGCTTATTCATATTGAAACTCCGGGAAATCCTACGCTGAGCGTATCCGATATTCGCTCAATCGCAAACATCGCGCATGAAAACGGCGCGCTGCTCTCGGTAGACAATACCTTTGCTTCGCCCTTTAATCAGCGTCCGATTGAACTGGGAGCAGACTTCAGTGTTGAAAGCCTTACAAAATATATAAACGGTCACGGCGACGCAATGGGCGGCGCAATTATCGGCAGGAAAGAACATCTTGAAATTATCCGCGCTCAGGCTCAGGTTAACCTTGGCGCGACAATCAGCCCATTTAACGCGTGGCTGATTATGCGCGGCTGCGCTACTTTACCGCTGCGTATGCGCCAGCACAACGAAAACGCCTTAAAGGTTGCCCGTTGGCTTGAAGCGCAGGCAAACGTCAGCTTTGTGGCATATCCCGGTCTTGAAAGTCACAAAGGCTTTGAAGTTGCCGCAAAACAGATGTCGCCCGGCTTCGGCGGCGTCCTTTCGTTCGGTTTAAAGGCAAGCCATGATACCCACAACCGCTTTGTCAGCCGCCTAAGGCTCATTACGTCCGCCGTTTCTCTCGGTCATGACGAAAGCCTCATTGTATTTTTGGGCGAAAACGACGAGAGGCAATATCTTTACCCGGAAGAATTCCGCAACGGGTTTTTCCGGTTAAGCGTAGGTATTGAAGACGTTGAGGATATAATTGAAGATTTGCGCAGAGGTTTGGAAAGTGTAGGTTTATTGTGATAACCGGCTTTGATTTGACTTATCCGCAGACTTCCTTCCCGGCGGAAAATCCGGAGGTAACTTATGTATTTATTGACTTTGGAAGAATTTACTGAGCTCAAAGAAAATCTCAAAAGGATTTTTTCCGCAGAGCTGCATTTGCACGACTGCTGCGGCGGGCAGTATTTTTCTCTTGACGAAACAGACGAGGTGCTGGTAAAATATATTACAGAGTATTTTAACAACAGGAATTTGTCCGCCGTTTTTTCCAAAGACGGAAAACAATTCTCTGTTAAAAGAGGAAAAATATGCTGAATCAGTTTTCAAGAACGGAGCTGCTGCTCGGTAAAAAAGCTATGGAAAAGCTTGCCGCCTCACGCGTTGCCGTGTTCGGGATCGGCGGCGTCGGAGGATATACGGTTGAAGCGCTTGCGCGTTCCGGAGTAGGGACGCTCGATTTAATAGACGATGATAAAATATGCCTTACAAATATTAACCGCCAAATTTACGCCACGCGTAAAACAGTCGGAAAATACAAGGCAGACGCAGCAGCCGAGAGAATTCACGATATAAACCCCGACGCCGTTGTCAACATCCGCAAGATATTTTATACGCCGCAAACGGAAGCAGAGTTTGATTTTTCGGAATATGATTATATAGTGGACGCAATAGATACCGTAACGGGCAAAATCGCCCTTGTTGTAAACGCAAACGCCGCGGGCACGCCGATTATAAGCTCTATGGGAGCCGGAAACAAATTGGATCCGACCGCCTTTGAAGTAACGGACATTTACAAAACATCGGTTTGTCCTTTGGCAAGAGTTATGCGCTATGAATTAAGGCGCAGAGGAATTAAAAAGCTGAAGGTTGTATATTCCAAAGAGCCTCCCGTAACCCCAATAGACGATATGTCAATAAGCTGCCGCACAAATTGTATTTGTCCGCCCGGAACGGCGCGCAAATGCACTCAGCGGCGTCAGGTTCCCGGCAGCAACGCTTTTGTCCCGCCTGTTGCGGGACTTATAATAGCGGGGGAAGTAATTAAAGACCTGACAGCCGAATTTTGTGAACGTAAATAAATATATCGGTTAAATTACATGCACCCCTTAAGTCAAGTACATTTGCGGGTGCAAAATTTTTGCATAACCTAAACTCGGATATTCCCTCGCCGCCGAGGGGGCGCGTTGCCCCGATTTAAAGCAGAGGCTCAAAGGGAGCTAAAGCCAAAACGCCTCGACCCGCTTGACAATATAAAGCGTAATATCTTATAATAAGCAAAACAACGAAAGCAAAAGATAAATGAATAAAAATGACAAAGAAACGGGAGCTGTACGATGAACCATCGTCATGTTATTGACTTAGAGGATTTGACTTTTGCGCAATTGCAGCAAACGATTACCCTGGCAGGTAAAATAATGAAAAATCCGAACGAATACTGCGAAGTGTGCAAAGGCAAAATTCTTGCAACCCTTTTTTATGAACCGTCTACAAGAACGCAAATGTCTTTTCAAACGGCGATGCTTAGGCTCGGCGGTTCAACAATAGGCTTTGATAACCCGATGAATTCTTCCGTATCAAAGGGAGAGAGCCTCAAGGATACAATCACTGTTGTAAGCGGCTACGCGGATATTATCGCAATGCGCAATCCGCTGGAGGGCTCTGCCAAGGCCGCCTCAAAATACAGCCGTGTTCCCGTAATAAACGCGGGCGACGGAGGTCACCTGCACCCCACTCAAACTCTGACAGACGTTGTTACTCTTTACAACGAGGTAGGGAGGCTCAATCACCTTAAAATCGGCTTGTGCGGCGACCTGAAAAACGGGCGCACGGTACACTCGCTTATAAAAACAATGTCGCATTTTGAGGGAAACTCCTTTGTGCTTATTTCCACTCCGGATCTTTCGGTTCCCGGATATATTAAGGACATTATGAAAGAATCCGGCTGCAGCTTCACGGAAATAGGCAATTTAAAAGAGGCAATATCCGAGCTTGACGTACTGTATATGACCCGAATTCAACGCGAAAGATTTTCAAGCATGGAAGAGTACAATGCTCAGAAAGGCGTATTTATTCTTGACCGCGAAAAGCTCACCTGTGCTAAAAAGGAAATGATAATCCTGCACCCGCTTCCGCGTGTTGATGAAATTACCGTTGAGGTAGACGAAGACCCGCGCGCCTGCTACTTTAAACAGGCAGTATACGGAATGTACGGCAGAATGTCTTTGATTTTGCTTCTGCTTGAGGATCGCGATTATTTTTTCCACGCGGATAATCCCGCGATTTTGCCGCGCCGCTGTTCAAACCCGAAATGTGTAACCAACAGCGAGCCTTACCTGCCTGCCGCGGCATATCGAAGCAAAGGAAAAACAATATGCGAATATTGCGATAATGAAATTACATTAAGCTGATATTTTAAATTGCGGCAACGCGCACGTAAATAAAGGATCTCCCCCAAGCGGGGAGATCCTTTTTAATATATTTATTCCGAAAACTAAAATCCCAAAATAAACGCTTATCAGATAACTACTTTTCGATATGCGTCAAAACGCACCCATTTTGCGAAAAACTGTTTTCTGCTTCGGCTGTCCGTTCGGCTGTACTCAGAAAGGAATTCGCTTATTTTTTCGTCGGAGTCGGCAACGACCCTAAATCCCCGTCCGTTTACAACCGGCAAATTATCATAGTGATATTGTGAAACGGGAATTATTGAAGCTATTTTTCGTTTTCTTATTTTAACCGCCGCCGCGTCGCGAAGAACTATTATATCAAAGCTTTCGGGATAGCTGTAGCTTTTTCCCTGCGTCGGTATTTCATCGCCGACGGTGTATGTGCATTCCACAGGCTGAAATTTAAGCACATTCAGGCTGGCGTCGTCGTAATAAAATTCTTCAAAAATATCGCCCCTTGCCTCAAGCCCTTCAAAAATAAACGAAGCTTTTGAGCCGGAAGAGCCGCTTTTCTCGCTTAATTTTTCTACAACGCCGCAGGCCGAGGTCATATTTGTAACTCTGTCGATTAAAATCAGCTCGCCGAGTGTTTTATGCGATGAAAATATATCGGCGGCAACAGCTTCTGTGAGAAGAAGCTCGCAGAGCGCAATACCGTTTTTAGACAGGGCTTCGGTTTTAATATGCTCGCCGGTGTTAATGTCATAAGCGTAAATAACCTTTGTCAGGACGCCCAAAACAGTCTTTGTGCCAAGCTTGACAAGATAATCCCCGCCCACAGCGAGGGGGTGGTCATCCATCCACAAAAGTGAAACTGTAAGCTGTCTGTACGCTGCAATGTCCGTATCTTTAACAATGACGCAGCCTCTTGAAACATCAATTTCTCTGTCAAGCGTCAGCGTTACGGGCTGACCGCTGAAGGCTGAGCGGGTCTCTTTGTCGGTTACAAGAAGCGATTTAACGCTTGCTTTTTCATTTCCGGGGATAATTGTGATTTTATCGCCGACGCGGATACTGCCGGACTCTATCTGCCCCTGAAAGCCCCTAAAGGTATGATCCGGCCGGCATACTCTTTGCACGGGCATATAGAAGCCTTCTTCGCTGTTTTCAGAGCTTATATCAACGTTTTCAAGATATTTCAGGAGCGGCTCGCCGCTGTACCACGGGATTTTCTCGGATTTAACGGTTACATTATCGCCCTCTGTTGCCGAAAGCGGAATTATTTTAACGCTGTCAAGAGAAAGCTCGTTTCCAAGCCGGGTAATTTGGGCTTGAATTTCCTTAAAACGGGATTGGCTGTAGCCTACCAAATCCATTTTGTTAACCGCAAAAACAAAATAGCGAATACCCATAAGAGAGCATATTCTTGCATGCCGTCTTGTTTGTACAAGAACGCCCTGTGACGCGTCTACAAGAATAACCGCCAAATCCGCAAAGGAAGCGCCGACCGCCATATTCCTCGTGTATTCCTCGTGACCGGGCGTATCGGCTACAATAAAGCTGCGATTTTCGGTAGTAAAATAGCGGTATGCAACGTCAATGGTAATGCCCTGCTCGCGCTCGGCCATAAGTCCGTCAAGCAGCAGAGAATAATCTATTGCGCCGCCGCGGCTTCCGACCTTGCTGTCAAGCTCCAATGCTCTTTCCTGATCGGCATACAGAAGCTTTGCGTCATATAGAATATGACCGATAAGCGTAGACTTGCCGTCGTCAACGCTTCCGCAGGTTATAAATTTAAGCAACCCCTGCATCAGAAATAGCCCTCCCTTTTTCTGCGTTCCATACTCCCGGCCGCCTCGTTGTCAATTACTCTTGACGTACGCTCGGAAGACACTGCGCTGAGCGTTTCTTCTATTATTTTGTCAAGCGTATCGGCGTTTGACTCAATTCCTCCGGTCAGCGGATAGCACCCTAAGGTTCTGAAACGCACCGACTTATACTCCGGCTTTTCTCCCGGATTGAGCGGGAATCTGTCGTCGTCAACCATAATTATATTTCCGTCACGGTAAACGACAGGCCGCTTTGCGGCAAAGTACAAGGGAACGATTTCGATTTTTTCACGCCTTATGTACTGCCAAATATCCTTTTCCGTCCAGTTTGAGAGCGGAAAAACACGAATACTTTCGCCCTTGTTTATCTTAGTATTATAAAGCTTCCACATTTCGGGGCGCTGGTTTTTGGGGTCCCATGCCTGAGCCTGATTTCTGAACGAGAAAATACGTTCCTTGGCGCGAGATTTTTCTTCGTCGCGCCTGCCGCCGCCGTAAGCCGCCGTAAAGCCGTATTTGCTTAGAGCCTGCTTGAGCGCCTGTGTTTTCATAATATCGGTGTAAGCGGCGCCATGATCAAAAGGATTTATGCCTTGCTTAATTCCCTCGGGATTTGTATAAACAAGCATTTCAATACCGAGCTTTTTGGCGGTTTCATCGCGGAATTTAATCATCTCTTTAAATTTCCAGGTGGTATCTATATGCAAAAACGGAAAAGGCGGTTTTTCGGGATAAAATGCTTTCAAAGCAAGATGAAGCATCACCGAGCTGTCTTTTCCGATTGAATACAGCATAACAGGTTTTTCGCACTCTGCGGCAACCTCCCGTAGAATATATATAGATTCCGCTTCAAGCTCGTCAAGATGTGAAAAAACGCTCATAGACCGCTCCCCCCTAATATTTATTAGACTCTTTTTGGTTGACGTCAATTTCGCAAATGCTTCCGTCGGGACGCTCGACAATCCATTTTAAAATATTTCCCTGCCGCTCGGTGTGCATAAGGCTTCCCTTTCCGCCTATATCCGCGCCGAGGTAAAATCTTATTGCGTAAACGGAGCATTCCTTGATACAGGATGTGCAGCCCCAGCAATCCTTCGGATATTTTATGAACGCCTTTTTTTCGGCGTCTATTTTAATCAGGCCGCCGGGACAAACCGCGCCGCAGCTGCCGCAGCCGATGCATTTGTCCCGATCAATCGCTATGCTCATATACGGCGCTCCCTTCTGTTAAATTGCGCAGTATTATATTGATTTTTCCGTCCTTCAGGCGTGAATTGACATATTTTAAAAAATTTCTGTCGTCCCTAAGCGGGTAATCGAGGTTTTCATCAAAGCAGTGCCAGCGGGTTTCGCGCCTCGCTTTAAGATGGGCGATTACGCTTGTGCACACAGTAAGTCTTTCTCTGAGCTCGTATATATACATAAGCTCCTGAAAGTCCGAAGCGCGCAGAGTATTGCTGAGTTCCCTGATGTTCGATATTTTTTCTTCCGCAATATCAAGCTGTTTTTCGTTAAATCGGTAATTGGTTTTAATGCCGCCGGCATATGAATCCATTACGGTCTGCATGGCTTCTTCAAGCTGTTCTGTTGTAAAATGCGGATCACCGCCGGCAAGGAAGTTTTCCGCCTCTTTAATATGTTTTTCGGCGTCGGATTCGTCGATAGACGCAGCGGAGCTTTGCTTTACAAACTCAACCGCCGAAAGGGCGGCTATTTCGCCTTCTGCCAAAGCGCCTGTAACATACTTCTGCGGACATCCGCCGGCAACATCTCCCGCGGCAAAAAGTCCGTTGACCGTAGTTGCCCGTTTTGTATCTACCCAATATCCGCTTGCCGTATGCCCGCCTACTATGTACGGCTCCGTGCCTTCTATCTCAACATTTTGCTCGGAAGGGTTTTTCCCGCTTTCAAGCCATTTAAGCGCCTGAGAAGGAGCCATATTCAGGTAAGCCTTTATGAGCTCTTCGTCCTGCTCGGCGGTTATACCCACGGTTCTTAAGGAGCAGGGGCCTCTCCCCTGCTGATTTTCATTTACCGTACCGTAAACGCGCTGAGAGGTGGATAACCCGTATTTGTTTTCGTAGACTTCCCCGAGCGAATTTATCTGCCTTGCGCCGACTCCCTGTGCGAGAGTGCCTGTCGGCGCAATTGTATCCTTACAGCGCAAAGCTATGAAGCGCATTTCAAATGAGGTCATCTCGGCTCCGGCATTTATTCCCATAGCGTAACCCGCCCCTGTATTAAAAGGCGGGTACCAGATTTTGTGACGGGAAAAGCCGGGATTGTTCGGTTTATAAAGTCCGGCCGCGCCGCCGGTAGCAACTATGACCGCGTTTGCTTCTATTATATAGAAAGTATTGTTTTCCGGTCCGATTCCGAACGCGCCGTTAATACGGTTGTTTTTAACGGAAAAATCCGTGATGTTTAAGCGGTTAAGCACCTTAACGTTTGGCAGCTTTTCAACGGCGCTTGCCAAAACAGGCTTAATATTTTCACCGTTGATTTTGAGATTTCTGTTGCCGCGAGTTACATATTTACCGCTTTCGTCCTTTAAAATTACAAGTCCGAGCTGTTCAAGCCTTTGCGTGACCGCGTTAAGTCTCTGCGACATAGTAAGAAGCAAATCCTCCCTTACAATGCCTTCGGCGTCCTTCTTTGCATAATCAACGTAATCCTGCGGAGTTTTACCTTCAACTATATAGGCGTTCAGGGCGTTAACTCCGGAGGCAAGGCAGCCGCTGCGCTTGATATGGGCTTTTTCACAAATCAGCACGTCTGCGTCCGAGCTTTCGGAGATAGTCAAAGCAGCGTAACAGCCGGCCGTACCCCCTCCGATAATTAAAATATCTGTTTTAAGCTTTTCTGTTTTCATTATATCACCGACCGGCTTTTGCAATATATTTTTCTACCGATGCAACGCAATTTGCGCCGTCTGAAACAGCGGTAACAATTTGGCGCAGCGGCTTGGTTCTGACGTCGCCGGCGGCAAAAATCCCCTTTGCGGAGGTTATGCCCGTTTCGTCCGCCACAACGTAATTATCATTGTCAAGCTCGGCTATGCCTTTTAAAATTGAGGAATTGGGGAGCGTTCCGACAGCTATAAAAACGCCGTCAACCTCCAGCAGCTCCTCTGTGCCGCCGCGCTCTATTTTAAGCGTGGTCACTTTTTTATCGCCGCAAATTTCTTTGGGAACGGCGTTTAAAACCGGCAGGATATTGTCCCTTGTCCGCAGCGTGCGCCGCAGGGTTTTGTTTGCTCTGAATTCATCTCTGCGATGAATAATATAAACGGTTTTTGAAAGCTTTGAAAGGAGGATGGCGTCGTGTAAGGCGGCGTCCCCTCCGCCGACTACGGCGACGGTTTTATTCTTATAAAACATTCCGTCACAAACAGCGCAGTAGGAAACACCCCTGCCGCCGAATTCAACCTCGCCTTTTATATTTAGCTTTTTGGCGACTGCGCCCGAAGCGCATATTACCGTTTTTGCTTTCAAAGCTTTGTTATTTGAAAGTACCGCTTCATATGCGCTACCGGACGGAATTATCTTTTTTACCACGCCTTCATAAAACTCAACGCCGAGCTCAAGGGCATGTCTTCGGAATTTTTCTCCGAGATTAAGTCCGCTTTCGCCGTATAAGCCAAGGTAGTTATCCACCCGTTCGCTCTGCGCGATTTGACCGACGCCCATATAATCCTTTTCAACAACAACGGCACTTAGTTGCGCTCGCTTTGCGTACACCGCCGCAGATAAGCCGGCCGGACCGCTGCCGATAATAACCGTATCGTACATAATTAACCTCAAGGAAATGTTAAAATCATTCAATCATCAAATTTTCTTTCTCGGCCTTATCCCCGGTAATTTTAAAGGAATTCAGGACGGGATTCGCCCTGTCCGTAAGGGAGAGTATCATATAGCTTGCCTTGCTGTCATAAGCCAACCTTTTATCTTCTTCCGACGGTCTTGAGGGCGATTCGGGGTGCGAATGCCAATTGCCCAAAGGAATCAGACCGAGCGAACGCATATCCTTTACCGCAGCTAAATGCTCTTTTGGGTCGAGCGAAAAATGCTCTTTTGAACGGTCTGTATTTGTGAGCAAATAAACCTTTTTTACGATTTTGTCAGCGCCGTCAAGTACGCCCGCGATAAGCCCGCAGGCCTCGTTCGGAAGCTCGCTTTCGGCGTATGAAGCAATTTTATTATAATCGGATTTTTTTAAAATAATCATAAAACGCCTTCACACTCCGCCTGCTCATAGTCTATAAGCTCGGTTACTGTGGGGTGATTTCCGCAAACGGCGCAATTATCGGTTTTTGCGGGGAGCTTTACCTTTCGAAACTCCATTTTGAGCGCGTCGTATGTTAGCAAATAACCTGTAAGCAGCTCGCCAACTTCGAGAATATATTTAACGGCCTCCATAGCCTGTAAGCTTCCGATAACGCCGCCCATAGCCCCTATTACGCCCGCCTGCTTGCAGGTTGGAACGGCGTCCTTCGGCGGAGGATTTTTAAACACGCAGCGGTAGCATGGTCCCTTATTGGGAACATAAGTCATAAGCTGTCCCTGAAAACGTATAATACCCGCGTGGGAGAACGGCTTTTTTGCCATTACGCAGGCGTCGTTAATAAGAAACTTGGCGGGAAAATTGTCTGTACCGTCGATTATGAAATCGTAGTCCGCTATTAAATCCATAATATTTTTGCTTGAAACAAATGTACGGCAGGCGTTTACGGTAACGTCGGGGTTCATAGCCTCCATAGTTTCTTTGGCCGACTGAACCTTAGCTTTGCCCACATCCTTTGTAGAATGGATAATTTGCCTTTGAAGGTTTGACAGTTCCACCTCGTCTGCGTCGGCAATGCCGATGGTTCCGACTCCTGCGGCGGCAAGATACATGGCTGCCGGAGCTCCCAATCCTCCCGCGCCGATAATGAGTACTCTTGCGTTGAGCAGCTTTTTTTGTCCTTTGGCGCCTACCTCTTTTAAAATTATATGGCGGGAGTAGCGCTCGATTTGTTCGTTGCTGAACGCCATTATTTTCCGCCTCCCATAAAATATAAAAACTCAACCGAGTCGCCGTCCTTTAAAACGGTTGTTTCAAAAGCGCTGTTTTCAACAAAAGAATCGTTAACAGCGACTGTTACGTACTGCGGCGTTTCTACCTTTTCATCAATAACAAGCTGCGCAACGGTAAGACCGTCTTTAGCCGCCTTTGAAGCGCCCGCGACCTTAATAAACATAACAAATCTCCTTTTTATTTAAGATTTTTTATTATCTCTGTAATATCGGATTTACTCGCAGCTCCGCTAAGCCGCGCTTTTTCGGTACCGTTGTGAAAGAATATAAGCGTGGGGGCTGACAAAACGCCATACCGTTCGGCAAGTCCCGAATCAAAATTAACATTAACCTTTACAACCTTGAGGCTGTCTGCGTACTCCTCTTCAAGCTCTGCCAATACAGGCGACATACGTTTGCAGGGTAAGCAGCTATCGGAATAAAAATCCGCGAGTACCGCGGGAGCGGAATTTAAAACCTCGGTATCAAAGCTTTCCGAATTAACACGGACAGACATTTAATCACCCGCCTTTTGAACGATAAGGTTGTATGTTCCGTCGGAATTATCAATCAGCTTTAAAATATGATGTCCCTCTTCCTTGATACTTCGAGGCACGTTCTGAACCGGTTCGCCGCCGTTCATTTTAACAGACAGAATTTGTCCGTCGTCAAGCTCTTCAAGCGCAATTTTGACCTTGACAAACGTTGTTGGACAGACAACATCTGTAATATCTACCGTTCCGTCAATTACATAATCAGCCATTGTACGCCTCCAAAACAGTCTTTTCAAACTTATCCGCGCCTACCCGGTCTATTGTAAATTTAAAACGTTCGCCCGGGTTTGCGTTATCTTCAAAGAAACGGATCGCCGCGTCGCAGATTTTAAACAGCTTGTCCTTATCGTCAATAAAAGGTATAACGGTTTTGCCCCGGCTTATGCTGTTGCCGAACAATCCGCCGAAGGAGACAATATAACCATGTACAATGTCCCACGCATCTGTCGGGCAGGATTTGTAACAGCGTCCGCAGTAATTGCACTTTTCATTGTCAAGCGATACTTTACCATCAACAATTTTAATAGCCTCGATTCTGCATGCCTTTTCGCACACACCGCAGCCTATACAGTCTTTTTCCCTCCAACTTACTTTAACGCCGCCCTTAATGCCGAGGTCGTTTTCCTCCGCCTTAAGACAGTTATTGCAGCATCCGGTGATACCGAATTTAAACTTGTGCGGCAGCTCTCTGGCAAAATAGCGCTCGTCAAGTTCCTTGGCAAGTGAATATGTATCGATGCAGCCGCTCGGACAGATTGCCTCGCCCTGGCAGGCGGTGACGGTTCTTACTCTCGGACCGCAAACGCCCGGAAAGACCCCGCCTTCGGCAAGCTCGTTTTTGACGGCTTCAATATCGCTGAGCTTAATAAACGGAATCTCAACGCTTTGGCGGGAAGTAAGGTGGATATGTCCGTCGCCGTATTTTTGGGAAACCTCCGCTATTTTTTTGAGCTGTCCGCAGGTTATATTGCCGCCGACAACCCTCAATCTTAACGAAAAGTTATCTTTTTGCTTTTGACGCATAAAACCGCCCTTTTTTAAAGTTGCATAATCAACCGCCATCCGTATTTCCTCCTATATTTTGTCTATTGCCTGCTTGAAATCCTCTTTTAGGTCGTCTATATCCTCGACGCCGACGCTTATCCTTACTGTATCGGAATAAACTCCGGCATTGATTTTCTGCTCCTCAGAGGAATGAACATAAATGGTGCTTGCGGGATGAATAACAAGCGTTCTGACGTCGCCGATATTTGTAGCGATAAGCGGAATTTTCAAGTTGTTAATAAGTCCGAACGCTCTTTGCCTGCTGCCCGCTCTGACTGTGATGATCGCTCCTCCTCTGCCGCCGAAGAGCCTTTGTGCGGCGGGAAAATAAGGACTTTTTTCAAGAGCGGGATAGTTTACTTCAATTCCGTCAAAGGAATCGAGAAAACGCGCAAGCTCAAGAGCGTTATCGCAAAGGCGCTCCATGCGCAAGCCCAGGGTTTCAAGTCCTATGGAATTTAAATAAGCGTTGAACGGTGCAAGACAGCAGCCCACATTGCGCCAAATACCGTTTCTGAGCTTGGCAAGGTATGCAAACCTGCCGTATTTTTTATATTCTGCAAGAAGCGGGTAACGGTTTTTGTCCCAAATGAAATTGCCGCTGTCAACGATTATACCGCTTATGGAATTTCCCCCGCCGTTTATGTACTTCGACGATGAGTGTACCACAATGTCAGCGCCAAAGTCAATAGGGTTAATAAGGTAGGGAGTTGCGGTGGTACTGTCAATAATCAGGGGGATTCCGTGTTCATGCGCAAGGGCGGCAACGTCTTCTATATCCACAACATCAAGAGCGGGATTTCCGATAAGCTCGGCAAAAATCGCCTTAGTATCTGCGTTTATAAGAGGTTCGGTTTCCCGCCTGTTTACTCTCTTTACAAAACGGGTAGTAATACCGAAAGACTTTAGGTCGCCGAGCAAATCAACAGTTCCGCCGAACAGCCCTGCGCCGGCTATAATTTCGTCACCGCTTTGCAGAATATTGAGAAGCGACATACTTACCGCCGCCATACCCGAAGAGCAGGCGACGGCGCCTATCCCATGTTCGAGAACGGTTATGCGCTTCTCAAACGATTCAACGGTGGGGTTGCTTATCCGTGAATAAGCAAATCCCGGAGCCCGGTTATTGAATACGCTTTCAAGCCTTTCAGGGGATTCGTGCGCGAATGCGCTGACCTGATATATGGGAGTTAGCGTGGCTCCCGCGGCGGCATCGTGCGAAACACCCGCATGAAGCAATTGTGTATTGAATTTCATAGCATACCTTCTTTTACTCTCTGCATATAAAGGCGGAAAATTGTATCCGCTCCAAATTGAAGCTTTGCAAAAGCTTATTACCTCAATATGTTCAGGACATTCGGATTTTGGTGTTGTTTTCAATTTGAATTATTTTGCCGTCCTGAATTATAAGTGTTATAGAGCCGTATTTTATGGCGTCGAGCGACTTTTCAATTATTTTGAAAACCTCGCTCAGCTCCCTATCCTTGTCTGTACGGTTATTATCGGACATATAATTCACCGCTTTCTTAAAATCGTAAATCATGTTTTCCGGTTTAAATCGGAGCAGCGTTCTATCGAGCCTGCATGAAAGAAGCTTGAACAAGCTATGCTCCGACGGGTCAAAGACCCTTATTGAATACATAGAAAACAAATAGGCTTTATAAGCTATTTCATATTATCACATTGAAAACATATTGTCAACGTCGGTTTGCATTGCGCGAATCGGACGGGAAGTTAAAATACAAAGAAAGGAAATTGAGGAATTCGTCGGGATAAAATCCGATTTCCCCGGTAAAGCGAGTTAACGCAATAACTCCGCCGTCAAGTTCGTCTATTTTTGAAAGCATAACGGCGTTTTCTTTTCTGAGACCGCCGCCGTAAACAACGTCTATGGCGTTAAATTCTTTTTTTATAAAACGTGCGGCCGCGGCAATATGTTCTTTGCCTGCCGGAGCTTTCCCGGGGCCTATTGACCAAACAGGCTCGTAGCCGATAACAACATCCGACAAATCAACTTCCCTTAATCCGATTTCAAGCTGACTGTATAAAACCCTTTGCCAATCGCTTTGCTCCGAGCTTTTTTCGCCGACGCAATATAAAACAGAAAGATTTCTCTTACAAGCGGATTTGATTTCTTTATTAAAAATTCTGTTCACTGCGGCGGCGTCGGAAACTCCCGCCTCGGCGTAAACACTTTCAAGCGCAGAACGTTGCTCGCAATGACCGATAATAGTATTGGTGCATCCCATAGCCGCCGCCGCGCCGGCAGGTCTTAAAGAAGTAAGCGAGCCAAAATTTTTGCCGTCGCCTATGTCCTGCGGGCATACGCTTTGGCAGCCTATTTTAAGAGGGCTGCCGTCAGAAAGCGCGGCAAGCGCCGGGAGGATGTGTGCTTCCGGCAGGTTTAATATGAATTCGGCGTTATATGCCGTGTACCTTTTAAGGCGTTCCTGAATACTTCGCACCAAAAATTGCGCCCAACTTTGTATCGGAGCAATTCTGTTTATTCCGCCGAATTCGGGCGGAACATCAAAACGCTTCAGGTTAAGATAAATATGTTTCATAGCTTTACACCGCTTAAACGATTTTAAAATATTCGCAGGGTAAAGAGCCTGCAAGCGGGCGGCACCAGTCCATGAATTTTTCGGTAACGCCGTTGCCCGCGGCATTGATGAATTCGTCAGGCAGGAGCCTTTCGTAAAGGGTTACCCTGTCTAAATCCGCCAAAACAAGCTCGGCAGAGTAAGGGTCGGTTGAGAGGCGTTTAAACGCCGCCATTTTGCCGCTGCATCCGCTGACGGCCGCCCTGCAGGCGTACCGACCGGCGAGGACGGCTTCCTCCCTGTCTACGCTGCTTTGAAGGCAGACCGAAGCGCGCCCGAAGAGACCGGGTTTTTCGGCGCGCGCCTTGACCCCGAGGCGCCTGATAACGAGACTTGCAAGATACGAGCCTACATCGCCGAAATAAGCTTCTCTGTCCGTCCTGAAAATTTCCCCGGCAACCGGTTTGCCCGCAGCATTTTTCAGTCCCTCGCTTACAACCGCAACTATACCGCTTTTTGCTTTGAGCTTTTCTTTTACATCTTCTATAAACTTATCTTCATAAAATACTCTTTCGGGAAGATAAATCAAATCCGGTCCCAAACAGCCGTCGTCGGCGGCGAGCGAGCTTGCCGCCGCGATCCACCCGGCATTTCTGCCGCTTGTCTCAATTACAACAACATGAATCGGGAGCGACGCAACGTCCACGCAAACCTCTCTTACGCTTTGGGCTATATAGCGCGCGGCGCTCCCAAAGCCCGGGCAATGGTCGGTGAAGGCAAGGTCGTTATCCACGGTTTTGGGTATGCCTATAATGTTTATATCCGCATTTGCACCACGGCATATGCGCCAAAGTTTGGCGCAAGTATCCATAGTTCCGTTGCCGCCGTTAAGCAGGACGTAGCCTATATTGTTTTTTAGAAGAATATCGGTTATTTTTTTGTAATCCTGCTCGGAGAGCGGCTCGCGCGATGTTCCCACAGCGCTGCCGGGCGTGTTGGGGAGCAATTCAAGTTCGCTTTCCTTAATATCTCCAAGATTTATGAAATCTTCACGCCGGATTCCTCCAATACCGTTTTTTGCGGCAAGTATTCTGCTTATCCCCAGCGCTTTTGCCTCTTTAACCGCCCCGTACAGCGAGGCGTTGAGAACAGCGGTGGGACCTCCCCCATGCGCGATAACAAGTCCTTTTTCCATACTTTTTATTTTACCTTATTTCCACCTGCAAATACCTGAGCGACTTCGTTGTCTTTGTCGAGGAGTACCACGTCGGCGGCTTTCCCCTCGGCTATTTCTCCCTTTCTGTCAAATATTCCGAGCAATTTTGCCGGATTTTCGGTCAGCAGAGGCAGAATTTCTTCCAAAGGACGCCCGGTAAAAGAAAGAATATTTTTAAGCGCAATATTCTGTGTAAGCGTACTGCCGGCTCTTACGCCGTTTGAAGCAAGCTTTGCGTCGCCGTTTTCAACAATTATATCATTCACACCGAGCTTATATCTGCCGTCGGGAAGTCCCGCAGCCATAATGGAATCGGTAATAGCTACAACTTTGTCTGTACCTTTAGTTTTTAAAATCAAACGCACTATGGCAGGGTGAAGATGTCTTCCGTCGCAGATTGCCTCACAGTAAATATCGCTTTCAAGCGCCGCGCCGTGAATCGCCGGATAATGCTGATGCATAAGCTTCATAGCGTTAAAAATATGCGTGCAGCTTACCGCGCCGCTTTTTATTGCCTGCATTGCGGTGGCGTAATCCGCGCCCGAATGTCCTATGGCGACTTTTATACCGAGCTGGGAAATTTCCGGAATGCACTCGAGCACGCCGTCCGCCTCGGGCGATACGGTGATATACAAAATGTTACCCTCGGCTCTTTCCTGATATTTTTTTACCAAATTTATATCGGCGGGTCGAATATAGCATTCAGGCAAAGCGCCCTTATACTCGGAGGCAATGAACGGTCCTTCCAAATGTATGCCGAGTAAGTCTGCGCCGGGAGGAGGATTTGACCTATATTTTTTGAATTCGTCAATAAATTCAAGAGTGCGCTCCTCTGTGTCGCTTAAAAAAGAAGCAAGATATGAGGTTGTTCCGTTTGACGCCGCAAAACGGCTGAGCTTTCCCAAATCCTCGGCCTTTGCCGCGTTTACATCAACACCGACGGCTCCGTGGGTATGAACGTCGATAAACCCAGGCACAATTTTAAGCCCTGCCGCGTTGATCACGCGAGCCTGCGGAAAAGCTTTAAGCTGCGGGGAAATATCGGCAATTTTCCCGGAACAAAGCAAAACGTTGCTCTTAATAAATTTGCGCTTGCTGTAAACCTCGCCGTTTATTATATAAAAGCTGCCGCTCATATCTGTTCCTCCGCTGAAAGATCTGCAACAAACTCGGTAATGCGAAGCGTTATATCCGGGTGATTTCTGAGTAAAGAGACCGGAAACTGCGCGCTTTCTTCCCCGTATGCCGCCCGCCTTACAACCGAGCGGTGCCAGTCGCGGAAGCAGGCAAGCCTGATTTTTTTTGCAGAAAAAATTTCCTTCATACCTACGGTAATACAGTAATTCGGCATATCTTCAATATTACCGTGCAAATCGCCTATTGCATTGGCGGTCCGGGTTTCCCCTGATATTTTAAGCACCCGTGTTCCGAGCTCGAGAAACTCTTCGGCGCTCAAAGCGGGGTCGGCCTCATTAAAAGCAACGTGACCGTTAATGCCGATTCCGCCAAAGCAAATATCTACTCCGCCCAATTCGTCTATTAAACCCGAAATACGCTGCGGATTATCGGGATCGGGGAAAATGCGCTGTTCTTCGTCCATTACAAGCTCGGAGCGGATACGGTCATATACCGTGCGGTACATAAACCCGCGGAAGCTGAGAACGTCTGCCATGTCTATCCACCGCTTAGCGTCGGTCAAATATTCGTCCATATTTATAAACCAAACATTTTTAAGACTGATATTTTCGGTATTTACCCTTTGCACAAAAAACGGGTACTGCCCTATGGGACCGACGGGGCAAATGAATACCGTCCGCTTTCCGGCGAAGTTATTCTGCAAAATTGTGTCCGCCATTTCATCCGCAATTGCCTTAAAAACCGTCGGCTTATCCTTCATAACAATTACAGGAAGACGCGGGCTGTCCAAAAGTTGCTGTGTATTGAAACCGTAATAATTATGATACAAATTGCAGGTCCTCCCTTTTTGAATATCTCAAAACCGAACCGGACCCGATCCGGTTTTGAGAAAAGATGAAGAAGTTTTTATTTTAATAATTTCCCGCCTCGGTCATAAGATCGAACATAACATATTCGGAAACGTCCGGATCAACATCAACCGTACCCGCGTCAATAAAATTTTGCTTTTGAAGCTCGTAGTAGCCTTTTATTGTACCGTCGGCAATACCGTCAACAACTTCCTTGCCGGTGAACCATTCTGCGTCGCCGCGCTGCTGATATACAGAGTCAACGTCCTGAGCAACCTGCTCCGCGATAAGCTGCGCGGTTTCCTCATAGTGGTCGTCGGCGGCATAGTCCATTGCCTTAAAGAGGGCTCTGGTAAATCTTACGAGTATGTCGTAATTATTTTCGGCATACTCGGGAGCAGCAACCCAGCTTGCAAGAGAAACGGTCGTATCCGCAAATGTAAGGTTATTTGAAAGCAATGTTGAGCCTTCAAGCTCATCAAGGATTGTAAGCGAGCTTGGCGACCATGTAGCGGCGGCGTCTACACTGCCAGAAAGGATTGCCGTTACAAGAGCAGTAGCGTCCATATCGTAAGCTTCTATGTCGTCAAGAGTAAGACCCTCAAGAGCCAAGGTTTTTAAAAGAATGTCCTCGCTGGAAGTACCTGACGAATATGCAACCTTTTTGCCCTTAAGGTCGGCAATTGTTTTAACATCAGGACCGCCGATTACGGCGTCGCCGTTAGAAATATGGGAAAACGCAAATATTTTTGCCTGACCCTCAACGCAGAGCTTATGAGCGCCCTGACCTATATATCCTACATCAATACTTCCCGATTCCATAGCGGCAATGATGGTCGGACCGTCGGCAAATTCAACAAGCTCAACGTCGATGCCTTCTTCTTCAAGATAGCCCTGTGCTTCGGCGTTTACAATTGACCAAAGACTTCCGTAATTAGGCATATAAGCTACTCTGAGTGTAACGCTTTCCGGAGAGGAATTTTCGCTGCCGCTATCCTCGGCGGTCTGCCGGGCGTCGTCTGTTGTCTCGCTTTGAGATGAACCGCAGCCTGCAAACACTCCCAAAAGTACAAAAAGTGCAAGTAAAAGACTGAAAAATTTGAGTTTCATAATCGAATTCCTCCATTAAAAATTTAATAATTTATGATTAAACCCATAAAGGCTTAAACGCATACTATTTTCTGATTTCAAGATATTCCTGATAGACCTCGTTCCAGACACGGTTTTTAAGCTCCAAAAACTCCGGCAGCATTTTTGTTTCCTGCGTGCGCGGATACGGAATGTTTATGTCGATAATCTCCTTAATTCGGCTGGGTCTTGCGCTCATAACCACGACCTTTTGCGCAAGTAAAATTGCTTCGTCAACATCGTGCGTAATAAAAAAACAGGTCTTTTGTTCGTTTTCCCACGTATTAAGCAGATCGGACTGGAGCTGCGCCTTGGTTTGAGCGTCTAAAGCGCCGAAGGGCTCATCCATAAGAAGTACGGACGGATCGACAGCATACGCTCTTGCGATAGCAACACGCTGCTTCATACCTCCCGAGAGTTCCTTTGGATAATGATTGACAAAATCCTCGAGGTGAACCATTCTGATGTATTTCATGGCTGTTTCCTCGGCTTCGGCTTTTGGGTACTTCTTAAGCTCCAATCCGAACATAACATTTTTAAGCACCGTAAGCCAGGGGAAAAGCGCGTATTGCTGAAAGACTACGCCCCGGTCGGGACCGGTTCCCGCAACTTCTTTACCGTCGCAAAAAACCGAACCCGCGGTAGGCTCAAGCAGTCCGGCTATTATGTTGAGTAAAGTGGATTTTCCGCATCCCGAAGGTCCGACAACACAGATAAACTCATTTTCCCGTATGTCAAGACTGATCTCATTAAGCGCCGGCAGGGTTCCTTTCCTTGTGTTAAAGACCTTGCTTACCCGGTCGATTTTAAGCTTTACGGCTCTCTCTTCTCCTGCCATCCTGTGAGCTTCCTTTCAAGAAATCTTACAATTTTTTCAATTATCATACCGATTATGCCGATGATAATTATGTAAAGGAGCATCGGCGCGGCTTCAAAACTGTTGTTTAGAGAACGTATACGCATACCGAGCCCGGCGATTGCGCCGGTGGATTCCGCCGCAATAAGAGTTGTAAGCGCAGTTGAACAGCCGAGACGGACAGCCGTGATTATAAACGGCAATGCAGCGGGTACTATAACCCTTAAAAATATATCCTTATCGCTTGCGCCAAGCACCCTTGCCGCCTTGATGAGGGTTTCGTCAACATTAATTACACCCTGATATATTGTAACCGTCATTATTAGGAATGTCGCTATTGTTATGACTATAACCTGAGCATTCCGTCCGACGCCCGCCGAAAGCACAATAAGCGGAACATAAGCAAGCGGCGGTATATTGCGTACAAACTGTATCCATGGCTCAATAATATTTCTGATTGGAAGATACCACGCCATCAGTATGGAAACCGGCAAAGATAAAACAAACCCCCAAAGAAAACCGAGTGAAACCGAAATCAGACTGCTTTGTATATCTTTAAGCAAAACGCCGCGGTCAATCATAGTAAAAATTGACTCAAACACTTTGACTGCATTCGGAAAGCTGCGTGCCGTTTTCGGATTTATCGAGAGTAAGTACCACAAAAGCATTGCAGCAGCAAAAGAGACAAGCAGCCATATCCGCTTGCTCAGCTTGCAAAGCGACCCGGCTTCCCTTTTCTTCTTGATTTTCACACTTTCTCACCTCAACAAAAAACCGGAGGTCAAATTGCATACTTGCAAATTGAAATCTCCGGTTTTCCAGTCAATTCCTATTAAACTGATATGTAATATGTGAATTAATTTTCTTTATTCTATATCACTTAGTTTTAAAAGTCAATACGCATTTTAAAACTTTGGACGTTTTAACAAAAATGAAATTTGCTTACGTAAACTTTTAGTGGGTTTAGTTTGGGAGGAGAACCGGGGCATAAGTTTTCTTGAGATAATAAGCAGCAAAGCAAAAAACGGCGCCGGCGTCGTTATCAAAGCTATTAATCGGCAAATTAAAATCATTTTTGAAACAGCAGACGGTTCCGATTTTTTATCCGCCGAAACGCCAAAAAATAAAAGCAGGCGGTTAAGCCTGCTTTTAAGCGGAATTGTGCCGGACGACTTTACTCAAGCTCAAAAGCGCCCGTGTAAAGCTGATAATACTGACCCCTTTGGGCAATGAGGTCGTCGTGGCTGCCGCGTTCGATTATGCGTCCATGTTCAAGAACAATGATAACGTCGGAATTTTTAACGGTTGACAAACGGTGCGCTATTACGAATACCGTCCTGCCCTTCATCAGCGCATCCATGCCGCGTTGAACTATCGCCTCGGTTCTTGTATCTATTGAAGAGGTTGCCTCGTCGAGGATCATAACCGGCGGATCGGCAACAGCGGCGCGCGCTATTGATATTAGCTGGCGCTGTCCCTGAGACAAATTAGCGCCGTTGCCGGAAAGCCGGGTGTTATAGCCCTCCGGCAAGCGAGTTATAAAATCGTCTGCTCCGGCAAGCTTTGCGGCGGCTATACATTCGCCGTCGGTAGCGTCAAGCTTACCGTAGCGAATATTTTCCATAACTGTTCCCGTAAAAAGGTTTGTATCCTGGAGTACCATTCCGAGTGAACGTCTTAAATCATCTTTGCGTATTTTATTGATGTTGATTCCGTCGTAACGTATTTTACCGTCGGCAATATCATAAAACCGGTTGAGGAGGTTTGTAATTGTGGTTTTTCCGGCGCCGGTAGCGCCGACAAAGGCGACTTTTTGACCGGGCTTTGCATACAATGAAACATTATGCAAAACCGGTTTACCCTCTTCGTATTCAAAATCAACGTCAAAGAGGCGCACGTCTCCGGTAAGCTTTGTATAAGTTACCGTGCCGGCTTCCTTATGCGGATGCTTCCACGCCCAAAGACCGGTGCGTTCCTTGCTTTCGGTAATTACGCCGTTCTCTTCGCTTGCGTTGACAAGCATTACATACCCGTCGTCAACCTCGGGCTTTTGGTCGATAAGATCAAATATACGTTCCGCTCCCGCAAGACCCATTACCACGGAATTTATTTGATGAGAAACCTGTCCTATATTTCCGGCAAACTGCTTTGTCATATTAAGGAAAGGAACAACTATGCTTATTCCCATTGCAAGTCCGGACAGGCTAACGTTAGCCGCACCGGAAACAAGGAGAATACCGCCCGTAACAGCAACGACAACATAAAGCACGTTGCCGAAATTGTTAAGTATCGGCCCCAATATATTTGCATATCTGTTTGCGCGCTCGGCCTCCCCGAAAAGCTCGTCGTTAATTTTGTCAAAGTCTTTTTTGCTCTCTTCCTCATGGCAGAAAACTTTTATAACTCTTTGACCGTTCATCATTTCTTCAACAAAGCCTTCAACCTTGCCGAGACAATTTTGCTGGCGGATAAAATACTTTGCGGAACCGCCGCCTATCTTTTTTGTTATTATAAGCATTACAGCCATACCGAAAACTATAAGCAAAGCAAGCCATAAGCAGTAATATACCATAATGCAGAGAATCGAAACGACCGTTACAAAGGAAATAATGAGCTGCGGAAAGCTTTGTGAAATCATTTGTCTGAGAGCGTCTATATCATTTGTGTAGTAGCTCATTATGTCGCCGTGATTATGAGCGTCAAAATATTTTATCGGGAGGCGCTGCATCCCGTTAAACATTTTAACGCGCAGTTTTTTTAGTGTTCCCTGTGTTATAATTGCCATAATCTGGTTATAAACAAAGCTTGAGAGGAGCGCCAAAACGTAAAAAACAATAAGCACGGAAACAAGATGTATTATATTTGCCCCGACGGCTCCCCAGTCGCCGCTTTGCCAGCTTTGCTCAATAACAGCAATAACATTTTGCATAAATACCGCCGGTATCGAGCTTATTACCGCGCTGAATATAATACACAGTATTGCCAGCGGAAGCATAACAGGATAGAACCCGAGGACCGTTTTGAACAGACGACCCACAATACCTTTAGAAACCTTTTTATCCTTTTTATTTTTCATCATTGCTACCCGCCTTGTTTTGTGATGTATAAATTTCGCTGTAAATTTCATTATCCGCCAGAAGCTGCTTATGGGTGCCGATTGCATTTATAGCTCCGCCCTCCATAACAATAATCCTGTCGGCGTCTTCAACAGAGGATATGCGCTGGGCAATTATGATTTTTGTTGTCTCGGGGATATACTCGCGCAGCGCTTTGCGTATCTTTGCGTCGGTTTTAGTATCTACCGCGCTTGTGGAATCGTCTAAAATAAGGATTTTCGGCTTTTTCAAAAGCGCTCTTGCAATGCAAAGGCGCTGCTTTTGACCGCCGGAAACGTTCGCGCCGCCCTGCTCAATATAGGTATCGTACCCCTGCGGAAGCTGTGAGATGAACTCATCGGCGCAGGCAAGAGCGCAGACCTCGGCAAGCTCTTCGTCCGTTGCTTCCTTATTACCCCAGCGCAGATTTTCTTTAACAGTACCCGAAAAGAGCACGTTTTTCTGTAAAACAACCGCGACTTGATTGCGCAAGGTTTCCAAATCATAGCTTTTAACGTTTTGACCTCCGACTTTGACCTCGCCGTCGGTTACATCGTAAAGCCTTGAAATAAGCTGTACAAGCGAAGATTTAGACGAACCCGTACCCCCGATAATGCCGATTGTTTCGCCGGATTTTATATGAAGATTTATATTTGAAAGAGCCATACGTTCGGCATTGAGAGAATACTTGAAATTTACGTTTTCAAAATCGATTGAGCCGTCGGGAACATTGTAAATGGGGTTTTCCGGATTTGAAAGCGTGCTTTTTTCGTTAAGAACTTCAACAATACGCTTGCTCGATTCGCCCGCCATTGTAATCATTACAAACACCATTGAAATCATCATTAAGCTGCTGAGCATCATAAAGCTGTATGTAAGCATGGACGAAAGCTGCCCTACGTCAAGATCAAGTCCGTGCGACGTTATTATTCTATATGAGCCGAAAGAAAGTAAAAAAGCCATAACCGCATAGATACAAAACTGCATCATAGGAGCGTTGAGAGCAAGAATACGTTCGGCTCTTGTAAAATCCTGACAGACGTCCTCGGCGGCTGTCTCGAATTTTTTTTGCTCATAGTCCTCTCTGACAAAGGATTTTACAACACGCATACCTTTTATATTTTCCTGAATCGAGCCGTTTAGCTTATCGTATTTTTTGAACACCCTGCGAAACAGCGGCAATGTCTTTGCGATAACCGCAATTAAACCTGCCGCAAGTATGGGCAAAACCAACAGGAATATCCACGCAAGCGAGCCGCCCATTATAAAAGCCATTATAAAGGCGAAAATAAGCATAAGAGGCGCCCGAATCGCAATACGGATAATCATCATAAACGCGTTTTGCACGTTGGTAACGTCGGTCGTCATACGTGTAACGAGCGAGGAAGTTAAAAATTTATCGATATTTTCAAAAGAAAAATCCTGTATACTGTAAAACATATCTTTTCTGAGATTTTTTGCAAGTCCGCTCGACGCCGTTGCAGCGGTTGACCCTGCCGCGGCTCCGAACGCAAGAGAAAGCACAGCCATTAAAACGAGCAATAAAGCGTACTTAAATATCACGGAAAGCTCGCAGCCTCCCTTAATTTCATTTACAAGCTTTGCGATAACAAAAGGGATTATGCATTCAAACGCAACTTCGACGGAAACAAGAATCGGCGTTGCGATAGATACCTTTTTGTATTCGCGAATACATTTTGCAAGTTGTTTAATCATATATCCCATCCTTTTCCGAATTTAAACGGACAATTCCGAATAAAAAATCCAAAAATTTCAAATAAATATTTAATAATTCAATAATTGCAACTCACAGCATACTATGGAGCTGTCAGCCGCTTGTTTGTTTAAGCTTTGGGCATTTTCGTTTCGGCGGTACATAAACGCCGAGCTCACTTTCGTTTGCGCGCCAATAATTAAGTAATTTATCGAGCAAAAAGTCAAATCGGTTGATTTCTTCGCTTGAAAAGCAGGAAAACATTTTTGCTGCAAGTCCTTTATATTCGGCTTTATATTCTTGCGCGCGCACTATACCCTCGGGCGTAATCTTAAGGATGACGTTTCTGCCGTCCCTGCTGCTTTTTTCCTTTTGAATATAGCCCTCGGCTTCCATTTTTATAATAATTTCACTCAATGAACCGGACTGCACCTCAAGAATATTCTGAAGTTCGCGCTGCAAAATTTCAGAGCGTTGAGAAAGTATAAACAAAATTCTGCTTCTGCAAAACTTATCGGCCATTTTGTGATGCAAAATACGCCCGCACAAGTTAAGACACATTAATATTTCTTCCTCGCTGCAGACATTATCGGCTTCTTCCACATAAATCACCTCCTCCGCATTGCAAGGTATTTTATCATAGTTTAAAAATAATGTCAAGGCACCTTGACATTTTTTAAATCAAAACAGTATAAAACGGCGGTCTGAAAATTGATTCCGTTCAAAATCAGACCGCCGTTTTATTTAAGGATGATTTTTATAATATCTCCGCCGGAAATCTAAAACGAAACCCATCGCCTCGGATGCGGAGACGTACGCGCTTAGGTTGTTTTCTGTTAAGCAAAACTCGATCAGTAATATCCGGAAACCTGCCTGAGCCTCAAAATAGCTCGCGAAATCGTGCGCGAAACAGTCGATTTATGCACATTTTTTTCAGCGGCAATTTCCGCCATTGTTTTTCCCGCAAAAAAATACTCAAACAGAAATTCGCGCTGCCTTTCGGTGATTTCATACTTAACGGCGGCGGAAACGACCTTTTTCATACGTTCGCGCCCTTCGGCGTTTGTTTCGCCCTTGCGGTACGCGCTGTAGGAAATGACGCTTTCAATAACGTCAAAGCTGACATTTTTACCGGACAATTCACGACGCCGCCCTTTTTAAAAGAATTTGAGCAATTTCCCTGATTTCGTTTCGGATAACCACATATTTCCTGATTTTTTCCTCCAATTCCAGAAGATCGGCAGCCGAGCACTCAGCCCTGCGCCCTTTTAACTTATCAATGGTACCTTGCAGCGCCTCGGCACAGTCTGAATATTCCCTTGACCATGCAATATAATCCATAGCGAAACAGTCCTTTCATCATTCAATATCCTTACCGTGTTTAATTTTTCCTTCATAGATTCAATAAGCAAGACAACGGGGCAAATGCCTTACATTATTAATTTTAGCACATTTGTTCGAATATGTCAACGCTTTTATCGAATATTTGTTCGATAAATATTATGTTGATATTCATTTATAAGCTCCGTGCAAAATTCTTGCTTTTTCCGTAAAAGAGGTATATAATAAAGAAAATGAATAATAAATGGGGAGCTTGTCTTACAGGCTGAGAGGAAAGTTACGCTTTCGACCCGATACCTGATTTGGATAATGCCAACGTAGGGACAACTGAAAGTAATTTTTACGGGAAGCTTCCGAATTGGATGCTTCCCGTTTTTGTTTTACAAAGCAGGGGGTAAATTTATGGTAAAAGTAAACGGAGCGGATCGGGATATAGCCGGAAATACTATATTAAAATGCCTTGAAGACAGCGGCTTTGACCCACGTCTTATTGCCGTGGAGCGCAATGAAGAAATTGTGCCTAAAGAGCTATTTGACGTTACGGTTATAAAGGACGGCGACGTTATTGAAATTGTAAGCTATGTCGGCGGCGGATGCTGAGCGCGGACGTTATGATACGACGCAAAAAGAAAGGTGAAAATCACAGTGACAAACGATAAATTAACTATCGGCGGGCGGGAGTTTAACTCAAGATTCATTCTCGGCTCCGGAAAATACTCTTTAAACCTCATAGAAGCGGCCGTAAAGTACGCCGGAGCGGAAATAATCACCCTTGCCGTTCGCCGCGCCAATACAAAGGAAAAAGAAAATATACTTGATTTTATTCCGAAGGGGGTTACTCTTCTGCCCAATACCTCAGGCGCAAGAAACGCTCGGGAAGCGATTCGGATAGCGCGCCTTGCAAGGGAGCTGGGCTGCGGAAGCTTTGTAAAAATTGAAATTATGCGCGATACCAAATACCTCCTTCCGGACAATGCCGAAACAGTCAAGGCAACCGAAACGCTCGCCAAAGAAGGATTCACGGTTATGCCTTATATGTACCCTGATTTAAACGTTGCAAGAGATCTTGTAAACGCCGGCGCGGCTGCAATTATGCCCCTTGCTTCTCCCATAGGCTCCAACAGAGGTCTTGCGACGCGGGAATTTATTCAGATTCTTATTGACGAAATAGACCTGCCGATTATAGTTGACGCCGGAATCGGCAGACCCTCGCAGGCTTGCGAGGCAATGGAAATGGGAGCCGCCGCGATTATGGCGAACACCGCACTTGCTACAGCGGGAGACTTGCCTTTAATGGCTTCCGCTTTCCGTCAGGCTATTGAAGCCGGGAGAAAGGCGTTTCTTGCCCGGCCGGGGCGCGTGCTTTCAAGGGGCGCATCGGCGTCCGACCCGTTGACGGGCTTCCTGCGCGATTAGAGGTGCAAATTAAATATGGAAAACCGATATTTTATAGATTCATCCGCGCTCAGCGCGGATGCACTTGAAAAAAAGCACCGCCTTGAAAACGACCCATCTTCAAGGAAAAATCATATGGAATATTTGCCCGGAATGGAACGGATAAATTCCGATATTTGTCAAAAAGTGATAGGTCAGATGAATTCCTACGATTACTCAGTATACACCGCGGATGACGTTAAGGCGGCACTGGAGCATAAAACCTGCTCGATTGAAGATTTTAAAGCGCTTCTTTCCCCCGCTGCGGAGCCTTTTCTTGAACAAATGGCGCAGAGGGCGCGTGCTGAAACAAGCAGACATTTCGGAAACACGGTTTATCTGTTTACCCCGCTGTATATTGCAAATTACTGTGAAAATTACTGCGTTTACTGCGGCTTTAACTGCTACAACCAAATACACCGGATGAAGCTGAATAAAGAGCAAATGGAACGCGAAATGCAAATTATTGCGAACTCCGGAATGGAGGAAATTCTTATTTTGACCGGTGAAAGCCGCTCTGAAAGCGATGTAAGTTATATCGGTGAAGCGTGCAGGCTTGCAAGCAAATATTTTCGTATGGTCGGACTGGAAATATATCCTGTCAACACGGACGAATACCGTTACTTACATGAATGCGGCGCAGACTATGTAACCGTATTCCAGGAAACCTATGACGCCGATAAATACGAAACGCTCCACCTGCTCGGTCATAAGCGCGTATGGCCTTATCGCTTCGACTCTCAGGAAAGAGCTTTATTGGGCGGTATGCGCGGAGTTGGCTTTTCGGCATTGCTCGGTCTGGCGGATTTTCGCAGGGACGCTCTGGCAAGCGCGCTTCACGCATATTATTTGCAAAGAAAATATCCTTACGCGGAGATGTCGCTTTCCTGCCCGCGTCTGCGCCCGATAATAAATAACGAGAAAATCAATCCGATGGACGTTCACGAAAAGCAGCTCTGCCAGATACTCTGCGCCTACCGTATTTTTATGCCCTTTGTCGGCATTACCGTATCCTCGCGTGAAAGCGCAGGCTTCAGAAACGGCATTGTAAAAATTGCAGCCACAAAGGTCTCGGCGGGCGTTTCTACGGGGATCGGGGATCATGAAAGCAAATATACCGGAAAGGAAGCAAACGCCCCCGAGGGCGACGAGCAATTTGAAATAAGCGACAGCCGCAGTCTTGAAAGAATGTATAAAGAAATTTCCGCTGAAGGCTTGCAGCCGGTGCTCAACGATTACCTTTATGTATGATATTTTTTGCGTTACAAACCGCCTGCTGTGCGCAACAGACTTTCTTTTACAAATCGAAAAAATTGCAAGCTGCCGTCCCGACGGAATTATTCTGCGCGAAAAGGATTTGCCGGAAGACGAGTATAAAAGTCTTGCAATCGACGTTATTAAAATATGCGGGAAATACGGCGTGCCCTGCATACTGCACAGCTTTGTAAACGTCGCGTTAGCTCTCAAATCGGAACGAATCCACCTAACCATGCCTGCCTTGCGCGGCATTCAAAATGGACAGAAGAAGCGTTTCAAACAGATCGGCGTTTCCTGTCATTCACTTGAAGAAGCCGTTGAAGCCGAGAGCCTTGACTGCAGCTATATTACGGCGGGACATATATTTGCGACCGACTGCAAAAGGGATCTTGCACCTCGCGGCACTCAATTTTTAAAAAACGTTTCCAGCCGCGTTTCCGTTCCGGTTTATGCAATAGGCGGCATAAACAGCGCCAACGCCGGAATTGCGGCTGCCTCGGGGGCTCAGGGCGTTTGCATTATGAGCGGATTAATGACTTGCAAAAATCCCGCCGAATATTTTAAAAATTTAAGAAACGCGGAGGGGAAAAATGTTATTCAGCCGTAAAAGCCTTCTGTTATATGCGGTAACCAACCGCCGCCAAACAGATATGCAAACATTTCTCACGCAAATAGAGGATGCGCTTGCAGGAGGAGTTACCTGTATTCAACTGCGGGAGAAGAATATTGAAAAAGAGGATTTCATTAAGGAAGCCGCCGAGGTTAAAAAGCTCTGCCACGCTTTCGGAGCGCCTTTAATCATTAACGACAGTGCAGAGGTTGCGCTCAGAAGCGGAGCCGACGGCGTTCATGTAGGCATTGATGACGCTCCTGTAAGCAAAATCCGGAAAATTGCAGGGAAGAATTTTATTATCGGCGCAACGGCAAAAACCGTAGAGCAAGCTGTTTTTGCCGAAAACAGCGGCGCGGATTATCTCGGCGTCGGGGCGGTTTTCCCTTCGCCGACGAAAACAAACGCCGTGCGAGTTACAAAGGAACAGCTAAGATCGATTTGCTCTTCCGTAAGCATTCCGGCGGTTGCAATAGGCGGGATAACCCTTGAAAATATAAATGAGATTGCAAACTGCAATATCAGCGGGATTGCCGCCGTATCGGCAATATTTGCGGCGGAGGATGTAAAATCCGCAGCCGTCCGTCTTAAAGAAGCGGTAATAAATATTTTAACATAATATAACAGCGGCAGATTGGGGGCACCACCTTTTGTCGCTTTACAAAATTAGTGCTTATATGAAAAGGAGATCATTATGAAAACAGCATTAACAATCGCAGGCAGCGATTCCTGCGGAGGCGCCGGTATTCAGGCAGACATTAAAGCCATGACCATGAACGGTGTTTATGCCATGAGCGCTGTAACGGCTCTAACCGCGCAGAACACAACCGGAGTAACGGGAATTTATGAGGTACCGCCGGATTTTTTAGGGAAACAAATTGACGCTGTGTTTACCGACATTCCCCCCGACGCGGTAAAAATCGGTATGGTATCGTCTTCAAGCTTAGTTGAAACAATTGCCGAAAGACTGAGAAATTTTAAAGCGGTAAACATTGTGGTCGATCCGGTAATGGCGGCTACAAGCGGTTCAAGGCTTATAGACGAAGACGGCGTTTCGGTTTTAAAAAGCAAACTCTTCCCTATTGCTTCAATTATTACACCCAATATTCCCGAAGCTGAAATTTTATCCGGAATATCCGTTAAAAGTGAAGAGGATATGCTTAAAGCTGCAAAAATAATCTTTGATTCCTGCGGCTGCGCGGTACTCTGCAAGGGCGGTCACAGTCCGGACAATGCCGACGACCTGCTCTATTCAGACAGCGAACAGCTCTGGTTCAGAAGCAAAAAAATCAATAACCACAATACACACGGAACCGGATGCACGCTTTCCGCCTCGATTGCCGCCAACCTTGCAAAAGGTTTTGGAATTGCCGAATCGGTGCGAAGGGCAAAATTGTACATTTCCGGCGCTTTGGCGTCCATGCTTAACCTTGGGCGCGGAAGCGGTCCGATAAACCATGCTTTTAATTTGCGCGGTGAATTTGCCGCTGAAAACAGTTAATCTGCACACTGAATATGAAAGGGAATGATTTTTACGGAAAATTATAAAACACAGATGGAAGCCGCAAAAAAAGGGATTATTACGCCCCAAATGCAGCTCGTTGCGGAAAAAGAATATACGGAGCCCGAAAAGCTGCGCGAGGCGATTGCAAAAGGCGCTGCGGTAATTCCATGCAATGTTAATCATAAGTCAATATCCGCCGAGGGAATCGGCGTGGGGCTCCGCACTAAAATCAACGTAAATCTCGGTATTTCCGGGGACTGCAAAGATTACAGCGTTGAAATGCAGAAGGTGGATCTTGCTCTCAAATTCGGGGCGGAAGCAATTATGGATTTAAGCAACTACGGAAAAACAAATACTTTCCGCAAGGAGCTGATAGCAAGGTCGCCGGCAATGATAGGAACTGTACCTATGTACGACGCAATAGGCTATCTTGACAAGGATCTGCTTGAAATAAGCGCAAAAGACTTCCTTGAGGTTGTTCGCGCGCATGCTCGGGAAGGCGTTGACTTTATGACTATTCATGCCGGCATAAACCGCCGCGCCGTCGAGGCCTTTATGCGTGACAAACGCAAAATGAATATTGTTTCTCGCGGCGGGTCTCTTTTGTTTGCATGGATGATGATGACAGGCAACGAAAATCCTTTCTACGAATATTACGATGAAGTGCTTGAAATTCTGCGCGAATACGATGTTACAATAAGCTTAGGCGACGCTTTGCGTCCCGGCTGTATTGACGACAGCACCGACGCCGGCCAGATAAGCGAGCTTATTGAGCTTGGAGCGCTGACGCAGCGTGCATGGGAGAAAGACGTTCAGGTTATGGTGGAAGGACCGGGGCATATGGCAATGAATGAGATTGAAGCCAATATGAAGTTGCAGAAGCGCCTCTGTCACAACGCTCCGTTCTATGTTTTGGGTCCGCTTGTTACGGACATTGCCCCGGGGTACGACCATATTACATCGGCAATAGGCGGCGCAATTGCCGCGGCAAGCGGCGCAGACTTCCTTTGCTATGTAACGCCCGCAGAACATTTGCGTCTGCCCGACCTCGGCGATGTCAAGGAGGGAATAATTGCAAGCAAAATAGCAGCGCATGCCGCCGACATAGCCAAAGGCGTTCCTCACGCAAGAGACGCCGACAATGCAATGGCAGAGGCGAGGCAAAAAGTAGATTGGGAGAAAATTTTTGATAACGCAATAGACAGAGAAAAGGCTCAATCTTACTTTGAAAGTACTCCGCCCGCCGACCGCCACACCTGCTCAATGTGCGGCAAAATGTGCGCCGTAAGAACGACCAATTTAATCCTTGAGGGCAAAAAAGTGGAGTTTTGTACCGAAAAATAAAATTAAACCTTTTAAACAGTTAATTTCCGATTAGATAAGCCTCCTGTGATTTTCCGCACAAATCACAGGAGGCTTTTTTGCATAAAAGTAAACCGAATGAGCGGGAGAAAATCTCCCGCTCACGCAGTGTTTTTGGCTTTATTTTAAATTGAGTAATAAAGCCGACGGTTCAAATAAGTGTTTAACGGTTAAACTCCGAGATCGGTAATCTTAACGTTGTCAATATAGAACCCTTCAGCGCTTCTGCACTCAACGCCTATATATCCGTCGTCCGTAACCATATCATAGGAGCTGCTTATTGTTTCACTCAAAATGGTTGTACCGTCAACAGAGATAGATATGTCTCTGTCATTGAGTGTAGCAACGATGTGATAGGTCGTGCCTTGCTGCAGAGCAGGTCCGGAGGAGTTATCGCTCCAAGTATTGTCTCCGCCGAAGATTTCCCAGAAATAGTAGCCGTTAGTATCGTTGATACCAACCCACACTCTGTTGTTCAAGTCTGTAGCACGGAAGGATATACCAAAGCGCGCGGAGCTTGAAGACGCGGGCGTAAGGTCAAATTCTACGGTTGCGTTTACGAAGGTTCCCGCGTCGGTAAATACAACATTGTTACGTCCGCCGCCCGGGAATCCGACATAAAGACTGCCGTCGGAATAGTTAATGCTTACCGTACCGGTATTTCCGGTAAGAGGCTCTACGCCGGTAATCATATCTGCGTCGTCAAACTCATTGGTATAATCGTAATCCCCGGTTTTTACGCTGAGAACTATATTTGCCATTGTGTTTTCGCCCTGCGCCAGCGTGCCTACGGCAATGTTATATTTTGAAGAATAACCGGTAGCCGAGGAAACCATGATAGTGTAATCTCTGATTGGAATATCGGCAAATGTGTACGAGCCGTCGCTGCCTGTCCTTGCGGTTAAGTTTGACTCGCCGCTTGTCTTAAGGGTAACAAGCGCGTTTTCAATCCCTTCGCCTTCTTCGTTGACTACCTTACCGGTTAAAGTTGCCGAAATACGGCTGAGACCTTCGATTGCCTGAGCAAGAGCATTTGCGGCAGTGTCAACTTCGTCTTGAGTTGAATTGATGTTATTTAGAACAGCCTGAGCCGCCGTCAAAGCACTCTGCATAGCCAGGTAGGTTTCTTCTGTGTAATCGCGTGAATCAAACGCGGAAGCAGCGGTTATATTTTCGTTGAGCTTTGACCAATCAACATTGCTTTGAACAACTGTGAGATTGTCAAGGACAAAGTCATAGTAACCGCCGAAGGACGCCGCCGAGCCGGAGGTTCCCTGTGTATCTGAGGAAGCGTTGGTTGAATAGATACCGAACCAGCTCTGACCGCTTTCGGAACCGGTGATAGTAAATACCGCTCTCTTAACGGTTGCGTTATTCACATATCCGTCCTCTTCACTTGTTGTTATTCCCGTTGTATCATCGCCCAATGTCTTCTGCAGAGAAACCGTTTGATAGCTTGTGCTTGTTCCGTCCCCTATAATTACCTGATAGGTGCCTTCCGAACCCATTTCATAGTCGAAAGCTACAGTATAGGTTACGCCGGGCTCAAAGCGGAGGTTCTGCGGAATTGTCTGCATAACAATCGCGCTTGCGCCGTCAAGACCGTTCGCCTTAACAGACCATTCGCCGCCGATGACGTCGTCAAGTTTCTTAACATCCCAGCCTGCCTGAGTATAAGGATCATGCAGCTGAGAAAGGTGAGTTCTGTTGTCTTCAACTCCCTCAATAGAGCCGATTACAAACGGATATACGCCCTGAGCGTTGTTCTCGAAGTCGTTGGTAAACGATACAAGAGCGCCGTCTTCATCCTTTACAAGTCCGTCGAATTCGGTTTCTACAATTCGAATATCGTCGAAATATGCCGCAGAGGTACCTGAAGCGCCTTCGAGACTTAAGGTAACAGTTGCAACACCGTCGGCAGGAGCGGTAAAGTATACATACATATTCTGGAAGTAGCTTCCGTAAGTGCCTGATACGGTAGCGCTGTTATTGTTATGTCCGTAAGCTTTAATGTAGTTGCGCGCAATTGAGGATGCAGTGTAGTTGGAATCGAGAACACCGCCCTCTGAATCTGTAATTGTTATAGTCGCGTTACCGTCGCTTCTATTGTCTACTCCGACATAGACCGCGTATGTCTGACCGGGTGTGAGATCCTTGAACTGCTGATGAGCGGACGCACTGCCGGTGAGAGCAAGCATGGGGTTGTTGGAGCCGGTCTTTACGATTGATGCGCCGTCTGTAACGTTCCAAACATCGAGCGAGCCCGAGTTAAAGCCGACATCTGTAAGATGTGTTCCCGTGCTCCACTCTATATCCATTTGGGCTGTTTCTCCCTTATAAACCACATAAGGAGTTTCAGCATCTGCATTGATAGTAATTTGTCCGTCTACTACTTTAACCTCGGTTTCGTTAATCTTACCGGTATCGGTAAGCTCATAAACGAATACCGTTGAGCAATCCTGCCACTCGTCAACGAGCGTCCAGGTTGTTTCGCCGCCGAGGCAGTTCCAGTGGTAGAGCTTCATTTCATCGTCTGAAAGGAGGTTACCCTCGCTGTCCCAGAACCACGGAATCAGGTAAGCTTCTGTGCCGGTAATTCTGGATTTGCCTGTTGTGCAGGCGCCGGTTGAAATAACCACTCCGTTATATGTGATGGTTCTGTCGCGGTAAGCCGAGCTGTTTACATCGTCCGAACCTCTTGTAAGCGTTACAAGATTGCCATCTTCGTCAGTAAGCTCGATGTACATTTCGGGAGTCCACTCATAGCCGTTTACCGTGTAGGAATTTTCACTGTTAACCCACTTTGTAACTTCATAGTGCTGAATGAACTTGGTGGTTACGTTATGTGAATACAAAATATTGATGTAGAGGTCGTAATCGGTACGTCCCTGCCAGCCTTCAAAATCATACATTTCCATTCCGCCGAGCAGAGGAGCGTTCGCCGCGCCGCCGTAGTCGGGGCAGTCGGCAACCCAGGAATCCTTCTGGCTGTTTCTTATGAATCTCATAAGAACGCTGTTAAAGCCCTTGGAGGAGGAATCGCCGTAAGCAAGGTCGGAAGCCCAGTGCTGCATTGTAGCATACCAGTCTGTGCCTGTGCCCCACTCGTTGCCCATGCGCCAGCCGAAGCTTGTAATCTGATTTCCTACGTTTCTGGTAGTAACGGTATCTTCGTTGCCGCTGGTTCCGTTGCCCCAAACATCAAGATATACAAAGTCAAGGTTATTGCCGACCTCGTCGTAAAGCTCCTGGAATCTCTGTAATCTGCTGCCGGAAGCAAGGTCATAAACGCCGTTAATTCCGATACCCTGATCAAGCCAGTTCCAGCCATAGCTAAGATCGCCGCTTGTGGATCTTTTTACCATTTCATCGCTGAACGCCTGAGCCTCGGGGTACATTTCGGAAGCGTTTACATGGATACCGAAGGTAGCGCCGTAATTCTTACCGTCCTGAAGGAGTGTAAGCATATCGTCAACGCCGCCGATTCTTTCGCCTATATCGGCATAATCCGGGTGACCGGAGTCGTGACCTTCGCTGCCGTAGCCCTTAAGCAGAATAGACTGTCCAAGACCTTCGGTGTTGAGGGCAACCTTCTTAACATTATCAAGAGTAGTAAGGAAGGGGTTCTGCGCCTGTCCGCCGAAGTTCATTGCAATTCTGTAGGTTACGTGCTCGGGAACAGTTTCCGAACCGGGAATGTAGTGGGAAATATCACGGAAAGCGATTGCGCCGTCGTTCCAGTCGATTTGACCGTCGCTGTTTTCGTCGCCGGCTATTGCAACCTTAACGTAGGGCATATCGTCTTCATCGTAATATTCGATATATGTGGGAGTGCTTCTGCCGTCATATGAGTTAAGAACCGAATCATAAACCCACTCGGAGCTTGAAAGACCCAGAGATTTATATTCGCCCTTATTCTGAACGGTTACGGCAATACGGACGTTGTCGCCGTCGGTCATGCCGCCGTAGCCGATGCCCGAACCGGACTTGTCGTACATACTGTTGCTTTCTACGGAAGCGGAAAGCTCATTGTTGGAAATAACGGCGTAATTATATGCGGTCTTGCTTGGCGTCTCGCCGGCAGAGAAATCCACATACTCGTCGCCCGCTATGTACGTGTAGGAGGATACGATACTTGCCATAAGGTTTGCATCGTTCTGAGTGTCCCATACCGATACAAGGCTCTGGTTGGGGAAACTGATGGTTTTTACGGGATATGTTTCTCTTACAAGGTTGTTCTGAATATCGGTTATTCTGAGTTCAAGGGTGTCGCCCTCAACTTTTATAACCGTTGTAAGAACACAGTCGATATTATTCTCTTCGCTTTGTAGCGGTATAGTATAGGTAATGCTCGAATTATCGTCGGAAACAACGGAGGTGATTTCGGGCGTAAAGCTTACTCCGTTAACAATAACGGTTGAAAGCTCGTCCGACTGACCCGCCATTTCTTTGCCTTCGATGTCGGCGGTACCGTGCATGGTGTATTTGTTAACACGGGGATAATCCGGGTCAACCTGTACGTCCATGTAAATGCCATTGCTGCCGGCGGCAGACGTAAGAACAATCGCGCTGTCGTCATCGTCAATCGGAGGATTGGGTTCTACGGTTTCAACCGGGAACTGAGTTATAATGTCGGCGTAATACTGAAGAATGAGAGTAGCGTCCGCAGAATCGATTTTTTCATCGCCGTTTACGTCTGCGTTAGTCTCATTGAAAGTATCCGTAACCTCAATTTCCGCATAGTTTTGCAGAACCAAAGTAGCGTCAACTGAGTTAATTGCAGCGTCAAGGTTTACATCGCCGTAAACAACGGGAGGAATTATGTTGATTGTTACGTTTAAAACAACATCCGCGTCTGTAACGGTGAAATCAACAACCGCTGTTTCATAGCCTGATTTTGAAACCGTTGCGGTGTAGTCGCCGGGGAGAAGGTCGCTTAATGAATAGGAACCGTCCTCGCCGGTTGAGGCGGACTGAGAGTTCAGTCTGACCGACGCGCCGCTTACCGGCTGACCGTCGCCGTCTGTTACCACCCCGGATACGGCAAATTTATCGGGAGCGGTTACAAGCTCTTCAAAGGCGGTGATATAAATATCGGTTACCTCAGCCTCGCTTGAGCTGTAGGAACCGCATTTGATAGCAATTGTCTCTGTAAGATCAGTTAAATCCGAATAATCAAGAGCGTCAAAAACAACAGTGCCGGAAACAGTGAGGGTTACGGTATTGTTCGCCCACTGTATTTCAACAGGTGTTTCAACGTCGTTAGTGGGAACAGCAACGCGGGTGCCGCTGTAATATGAGTCGTTTACACCGTCATATTTCTGCCAGAACCAGCCGCCGCTGTCATAGCCCAAAAACAAACCGTGTCCCGGATCCTGATAGCCAAGATAGATTCCGAAACGGTCTGTTGACGAGTCTACCGTCTTCATTGTAAACGAGATGTATCCTTCGTCACCGAAGGCAACGTCTTGATTAATGAAGATTGCCGGCAGTGATGTGCCGGATGTAGAGTTACCGTTTGATGCTCCTGAGGCAAGATGAATCCATCCGTCGTCGGTGAGCTCATTGGTTTCTCCGCCTTGGACTGTACTTTCGTCCTGCACCCACGGATTGCCCGTCGTTTCATCTGCAAATACCGTCAGAGGAGCTACAACCGACAGCATAAGGCAGAAAGCCAAAACAACGGAAAGCAAGCGGCGGGAAAAACGCTTACGTTCAGTCTTCATTTCATTTTCTCCTTTCAAAAATGGCGCCGCAAAATTATTGCGCTTAAAACATAAAGTCGGTATGCGCATATAAAGCGTGGCTTACTGTAGAAATGATATTACTACGTGTACTTATTATACTATTTCCATAAATAATTTGTCAATAGTCTTGCAATATATATTCAAAAATATTTGTGAGACTCTCAGGGAAAAGCGGCAGCGCCGCAAAACTCGCTTGCTTAAGCATATTTTGGTTGAACATCTTAAAAAAATATGCTATTATAAAAGAAAAGCAAAGAAAAAATTTGCTTAAAAGGGCAGAAAGGACTGATAAAATTGAAAATTTCAACCAAGGGGCGCTATGCTCTGCGTATGCTTATAGATCTTGCCGAACATCAAAACTGCGGCTATATTGCGCTCAGCGACATAGCAAAACGCCAGAATATTTCAAAAAAATATTTGGAGCAGATTGTTTCACTGCTTAACAAGTCGGATTTCCTTTCGTCCAACAGAGGATTTCAGGGAGGCTATAAGCTTGCAAAATCACCGGACAAATACACCGTAGGTGAAATTTTACGTATTACTGAAGGGAATCTCGCTCCTGTGCCCTGTCTGGAACAAGACCCAATTCAGTGCGAAAGGAGCGCCGAGTGCGTCACGCTGCCTATTTGGCAGGGGCTTAACGATGTTATCAATAATTATCTTGACGGGATAACTCTTCAGGATATTTTGGATAAAGAGCAACAGTACTACGCAAACGATTATATTATATAACTTAAGCGCCGGACGACGAGGCAAACCCCTATTGAATTTAATATTAACACTTTATAAGCGCAATAGTATATAAACACTAAAGAAGGTAAAGCTTTTATGAAGATTAAGCGACTTTACAAAGCGGCTTTTGCTTTATGGTGCACCACAGCCTTGCTGATTATATCCTCCGTCTGCGCAAGCGCGGATAGCGGTCCAAAGCCTTCGGTGCATGTAACCTTTGAAAATCTCGGCGACGAGCTTTGCTACGCCACCCTGCTTTCAAGCACGGAAAGCACGGGGCCTTCTTCAGTTTGGGACGGAAACGAGGAAAACGCCCGCCATAATGAAAACCCGAACGGTCAGTATGATTGGCAGGAATTCGGGTATAAAATATGGAAAGCTTTTGTTGACTACGGTGAAAGCGACGATTTTTTCTTTCTGCAGGAGGCGTGGCAAATTAACGAAACGAAAGAGCTTGCGTGGACATATTATCCGCCGGAAGAATTTAAGATTCTTTTATATTTTCCCGAAACAGGCGAATATGCAGTCAGCGGCGTTTATGAAAGATACGCTTTTGACAGCTATTATACCGTCAATATGGAGGGAGCAAGCCTTTTTGTCGACTGCAATAAAGCACTTGAAGCAGGCGAAAAGCTAACCGCCTTTAAATCCTACGACTACAGCGCGGAAGTCGGCTCCCTTGCCGCCCGTATTTTTATAACCGTAATCATTGAAACAGCCATTGCTCTACTCTTCGGCTACCGCGAAAAAAAGCAGCTTTTGCTCCTTGTCTGCGTAAACGGCGGCACGCAGATTATCCTCAATGTACTGCTGAATATTTTAAACTATAATTCCGGTGAAACGGCTTTTGTTGTTTTTTATGTTCTCCTTGAGCTTTTGGTCTCTGCAATTGAAGCAATATTCTTTTATTATCTGCTTAACAGATACAGCATCAGGCAAAGACCTAAATGGCTCGCCGTCGTCTATGCTCTTGCGGCAAATGCGGCGTCCTTTTTAGCCGGTATGCTGATTGCCCAATGGCTGCCCGGCATATTCTGATGTGAAAATCAACTGATTCCGAAAATGTTCCCTGCCGCTTCAGAGGCGGCGGACATCTTTGCCTAAATTATATTCCGCCATTGTAAGGCTTGCATATGACTTAGCTCATCTGCAAGCCTTTTTCTGCGCTTTTATTCGAAGATAACCCGCCAATTCGGTAAACAAAGAGTTTTCTCCCGGATTTTAAGGTGAAAAATTCCGGCTGCATTTATACAGCCGGAACAGTAACGTCAATTATTTTATTTGGAAAGTCTTTCTTTTAAACCGTTAAGCTCTTCTCTTAATTCAACGGGGAGCCTGTCTCCGAATTTTTTGTAGAATTCTTCGATGCCCTCTGTTTCTTTAAGCCACTTACCGTTGTCAACCTCAAGAATCGAAGCAAGGGTATCTCTGTCAATATCGAGACCCTCTGTGTTTATATCCTCCGGATTGGGAACATAGCCGATAGGGGTTTCAACCGCGTCGGCTTTACCCTCGCACCTCTTAATAATCCATTCAAGAACACGGAAGTTATCGCCGAAGCCCGGCCAAAGGAAGTGACCCTCATCGTCGAGGCGGAACCAGTTGGTGTTGAAAATTTTTGGAGCTTTGTCACCCAAAATTTCGCCCATTTCTATCCAGTGCTTAAAGTAATCGCCCATATGGTAGCCGCAGAAGGGCAGCATAGCCATCGGGTCGCGGCGTACAACGCCTACTGCGCCCGTAGCCGCAGCTGTTGTTTCGGAGGCCATAATGGAGCCTACAAATACGCCGTTATTCCAATCTCTTGACTGGTAAACCAACGGGGTGGTTTGTGCGCGTCTGCCGCCGAAAATAATTGCGGAAATCGGAACGCCGGCCGTTGAGTTGAATTCAGAGCTTATGCACGGGCAGTTCTGAGCCGGAGCCGTAAACCGGCTGTTGGGGTGGGCGCCCTTTTCCGTGCTTGTTTTGCCGTTCCACGGATTACCTTTCCAATCTACGGCATTTTCTGGCGGGTTTTTGTCGAGCCCCTCCCACCAAACTGTATTGTCGTCAAGGTTAAGAGCAACGTTTGTAAAAATGGTGCCTTTTCGTGTTGAAGCCAATGCATTGGGGTTTGACTTTTTGTTTGTGCCGGGCGCGACTCCGAAGAAGCCGTTTTCCGGATTGATTGCATACAGTCTTCCGTCCGGGCCGGGGCGCATCCAGGCAATATCGTCGCCGACAGTCCAAACCTTGTAGCCGTTCTTTCTGTAGCCCTCCGGCGGAATAAGCATTGCAAGGTTTGTTTTGCCGCAGGCCGACGGGAAAGCTGCGGTAATGTACTTGATTTCCCCTTTGGGGTTTTCGATGCCGAGAATAAGCATATGCTCAGCCATCCAGCCGTTATTCTTGCCGAGGAAAGAAGCAATGCGTAAAGCAAAACACTTTTTGCCGAGAAGAACATTTCCGCCGTATGCAGAGTTTACGCTGATAATATAATTATCCTCAGGGAAATGACAGATATAACGTTTTTCGGGGTCAACATCGCAGCAGGAATGCAAGCCCTTAATCCAATTTTCACTGTCTCCGAGAACATCAAGAACCTTCTGACCTACTCTGGTCATAATAGCCATATTAAGCACGACGTATATTGAGTCGGTAACCTCAAGACCGATCTGCGCCAGAGGTGACCCTACAGGGCCCATAGAATAAGGGATAATATACATGGTTTTTCCCTTGTAGCTGCCACGGGCAATGTCAAAAAGCATTTTGTAAGTATCCTGCGGATCTCTCCAATTATTTGTGGGACCTGCGTCCTCTTCTTTTCTTGAGCATATAAAGGTGCGATCCTCAACACGCGCAACATCATTTGGCTGCGTTCTGTGCAGATAGCAACCGGGAAGCTTATCCTGATTAAGCTTGATAAGCTCGCCGCTGCCGCAGGCCTCTTTGCGCAGACCTTCGAGCTGCTCCTCACTGCCGTCAATCCAAACAACAGTCTCCGGCGTTAACAGAGCTTTCATTTCTTCAAGCCATGCTAAAACCGATTTGTTATTCGTCATAATACTTTTTTCTCCTTTCGATAGTTACAGTCCTTAAGGTTCTGTATAAACCTGTATATCAAAAGAATATACAAGTTTATTATAACACATTTTTTGCGTGTCATCAATAGATTTATCCAAAATAATAAAAAAGAGTTAGCAGTATAAGAAGATTGGGATTCCGAAATTAAAATTTACGATTGAAAAGCTGTAATTACTATACAGCCGAGAATACTCCGAACAAATTTAATTTATGTCTTATCATATTTTCCGCTTCTGCATATGGTACGAAATTTTAAGCATGAGTTTTTCGGAAATAAAATGCTCGCCAAAGCGCGCAAGTTTCATAAGTATACCCGGAGTAATAATCAGTTTGCCCTTTAAACATCCGTCTACAGCCGATTTAGCCACATACTCGCTGCTGAGCCCCTTTACAGCAAACTTAACGTTTGCAACCGAATTAAATTCAGTATCAACCGGACCGGGGCAAAGCACTGATATTTTTACGTTAATATTATCTCTGCGCAATTCCTCATATATTGCCTCGGACAAGCGCAAAACATAATTTTTCGACGCATAATAGGAAGACAGCAGCGGACCTGCAAGAAAACCGGCAGAGGAGGCAACGTTTAAAATATATCCTCTGTTTTTTCCGATAAATTCACTTAAAAAAAGCTTCGTCAGTATATCAACTGCGGTAATGTTGGTGGAAATAAGCCTTAATTCATCATCAAGAGATAAATCGCTGAATTTGCCGAATAAACCAAACCCCGCATTGTTAACCAGCATATCGACATTGCGGTCTTTAACCGATTCATAAAGGCGGCGGCACTCGCCTTCATCTGATAAATCGCAGGAAATACAGTCCACTCTTACCGGAAGAGCCTCTTTGAGTTCAAGAAGTCTGTTCTCCCTTCTTGCAACAAGTATCAAATCCCATCCCAAATCCGCAAAATAGCGCGCCATATCGCGTCCTATTCCGGAGCTTGCTCCGGTTACCAAAGCCAGCATTAAAATTCCTTCTTTCACATAAACAAATAAAAGCACCGCAAATGCGGTGCTTTCAACGCTTTATTTCTTTAGAGCATAAGCGCCCTGAAAACTGAATAAAGAGAGAAGCGAAAGTGAGAAAAACCAGAACA
>CAZXCG010000002.1:0-95731 GCA_964639205.1 uncultured Eubacteriales bacterium
TGCCATAGGCAAAAAAATAAGCCGGAGCAAAGCGAACTTTGCTCCGACGTGGTGCAGGTAACAGGACTTGAACCTGCATGAAATTGCTTTCACATGGACCTGAACCATGCGCGTCTGCCAATTCCGCCATACCTGCGCATATTAAGAAGTAAATAAAGCAGCGAAACCGTTTGCACTGAAACGCTTGTTTTATTTTCAGAAACGAAATAATTATACAGGAAATCAATGTTCTTGTCAAGAGGGCGAACAGCAAAATATTAATCCGAAAATTTTCGGTGAATTCCCAAAGTAAATTCCACAGTGGAATTTGGAATGGAATTTAGAGTGGGAAAGAAAATGTGGTAGAATTAAGTCTGAGAAAGAAGTTCTCTCGGACAATGAATAAAAACAAAAAAGAAATACAAACGTTTAACTTGCGGTGACAGATTGGAAATTCAAGAACGACCGGCAAAGGTCGCTTTGCAAAAGTAAACGACTTAAGCGTTTGCGAAAAATCCCGCACAGACCAAAATATATCCGAAAAGATTTATCTTCTGCGCATTCTTATAAATACCGCCGCGGCAAGCGCAAGCATAAGAGCGGGTAATATCCAGCGGAAAACCACTGTAATTACAGAAGCCGTAGAAGCATACTTGATTGTAAGAGAGCCCGCCGCCATAGTTTTGCTGTCGATTACGATGTCAAAGCTTTCGCCTCTGTCTGCCAAAGTATTGCAGACGGTAGCAAAATAGGCGCTGTTGTTAAAGGCTGTGCTGCTCATTACCGAGCTTGCAAACGCGTCGGCCGAGCCGAAAACAACTATGTTGGAATTATCCTTGACGCCTATTGCAGCGGCAACAACGGGGCTTCCGGTAACCGCGCCCAAAACGTCGAAGCTGTCGTCGGCGTCAAACGGAAAGACCGCTGATTGAGTTGAAGAATACAGCATAACCGTCGCACTGTCGTTAAGCACCTCTAAAGCTCTTGTATAAGGAGAAACAAACGGAATGCTCTGATTTTTAAGATTGGTGTAAAAAATTTCCTCACCGTATGAAACAATGCTCATATACGGATTATCCTCGTAGGCAATCATACTGCTGTCGGTTTCGTACATAACACCGTCCATAAGCGCCAAACCGTATTCTTCAAGGAGAGCGTTTGTGTTGTCAAGCTCTGTATCTTCATATCCCGAAATATAAATCAAGGTTTTCCCGCCCTCTCCGTTGTTATCAAGGAAAACGCGCAACTTCTCTATGATGCTTTCGTCCAAATCCGCAGCCGGAGCATAAAGTACGGCAAGGTCGGCGTCGGCGGGAATATCATCAATAGAAACGGTAACCTCCTCCAAATCATAGGCGTTTTCTTTCAGCAAATTATACATCGGGGTGTAATCCTCGTCGCTTAAACCGCTTATAAATACAGCCTTGCTTAATTGCTCGGCTGTAACAGCCAAAATTCCGGTAACAAGCGCCTGTTCGGCTTTTGAAGAGGTAATGTAGGATGAATAAGTGGTGTAGTCTACGCTTACCTCAAAAACATCGGTAACGTCGAGCACACAGTAGCGCAGACTGCTTTCCACCAAAAAAAGACTGCTCGTACTAAAAGTAACGTCCGGATATTTATTTTCAAGGGTTTTGTCGTCCTCATAATCTATATACCGCAGCGTTATTTTTGAGCTTCTTGCCGCAAATTGCCGCGCAATTGAATTTGCCTGATTAAAATATGCCCCGTTTGCGATAAGCTCCTCTTCGTCTACAAGGACGGTTATTATTATATCGTCTTCAAGAGCATCTATAAAATCCTCGGTTTCGTCAGAAAGACGAAACACATTGTTCGACGTCATATCCGCCGAAAATGCGGGAACCGCGTTTTGCAGCGCCGAAGCGCCGAAATTTAAAACCACTACCGCCGCCGTAAACACAACGGTAATCAGCAGGGCAAATACTCCGCGCTTTGCACGGCGGGAGGATAAAAATGCAATTACCTTTTTCATTTTTTGAACCTCCTTTTAAGCTCTGCGGCGACGGTTGAGTATTCTGCTTGTAAAGAACAGAAAGAGTACGACGGCGCTCAGGTCAAATACAATATCGCTCAGGTTTATAAGCCCTACAGAAAAATTACTGTACGCCGCAACAAACGACAGCTTCAGCAGCAGGTTCATAATCCATGGCGTGTTTATCATAGCCGCGAGCGAATCTATCATATAGATAAGAATCCCCGCCGCAAGCGTCGCTATGGCCGCGATAATCTGATTTTCCGTAAGCGATGAAATGAATATGCCTATTGAAATCAACGCCGCACCGAATAGAAGGGTTCCCAGCATTGTGGAAATGAACAGCGTCCAGTTGGGATCGCCGAAGAATGAAATAACAATTGCATATACAACAAAAATTGCCATACAGACGCAGTACATTAAAAAAGCGCCCAAAAATTTACCTGTAATTATCTTAAAAAAGCTTACCGGAGATGTGAACAGCAATTGGTCTGTTTTCCGCCTCTTGTCCTCGCTGAACGAGCGCATTGTCATAAGGGGAACTATAAACAATATTACAAAAAAACAATTGCCGAATACCGACGTAAGACTTGAGCTGAGCGAAGAAATGCAGTAGCTTGTAAAGTACATCCCCGAAAAAAACCAGAAAACCGCCAGCACAATATAACCTACAGGGGTTGTAAAATATGAGAAAAATTCACGTTTCATTATGGCTTTCATTTCTTTTTACCCCTTTTTTTGCCGCCGTCGTCCGATGTAAGCTGTAAAAAGAGCTGTTCAAGCGAGCGCTCCTCCCCTTCCATTTTTACAATAGGGAGGTCGGCGTTTGCCATCGCCTTGAACACGGCGCGTTTAATGTCCTGCCTGCTGCGGTATTCAACAGTATAAGAGTTCGTTATTCCGTCAACGGGGCCGTCATCGGTAACGCTTTGAACTCCGGGAATCCGTTCAAGAGCTTTTATAACATTTGAAGGGCTGCCCTCGATTTCAAGTCTGAGCCTTTGCTCCTTGGAAAAAGCAGAAGAAAGCTGCGAGGTTTTCAAATCTGCGGCAATTTTACCTTTGTTTATTATAATAACTCTGTCGCATACGGCGGACATTTCGGCAAGGATATGCGAAGAAATAATAACCGTATGCTCTTTGCCGAGCTCGCGGATAAGGTCGCGCGTTTCGGAAATTTGAGCCGGGTCAAGACCCGATGTGGGCTCGTCGAAAATCAGAATTTCCGGATCGCCTATAAGCGCCTGAGCAATGCCGACGCGCTGCCTGTAACCTTTTGAAAGGTTTTTAATAAGCCTGCCGCTTACATCGTCGATTTTTGCCCTGCGCATCACCTCGGCGATATGCTCCTTTTTATTGCCCTTTACTCCCTTAAGACCGTAAACAAAGCCCAAAAAGCCCTTAACGGTCATATCGGTGTAAAGCGGGGGAACTTCCGGCAAATAGCCGATTTTCTTTTTAACCTGCTGCGGCTTGCTGTAAATTTCGCAGCCGTCAACGGTAACTGTTCCCTCAGTTGCCGAGATGTACCCGGTTATTATATTCATTGTGGTGGACTTACCGGCTCCGTTAGGGCCGAGCAGACCGAGGATTTCTCCCTTTTCCGCTTTAAAGCTTATTCCGTCAAGCGCGGTTTTACCGGAATATTTTTTTACAAGACCGTTAACTTCTATCATAGCATCGCACCCTTATGATGATTTTAGGTAAAGAAAGTGCATTGAGTTAATTTTATCACAAAAACGCGGGCTTGTCTCTATATTCACAAAACTTTCAGTTTCCCGCAGCGTTTGTCAGCCAAAAGTCCTGCCGAAGGAACCTGCGCCGTTACTTTACGTGCATTGCCTTAAGCTCCTCTAAATCATACGGAGTCTGCTGATAAACAAAGTAATTAAGCCAATTTGAATAAATCAGGCTTGCGCTGCTGCGCCATATGAGAGGGGGATTTTCAGCGGGGTTATCGTTCGGAAAGTAATTATACGGAATACTCGGGTTTATTCCGCGGTTTTTGTCGCGGAAGTATTCCGTGGCAATTGTGTTGCGGTCATACTCTGCGTGCCCCAGAACAAAAAACTGCCGTCCGTCTTTGGCGGATACAATGGCAACTCCCGCCTTTTCCGAAACAGAGAGGATTTCAAGCTGTTCAACTTTTTCAATATCCTCCCGTTTGACGGCGGTATTGCGCGAGTGAGGCATTAAAAACGTGTCGTCAAGACCCCTAAGCAGCGGGTGAAGCGGAGTTAAGCTTCTATGCTCGTAAATGCCGGAAAGCTTTTTGTCAAGTACATATTTGGGAATGCCATAATGGTAATAAAGCCCGGCCTGCGCTCCCCAACAGATGTGAAAGGTAGAATAAACATTCTTTTTTGACCATTCCATAATTTTGCACAGTTCGTCCCAATAGTCAACCTGTTCAAAATTCATCAGCTCGACGGGCGCGCCCGTAATTATCATACCGTCGTAGGTATTGTCTTTTACCTGCTCAAAGGTTTTGTAAAAAACGGTAAGGTGGTGCGCCGAGGTGTTTTTTGAAATGTGCGTAGCCGTCTGCATAAGTTCGATGTCCACCTGAAGCGGAGAATTTCCGAGCAGGCGCAGAAGCTGAGTTTCGGTTTCCACCTTTGTAGGCATAAGGTTGAGGATTATTATTTTCAGCGGTCTTATGTCCTGAGCGACAGCGCGTTCTTCGGGCATGACAAAAATATTCTCTTTTTCAAGAATTTTTTTAGCCGGCAGCTTGCTGTCTATTTTTATCGGCATTTGTCATCCCTCCGTAAATTTAACGAATTGTAAATCAATATTGCCTGCCCCAGTAAACCTGATGCTTTGCCGGCTTTCCGCAGCATACGCAAACGTCGCTTATGTGTTCTTCTTCAAAAGGAATACAGCGGCTCTTTACGCCCTTGGTAACGTCCTTTATTTTTTCCTCGCACGCGGGATCGCCGCACCACATAGCCTTAATAAAGCCCTGCTGATTTTTTGCTATGTCGCAAAATTCCTCAAAATCCGCAGCGGTGTGTGTCTTTTTTCGCATATTTTCAAGTGCTTTTTCGTATATGGCGCGGTGGAGCTCCTCTAAAAGCTTTGCAATTTCGGACTCCAAATTATCGAGAGAAACCACCGTTTTTTCACGGTTATCACGCCGCACAAGCACGCACCGGTTGTTTTCAATGTCGCGAGGACCGAGCTCAAGACGAAGCGGAACGCCCTTCATTTCGTATTGGCTGAATTTCCAGCCCGGGCTGTTGTCGGAAGAATCACAATTAACGCGGAAGCTTTTCTTGAGGCGGGAAGTAACCTCATAGGCCTTGTCGAGCACACCAGCTTTTTTCTGGTTAATCGGAATAACCGCTACCTGAATCGGAGCTATTTTGGGCGGAAGAACAAGCCCGTCGTCGTCGCCGTGTACCATGATAATTGCGCCTATCATTCTTGTGGAAACGCCCCATGAAGTTTGGTGCGGATAATGAAGCTTGTTGTCGCGACCGGTAAAGGTGATGTTAAACGCCTTTGCAAAGCCGTCGCCGAAATAGTGAGAGGTTCCTCCCTGAAGCGCAACTCCGTTGTGCATCATAGGCTCAATTGTGTAGGTTTCCTCGGCGCCTGCAAACTTTTCCTTTTCTGTTTTTTTGCCGACAACCGCCGGGATAGCAAGGGTTTCACGGTAGAAATCCTCATAAACCCTGAGCATTCGCAGCGTTTCATCGCGGGCGTCTGCCTCTGTTTCGTGCATAGTATGACCCTCCTGCCAAAGAAATTCAGAGGTTCTCAGAAAAGGTCTTGTAGTTTTTTCCCAACGCACCACGTTGCACCACTGGTTATAAAGCTTCGGCAGGTCGCGGTAGGTGTTGATTATCTTGGCGTAATGCTCGCAGAAAAGGGTCTCCGAGGTTGGGCGCACGCAGAGCCTTTCGCTGAGCTCTTCACTGCCGCCGTGGGTAACCCACGCAACCTCCGGGGCGAAACCTTCCACGTGGTCCTTTTCCCTTTGCAGCAAGCTTTCCGGGATAAAAAGCGGCATATATACGTTTTCTACCCCGGTCTCTTTAAAGCGTCTGTCAAGATCAGATTGAATGTTTTCCCATATTGCATAGCCGTAAGGGCGGATAACCATACAGCCCTTTACGCCTGAATAGTCCGCCATTTCGGCTTTTTTTACAATATCGGTATACCATTTTGCAAAATCGACGTCGCGTCCGGTTATGGCTTCCACCATTTTTTTATTTTCATTTGCCATTGTTTATCCTCCCGACATTGGCAGCAACCGCATTTTTGCGGAGAAGCGCTTATTTTTTTTTTACATATCTTATTTATTATACATAAAATCCGGCGGCTTTGCAACATTTTATTTCACGGCTTGGCTTTTTGTTTCTTTGAATATGAAAAACTTTTAAGGTCCAAAAAGTAGTTGTAAAATTCTTTTGTTTAGGTTATAATTTATTCGATAATGTCCCCCGAAGGCTTGGACGTAATCGATAATTGTAAAGCCTCAAATAAAAATAACGGAGGAAGCTAAAATGAGAAAAGTAAAAATATCGGGAATTATATCGTCGGCTCTTGTATTTGCGCTGGTGCTTGCAACGCTGACATTCGCGGCGTCGGCTGAAAGCTCCGGCGATTTCAGCTATACTGTTTTAGAAGACGGCACGGCTAAAATAACCGGCTACACCGGTCCGGGCGGCGATGTTGAAATTCCGTCTGAGATTAACGGCTGCATTGTAACTGGCATTGGGAATGCCGCGTTTGTACGGTGTGAAAGCCTTACAAGCGTAACAATTCCCGACAGCGTTACAAGCATCGGTAATTCTGCGTTTTCCGGCTGTACAAGCCTTACAAGCGTTACAATTCCGGTCAGTGTGACGAGCATTGGTGATTTGCCGTTCTCCATCTGCACGCTATTAACGGCAATTAATGTAGCTGAAGAAAACGAAAATTACTGTTCTGTTGACGGCGTCCTGTTCAGCAAGGACGTTACCTCCTTGATTGCGTATCCGGCAGGAAAAGAACAATCGTCTTTTGACGTTCCGCAAAGTGTGACTGACATTGAATGCTATGCGTTTTACTATTGCAAAAATCTTACAGCGGTTACTATCCCCGAAAGCGTTACAAGCATTGAAGGCTACGCGTTTTCCGGCTGTACGTCGTTAACGGCGATTGACGTAGATGAAAAAAATGAAAATTACTGTTCCGTTGCCGGAGTTGTGTTCGATAAGAACGTTGAGGAGCTGATTGCATATCCGATAGGAAATGAACAGACGGTTTATCTTGTTGCGGATGGTGTAACAAGCATTGGCGGCGGTGCGTTTGAGGGCTGTAAAAACCTTGAAGACGTTACGCTCCCGGCGAGTATGACGAGCATCGGCGACGACGCGTTTTACAGCTGCAAAAATCTTGTAAGCGTTACCCTCTCCGAAGGTCTGACAAGTATTGGCGACAGTGCGTTTTTCGCCTGTCCCGGTCTTACAAGCATTACAATTCCCGCAAGCGTGACGGTTATAGGAGCAAACGCTTTTACTCACTGTACAAGCCTTGAGCTTGCAACCTTCCTTTGCGATGATGTTGATATTTCGGAAAATGTTTTTAAAGACTGCGCCGAAAATCTTACAATACGCGCAGCGGCGGGCAGCTCGGCAGCAGAATATGCAAACGCAAACGGACTTACATTCAAAGATTCCGCTTTAGCTCCGGGCGATGTAAATTCCGACGGCAAGGTTGACTCTGCCGACGCTACTCTTGTTTTGCAATTTTATGCCGAAATTATCGGTGAAAATACAGAAGGGTACAACAACAGCGCCGCCGATTTAAACGGCGACGGCGCTGTAAATGCTGCGGACGCTACGATTATACTCCAAATGTACGCGGGAATAATAAATTAAACCGATTTTTAAAAGAGATTGCCGCAGATGTTCTTTCTCATTTGCGGCAATCTTTTTTATCGGAGCAGCGTTGCGGAAATTCCGAAAATCATCTTAAAGCAGAGAGTGCTAACAGCTTAAAAAAAGCTCCCGACTGATTTTTACAAAATTATTTAACCATACCGAATTTGAAACATAACCTGCTAAAAAACAGTGGATTCTTTTTATCTTTTATGCTATACTGTAATCAGCTTTCAAAAAGCCGATTTTAAACACAGGATGGTCATTATGCCGTTTCATATCAATTTAGGCGGCTGGGGTTCGATTTTTGCCGTTCCCTCGCAGGTAGTGGACAACGACTTGAAAATTGCCAGCGCCTATCAGCTTAAGGTTTTACTTTATCTGCTCCGCCACTGCGGCGAGGAGCTTACATACGAAAAAATAGGTGAAGAGCTTTCTATTCACCCCGCAGATGTTAAAGATTCGGTGCTTTTCTGGTCGCAGCGCGGACTTATAGTTCAAAACGGCGACGAGCTCACACCTGCCAACGCGGCGTCGGGCGTTCCGAATGTTTCCGAGCCTCAGCCGCAAGGCTGTACCTCCCCGACCGGTGAAGAGGCGGTTCGGCTGCAGCCACGCCCGCTTACGCGCCAGCCGCGCCCGAGCATACAGTTTGTATCTCAGCAGCTTGCCGGCGATTCACAGCTTGCCGGTTTTATGGACGAGGCGCAGACTATTTTGCAAAAGCCGCTTTCAAGCGGCGATATTTGCACCCTTTACATGCTTACGGATACATACGGACTGCCTCCCGAGGTTATACTCATGCTGATTCAATACAGCGTAAGCATTGACAAGGCAAATCTCCATTTTATTGAAAAAGAAGGAATACGCTGGTCCGACGAGGGAATATCCGATGTCGAGCAGGCGGACGCAAAAATATCCGCGCTTAAAAGCCGCTTTTCCGCGTGGGGAACGGTCGCCGCAGTATTCGGAATAAAAAACGTCGGCTCGCCCACAAAAAAGCAGCTTGCTTTTGCCGACTGCTGGCTCAACGATTGGAAATTCAGCCCCAATATGCTCAGAGAAGCCTATGAAAGATGCGTAGACAAAAAGAACGGGGTGGATCTCAGCTATATAAACGGAACTTTGCGGAACTGGCACAAGAACGGCGTTAAGTCGGTTGAAGAAATTTCTCTTAAAGATAGCGGGGGGAAAAGCGGCTTAAAAGCAAAAGGCGCTAAAAACTCTTCGTACGACATAGACGAGCTTGATAAAACAAGTTTTTTTGACGAATGACACCGGGAGGTAAAACATGGGATACAGCAGCAGCGTATATCAAACCGCGTACCGTATTATGGAGCAGCGGCGCATGGATAATCAATCGGCGCTTTTAAAACGTCAGGAAGAAATTTACACAAAAATTCCGCGCGCCGAACAAATCGGGCGCGAGCTCTCCTCTTGCGGCATTTCCGCCGCAAGAGCGGTTATATCCGGCGGAAATGCCGCAGTGGAAATAGAAAAGCTCAAGCAAAAATCTCTTGCTCTGCAAACAGAGCTTGCAGCTCTGCTGACTGACAGCGGCTACCCCGAAAATTACCTTGAACCCTCCTACCGCTGCCCCATTTGCAAGGATAAAGGAACATATGAGGATGAAGCGCACAGCAAAACCGTGGTTTGCGACTGCTTCCGCCAATTGCTGACAAAAACCGCCTGCGAAGAGCTTAACAGGCATTCTCCGCTTTCGCTTTCCACGTTTGACAGCTTCTGCCTTGATTATTATTCAAAGGAAGCTGAAAACGGCTCGTCGTCACCGTATACGCGAATGACGCGTATTTTCGAGTTTTGCAGGCAATATGCCGACGAATTCGGCGCGGAATCCGCAAGCCTGTTTATGACCGGCGCGACAGGTCTTGGCAAGACGCACCTCAGTCTTGCCATTGCAAACGAGGTTACACGCAAAGGCTTCGGCGTAATTTACACCTCCGCCCCCTCTGTTCTTTCCGAGCTTGAAAAACTGCATTTTTCCTACAGCTATCAGCAGGAAAACGAAACTGCGGAAACTCTTACGGAATGCGATCTGCTGATTATTGATGATTTGGCGACAGAATTTTCTTCTTCCTACAGCAAGGCTGCGCTTTACAATATATTTAACGGAAGAATCCTGAAAAGCAAGCCGACAATTATAAACACAAATCTTTCTTTTAAAGAGCTCGAAGCCTTTTATTCCCCCCGCTTTGTGTCGCGGCTGTACGGGGAATTTGTTAAGCTCGATTTTATAGGCAAAGACGTTCGCGTAGCGTCAAAGCAGGGCAAGCCGCCATTACCGCATAAATAAAAAAGTCCCCCTCTGAATAGCGGGGACTTAAAATAATTTACAGCCCGGCTGCTGCCGTAAAAGGCTCAAGGTCTTTGATAAACTCCTCGGGGACGCTGTCGTTTTCAACCTCAAGCCTTATCGGTTGGGACATATCCAGCGATATAACTCCCATTATTGAGTGAGCGTCAATCTTATAGTGGTTATTGTAAAGAAATATACGAAGACCGCTATATTTGCAGGTTATGTTTACAAACCGTTTTGCGTCGTCCAAAGAAGTTATGACTATTTCTTCCGTATACATTGTTCCTTCCTCCCGAAATTACATTGGTAATTAAATTTTTTGCACTGCATCCGAGCGCCGCAGCAGCGGAATATTTTAAGCTTAAAAGCAAAGCAACCCGCTTAAAATAGAGCCTGCGAACATCTGCGCTCAGGTTCAATATTGGGCTTTGCGCCGTCATTATATTTAACTATGAACACTAAACCAACCTCAGCGCCCTAAGATTCGGACATAATCGCTTAAGATATAATATCACCAAATTTAGAAAATAGCAACATTCTTTTGCAATTTTCGGAAAAAAAGGAGAATTCCTTTGAATTATAAAGTAATCACCCTTGGCTGCAAGGTCAATCAATATGAGTCGCAGATTATGAGCGAGGCTCTTGAGCGCAGCGGATACCTCCCGGCAGTCAATAATACTCCTGCCGACATTACGGTTATAAACACCTGCACGGTTACCTCAGAGGGCGACAGTAAAAACAAAAAGCTTGTACGCAGAGTACGCAGAGAAAATCCCGACGGGATAATTATCCTTACCGGCTGTATGCCTCAGGCTTTCCCCGACGATACCGAATTGTTTGACAATTGCGATATTGTCCTCGGTAACGCCTCCAGAGCCGAGCTTGTGCCGGCGCTGGAGCGTTTTCTGCTGAATCACAGACAGATTATCAATATCAGCGCTCACAAAGAAAAGGGCGAGGCATTTGAAGAAATGTCCGCCTCCTCCTTTAACGAACACACGCGCGCCGTTGTTAAGATTGAGGACGGCTGCAACCGCTTCTGCTCTTACTGTATAATTCCCTATGCGCGCGGCAGAGTCCGCTCAAAAAAGCTTGACGACCTGCGCAAAGAGGTCGAACAGCTTGCCGCCAACGGCTACAAAGAAGTGGTTTTGGTGGGAATTAATCTTTCCGCGTACGGTCAAGGCACGGAATATAACCTCTGCGACGCGGTTGAATGCGCCGCAGAGGTTAAAAGAATTGAAAGGGTTCGCCTTGGCTCGCTTGAACCGGAGCGTATGGATAAAGCCACAATAGAGCGCCTTGCCAAATGCAGGAAGCTTTGTCCGCATTTCCATCTGTCGCTTCAAAGCGGGTGTGATGAAACCCTGCGCCGAATGAACCGCCGTTATAACTCACGTCAATATGCGCAGATAGTTTCCGATTTGCGCAGCGCCTTTGACAACTGCGCCGTCACAACCGATATTATGGTCGGCTTTGCCGGGGAAACCGAGGAGGAATTCCAAAAATCACTTGCCTTTGCAAAGAGCATGAGCTTTGCAAAAGTGCATACGTTTGCGTATTCGCGCCGCAGGGGAACCGCAGCGGATAATGCGCCAAATCAGGTCGGAAGCGCGGTAAAATCCGAACGCAGCAAAATAATGATAGCCGCCGCGGCCGCCTCACGTCTGGAATTTCTGCGTTCACAGACAGGACGCGTCGAAAATGTGCTGTTTGAACGCCGCCGCACCGCGGGCTACTGCGAGGGACACACCTCCAACTATACACCGGTACGTGTATTTACAGACGCTGACGTAACAGGCAGACTGATACCTGTTAAAATTGTATCTGCCGGCGGTGATTTCTGCACGGGAACATTTGAGACTTAGTGCTTCAGCAATATCCGCAGATTGATACTAAGTAAGCAGGGCGATAACGTTCCGTATTTCCTCGGCAGCCTCTTCTGTTACGAGACTGTCATAGCTGTAAAGCATAAATCCGTCAAGCTCCTTGTCGCGGATTATCTCAATTTCACGGCTTAAAATATCGCTGTTATCTTCCCATGTTCCACAGTCGCTGTCGCTGCCCGCTTTATAGCCGGCAATGCCTATATACATTTTTATATTTTCGGCAAGCTCAAGTCCGGTCCAGTCGGCAAGCGCCGCCTCAAACGTAAGAGTGGGATTATCCAAACTGAAATATATTTGCGGACATATGTAATCCGCATAGCCGCTTTCCGTACACCAGCGCACCACGTCCGCGCAGAGCGCCGAGTTGTTGGAAAGATTGCCCTGAGGTGAAACGCCGAAAACAACCCCCTCGCCGCTCTCGTGAACCGTCTTATAAACCGTGCTGAGCATGCGGTTTACATTATCCATACGCCATTCCTCGAGCGACAGCGGCGCTCCGCCGCCGGAAAAAGCGCTTATATAGGCGGCATACTGCTCGCTGTCAAAGCTTTTATCCGTTGTAGGATAAAAATAATCGTCAAACTGAATACCGTCAACATCGTAATTTTTTACAATTTCCGCTACGCCTTCGGCTATCAATTCCGTTACCTCTTCAAGCGCGGGGTTAAAATACACTCCCCCTTCAACCTCCACGATCAGAGAGCTGTTTTTGACTGCGGGACTGCTTTCGGCAAGAGCATACGCGGATTCTGCGTTTTTTACGCGGTACGGATTTATCCACGCGTGAATTTTCAGCCCGTTGCTATGCGCCTTTTCACACATAACGGCAAGCGGGTCGTAGCCGCAGTCCCGCCCCTGCTCGCCGCTTAAAATATGCGACATTGGGAATATTTCCGAATAGTACAGAGCGTCGCAGAACGGGCGAACCTGTACCACAAGCGTGTTAAAGCCGCCGCTCACAGCGTGAGAAACCACCGCGTCAAATTTTTCTTCAAACTCGCTGCGTGTTTTTGCTGTACCCTGCATATCAAGCGTCATATAGCTTACCCATATACCGCGCATTTCCTCATCCTCCTGTTTTAAAGCGGTAAACGAGAATTCACTTTGCTTTTGATAGGATTCAACAGTCTTTGCGCCTTCAACTGCGGTCTGTGCATTTGTAACGGCACTGCGGTTAACGGCTATTGCCGCGCAGAGCAGAACCGCAGACATAATTATCGGCAAAACATTCAGAAATTTCATTCTTATTTTCCTTTCGAGGTGATTTATATAAATTGGTATGATTTTTTTATTATATATATGCTTATTATCAATCTGACAGCCGTAGTCTTGACCCTCTTCGATAAAGCAGCCGCAAAAAAATACCCTTCCGGGAGAATCCGCGAACGCACGCTTATGATTGTTTCGGCGCTGGGCGGAAGCGCCGCAATGTTTATAACGATGCGCATAATCAGACATAAAACAAGACGTCTTAAATTTATGCTCGGCATTCCCGTAATTTTTATTTTACAGCTTGCCGCCGCGGCACTGTGCCTTTGGCTGAGGTTGAGTTATGAAGTATAGAGAGTTTAAATTTACCGTAGCGGGGTCTGACTCCGGCGTGCAGGCAAAAACCTTTCTGCGCGGCGCTTGCGCAATATCCGCCCGAACGCTTGCCAAGCTTAAACGCACTCCGGGCGGTATAACCGTCAACGGCAAACCGCTGCGTGCAATCGACACGGTTTTTGCCGGAGATGAAATACGTCTTGCCCTGCCTGAAGATACCAACGAAATAACCCCGGTTAACGGAAGAATTGAAATTCTGTATGAGGATGAATACATTATCGCTCTGAACAAGCCGGCAAATATGCCGGTGCATCCGGTTAAAAGCCACCAAAGCGACACGCTTGCCAACCTTCTGAGCGCATATATGATAAAGCGCGGTGAAAACTACACCTTTAGAGCGGTGAACAGGCTCGACAAGGACACCTCCGGAATAGTGTTGGCGGCAAAGGACAGAATAACCGCAGCCAAGCTTGCTCACAACGTCAGAAAGCAATATTTTGCAATATGCGAGGGCGAGATTTACCGCTCCGGGAAAATAGATTTGCCTGTCAGTCTTGCACAAAACAGCAAAATGCTCCGCACCGCGGGCTGCGGCGGCTCCCCCGCCGTAACGCTTTACACTCCGGTAAAGAGCCTGCATGGCTGCACTCTGCTCAATGTACGCACGGAAACCGGCAGAACGCATCAGATACGCTGCCACCTCTCGCACATATGTCATCCGCTCGCCGGAGACGACCTGTACGGCGGCAGCCGGAATTTAATAGGCAGACAGGCGCTTCACTGTGCCCAAGCTTGCTTTGTTCACCCTGTAACCGGCGCGGAGCTTGAAATCCGCGCTCCTGTTCCCGAAGACTTCTTTATACGCATTTAAAACCCGGCACACCCGGGGGTACTTGCAATTTTTTCCGCAGTTTGCTATACTGGATTTAGATATATTGATTATGGAGAGATTTAACTATGTGTAAAAAAGAGCCCTATTATATAACTACCGCGATTGCCTACACCTCGCGCAAGCCGCACATAGGCAACAGCTACGAAATTGTGCTGACGGACGCCCTTGCAAGATACAAACGCTTACAGGGTTATGACGTGTTTTTCCTTACCGGAACCGATGAGCACGGTCAAAAAATCGAAGAAATCTCACGTGCCGCCGGAATTTCGCCAAAGGAGCATGTTGATAAAATAGCCGGAGAAATTAAGGATCTATGCAAGCTGCTGAATATTTCTTACGATAAATTTATCCGCACTACGGACGGTTACCACGAAAAAACCGTGCAAAAAATTTTTAAAAAGCTCTACGAACAGGGAGATATATATAAAAGTGAATATGAAGGACTTTACTGTACACCCTGCGAAAGCTTTTGGACGGAATCTCAGCTTGTCGACGGCAAATGTCCCGACTGCGGCAGAGAGGTAACGAAAGAAAAAGAAGAAGCGTACTTTTTGAGGCTTTCAAAGTATCAAAAACAGCTTGAACAGTTCCTTGAAGATAATCCCCGCTTCATCTACCCCGAACAACGCAAAAAGGAAATGATTAATAACTTTATTAAGCCGGGCCTACAGGATCTCTGTGTTTCAAGAACAAGCTTCAAGTGGGGCATACCCGTTGATTTTGACGACAATCACGTAATATATGTATGGATCGACGCGCTTTCAAACTATATTACGGCAATCGGCTATGACCCCGACGGCAGCTCAGAGCTTTACAAAAAATACTGGCCGGCAAACGTGCATATAATCGGAAAAGATATTTTGCGCTTCCACACCATTTACTGGCCTATTATGCTTATGGCGCTTGGCGAACCCCTGCCAAAGCAGGTGTTCGGACATCCCTGGCTGCTTTTCGGTACCGATAAGATGAGCAAATCCCGCGGGAACACCATATATGCCGATGATCTTGTCGCCTTGCTCGGCGTTGACGCCGTGCGTTACTATCTGCTCTCCGAAATGCCTTATACAAGCGACGGCTCAATAACCTACGAAACAATCATAGAGCGCTTTAATTCGGATCTTGCCAATACTCTCGGCAATCTTGTCAACCGAACAATAGCGATGAGCCACAAATATTTCGGCGGCAAGGTGCTTGCGCCAAGCGCGCCGGAAAAAGCGGACGGGCAGCTTTCCGCCCTTGCTCTGCAAACGGTAAAAGATGTTGACGGTCTGCTGTCGGAATACCGCGTTTCAGATGCTTTAAACGCCATTTTCAATCTTGCGCGCCGGTGCAACAAATATATAGACGAAACTACGCCGTGGATACTCGCCAAAGACGGAACTAAGAAGGAGCGCCTCGCAACAGTGCTTTATAATTTGCTTGAGGGAATCCGATTTACAGCGGTTTTACTCTCACCGTTTATGCCGGATACCTCCAATGCAATATTTGAGCAGCTCAACTGCACCGTAACAAGCTATGAGAGCCTCTCTTCTTTCAGCGGCACAAAAGTCGGAACTGTTCTCAACCAACCGGTCGCTCTGTTTAACAGAATAGATACCGAAAAAATGCTAGCGGACATAGCCGTAAGGCAAGAAAAAAATGCCGCCGAGGAAAAATCCTCAGATCGGAAAAAGCCCGAAGGCGTGGCTCTTATCGGCATTGACGACTTTCTCAGGGTTGATTTGCGCGTTGCGGAGGTCAAAGCGTGCGAGCCCATTAAAAAGGCAAAAAAGCTTTTAAAGCTTACTCTCGATGACGGCTGCGGCGAGCGCACCGTTGCCAGCGGCATTGCAAAATTCTATACTCCCGAACAATTAATCGGCAGAAAAGTTATCCTGGTTGCAAACCTAAAGCCCGCCGTGCTTTGCGGGGTTGAAAGCCGCGGAATGATACTTGCCGCTGCAAGCGGAGAAGAAATAAAGGTTCTATTTGCAGATGAAATGCAGACAGGGGCGAAAATAAGTTGACCGATCGATTTTCTAACATTTTTGACGCGCACGCTCACTATGACGACGATAGCTTTTCCGACCGCGATTCGGTTCTTATGTCGCTGCCGGAAAAGGGCGTATGCGGTGTTGTCAATGCGGCCGTAAACCTCGAAACCGCCCGCGAATCCGTTAAATATGCGGAAAAATTCTCATACATGTATGCCGCCGTAGGGTTCCACCCGGAAAATATTGAAGACGCGCCCGCAGATTATCTTAATCAAATGGAACCGCTTCTTCGAGGCAAAAAGGCTGTGGCTGTAGGCGAAATCGGGCTTGATTATCATTGGGATATACCGCGCGGTCTTCAGCAGCGCTTTTTCGGCGAGCAGCTCGGTTTTGCAAACGATATTTCAATGCCTGTTGTTGTACACGACCGCGACGCCCACGGCGATACGCTTGATTTTATAAAAAAATACCGCCCGAAGAAGTGCCTTATCCACTGTTACTCGGGCAGCCCTGAGCTGCTGCGGGAGTTTGTCAAATTAGGCTGCTGCATAAGCTTAGGCGGCGCTGTTACGTTTAAAAACGCAAAGAATCCGCTTGCGGTCGCCGCTGCCGTTCCGATTGACCGCCTGCTTTTGGAGACCGACGCCCCCTATATGGCTCCGGTTCCGTTCAGAGGCAAGCGCTGCGACAGCTCGATGATTGTATATACCGCGCAAAAAATAGCGGAAATCCGCGGCATAAGCACTCAAGCCCTGCTTGATATTACTGCGGAAAACGCAGCGGTTTTTTATTCGCTTTAATAACAAAATTCCCTGCACCTCAAAGCGTGGCGCAGGGAATTTAAAATTTTAAAGTGTACCGACCGGAGTTCAATAAGGGGCTTTGCCCCGTCATTCAACGCAGCAAAGAGCAGCGTTAGCTGCCTGAAAAATCAGTGTGGGATGCAGTATTCCCAACTGATTCCGAAAGTGGAACCCGCCGCCTTATAGGCGGGAGACATCTTTGCCTGAGTTATACCTGTTACAGCGGAAACGCCTGAGCCGTTTTTAAATCGGCTTAGGCGTTATTTTTAATTATTTGGCGTATTTTTTTACAATTGCCTGCATTTCGTCCATTTTCTTTTCCATGTCGTCAACCAGCTTAAACTGAGTACGGCAACGGTCAAGATTGTGGCGTTCTCTGTGAATCTTAAAGTACGTATCTCCGCTCAGATAGTCGGCAAGGAAGCGTATGCCGCATTCGAAGGTCATAATTTTTGCACCGATTGCAAGGCTGTAAAGCTCGGTTTCGGTCAAAAATTCTTTGGCAACGCTCAGATAGCCCTTTGTGAACACCTCAAACAGATGCAGACTCATTTCAATTTTGGAAAGGTCTGTCTCGTCCTCGGCGCCTGTACTTGCACCGAAACGGATGCTGTCACCGAAGTCATAGGCAGCCGCTCCGGGCATAACTGTATCAAGGTCAATAATACAAAGCGCTTTGCCGGTTTGCGCGTCAAACAAAATATTGTTCAGCTTGGTGTCGTTATGCGTAACGCGCAGAGGCATTTTTCCGTCGCGAAGAAGATTTACAATTTCGCAGGCCGATTCTTTGCGCTGAAGAGCAAACTCGATTTCCGGCTGAACGTCCTTGGCTCTGCCCATAACGTCCTTTTTAACGGCCTCTTCAAAGTCGCGCAGACGGCTCTCGGTATTGTGGAAATTCACGATTGTTTCACAAAGCTCGTCGGCCGGGTAATCGGCAAGCTGCCGCTGGAAGTTGCCGAAAGCTGCACCGCAGTTATAGAAATCTTCATCAGACTCAATGCTTTGGAAGCAATTGGTTCCTTCAATAAAATCATAGGCTCTCCAATAGTTGCCGCCCTCGTCGTTGTACAGAAATTTACCGTCCAGAGTTTTTATGACCGTCATTGTTTCGCGGTTGGGGTCGCCTCCGTTTTTAACGATAATATCCTTTAAAAAGTTAGTAACGCCCCAAATGTTATTCATCAGTCCGTCGGTATCGGTAAATATTGAGTGGTTTATTTTTTGGAAAATCACCCTTTTTTGAGTTCCGTCGGCGTCTTGAATTGTCGCCGCGAAGGTGTCGTTTATATGACCCTCGCCGTGCGGGCGGATGTCAACGCATTTTTTGTCCCCGACAAATGCAGAAACTATCTTATCAAAATTATAGCTCATTTTAATTATCCTTTCCCGGGCAAATCAGCCGATAAGTGTAGCGGGATATTCGCCCGCGCTTATTTTTTTCTGAATTTCTTTTACAACATACGGCTTATCCTCTTTATAGGTAACGCCTATCCACGTGGCGCTGGTTTTTAGAACCTCAACCGTCGCCCTACCCTGATCAATAAGCTCCTTTACAACACTCGGAAGAAGGTACTCGGACTTGAGCGGGTTGGATACGGCGTCGCCGTCAAGAAACTCCTTGAACCTTTTGGCAACTTCCTCAATAAACTGCGGCGGGAAGCACCAGCAGTTCATAGAAACTATGCAGTTTTCGTCGAGGTCAACCCAATTTTCTTCGTCCTCGGTGTATTTAACTTTTCCGTCTTCGCGGCGCATAATTTTTGTGCGCTCAACAATGCTTGTAAGATAGTGGTTTTCGTCCACTTCACACACTCCGCGTGCAACGTGACCGTTTTCGGTGATTGTATTTTTGAGGATATAACCCGCCATACACATCTTCATAGGGTAGGAATTAATATCCATACCGTCTATCCACTGCGAAACCTTAGCAAACGCCTCTGCGCCGTAGAAATCATCTGCGTTTATTACGAGGAAGGGCTCCTTTACTTTGCCTAAGCAGCACATAATTGCGTGCGCAGTGCCCCAGGGCTTAACCCTGCCGTCAGGTACCGAATAGCCCTCGGGGAGATTGTCAAGCTTCTGGAAAATATACTCAACCTCAATTTGCTGAGCCATTCTGTCGCCGATAACCTCTTTAAACAGCTCAAAGTTTTCCTCTTTAATGATGAAATAGACCTTATCAAAGCCTGCTTTTTTTGCGTCATATATGGAGTAATCCATAATAATTTCGCCGTTCGGTCCCACAGCGTCAATCTGCTTCAGACCGCCGTAGCGGCTACCCATGCCCGCCGCCATAATTACCAAAGCCTTTTTCACGGGATATAACCTCCTTTTTTTATTGTATTTTCAACTTATATTTCGTACCAGAGAATCTGGTTCGGCTCCATATCAAGCTCAAAGCCGGTGCCGTCGCCCTTATAAACGGTTGTGCTCTGTCTTTCGTAGGTATTGTTTACAACACAGTATTTTCCGTTTGCAACATAAGCGTGAACGTCAACATTATAGTTTGAGCTGAACCACTTGTGAAGATCTTTCTCTGAGCTTGAAGCCCACATAACGGCGCGGTGAAGCACACGCGCGTTTTCAAAGCTGTAGGGCAGTCCGCTGATATAAACCCCGCGTCCTTTCCCGAATTGCTTTACGGCAAGCTGAACGTCCCTGTTATTCCTCCTGAGGTGGCTCTCGCCCTCGGGACCGTTATGGTCATGACAAACGACGACTGTTGTGCCCTCCAAAGCAAAAATGTTGTCCTTGCCCTCGCCGAAGTCGATTTCGCCCTCTACATCCTCGGTGATGAAATGACTGTGCTCCTCCCAATTGTATTTATCATAATTGAGATTAAAGCCCCTTTCCTTTTCAACGCCCAGAACAGTGGAAAGCTGGAAAAATTTGCCCTGATACTGGCAGGCAGTCGGCTCGCCTACTCCGATAAAGCCCCCGCCGTTATAAACAAAGCGCTTAATCGCGGTGACAATGGCTTCATCCTTCCAGTTATCTCCGCCGGAATACGCGGTTTCCGCATCGCCGATGTTTATAATTACGTCAATTTTGCCGAGAATATCGGGATTTTCGCGAATATCATCAAAGCTTATAAACGAAACGTCATAAGGAGCGCCGCTGAGAGCCTCTATTACGCCAAAGTAAGAGTAGTTCTGCTTGAAGTAGATTCCATGGTGAACCATAAAATTACCCCAGGAGCGGCACTTGCCCCAGCAGTTGAGGACAGCTACCCTTTTAATGCAGTAGGGCGTGGTTCCTTTGGCGTTTTCGTACAGAGTGCGGAATTCCTCGCAAACTCCTGCCACATAATCTATAAATTCCGGGACCTTCAAAGCAAGCTTCAAATAACCACCGTAGCCGATTCTGTCGATAGGCTTTCTGAGGATAGCTCTGCGGGCGGTTACCCAATTGTATTTTGCCTCGCCGACCGGATCTCCGCCCTCGTGAAAGGTATCCGGGAAGAAATAAGGCAGAAAACGACCTTCCGTGTATTTTACTCCGGGAATGTCGCTTATAAGACGCAGGGTCGTGCCGTTTCCTACTGAGCCTACCACAGCGTCAAGACCTATGCTCTTGAACTCCTCAAGATACGGCTCGGTGCCTATCCAATGATCGCCGAGAAACATCATGGCTTCTTTACCGTATTCGTGAGTAATGTCCACCATTTCCTTTGCAAGCTTGGCGACCTCGCGGCGCTGAAAATCCTGAAAGTCCTTGAATTCCTTTGAAGGAACGCGGTAGGGATTGTTCATATAGCCCTGATCGATTATAAATTCCGGTCTGAATTTATAACCCGCTTCTTTTTCAAATTGCTCTAAAATATAGGGAGAAACGCTTGCGGCGTAACCGTACCAATCCACAAACTTTTCTCTTGCAAGCTGGTCAAAAATAAGCGTAAACTGATGAAAGAAGGTAGTGTAGCGAATAACCTTTACATAAGGATGATCCTCGATAAATTTGCGCAGCCTTTTCATTGTAAACTCGTGTGTTTTGGGCTGGCGGACGTCAAAAGTAATTTGATGCTCAACATTCGTCCAGTTGTTTACAACGGCGTTGTACATATGCACAGGATCCCACATTATGTAAGCAAGAAAGCTGACTGTGTAGTCGTGAAATTCCCGGACGTTTTCAATTATAACGTCCCCGGCGGCTTCATCGTATGACCAGCTGTCAACCGGCACAACTTCGCCTGTGGTTCTGTCGATAACCTCCCACCAACGCTTAATATCGTCGCGGGAATTAACCTTGAGCATTTCCGGGTAAAGGCCGGACATAAGGTGAATCCGCAAATTTTCTTCGGTCGCGGTATTAACGGACGTAACGACATACATTTGCTGGATTTCTTCCGGATGCGCTTTAGCCCAGGCATTGTCCTTCCTTGTAGTGTAATAGGTTGAATAAACCTTAGCGTCAACGGATTTTAATTCCTCCGGAAAATCGGTTCCGTCGCAGTCGCGGATTGCATCCGCGCCCCAGCGCTGAATAAGATCAAGAGTTTCAGGTACTACGTCAACATCGGTTGGAATTGTAACTCTGCCAAAATCTCTCGTCGGTTCTTGCATATTTCGTATCCTTTCCAAAGCAATTCTTTACCCGATGCTAAAGTATTAACACCGGGTAAATATAAATTTTCAGAATGTAAATTGTTCGTAAAATATTATTTAGACTTTTTTGCCTTTTTTTGGGGCTTTACGTCATACTTTTTGAAGCCTTTATTATAAAAGTAAAGCTGAGTGAGCAGAATAGCGATACCCACAAACTCTAAAAGCAAATTCCACGCAGAATGCTGGGCAACGCCGAAGTGCGCGAGAAGATCGCCGTTCTGACCGCAAATAACCAGCCATATGCCGACAACAAAGGCAAGGATATTAATTATAATTTTTGCGTATTTCATTTTGAACACAGCACAGGCAAAAGACTGCGCCGCCTAACCTCCCCTGCTCTTTATTAACCTTTAACACCGCCGGCGGTCATGCCTTCGGTAAGCTTACGCTGAACGCACATATAAATAACGAGAACCGGAATCATTACTATAACCATACCTGCAAACAGCCGACCCCATTCAGCCTTCTGCATCGACGCCTGATTCAACGACATCAAGCCGACCGGTAGCGTGTATTGCTCTCTATCGGTCATCAACGTTATTGAAACAACGTACTCGTTCCAGAACGACAGGAAGTTGAAAAGAATAACAGTTATAATACTCGGCTTGGCCATAGGTATCATAATTCTTGTCATTGTGTGGAAATATGAGCTGCCGTCAACATAAGCCGCCTCTTCAAAATCTCTCGGAAGCGTAACAAAATAGCTTGAAAGCAGATAAATTGTAAAAGGCAACGCCGTAGAAGCAAGAACCAGCGCCAGAATAAACTTGTTATTCAGGAAAAACTCCACGCTGAAATGATTTCTCAAAAATTTATCTCCGCCGTTAAGCATAAGGAATATGGGAACGGCGATGTAGCTTACGTTTACAAACAAGCCGCCCATAAACGCCGTGTTCAACACATTACGCAGCGGGAACTTAAATCTTGAAAGTGCGTATGCCGCAGGCAGAGCCATAACAAGAAGAAGGCCGAGAGCCAACACCGTAACAATTACGGAATTTAAGAAATATTTGCCCATGCTGGCTTTTGTCCACGCGTTGGCGTAGTTTTCCCAATGGAGACCCTCTTTAGGCAAGCCTACGGAGTTCCTTATGAAGTCGTTATTACTCTTGAGCGATGAAACAAACGTCCAGATAAGCGGAATTACAATAAGGATAACCAGCACAAAAAGGACAACATAAATTAAAACTTTAACGGCAATCTCTTTGCCGGATCTTTTTTTCATAACTTTTATGCTCCCCTTTCAGTTAAAATTCCAAAACTTCACGCTTTGTAACAGCGCTGACAATGCCGGACATGAGGAACGAGAACAGGAATACCACAACGCCGACCGCCATCTGCGAGCCGTAGCTGCCCGCGTTATTTGTCATATAAAACAACAGGACGTTTGCATTATCCTTTACGGTTGAACCGATGAAAGCTCGGATAAACGTATAGGAAAGGTTGATGGTGCTTATGATAAAGAAAGTAAGCGTTGTTCTTATGTTGTTCCACACCAGCGGAATGGTAATTTCAAAGAAGACCCTCAGTCTGCTGGCGCCCTCAATGCTTGCGCTTTCGTAAATACTTTCCGGAATGGCGGAAATACTTGACATATACATAACCATATAATAACCGATAGCCTGCCAGATAAGAGCAAAAGCGATCGCCCATATAAGAATTCTGCCGTTGCCGCCCATAAAATCTATGTAAGACTGGTTGGCGCTCCAGGTATCCGAGTCTGTGCCGGAAAGTATCCTTAAAATACCGTTTATGAGCCCTTCGGGAGCACGGTAAGCCATAGCAAAAATATTTGCTATAACAACTATTGATAGAATATTAGGAATATAAAATATGATGCGGAAAAAGTTTTGACCCTTTATTTTTTCCCTGCTGAGAACCGACGCATAGATAAGCGCAAGAGCGAAGGTTACTATAGCTATAATTACGATTAGAAAAACAGTGTTCTGGAATGCTGCGATAAAGCTGCTGGTTTTAAACAATGCAACAAAATTGTCCAATCCGACAAAGGTTTTATCATCCTGAGCATATTTACTAACCTTAAATAAAGACAGATAGAAAACCTCAATTGTTGGGATAACCATAAAGATTATGAACATCAGGGTAGCAGGGAGAACGCAAAGGATGGCAAATCTTGTTTTGCCTTTTTGCTTAGTCATACTACATCTCTCCTGTCAAAACTGAAAACGGCAGGCAGTCAGCTGCCTGCCGTCTTCGACTTATAATCAGATTAAATCACGTTATTTTTTTATTTTCCGATAATTTAAATCAAAAATGGTATCAATCCGAATTAAAGGAGTACTTCCTTCCACTGGTTGCAAGCGTCAACAATCTCTGCCTGCCACTCGTCAACTGTAAGGGTACCGCCAACGATTTCGTCCATGTTGTTGAAGAATACATCCTGTACATTGAGGTTGTCGATAACTTCTGTTGCAGCAAAGCCGCCCTGAACGGAAGAAGCACCGTTGTCATATACGCTGTAGAAGAGCTTGCTGTCGCCTTCGAGAGTATCAGCAACACCCTCTATAGGCTGGATAGCGCCGGAAGCAGCAAAGATAGCCGCAGCTTCGTCGGAATAGCAGAACGCCATGAAAGCGTCGGCAGCATCGGGATTAGCGCAATCCTTGAAGGACCACATTTGCTCAATCCAGCTGAAGGATACAGGAGCGTTGTCGGGGTTAACAGCGGGAACAGCAGCAAAGCCCCAAACGAAATCTTCGGGAGTTGAATCTATCATTTCGTTTACAACCCATGTGCCGTTAGGCATGCAGATTGCTTTGCCGTCGATAACAAGCTGCTGGTTCAGTGAGAAGCTTGAATTGTTAGCGTTACCGACTGTTGTGGGTTCTGTGTAATCAGCAAGCTTAGCTACTGTCTCGAGAACCTCTTTCATTTCGTCGGTGTCCCAGCCCTCATAATTCATAGCCGCGTTGAACATATCAGCGCCGCCCTGTGAGTAAATAAGAGCATACATAAATGCGTCGAAGTAACCGGCGGTCGGATATGTAAAGAGGTAGATACCCTTTTCAAGAGCCTTGTCGCCGAGCTCCCACATTTCGTCCCAAGTTGTCGGGAAGGTCCAGCCGTTTTTCTCAAGAACGTTAGCGTTGTAGAACAAGCCGCAGGGGCTGTAGAACATAGGAGCCATATAGGTCTTGCCGTCTGAGTATGGGTTTGTAAGAACAGTGTCTGTAAAGCCGTCGATTATCTTGTCGGCAGGAGTGTCGCTCTCACCGGCGATTGTTGTGTTGAGCATATCTGTAAGATCTCTGAGGAGAAGGTTGTCTCTAACTTCTTCCGTAAGACCGTCGTCACGACCTGTAGCAAGGTGAACAACATCGGGATACTGCTCTGCCTGAATCTGAGGATCAAGGATTGCCTCGAGCTTAGCGTCAACCGTGAGATCAACAGTTACGTCGGGATAATAGTTGTTAAATGCTGCAACTACGTCCTCCCACATCTGTGAACCGTAAGCTGAGTCAAGCGCGTAAACAACAAGAGTACCGGAAATCTCTTTTTCATCGGTAGCTGCATCCGTGGGTGCATCCGTGGGTGCGTCTGTGGTTTCTTCCTCTGTGCTGCCGCAGCCGACTGCCAAAGAAGCAACCATCATGGAAGCCATGATGAGCGCCAAAAACTTCTTCATAATTACTTTCATCCTTTCTGAAAATGAAAAATAAATTTGCCGTATAGGCATTTGAATTGAAAGGTTAGAACTTTGCGCCTATCCTTTATGCTATAGTATAATCAATCAAACACTTTTTTTCAATATTTTTGTTGCTCGAATTTTTATCTTTATTGCTACATTCGTTAAGTTTTATAATATTTTTACCAAAATTGCCGCTATTTTTATGTCGCAAATTTGCCATAGAAGCTTTTAAATATCAGGCGGCGCCTGCCTTTCCCGCCGGAAAACGGGTCTGAGATTATCTTTCTTTTAATAAATATAATATAAAATAAACTAAATATAACCCGAACGCAGACGTCGCGGCAAGTGTTTTTATTCGGCAATTTATTGCAATTTATCAAAAAAAGTGTTAAAATATCTAAAAAGCTTAAAAACATAAATATTTATACAATTATTGCGATATTGTGATAAATCGCGGAGGATACACCGTAATGAGCAACCGGCTGTTTACAATAGACTCAAAAAACGACAAGCATTTGCAGGTAAATCTGCTCTACGTTTCCAAAGCAAAATTAGGAGCCGACTGGCACAGTACCATGCATTCGCATTACTTTACCGAGCTTTTCTACATAACTAAAGGCAGAGGACTTTTTGCCGTGGAAAAAAAGGAATTTCCCGTGGAAGAAAACGATACCGTCATTATCAACCCCGGGGTAAGCCACACAGAAAAATCCGCGGGAGACCCTAATTTTGAATATGTTGTCATCGGCATAGATGGCGTTTCTTTTGAGTTTAACGAAAATCCCGAATCGGAGGAATATTCTGTTTTCAGTTATAAAAAGAAAAAGGAAAGCACCGACTTTTTCCTGAATACGCTGCTTTCCGAGGCAGACAAGGATTTACCCTACCGAGACGCCGCCTGCCAAAACATTATGGAGCTTATGGTCATAAATATTCTGCGAAGAACCAATTCCACGGTGTCGGTTGAATCAGTCAAAAGCGTAAACCGCGCCTGCCGCGCCGCAAAGCGCTATATTGACGAAAATTTCCGCAATCCCATAACTCTTGACGAGCTTGCCGCAATTGCAAAGGTTAACAAATATTATCTTTCGCACGCGTTCGCCTCCGATTATCAGATTTCGCCGATTAATTATCTTATAGGGAAGCGTATAGAGGAGTGTAAAAATCTTTTGGCTTCAACAAACTACTCTATTTCGCATATTGCGGGATTTATGGGCTTCTCTTCGCCTTCGTACTTTTCGCAGTGCTTCAAGCGCAACACAGGTATGCGCCCCGAAACATACAGAAAAAAGTTCCGTCTCTCTCAAATGCAAAATCCGCCGGAGGAAGACAATACTTAAACAGCGGCGGAGCTTCCGCGCAGAGCTGAATTAAATTCCCCTTAAAGCCGGGCTTTAAGGGGAATTGCTTTCGGGTGATTCGGCTTTCTCGCTTAATTCGGCCACCTTCATCATAACGGCGCATTCGATGCGCTTGCGGTGCAGGACGCAGCCCGTTTCGTAGCACCCGTTAAGACTGCCGGTGAAATTATATGCGTTTGCCGTACAGCCGCCGCTGCAATACATACGCGCAAAGCAGTTGTCGCAATGAGGGCGGGTATAAATGTTGCTTTGTTTAAAACGACTGCGTATCTCTTCGTTTGTGATTCCGTCGAACACCGTGCCGAGCCGGAACTCTTCTTTACCTACAAACTGATGGCAGGGATAAAGCTCCCCCGTGGGAGTAACAGCAAGATATTCGCTCCCCGCCCCGCAGCCCGAAATACGTTTATATACGCACGGACCGCTTTGCAAATCAACCATATAATGATAAAAGGTAAAACCGCGCCCCTCCTTTTTCCGCTTAAGCATTTCAAGCGCAAGCTTATCGTACTGATTTAAAATTTCCGGAATATCCTCCGGTTTAAGGGCATAATCCGCGTCCGGCGGGGCAACCACCGGCTCCATTGCAAGCTCTGTAAAGCCCAAATCTGCCATATGAAAAATATCTTCGGTAAAATCGGTATTATAATGAGTGTATGTGCCGCGAATATAGTACCCCTTGCCGCCGCGCTTTTCCGCAAGCTTTTGAAAATTCGGCAGTACAAGGTCGTAGCTGCCCAAGCCCGAGCGTGAAACCCGCATACGGTCATTGGTAGCTTTCCTGCCGTCAAGGCTGAGCACCACATTATAACATTCTTTGTTTGCAAAATCTATTACTTCATCGTCAAGATTTATTCCGTTTGTTGTAAGGGTAAAGCGGAAATTTTTATTGTACTGCTTTTCCCGGCTGCGCGCATACGCCACAATATCCTTTACAACACCGAAATTAAGCAGAGGCTCGCCGCCGAAGAAATCAACCTCAAGATTACGGCGCGTACCCGATTGAGAAATAAGAAAATCTATGGCTCTTTTGCCCACTTCAAAGCTCATAAGCGAACGCGCAGAATTGTATTCTCCGTTTCCGGCAAAGCAGTATTTGCAGGCAAGATTACACCCATGAGCAATATGCAGGCACAGAGCCTTAACCGCAGCAGGGCGCTGCGCAAGCTCCTGCGCGAACGGACGGTAGACGTCCTCACTGAAAATCTTGCCCTGCCGCTTTAGGCTGTCTATATCGGACAAAATCTCCAAAATCTCGCCGCGCGTAACGTCCGGCGTACGGGCGTATTTTTCAAGAATCCGCTCGACTATTTCATTGCGCGGCACCGTTTCGTACATGGAGATTACATCGTAAGCGACCTCATCCACAGAATGAACGCAGCCGCTGTTGCCGTCTATTACAATATTATAACCGTTATTTTTATAAAGATGAACCATTAAAAGCTCCTATAACTTTAGCGCGGACGTCCCCCGCCCCTGAGGCGGCGGGTTGCGGCTCGGAATTTAAGCGGGAGTTACAATTTGAAAAGCTGACGCTCCCCCCGCGCACGCTGCAACCGCAGCGTTACCTCGATTTAAACCTGTGCAAACAAAACCGCCGCACGGAACCGAACCGCACGGCGGTTTTGCGTTTGAATTACTTTTCAGTCTTCTTTTCGCACTGCTGGTTAGCAATGCCGCAGGAAGTTTTGCACGCCGACTGGCAGGACGTCTGACACTCGCCGCAGCCGCCCTTCTTTGCGGATTCGGAAAGATTCCTGGTTTCAATTGTCTGAATTCTTTTCATATTAACACTCGCTTTCTGAATTATTTATAAGTTATTTTAAAGGATTTGGCGCAATATGTCAATGTGTTGAGCAAACTTTTATTTTACAACACATATTTTACCGTCTTTTTCAATGCCGGCGCCTTGAATATTTACCCCCTGCGCTTTAAGGGAAAGAACGCTTTTAACGGCTTCCCGCGTAATCTCCTCCCCGGCTGCAAGCAGCGGAACGCCCGGAGGATAAGCATAAACAAAGCCTGCGGCGGTTTTCCCCACGGCTTCGCTCGGAGCGATGAATTTTTTTTCGGATTCAAGCGCCGTATAAGGGAGCATTTTTTGCTTTGGCAGCGGCAAAACAAATCGCTGCCTGCCGAAGCCTGAGTATGCAGAAATCCGTTCGTCTGTTTCAAGCAAAGCCGAAATCAGGCGGTGAAAGCCGCTGTCGGTGTCGCAAATTGAGGTTACGGCAAGAGCGGAGTCGGCGGTGTACATTTCGAGCTGCAATTTGTAGCGCTCTTTAAGAACGCGGTAAAGCCCGCGCCCGCTTATATTCGCCGCTCCGGCAAAAATATTGAGCTTCGACGGGTCACGGGCAAACACTTGACTGTAATTTTTGCAATTGTCCGCTCCGCACCCGAATACGGAAAGATGCTTTAAATTCGCACACGCCTGCGAAAATTCCGAAAGTCTGCGCGCATAGGCCGAAAAAAGCTCTCGGGAACGTTCTTGTAAAATTGAGACGCAATTATCAATCCCGCACATAAGCACATACGACGGACTGCTTGTTTCAAACATTTGCAGCGCCGATTCAATCTCGGCTTCATCCACACGCTCCGTGCAGATATGCAAAAGAGCGGTTTGCGTAAAGCAGGGCAACGTTTTGTGAAGGCTTTGCACAACCACATCAGCCCCCAAACGCACGGCGGATTCCGGAAATTCGGCGTTAAACCCAAGGTGAGCTCCGTGCGCTTCGTCAACAAGCAAAACCGCGCCGTATGAATGAACAATATCGGCAATTGAGGCAATATCGCTCACCACGCCCTCATATGTAGGAGATGTAATCACGGCAAGACATATCCCCGGGTTGCACTCAAAAGCCGCCTTGACAGCCTCGGGCGTTACGCTGCCGCAGAAGCCGAATTTTTCTACGGCTGGCGGGCATACATACACCGGCTCGAGCTTGTTAAGGCAAACGGCGTTATAAACCGATTTATGGCAGTTGCGTGCGACAAGAACCTTTGCGCCGCGCTTTGAAAGCGCATAGACCGCACTTAAAATGCCCGACGTACTCCCTCCGGTCAAAAAAAATGTGCGGCGCGCCGAAAACACCTCCGACGCGCGGTTCATTGCCGCAAGCAGAATTCCCGAAGCGCAGTGGAGGTCGTCGGTATCGTCAAGCTCTGTCAAATCAACGGAAAACGGCTCTCGGAGCGAAAAAAACTCCGGATTACGTTTATGACCGGGCATATGAAACGGGTAATACCCGCTTTGCACATATCCGCGCAGATCGGTTTCAAGCTTCAATGCGGCTGCCGTCCTCCTTTTCCGCCTTTGCGGCGTTATTTTCGTCGAAATTGGTAAGCTTCACTATATACACCGGTCTGTCCTTGACCTCTAAATAAATTCTTGCAATATACTCTCCGAGCACTCCTATGGAAAGCTCTGTAATGCCCCCGAGAAACAGTGTTACGCAAAGCTGGCTTACATACCCCGGCACATCTATGCCGAAGATAAAGGTTTGAATCAAAGTGACAACAATATATATGAAAGCAACAGCGCTTATTATTAAACCCAATACCGCCAAAAAACGCAGGGGCGCCACGGAAAAAGAGGTAATACCGTCAATGGCGTATTTAAACAGTCCCCAAAAGCTCCATTTGGTTTTTCCGAATTCACGCTCAACATTTTCGTACGGAATCCACTTCGTATTAAAGCCGACCCAGCAAAAAATGCCCTTGCTGAAGCGCTGCACCTCGCAAAGTTCCAAAATGGAATCAACCATTTGCCTTGTCATAATGCGGAAATCAACCGCGCCATACGGCATTGAAACCTCGGTGATTTTATTGGAAAGTCTGTAAAACATACGCGAAAAGAAGCTTCTGACCTTTGACTCGCCTTTCCGGCTTGTTCGCATGGCGGCACAGCAGTCATAGCCCTCTTGTATTCCCTGTATCATTTGGGGGAACATTGTCGGAGGATGCTGTAAATCGGCGTCCATAACTATTACATAATCGGCGCTGGAATACTTGAGCCCGGCATACATTGCCGCCTCTTTGCCGAAATTACGCGAAAATGAAATATATTTAACATTCTCAAACTCTGAAGCGAGGCGCTTCATAACCAAAAATGTTTCGTCGCGGCTGCCGTCGTTTACCAAAATATACCGAAAGCTGTAATCGGGTATGGAGTTAATCACTCTGTTTGTTTCTTCAACAAAGTGCGGCAGCACCTCCTTTTCATTATAGCAAGGCACGACCAAATCGATTGTTTTCATAAAAAGCCCCCTGCGGCAACGGTATTTTTTTATCCGCCGCACATATTTAAGTATATCCTACGTACGGGTAAAAGTCAATTATCTTGTAATTTGTTTCTTTTCCCGTTCTAAAATAATTAAGAAAGAAGATTGAAGCAAGGCAAATTAAATCTGCCGGGAAAATGTTTAACTAAATCTGCGGAGCGGTTCAAATAGGGCGGTTAGTTCGTTGGCGTGTCTTTAATTAGCACTCTGAGATAAAGAGTGCTAATTTTTCATAAATCGTTCATATCCGTATCACAAACAATTCGCAAAGGCGGCGTACAATCAAAACAGAAAAGGGAAAGAAGGTGAATCCGATGGGTCGGTCAGAAACAGCTGCAATAAAATCAGCGGTTAAAAATCTAACGATCCGCTGAACACGATTCCCGGTCTACCCCATCGGTATAGAGTTAAAAAGGGCGGACATAATATAACTTAGGCAAAGATGTACCCCCCGCCTCCAAGGCGGCGGGTTCCATTCTCGGAATCAGCGGGGGGATACAATCTCCCAATGTGATTTCACAGACAACTAACGCTGTCCTTTGCCACGTTGAATGGCGGGGCAAAGCCCATTATTAAACACAACAATTTTGGAGGTATTTATTATGTTTGAACTTAGACCTTATCGCAAGCATCAGAATGAAATCGCTTACAATCCGTTCAGGGAAATGGAAGAATTTGAAAAGAAGTTCTTTTCGGAGCCGTTCGGCTCCTTCTTCGGCAACGGAGATATTGCGGAATTCAAGACGGATATTACCGACGAAGGCGACCATTATGTTTTGGTAGCTGATTTGCCCGGATTCGATAAGAAAGATATTCATCTTGATATTTCCGACAGCACTCTGACAATTAACGCCGAGCGTCACTCGGAACACGAAGAAAAAGATAAAAAACAAAAGTACGTCCGTGTAGAACGTTCTTACGGAAAGTACAGCCGTCAGTTTGATGTATCTTCGGTCGACACCGATGGCATAAAAGCAAAATACGAAAACGGCGTTCTGAAATTGACCTTGCCGAAAAAGCAGGAAGAGCTTCCCGAAGCGAAACATCTGGAAATTGAATAAGCACATGGGCGGTGTGAGAAATCACACCGCCCTTAATTATTTTGTTTTATTACTTATGTATGTCCTTGGGATCAAGCCTTCTGCCTTTTCTGTTTTTCTTTCCGCTTTTTTCTTTATCCCAATTTTTGGGCTCTATCTTCTTTTCCTGACCTTTAATTATGCGCACAATATTGGCGTGGTGCTTGGCAATTACAAGTATGGCTATAACCGCGGTAAATACCGTGCAGACTATTACATATTCAATCTTAACGGGAACATACCCCTCGGGGACATTCTTTAAATCCGATACATACAAAAAGAAGAAAGTGTAAACAGGGTACAGAATTGCTGAAATCAGAGACGAAAGCGATATAATGCGCGTTATTATGAAAGCAAAACCGAAAGTAAGTATAATCATACCGAAAACGCGGATGTCGGTGACAAGCATAACCGCCGCCGCGGTTGTTACTCCCTTGCCGCCCTTAAACTTAAAGTAAACGGGGAACATATGACCGAGGATAACAAACAGTCCGCCGGTGTATGAGCCGTAACGCAGCAGCTCGTTGAGTAGGGTTTGATCCGAGGAGAAGGACGTAAAAATCATACCGCCCAAAAACGCAGCAAAAACTCCCTTTAAAAAATCAAAGAAGATTGTCATTACAGCGGGACCCTTGCCCACGGAACGCAAAACATTTGTAAAGCCCGCATTACCGCTGCCCATACCGCGGATATCCTTGTGGAGAGCAAGCCTTGTTATTATGATTGCGGGATTAATACTGCCGATTAAATATGAGACAACAGCAACAATTAAAATGATTATCCAGTTTTGCAATAGAATGTCGATCATACCTTTTCTCCTTTTTCTCTTATTACAAAGCGAACCGGAGTTCCCTCCAGACCGAATGTTTCACGTATGCGGTTTTCGAGATAGCGCTGATATGAAAAATGAAAGAGCGCGGCGCTGTTGCAGAAAGCGACGAATGTGGGCGGCTTTGTGGAAGCTTGCGTCATAAAATAAATTTTAAGCCGTCTGCCCTTATCCGTAGGAGGCTGAACACGCGCGGTTGCCTGAGCCAAAAGCTCGTTGAGCATGCCTGTGCGTATCCGCATAGCGTTTTGATTGGCAACGAAGCAAATCAGCTCAAAAAGGCGGTCTACACGTTGACCTGTTTTCGCGGAAATAAAAATTATCGGAGCATATGACATAAAGGCAAGCTCGGTTTCTAAGCGTTTTTTGAACTCGTTCATTGTTTTGCCGTTTTTTTCTACCGCGTCCCATTTATTAACGGCTATGATACATCCCTTGCCGGCTTCGTGCGCCATACCGGCAATTTTACTGTCCTGCTCTGTATAGCCGACCTCCGCATCTATCATTATAACACAAACATCGCATCGGTCAATAGCCATTTTTGCGCGGAGTATGCTGTATTTTTCGATGGCGTCGTCCACCTTGCTTTTCCGGCGTATTCCGGCGGTATCTATAAAATTAAACACACCGTATTTATTACTGATTTTTGTATCTATGCTGTCGCGCGTTGTTCCGGCAATGTCGGAAACTATACAGCGGTTTTCACCGGTAATTCTGTTTATCAGCGACGATTTGCCGGCATTGGGCTTCCCTATTACCGCAACGCTTATTTCCGCGCTTTCCGTCTCCTCATCCCGGCAATTCGGCAGGCTTGCAAAAATTGCCTCAAGCAAATCGCCCGTTCCGTGACCGTGTACCGCCGAAACCCGAATCGGGTCGCCTAAGCCCAAATTGTAGAATTCATAAAAATCCGCGGGCGGTTCTCCTATTGAGTCGCATTTATTTACGCATAATATAACGGGCTTGCCGCTTTTTTGCAGCATTTGCGCCACTTCAATATCGGTTGCGACCGGTCCGGAGCGTACGTCGGTAACCAAAACGGCAACGTCGGCTGCTTCTATGGCAAGCTCCGCCTGACGGCGCATTTGAGCAAGTATAATATCGTCGGAATATGGCTCGATTCCGCCGGTATCTATAAGCATGGCGGTTCTCCCGCCCCACTCGCATTCGCCGTAAATACGGTCCCGCGTAACGCCGGGAGTATCGTCCACAATTGATATTCGCTTGCCTACAAGCTTGTTAAACAATGTCGATTTGCCCACATTAGGTCTGCCTACAATTGCAATTACAGGTTTTGCCAAAGCGGTCAGCTCCTTTGCTTTTTTTATTTATTTTACAATGGCGCAAATAAATTGCTCTCCGTTATTATTAACGGGCAAGACGGGAACATTCAGAGCCTGCTCGACCTCGGCGGGGGTGGTATCGTCCAAGAAAACAGTATTGTCAAAATTGAGCATAACCGATGGAATCAGCAGGCGCTCGCCAAGCGGTTTGCCTTGAAGCTGATTGATGAGGTCGCGGCCGACTACAAGCCCGGAAACATTGATTCCGCCGCCGAAAAAATCGTTTTTTATCGGATATATATTGACGGAAACATTGGGGAACTTCCGCCTGACGCTGTTGGTAATTTCACGCAGATAAGGCGCTGCGCTTGTGCCGCAGGCAATGCTTAACGTGCGGTGAAGCTCCGCGTTGAATGGGGTTTCTTCCAGTTCAAGGTTTACCTCGTCCCTTAAAAGCGCTATCAATCCCACGCCGTTTTCGAGCGCAGGAAAATCCTCGTAAAACTGCGCGTCGGGAATTTCTCTGCCGGCTTTGATGTACAGCTCGTCGGCGGCAAAAAATCTTCTGCAGCCTGTCCGACGCTTGCTTTCGTTCCCAAAACGCTCCACAATGTCTACGGTTTCCGCGGCGCTTTCCTTTGTATAGGGCGTAAGCGGATAAAGACCCTCCCTGTATCTTGTGAGCCCGACCGGCACCACAGCGGTCATTGCAACCTTCATATCGTTAAGGTCGTTAAGAGTTCTTACAAGTTCCGCGCCATCGTTTATTCCGGGGCATGCAACAATCTGGCAGTTTATAACAATGCCTTCGTCGGCAAATCTGCGCAGCGTTTTGAGCGATTCGCCCGCAAAACGGTTATGCATCATTTTAACCCGCAATTCTGGATTTGTTGTATGAACCGAAACATTTATCGGACTTATATGCATTTTTATTATGCGGCTGATTTCATGCTCCGTAAGATTGGTAAGCGTTATATAGTTTCCAAACAAAAAGGAGAGACGGCTGTCGTCGTCTTTAAAATAGAGTGAGCTGCGCATTCCCTTTGGAAGCTGATCAATAAAACAAAAAATACATTTGTTGCGGCAGCTGTGCTGCTTGTCCATAAGATAAGTGGAAAATTCAAGCCCTATTTCTTCGTATTCGGCCTTTTTGAGCTTCAGCAGGCGGCGCTTTCCCTCTTTGGAAACAAGCTCGAGCGAAAGCTCTCTTTCAAGCTGATAGAAGCGGTAGTCGAGCACGTCTACAATTTCGTGTCCGTTTATTGAACACAGCAATTCACCGGCTTTAATTCCGTATTTATAAGCGGGGCTATTTTCCTTGACGGACGCAATTGTTACGGACAACCGGCACACCTCCCTGCCGCAATTTTGAAATAAAGCGCGCCTAAAAAACAAAAGGGCGGTCAGAGATATAATACCCGCCGCCTAAAAACTTTTGTTTCAAGATTTTGAAATTAAGCCTCTTTTACAATGACCTGTCTGCCGTTGTACATACCGCAGTTACCGCAAACCTTGTGCGGAGCCTTAAATTCGCCGCAGTTAGGGCAAACGCAAAGGGCAGGTGTCTGAAGCTTCCATACGTTGGAACGTCTTTTATCTCTTCTTGCCTGTGAATGTTTTCTCTTAGGTACTGCCATTTCAAGGACCTCCTTTAATGTGTCAATCTATCAATTGCTTCAGCTTTTCAAGTCTGTAATCAGCCAAGCCGCGATCGCACCCGCATTCCGCCTTGTTAAGGTTTTGTCCGCATTTTATGCACAACCCCTTGCAGTCGTCGCTGCACAAATATTTTCCGGGAAGCTGCAGCAGAATGTCTGTGATCGCCAGTTCGTCAAGATCAAGCTTGAAATCGGGCGTTTCAATGTAATCGCCGTTATTTTCCTCATTAAGAGAAGCGACAAGATTATGATGAAACTCAAAGTGCATATTTGTCGTTACCTCGTCAAGACAGCGGTCGCAGGGTCTTGAATAAGCAAAATCCGCCTGAATGTCAAGACGAACCAGACTTGCCCTGTTGAAAGCAACGACCTTTATCTTTACAGGCTCCTTAAAAGGACGGATACTGTCAATTTCAATATCATTCATCAAAAGCTCTTTTTCAACTTCAAGCTTTTCTCCGATATTTTGAAATACTTTTTTTAAATCAAGAAGCATTTTACACCTCGGAGCTTCGGCACGGATTCTGTAAACGCTAAAGCTTATTATACCGAAAGCGCCTTTGTTTGTCAATACAAAATTTAAATTTTTTGTTGTAAGCGGGGGCGTCCTTTGCTCCAAAAAGACGCAAATTTTTTGAAACGCCGCATTTCCCAAAAATATCGGGAAATAATAAACTGCGCCAAACATAAAGCGCGGCACGGACCGCCTGCCGAGGTTTTCGCGCCAACGGCGGTTTATTCCGCCCGAAAGTTTCGGTTGAAGATATAATCTCACGCTTAACATCCGCGGAGCAGGCGCCCCGATTTAAATATTGATGATTCGCCGTGATTCAAAGGAGGAAAGAAAAAGCATGAGTATTGACCCGAGAGCCGTTTTGGAAGCGGCCGAGCGAATAAAACCGGAGATTATCGAAAATCGTCGGAAGCTCCACAGTGAGCCTGAAATCGGAAATAATCTTCCTAATACAAAAAAATATGTAATGCAGCGGCTGCTCGACATGGGTTACCGTCCGACAGAATTATGCGAAAGCGGGATCGTCGCGACAATTTCCGGCAGGAAACCCGGTAAATGCATACTGCTGCGCGCAGATATGGACGGACTGAGGTTGGAAGAAAAAACCGGCCTCGCTTTTCATTCAGCAAACGGGAATATGCATGCCTGCGGTCATGATATGCACACCGCTATGCTGCTCGGCGCGGCAAGGTTGCTCCGGGAATTTGGGGAGAAAATACACGGCAGCGTGAAGCTGGTGTTTCAGCCGGATGAAGAGGGTTTTACAGGGGCAAAAGCCATGCTGCGCTCCGGCGTTCTTAAAAATCCGGAACCTCAGGCGGCGCTGGCTCTCCATGTCCACTCCGGGACGCCCTGCGGTATGCTGCCCTTCGGGCGGGGCGTTACCATGGCCGGCTGTACGCTCTTCCGAATTACGGTAAAGGGCGCAGGCTGTCACGGAGCAATGCCGGAGACGGGCGTTGACCCAATTAATATTGCAGCGCATATTTTAATTGCCCTTCAGGAAATTAACGCAAGGGAAACCGCCGCTAAGCAGCCCGCCGTCATAACAGTCGGGAAAATGAGCGGGGGTTACTCGCCGAACATTATTCCTCGGAAAGCCGTTTTGGAAGGGAGCGTCCGAACCTTCGAGCGTCAGCTAACAGAAAAAATATTAAGCCGGATTGAGAGCATTTCCGCAGATATTGCGGGAGCGTTCCGGGGACAAGCGCAGGTACGGGAGCTTGCCTCAGCCCCACCGCTGATAAACGATATTCCGCTGACTGACCGAATGTCCGGATATGCCGAGGAGCTTTTTGGGCGGCAAGCCGTATACCGCATGGACGAGGGCGGGATGGGATCCGAGGATTTTGCCTCGTACACCTATGAGCTCCCCTGCTCATACATCCTTATCGGTGCAGGATCGGCGGCGGAAAATCCTTTATACGGACTTCCGATGCACAGTGAAAAAGTAGTGTTTAGTGAAGATATTTTAACAAAAGGCGCGGCGCTGCACACATATTGCGCCCTGCGCTGGCTCGAGCAATCCGACACCCAATAAATGAAAATCTCTGCGATTAAAAAATCTTGAACAAACCTGATTTTGCATAGTAAAGCAGGAGCTGTCTCTCCCTGCGCGGTGAATCGCTCCGTGTTTTTAAAATCCTTTTCTGCCCGGGACAAAAAACAAAAAATTACAGGGATCGGCGCAGAGCCGACCCCTGTAATTATTAAATACAGATATTATTTTTTCGGCGCGTTTGGGGTTACTGCTGAATGGGGAATTTACTGATAATATTAGCGTAGATCTGAAGAATCAGCGTTGCGTCTGAAGAGTCTATTACATTGTTGCCGTCAACATCAGCCGCTTTTTTAACGAACGTCTCGTAATTATCATCAATAATTTCTGCGTAACGCTGCAGAACAAGCGTCGCGTCGGCCGAGTCAACAGCGCCGTTTCCGTCAACATCGCCGAGGGTGTACTGCTCTTCGGCAGAAGAGCCTACCACGCGTATTTCTGCCGCAGATGAGTAATCTACATCCTGAGAATCCGAGTAAGATTCTACCGATACAAGCTTTACATACTTTGTTTCTACCGTATCGAAGGAAGCGGTTTTAAGGGCTGAATCCGCCGACCATTCGCCTTCGCAAACAGTCTTCCATTCGTTACCGTCTTCACTTACTTCAATGCGGTATTTTGTGATTGTACCGTTAAGGTCAGACTGTGAGGGCAGGTAAGTTACAGCGTAAACGCCGTAGTCACCGTCCAGCTCCAGAATGATGTAATGCAGCGAGCGGTCAGACCCGTTTAAATCGGTTTGCCAAATCGTGTTTACATCATCGTCAAGAGCCATCTCGGCTCCGGCGCCGACGGAGCTGCTGCCTGCCGTTGCGGTGATGCTGTCGGCCGGAATTACATCATCGGTTCCGTAAATGGTAACGTTCTGTGAAGCAAAGGTAACTGTTTTTGCAGTGTCCTTCAGCATTGCCTGCACTGTTACGGTGTAGGTTCCACCGGGCAAATTTTGAAGCAGCGCGTCCGTATCGACCCAATCGCTTGTTGAAAAGTTATAGCTGCCGTTTGCTGCGGATACAAACACATATGCAACGTCTTGACCGTAGGCGCCGGAGAGCGCGTCGGCATCCAACTCAATTTGGTTCTGAGAAACGGTAAGCTGAGGAACAATACTGCTGCTCTCATAGCCCATCGGGGTTTCGTACCAGTTGTTGTAAACCGCGCTGTTTAAAGAATCAAGTCCGAGAGCGTCAATAAACATACGCGCCATATAGATGTGTCCGTTAGCCGACGGGTGCAGATTATCCGTTGAGTTAAAGAACAGGTAATCCGCTCTTGCGCCTAATGAATCGCCGTTTGCAATGTAGGTAAGGGAATTAACAAGATTCGTCGTTTCTTCAAACTGATTGATGAAGATAAGTCCGTTTTCTTCGGCAACTTCTTTGGCCGCCTGAACATAGTCGGGCTGGTTTGCATTGTAGTCAAGCCTTACAATAGGAGCGCGTATAACGGCTATTGCTCCCTTAGCTTCAATAGCATCGACAATAGACTGGAGATTTGCTTTATAGGTAGCCACGGGAATCAAATTGGCAAGCGTTGCGTCGTTTGTACCCAGTTGAACAGACACAACATCGGGGGAATAACGGTTAAGTCTTTCGTTTATTCTCGCAAGAGTAGACGTTGTGGTTGCCGATGAAACGGCGGTATTTATAACCGTGTCGTCAACTCTGCCCAAATCCTCGCGAATATATTTTGTGAATATATCCGCAATGTTGTCGTAGGCTTTGCCGTAACCCATGGCAACGCCGTGAGTAATGGAGTCGCCCATAAACATCCATGTGAGCGGCTCGTCGCCGTTTACAAGGTCGGCAATCTGCTGCTGCTGTTCGTCAAGCTCTCGCTGATATTTAACGGCTGCGCTGCCTTCCTGTATAACGCCCTGCATTACCGTAAGCTGCGTTGTTCCGTCTTCGGAGCAAACCGTCAGGTAATATTCTGCGCCGGCGGGAAGAGCTTTAAACTCCGCCGTATTGCCGGACAGGCAGGAAACCGTGTACGAACCCTCAACTGTAAGAGCGTAATTCCAGTTTGTGCTTTCGTCAACGCCGGAGAGCGCCACGCTTAGGGATGTTTGACCCGCTGTAGCTGTGATTACCGCGTCGGCGTCGTAAACTGAGGGCCCTTCAACGGAAACAAGATTGAGGTTACTGCTTGTAAGAGATGAAGAAGCGCCGATCGCCTTTGCCTCAAACTGCTTGGAAATTGAAAGATGACCCGTCGCGTTAAGAGAACCGTCCTCGTTAAGCGATGTGCTTAAGAAGCTTGCGTTATCCGTGCTTGCAAAGTGGTTTACAACCGCAACCCGTGCAAGCTGATCCTCCGGAAGAGCCGATACAACCTCGTTTACCGCAAGAGCATACGCGATTGCGTTTTCTCTGAGCTGTTCATCTGCGGGAGCATACGGGTTCTGAATTACCACATAGCCTGTTCCGCTTCTGAGGTTAAGTCCTTTTTCTATAAATGCGCTGAGGTTTGATTTAAATGCTTCAAGCGCGGAAGCTGAAGCGTCGTCTGCATAATCTTCGGCACCTACCATATATGAAACGGCTTTGGGGTCGAAGGCTGTAACAAGGGCGTCAAAGTCTTCAACTATATCGGCAAGAGTTCTGCCGGTTTGACCCTCGTTGATAACATAGCGTTCTCTGTTCGGGTTGCCCGTCAGGCTGTTTGTACCGTCCGCGCTGCCGGGGTTATTGTCGTAGGTGTATTCCTTAAACTGGGAAACATAGTTTTTAGCGCCGCCTACGTCAGAGAAAGGACCCTGAACAACGCGACCGCCGACAAACACCCATGTGTTGCCGCTTTCACTGTTGAACATTGTTGAAGCGCTTATCGAAGAACCGCTTGAAATATTGGGGACGGCGGTTTCTATTGCCGTGCGCTCAATAAGCTCCTCGTCCGAAAGCGGGATGGAATAAGCTTCGGCAAAAGCAATTGTGCCGCCGAAATAATATGCCGAAGCGCCCGCGCGCATGGTCGAACCCAACTGGACTGTGTCAAGCCCTGTAATATTGCTTATAAAGCTTGTTCTGCCGTCAAATGTGCCTACAAGGACGCCGTTGGCAAATACCTTGTACTGCTGCAAATCCTTATCGTACTTAACGGCTATGGCGTTTTCACTTCCGCTGTTTAAAACCGCGCCGGTTGTAAACGAGTTGGTTGTGCCGCTTGCAATGTTGTCGCGCGATTCCATTCCGATAACACCGGCAGGCGTAATGTAAATGTGGAAGTGACGGTTGCTGTTGCCGGCAGTGTTGTTGGAAACGCTGATAAGCGACTGTATGGCATAGCTGGAGGTGGAAGTAAATTTAATGATGAACGTTCCCTCGTCCATAGCCATAACCCGACTTGCATAATCTTTACTTGTGAGTGAAACTCCGTTATTTGTGCTTACTTCAACGTTTTCTTCACGGAAGATCAGCCCCTGAGCCGAGGCAATAATGTTAAAATCACTTTCTGAAGAATAGGAACCGTTTTCCGCCCTTACACGGATTGTGTAGGTTTGACCGTCTGTAAGCGCCTGCGAACCGATTTTCAAAACGCTGCCGTCGATTGCAAAGAGGCTGTTTTGATTATTTTCGCCTACAAGGGAATATGTGTAATTCCCTGCGGGAGCCACTGTGCTGACGGACAGAACGCCTATCTGCGCGCCGGCGGTTAAATCGGAAGCAATGTTGTTGCTGAGGAGGACGCCGAAGGTTACCTCCATTTCGTCCGAAAGCGACGCTTGCTGCGAAGCAAACGTTACCGAAGTCGGAGTTGCTTTGAGCTCGGCGGTAACAGAAACCGTGTAATTTCCGTTTTCAAGGTTGGAGAGCGTCACCGTCGTTTCGGACGCTGTCGCCACGGTTTTGCTGAAAGAATTGCCGTCTTTATCAGCAGCTGTAAGAGTTACATAACCCAGGTCGCTGCCGTACTGCGAGGCAAGCTCGGACGCGTCTAAAACAATTTTACCCGGAGCGGCGGAAATCGACGGGGTAAGCGTGCTTGTCGATTCTGTCTTTGAAATTTTGTACCAGTGGTTATAAACGGCACTGTTGTATGTGTCGAAGCCGAGGCTTTCGATAACTGTGCGCGCCATAACTATATGACCGTTTGCATTGGGGTGAATGGCGTTTCCGAGCAGCAGATAATTTGCAAGGCTGCTGCCGTTAAGGTAGCTGGCGTTGTCTGTCAGCTCGCCGAAGGCTGCAAACTGGTCGGCAAATATGACGTTGTCGTACGTTGCGGCTACTTCTCTTGTCTGCTGAATAACGGTTGCAAGATTTGTAACGTAAGAGCTGCCGGAGCTTGCGGGGGTTGAGGTTCTGAGCACTACTATAGCGCCCATCTCCTGAGCCTTATCTATAATCTGCGTAAGCTGCGTTTTAAAGTTTGCAAGGTTGCTCGCGGAGTCGTTCATACCGAGCTGAATTAAAACAACGTCGGGGCTGTAGTCGGTAAGTCTGCCGCTTATATTGTTTAACGTACTCTGGGCGGTCGCGCCGGAAACTGCGGTGTTGAGCACAACGTCGTCGGTTCTGCCGAGCTCCTCTTTGATGTACTTTTCAAAAATCTGGCTGACGGAATCGTAGCCTGCCGTCCAAAGCGCTCCGTGAGTAATGGAATCGCCCATAAACAGCCATGTAAGCGATTCCTTCTGTTCCATTAAGTCGGCGATCGCCTGCTGGTTTTTATCCAATTGAGCGGTCTTTTTAACCGCTTTGTCGTTTTCGGCAACCGTGCCGCTCATTACGGTGTACTGTGTTACTCCGTCGGCGGTTGTTACCGTGAGCGTATATTCCTCGCCCTGCGGAAGCGCGGCGGTTGTAATGCCGCTTTCGGTATACTGAGAAGTTTTTGAAAGCGTGTAAGAATCGGTTTCAACAGTATATGTGTAGCTGTCGCCTACCGTAAGCTTATCCGAGGTGAAAGTAAGCGTGTTATCGCTGTTCACCACAGCGGTTACTTCAACGTCCGAATAAACGGTGGGACCTTCTTCAAGCTGCAAGGAAAGGTTTGAATCCGTTATGCTGTAGCTCAAGCCGATTGCCGAGCAAAGCTCCCTTGCAATTTCAAGCTGACCGTTTGCGTTAAGATAACCGGATTCATTGATTTTTGAAGCGAAAGCCGCCGAACCGGAGGTGAGGCGGTTGTGGTTGACAACCAGGACGCGCGGCTGAACCGTGCTGTCAAGAGCGCTGACAACCTCGTTTACCGCAAGAGCGTAGGCTTTTGCAGCCTCCGCTTGATTTTCATCGGCGGGAGTATAGGGGTTTTGAATAACTACGCGCCCGGTATTGTCTCTTTGAGCAAGACCCTTTTCTATAAAGCTCTTGAGATTTTCCTTAAAGGCGGTAAGCACGGTATCCTCGGTTCCCTTGCTGTAATCCTCGTACCCAACAAGATAAGCTATAGTCTGGGGATTAACCTCTGCAAGAGACGCATCCAGAGAACCTACCACCTTTGCTATGTCGTTGCCTGTAGCGCCGAAGTTTGTAACAAAGCGCGCCATATTCACGCTGTAGCCGCCCGACGAGGCGTTAGTTGCGTCGCCCGAACCGGGGTTATTCTGCCAGCGGATTGCCTCTTCAAACTGCCTTACATAGTTTCTTGATCCGCCCGCCTCGGCATATGTTCCCTGAACGTCGCGCCCGCCGAAGAAAGCCCAGGTGTTCTTTTCAACGTCAGACGAAGGAGCAGTTTTTGATTTAACGTCTGCGCCCGTGGCAAGGTCGGGAACCGCGTCGGGGTCAACGGGCAAAGCCGTAATAACGGCAAGCTCATCCGCTGTGTAAACCTCTTCGGAAATTAAGGCAAAGTAAATAGTGCCGCAGAAAAGCCTCATATTTCCGGCAACGGTGCCGTCCAAGCCGCCGAGATACAGGCGGTCAATTTCAGTATTGCTGAAAAATTTTGCAGCACCCGAAAAAGACTGAGCGTTTGCGCCGTCGGACGCCGCAACGGTTGAAGTTCCGCTTACCGTGGAAAAAGCATATATGTGCTTCTGACCGTCGTTTATGCCGCTCTGCGCTCCGTTTGCGCCCCAGTAAGTACTGGTAGTGGAGCTGTTATTAAACGAAAAGCGAAAAGTATTGCTTTTAACTCCCGTCCAGAAATGATTGAAGCTGCCGGAACCGAAAACAGCATAGGTGCCGGTGCTGTTGGTTGAGGTGTTGGAGTTGGTTGTAGCAATGCTGTAAATAACCGAACCCTGTGACAAAGCCTTAAGCTTTGCAATAACATCCGGATTTGTTGTCTCGCTTGTTCTTACGTTGGGGCCGGCAAGCTGAACTACGCTGTCTGTGGAATCGCCTGCAAAAACCTCGCCGGCGTCGCCGTAGTCAACAGCTACCAGAGCGTTTTTCTTCAACGCTTCAAGACCTGTTTGCTCGCTGACCGTTGCGCTGCCAACGGTTTCTGAATTCTTTTTGACGGTGTAGGTTTCGCCGCCCTCGGTTCCGGTGGCAACCGGAACAATCGCGGTGTAGTAATATGTGCCGTCGGCGGAAACATGCGTTATGGTTGCCGACGAGGTTATATCACCGCTTGAATTTTCAACAGTAAACGTTGCCTCGTCAGAGCTTTGCCATTCGATTTTATGGGACTTGTAAAGAGCAGACGCAGTAACCGCATTTCCCGCGTCCTCAGCGCCCGCCGTGAACGGAACCGCGGTGAATACCGAAAGCACCATAATCACGGAAAGCAGAATGGAAAGCGTTCTTTTTGAATAAGCTTTCATCAAATTCCTCCTGTCTGATTAAAATTAACTCAAGCCGTCGGCTTGCCTTTAATGGGCGAAGTTTACAGCAGACTGCATGCGCCGCGGGAAGCTTCGGCTCTTTAAAGCTTAGGCGGAAGCCGTCCCGGCGTGAAGCCCCGCCGCCTTAGAGGCGGTGGCCGTCCGCGCTCAGGTTATAATTGCGTTAAACTACTCCACTTATATTGTATACATTTATGACAAAGATGTCAAGTAAAAAGCCTTGCTTTTTGTTGTAAATTGTTGCTCTAATTATTTCTAAAAATCAAGGTTCGGCAGCAAAAAAGAATGCTGCCGAACCCTTTGTAAATGTTTCCAAATCGGAGCAGCGCAGCGTAAAGCTCGCTTAAAACGTACCCGCGGAGCGCTTATGCGCAGAATTACTCCTCGTTCCAGGAATACATCTTGCGAAGCTGCTCGCCCACGGCTTCAAGCTGATGCTCCGCCTTAATTCTCCTTGTAGCGTTGAAGTGCGCTCTGCCGTTTTTATTTTCGGCAATCCATTTTGAAGCGAAGGTGCCGTCCTGAATTTCGCTGAGAACCTTTTTCATTTCTTTCTTTGTGTCCTCGGTAATGATTCTCTTGCCTACTTCATAATCGCCGAACTCTGCGGTGTCGGAAATTGAATAACGCATCATCTTAAAGCCGCCCTTGTAAATAAGGTCAACAATGAGCTTCATCTCGTGTATGCACTCAAAATATGCGTTTTCGGGAGCATAGCCGGCTTCTACAAGCGTTTCAAAGCCCGCCTGCATCAAAGCCGTAACGCCGCCGCAAAGGACAGCCTGCTCGCCGAAGAGGTCTGTTTCCGTTTCCGCACGGAAGGTTGTTTCAAGAACCCCGGCGCGGCTTCCGCCGATACCGGCGGCATAAGCAAGACCTATATCCTTTGCTCTGCCCGTCGCGTCCTGATGAACGGCAATAAGGCAGGGAACGCCCTTGCCCTCTACATATTCCGAACGAACCGTATGACCCGGACCCTTGGGCGCAATCATAAACACGTCTATGTCAGCCGGGGGGACAATCTGCTGAAAGTGAATATTGAAGCCGTGAGCAAACGCCAAGGCCTTGCCGGCGGTCAAGTGGGGCTCGATGTCCTTCTTGTAAATATCGGCCTGCTTTTCGTCGGGGACAAGAATCATAATAATGTCCGCGGCTTCGGCGGCGTCTGCCGCCGTCATTACCTTCAAGCCGGCTTCTTCAGCCTTTGCCCAGCTCTTTGAGCCGCTGTAAAGACCTACGATTACATTTACGCCGCTTTCATGCAGATTGAGCGCATGAGCGTGACCCTGACTGCCGTAACCGATTATGGCGACGGTCTTGTCGTTTAAAAGGCTGAGATTACAGTCTGACTGATAATAAATTTTTGCCATTGTAATTTTCCTCCTTACCGCAGTGCGGTATTTAATAAATTTATAGTTAATTCGTGAACTACTTTGTAATACCGGCGCCCTTTTCCATGGCAACGGTGCCGGTTCTTACAATTTCACGGATACCATAAGGCTTTAATAAATTGAGCAGAGTGGCTGTGTTTTCCGCCGTTCCGCTGAATTCAAGCGAAACCGACGTATTCGCCGCGTCGATTATCTTTGCGCCGCAAAGCTCGGCTATTTTGACAATTTCGAATTGCTTTGAGGCATGGCAGTGAACCTTTATAAGCGAGAGCTCACGGCTGACATATTCGCCCTGAACCAGACGTTTTACTTTTATTACGGGAATCAGCTTGTTGAGCTGTTTTTCAAGCTGCTCGACAACATACTCGTCGCCGTTTGCAACGACAGTAATGCGTGAAACGGTCGGATCGCCCGTTACGCCCACGGCAAGGGAATCGATGTTAAACGCTCTTCTGGAAAATAGCCCCGAAATTTTAGAAAGCACACCCGCGTGATTTTCAACCAAAATTGACAGTGTATATTGCATAACGCACCTCCGTCTGCTTAAATGGACGGCGTTGCCGGATGAACATTGCACACCAAAATAAACGGCTTGTCCGACCTGAGCATTTCGGCGGCGGCGGCGCACGCCTGTTCATTGGAATTTGCCTCGGCGGCGTCGATTCCGTATGCCTCGGCTATCGTAAGAAAATCCGGCTTTTCACAGAGAGTTGTCGCCGAATATCGCCCGTTATACAGCCTGTCCTGAAGCTCGCGAACCATACCCAAGCGGTTGTTGCGCATTATTATTATTTTGATGTTTAAATTATTCTGCACAAGCGTTCCGAGCTCGTTCATATTCATCTGAAAGCTCCCGTCGCCGCAAACCGCTATTACCTCGCGCGACGGTCTTGCAAGCTTTGCTCCGATTGCCGCCGGCACAGAGTAGCCCATTGTACCCATACCTCCGGTAGTCAGAAAACGCCCTTCGCGAATTTTAAAATTATTGGCGCACCATATTTGATTTTGACCTACATCGGCAACCAGAATAGCCTTGCTGCGCACCATACCGCTCAAACTTGCGATAAACGAGCGCGGCTCCACAAAGCCTTCAAACTGCTTGGGCTCGCGTGTTATGCCCTTCCACTCGCGTATCTGCGCGCTCCAGCGCGGATTCACACGGTAACCGCCCAAAGCCTCGCTCAGCTTGACGATTACGTTGCGCATATCTCCTACTATGGGTACCGTGGCGCGCACGTTTTTTCCGATTTCGGCGGGGTCTATATCTATATGTATTATTTTTGATTTTGAAGCGATTTGATCCGGAGCAGCCACCGCTCTGTCGCCCAGTCTTGCGCCGCATACTATAATTAAGTCGCTTATATGCAGAGCGCGGTTTGCCGCCGCCTTGCCATGAGTACCGAGCATACCGAGATAATTCTCGTTCTCCGTGGGAAGCACGCCTATGCCCATCATGGTTGAAACAACCGGAATACCTGTGGCGTTGACAAGCTCCGCCAGCTTAAGCTTCATTCCCGAGCTTAACACGCCCCCGCCCGCGACAATAAGCGGACGACCGCTTTCCTTTATGAGCTGCGAGGCGCGTTTAATTTGAACCGCGTGTCCCTGAGTATTGGGCTTGTAGCCTATTATATTGACCTTGTCGGGATAAACAAAATCTTTAATTTCCTTTTGCTGAACATCAATCGGAACGTCGATGAGAACCGGACCGGGACGCCCCGTTGCGGCAATATGAAACGCTTCCCTGAAAACACGCGGCAAATCCTCCGTTTTATTAACAAGGTAGCTGTGCTTAACAAACGGCTCGCAGGCGCCGGTTATATCCGCTTCCTGAAAAACGTCGCGCCCCAGAAGATCGCTGCGCACCTGCCCGGTAATTGCAATAACGGGAATCGAGTCGGTATATGCCGTTGCAATTCCGGTTATAAGATTTGTAGCGCCGGGGCCCGAGGTGGCAACGCAGACGCCCGGCTTTGAACACGCGCGCGCATATCCGCTGGCAGCGTGAACCGAGTTCTGCTCCTGCCTTACAAGAATATGCTTTATGTCTGAATTCAAAAGCATATCGTAAAACGGACAGATGGCGGCTCCCGGATAACCGAAAATAACAGACACACCCTCCGCTTCAAGGCATTTTACCATAATTTCTGCGCCGCTTACCATAAAATAAAACGCTCCCGTTTAAATATTAAAAGCCGATTTAATCCGCTTTGCATAACGAGCAAGGCTTCTCGCCCCGGGTTACGGTAAGTATAGCACATTTATTTAAAAATGTAAAGCGGTGCGGCCGTAAGTTTTAATTTTTGACCGCCGTTTTCAGCCGCAAGTTGACATCTCGGCTTCTTTAATGTATACTCTTTTGTAAAATAACGTTTTTAATGGCATATCGGGCGGCTGACTGCCGCCCTTTTTACGGGGGGATAATGTTGCTGTATCTGAAAACTGTTAAAAATTTTGCTTCTCTCCCCTTAAACGCGCGTTACCGCGCTCAGCATGACGCGGGCGTCAGGCTGCTCAGCCGCGCCGTACTCTTTGAATACGGAATAAAAATTTCGCTCAGCGATATTGCCGCAAACGAACACGGTAAGCCCTATTTTATCAAAGCGGCGGATATACATTTCAGTATCTCTCACAGCGGCGAATACGCAGCGGTGCTTTTAAGCAAATATCCCTGCGGAGTGGATATTGAACGCGTCAAGCGTGTTAAGCCCGCGCTCATTCCGCGCTACTGCACCGATTACGAGCAGGAGCTTATTAAAAAGAGCGGCGGTCTCCGGCACAGCGCCGCAGCGCTCTGGACGCTTAAAGAAAGTTACGTAAAAGCAATCGGCAGGGGCGCCGGATTCGGGTTTAAAAACATAGAATTCAAGACCCTCGGCGATAAACCCAAGGCAAACCGACCGGGAATATTTGAAACCGCCGTATACGGCGACGCGGTAATTTCAAGCTGCATTTTAACAGACAACAAGCCCCGTGTTTGATTTAATTTAACAGCGTAAATTTCCAATGCGGTTAAAGCCTGAAATTTCACCGCCGCAATTTACTTTGAGAATTTCAAAATATTGCCTTTTCCCCACGGTTATGGTAAAATAATATTTTGCAGATAATAACGCCGGTCAGTAATGCCTGTGATATGCGGTCATAAGACTTTAGTCCGGGAATGCTGCTCCGCTTCAAATATGCGCAACGGGATTGAATGCTAACGGTACCGAATAATTAAAAAGGACGGATTAAGAATGGCAAAACAGGAGAATTTACGCAACATAGCCATTATAGCTCATGTTGATCATGGGAAAACCACCTTGGTTGACCAGCTTTTAAAGCAAAGCGGTATTTTCCGCTCAAACGAATCGGTTGCCGAAAGAGTTATGGACAGCAACGATTTGGAACGTGAACGCGGAATCACAATACTTTCCAAAAACACCGCCGTTATGTATAATAACGTTAAAATAAATATTGTAGACACGCCGGGTCACGCCGATTTCGGGGGCGAGGTTGAGCGTATTCTGATGATGGTTGACGGAGTGCTTCTTCTTGTAGACGCGTTTGAAGGCTGTATGCCTCAAACAAGATTTGTGCTGAAAAAAGCTCTCGGCTTAGGCAAAAAGCCTCTTGTAGTTGTTAACAAAATCGACCGTCCGGGCGCTCGGCCGGAGGAGGTAATCGACGAAGTGCTCGACCTGTTTATTGAGCTCGGAGCCGACGAAGACCAGCTTGAATTCCCCGTTGTATATGCTTCTGCCCGCGACGGTTACGCAAGCCTTGACCCTCACGTTAGGGGAGAAGATATGAAGCCGCTGTTTGAAAAAATCATAACCGAAATCCCCGCCCCCGAGGGAGACCCCGAAGCAGGGCTTCAGCTTTTGTTTTCCAACATAGATTATGATGATTATATAGGCAGAATAGGCGTCGGCAGAGTGGAACGCGGCACGGTCAGAATCGGTCAGCAGGCGGTTTTATGCCGTCACGACGGCTCTGCAAAAAACGTAAAAATCGCGAAGCTTTATCAATTTGAGGGCTTAAAGCGCGTTGAGTGTGAATCGGCAAGCGTAGGCGATATTGTATGCGTAAGCGGCATTTCCGACCTTAATATAGGTGAAACAGCCTGCTCGCCGGAATGCATTGAACCTTTACCTTTTGTTAAAATAGACGAGCCTACCGTTTCAATGAATTTTATGGTAAACAACAGCCCGTTTGCGGGCAGAGAAGGCAAGTTTGTTACCTCGCGCAACATACGCGACCGCCTTTTTAAAGAGGTGGAAACAAACGTAGCGATGCGCGTTGCCGAAACCGACAGCGCCGACACCTTTAAGGTTTCCGGCAGAGGCGAGCTTCATCTTTCAATTCTCATTGAAACCATGCGCCGCCAAAACTACGAATTTCAGGTATCGCGCCCGCAGGTAATTACAAAGGTCATAGACGGGGTTCTCTGCGAGCCTATGGAATATCTTATGATTGAGGTCGCGCAGGACTATGTGGGCACAGTTATGGAAAAGCTCGGCTCAAGAAAGGCTGAGTTAATTAACATGGGCGCTCGCGACGGCGGCTCTACCCACATTGAATTCCGTATTCCGTCGCGCGGTCTTATGGGCTACCGCTCGGAATTTCTGACCGATACCAACGGAAACGGAATTATAAATCACGTATTCGACGGCTACGAGCCGTATAAGGGCGAGATTGTTACCCGCCGCCAGGGGTCTCTAATAGCTCACGAAACAGGCGAAACCGTTGCTTACGGACTTTTTCAGGCTCAGGAAAGAGGCAGGCTGTTTGTGGGGCCCGGAGTTGAGGTTTATGAGGGTATGATAGTAGGTGCAAGTCCCAAGTCTGAGGATATTACCGTGAACGTATGCAAAAAGAAACATATCACAAACACTCGCGCCGCAGGCTCCGACGACGCGCTCAAGCTGACTCCGCCGAGCGTGCTTTCACTTGAACAGTGCCTCGAATTTATTGCGGAAGACGAGCTTGTGGAGGTCACGCCAAAATCAATACGTATGCGCAAGAAAATTTTATCAAAAGAACTCAGAATGAAGAAAGCTTTCAAAAAATAATGGATTTTGTAATTTTAGACCTGGAGTGGAGCGCGGCTTACAGCAGAAAAAATAAAAAATTTATAAATGAAATTATTGAATTCGGCGCGGTAAAGCTGAACAGCAGACTTGAGCAGATCGGCGAGTTTGCAATGCTTATCACTCCGCAGTTGAGCAAAAAGCTCAACCCGTATGTCCGGAGGCTTACGCATCTTTCAATGGAGGAACTCAATAACGCTCACAACACCTTCGCGCACGCGCTCGGCAAATTTGCAAAATTTGCCGCAGACTGCGTGCTTATGACGTGGAGTACGTCCGACATTATTGCTTTGAAGGACAACCGAGAATATTTTTCCCCCGGTCTTTCTCTCGATTTTTTACAGTATTACTGCAACGTTCAGCCGTATTGCGAGGTGATGCTCGACAAACGGGAGAGCGCAAAGCAGCTTGCGCTTTCCGCCTGCTGCGAGCTTGTCGAAGTTGAATATGATGAAAACCGCCGTCACCGCGCAATTGAAGACGCGCGCTTAACCGCCGAATGCTTGAGAAAGCTTTACGACCCCGAACTCCTGAATAAATTTATTATGAAAGCAGACGCTGAATTTTATAAGCGGCTTGCTTTCCGTACGCACTACGTTACAAATACAAAAATGCACAACCGGCAGGTTAAAAAGCTGAGCTTTTTATGTCCTCATTGCAGCGCCTCGCTCGCTCCCGAAAGCAAATGGATAACCAAGGGGCATTCCTTTTGCGCCCCGTTTTTCTGTTCCGAATGTCAGAAAAAGCTTTTGGGTACAGTTACATACAAGGCAACATATGACGGAATAATCCCCAAATTCCGCATGACGGACGTTTGCGAGTTAAATTCCTCAGAAAACGAGCCGGCTTCCGATGAAAACAGCACAAGCAAAAAAGCACCTATGCCCTCGACTGCGGACAAGTAGCCGGGCAAGCGGCGGATTAGCGTAAAAGGGAACGAAATAAAGGTATGAAAAACGACAAAATAATTGTAAAAGGCGCAAAAAAACACAACCTGAAAAACATAGATCTGGAAATCCCCCGCGATAAGCTGACGGTTCTTACCGGAATTTCCGGCTCGGGAAAATCTTCCCTTGCGTTTGACACACTGTATGCCGAGGGACAGCGGCGCTACGTTGAAAGCCTTTCCTCCTACGCACGCCAATTTTTGGGACAAATGGAAAAAACCGAAGTTGAAAGCATAAGCGGTCTTTCTCCCGCCATTTCCATTGACCAAAAAACCACGTCCAAAAATCCCCGCTCGACCGTAGGAACCGTAACCGAAATATACGATTATCTGCGCCTGCTCTATGCAAGGATAGGCGTTCCGCACTGCCCGGTTTGCGGCAATGAAATCAAGCGACAGAGCATAGACCAAATTGTCGACCGCGTTATGAGCCTGGGGAACGGGGCAAAAATTCAAGTAATGGCTCCGATTATCCGCGGCAAAAAGGGAGAGCATGTCAAAGAGCTCGACAAGGCGCGCAAAAGCGGATTTGTCCGCGTGCGTATCGACGGAATAATCTACGATTTGTCGGATGAGATAAAGCTTGAGAAAAACAAAAAACACATTATTGAAATCGTGGTGGACAGGCTTGTAATAAAGCCTGATATACGCTCGCGTCTTGCCGACAGCGTTGAAACCGCTTCAAAGCTTACGGACGGACTTATTTCCGTAAGCGTAACGGGCGGCGACGATATATTGTTTTCACAGAGCTTTTCGTGTCCCGACCACCAGATAAGCATCGACGAGCTTACCCCGCGTATGTTCTCCTTTAACAATCCGTTCGGCGCGTGCGACAAATGCACCGGTCTCGGTGTGTTTATGAAAATAGACCCCGACCTCGTAATACCTAATTACAAGCTTTCGATAAATCAGGGCGGAATTAAAGCCGCCGGCTGGGCAATGGAAGGGAACTCGATTGCCGCCATGTATTTTAAGGCTCTTTCCGAAAAATACGGCTTTTCTCTTGATACGCCGCTCGAAGAGCTTTCGCCTGACATTATAGACATTTTGCTTTACGGTACAAAAGGCGAGCCTTTACAGCTTCAGCGTGAAGGCAAGTATTTTAAGAGAAGCTATGAGCAGCCCTTCGAAGGAGTAATAAACAATCTTGAGCGCCGCTTCCGCGAAACCTCAAGCACATGGATAAAGGAGGAAATCGAGGGCTTTATGTCTTCCATTCCATGCGACAAATGCGGCGGCAAGCGTCTTTCTCCTATCAGCCTTGCGGTAACCGTCGGCGGAATAAACATTGCCGACTTCTGCGATATGTCGGTTCAGCAGGCGCTTGTCTTCCTTGACAAGCTTCAGCTTACTCCCCGGGAAATGCTTATAGGCCGAGACGTACTGCACGAGATTAGGGAACGCCTTAACTTTTTAAGCAGCGTCGGGCTTGCTTACCTTACTCTTTCGCGCAGCGCAGGAACACTCAGCGGGGGCGAAGCCCAGCGAATACGTCTTGCCACTCAAATAGGAAGCTCGCTTATGGGCGTTATGTATATTCTTGACGAGCCGAGCATCGGACTTCACCAGCGGGACAATTCAAAGCTGCTTGCCACGCTTAAACGTCTGCGTGATTTAGGCAACACCGTGATTGTTGTAGAACACGATGAAGAAACAATGGAAAACGCCGATTATATTGTGGATATAGGACCCGGGGCGGGAGTGCACGGCGGCGAGGTGGTCTGCTGCGGCAGCGTTGAAGATATAAAAGCATGCGGCGCCTCCGTTACCGGTCAGTACCTCAGCGGTAAAAAGCAAATTCCGATCCCGGAAAAACGCCGCAAAGGAAACGGAAATTTTCTTGAAATAAGGGGAGCTGCGGAAAATAACCTTAAAAACATCAACGTTAAAATCCCGCTCGGAAAATTTGTGTGCGTAACCGGAGTTTCCGGTTCGGGCAAATCTTCGCTTATCAACGAAATTCTTTATAAAAAGCTTGCCTCGGAACTCAACCGCGCCAAAACGCGTCCCGGAAAGCATAAATCCATTAATGGTATGGAGTACCTTGACAAGGTGATTGAAATAAACCAAAATCCAATCGGCAGAACTCCGCGTTCAAATCCGGCGACCTACACCGGAGTTTTTACGGATATACGCGAGCTCTTTGCCTCCGCCAACGGCTCTAAAATGCGCGGATACACCGCCGCGAGGTTTTCCTTCAATGTAAAAGGAGGCAGGTGCGAAGCGTGCGAAGGCGACGGAATTAAAAAGATTGAAATGCATTTTCTGCCGGATATTTATGTCCCGTGCGAAGTGTGCAAGGGCAGACGCTACAACCGTGAAACGCTTGAGGTAAAATATAAGGGCAAATCAATATACGACGTTCTCGAAATGACGGTTGAAGAAGGTCTTGAGTTTTTTTCAAGCCACCCGAAAATATTCCGGAAGCTCTCCACCTTAAACGAAGTGGGGCTCGGATATATTAAAATAGGTCAGCCGGCAACCACGCTTTCCGGCGGAGAAGCACAGCGCGTAAAGCTTGCAACCGAGCTTAGCCGCCGCAGTACCGGAAAAACAATTTATATACTCGACGAGCCCACCACAGGACTGCATATCGCGGACGTTCACAGACTTATTGAGGTTTTGCAAAAACTGGTTGACAGCGGAAATACGGTTGTGGTTATTGAACATAACCTCGATCTCATTAAAACCGCCGATTATATTATAGACCTCGGTCCGGAAGGAGGCAGCGGCGGCGGTGAAGTAGTCGCGCACGGTACTCCGGAACAGCTTGCCGAATGTGAAAATTCCTACACCGGAATGTATCTCAAAAAAATGCTTAATAAATAAAAACTCGCTCCTTTTTGTGTGAAGCAATTTCATACGAAAGAGGGGCTTTTATCTGACTGATTTTTTTTGCAAAGCCCAGCTCCGCAGCCTTCAGACAGGTTAAATTTATGCTGAAAATGCTTGTAATGTTTTTTAAGGTATGATATAATACTTTAAATATAAATCTTACAAAATAAATGATTGTCATTAAACACAAACACAAAATTAACACTGCTTAATTTCAAATTAAAAAGGAGTGAATCCAAATGAAAAAGATTATGTCTGTTTTATTGTCGCTGCTGTTTATAATTACCGCTGTGCAGCTCTCGATTATTCCGTCTTCGGCATTCACAGACGAAATCGACTTCCGCTACACCCCTAAGGAAGACGGAACCGTAAGCGTATTTTCATACAATTGTTACCACTTACCATATGACACTTCTGTCCTTATTCCTGCAGTATTGGGCGGTTGTCCGGTATCTGAAATCGGAGTTGCCGCATTTTATCACAACTCCCGTATAGAGCTTGTAGTTATTCCGGAAGGCGTAACAACTATTTCAAACATGGCTTTCAGCGGCTGCACGGCTCTTGTCAATGTAACATTACCGAGTACCTTAACGTATATCGGCGCAGATGCATTCAATTCATGTGAAAATCTTACGACGATCGAACTGCCGTCCGGGCTGGAAACAATCTGTAGTAACGCTTTTCGTGAGTGCAGCAGTCTTGAAAGCGTTGTTATTCCATACGGTATAACCGATTTAAGCGGCGCTCTGTTTGCCGACTGCTCATCTCTTACATACGTTGAAATACCTGAAAGCGTTGTCAGCATAGGGGGAACAACTTTTTCACGTTGTTACTCCTTAGAAAGCGTAACGCTTCCGTCAAGCGTTAATGAAATAGGCATCGGAGCTTTTATGAATTGCACAAGTCTTGAAGAAATTGCGATTCCGGACAGCGTTGAGGTGATATACGAGAACGTTTTCAGCGGATGCACGAGCCTCAAAAAGGCATTTATACCTGCCGGTGTGAATAAAATTTATACCTCCGCATTTGATAATTGCAGTGAAGAATTGGTTATTTACGGATACTCCGGCACTACCGCCGAAACATACGCCGCTGCTCAGGGTATTAAATTTGTTGCGCTGGACGGCGGCAAAGGCGATGTAAACGCAGACGGAGAGATCAACGCTGCGGACGCTACCCTTATTTTGCAATACTATGCCGAAATTATTGGTAAAGATACTTACGGATACCACGCTGCCGATATGAACGGCGACGGTCTGGTAAACGCAACTGACGCCACGCTTATACTTCAGATATACGCCGGCATAAATTAAATTACTTGCGGCGTTTTACCCAACGATCTTATTTTAAAGGCTAAACAATCAGCTATCCGGCGGCATCACTTTGACATTAAACAGAATTAAGGAGAATTTTTATCATAAGAACTTATCCATCATTAATACAACCTGAAGAAAAGGTATTTGCGTTGACGAATATCTGACAAATAAGCGTGAAGGCGTGTTTAAGTTACGGCTTGACTGCAAGCGTTGGGGCAAGCGGCGCAAGGCTCTTACCGAGCGGGATGGGATACAGAAAACCGAAAGGAAGAGCGTCCGAAACAGGCTCAGGCAGCTGCAGGATCAGGGCAGGCAGCAAAAGCCACGCAAGAAATCCTTTGACAAAGAAAGGTAACTCTAAGACGGAAAACAACCCCGCAGGGCAGGTTTCCTGCTCTGCGGGGTTACGTATATTTTGACAGAAAAGCACCCGGCAAGATTTTTGCATCTTGCCGGGTATTCAATAAGGGACTTTGCCGCGCCATTCAACGTGGCAAAGGGCAGCGTTAGGTACAGCTCGGCAAAGAGATTTTTTTAAAATAAGACAGCATTTATTCCGCGTTTTTAAGCGCCTCGTCCATGGGGACCCTCTTAATCCGTCTGAAATCAAACAAGACAACGATACAGTAGCCGATAAGCACAAACAGGAACATCTTAGCGTAGCCGACCGCACTGATTTGGAAGGTGAACCACCCGCTGTACTCTGACATGATTGCCTCCCACGCCTTATTCATGAAAAGTGAACCGAGCACCACGCCGACGGCGTCGGCAATCAGCAGGACGAGCGCTGTGGATTTCAGATACAGACTTGCAATTTCCCGATTTTCGTAGCCGAGTATTTTGGTCATTGAAATGGCGTTCTCGTTTTTCTCAATGATGATTTTGCTCAGCAGGTAAATCATCGCCGCCGACAGCAGTATGCAAAGCACCTGAAAGTATTGCATATACGAGCCCATGGAGTGGTCGAGCTGATCGCACATTTTTGTTATATCCCGCTCGGTAATTACGGCGGCAACGGTATCCTCGCCGAGATCGGTTATTTCCGTGTCGGACAGAAAACCGTTGAATTCCCCCTCTTCCAAAGCAAAAACAGAGCGGAAATTATCAACCGTCATAAACACCGCAATGCTCGCGGATTTATCATAAAAACCGGCAACCCGGAAGGAATACTGCTTATTCTCATACTTTTCGTCAAGCGTCACCGTGTCTCCCGGGGAAACGCCGTATTTATCACGGAAAGATTCGGAAATATAAACCTCGTTTTCACCGAGGGAGGGCAGTTCCTCTATGGTAACATAACGGCTTGCGGGCGAAATTCCGTAAACGGAAATTTCCTCATCGAACGCTTCGCTTTTCAGTTGCAGGGATTTCGTGCAAAACTGCTCTGCGTCGCCGTTTAGGGTTGTGACGGCATTTCCGTCGTCATCCTCGCAGGATTTCAGCACATATTGATATTTTGAAAACATCATATCACCGACATTTTCTTTATAATAATCCAAGGTTTCGGGCATACCCACTGCCATGGCCATCATAACCATAACAAAAAAGATACCGAAAAACAAAATGATATAATTCGGGATATTTTGAAAGATTATGCGCAGGCGGAAGCGGCGGAAAAATCTCCATTTTGGCAGGCGCATGGCCTTTTTGCGCCCGCTCCTCTTTAAATCTCCGCGAAGGAATCGGAGAGGCGTGTGCTGCATTTTTACCGAAATTATCAACAGATTGACAAGGAACATCAACGCCAGCGGAATCAGTGTGGTTTTCAGAAACGCGTTTGCGTTCCATACAGTTTCGTAAGTCGGCAGACTGTAGCTGTTGTAGTACATAGAAACCACAACATCCTTGAAAACCGTGTAACCGAGTATATTGCCGACCGCCGCCGAAATCAGTGTGACAATCACGGGCATAGTCATATAGTGCCTGATAAGCTCGCCCTTTGTGTAGCCGGACGCGCGCAGTGTACCGATGGTTTTAGATTCTCTTGTAACAGTATTGCTGATTGTAACGGCAAAAATGAACGCGATGATCAAAGTCAGAATATCAAGGAGAACTCCGCCTATAGCCAGATCGCTGCCCATATCGTCGCCTGCGAAATGTATCGCCTGATTGGCATATGCGGGGAGAAAGTCCTTAAGCTCGTTTTCGTAAACAACGGTTTGCGTCAAAAGCGCCGGGAGAAAATCGTCGGAAAAAGCCTTCTCTTCATTCTCATCCGCAGGGTCGTTATCGTACTGCCAAGCATAGGAATAGTGAATTTCGCCTTTCAGGCGTGCAAAGCCGCTTTCTGTCACCATGGCTGTATCAAATTTGAGCGCGTCAAAAATCAAATCCGTGTTCTTTTCGTGCAGCGTAGAATAGTTGACATAGGCAATCAACCCGACTACCCGGTAGCTTTCCGCGCCTACGGTAATGCTGTCTCCGACCTTTATGCCCGCATTATCCGCATGCATACGGTCAACGGCAATTTCGTTGCCGTTTTCGGGAAAACGGCCGTCCATCAGGCAGGCAAGATTGACGTCCTCGGTCTTTTTGAAGACGCGGATTGTGCCGTCGGCAGCTCCGTCGTTATTATTGTCCTCTTCCTCGTTTCGGTAGAAATTCTCATATAAAGTGACCGGAACGCTCTGAAAAGACGAATCGTTTAATTTATATTTTTCTTCCGCTTCGGCATATTCTTCGTTTATTTCAGTCAGAATTTCGTCCCAAGCTTCGTCATAAGCCTCAGCATATGCTTCACTGTAAGCGCCGGCATAAGCTTCCTCATAGGCGCTGTCATAGGCCGCCTGATAATTTCCGCTCTGTTTTGCCTGCTCGATAGCCGCCGGAAGCATGGCGTATACAGCAGCTTCGTCCGACGTCTGCGCCGTCAAAGCGCTTTTTATTTGATCAGTAAAAGAAGCTTCAAATTCATCGGCAAATTTTGCGTCAAATTCCTTTGTAAATTCCGCTTTGAATTCGTCCTCAAATTTTTCGTCGAGCTCCGCCTTTGCTTCTTCGATATAATACGCTTTTACATCCGCTTTTTCTCCGGAGGCAATCGCGGAAAGCAATTTTTCGTCCGCTTTGTCGTTCAGTTCAAAGTGGCCGTCCTCAAGCTTGTATTTCACAACACTTTCGTCCGCTGCCGCCATCATGCTGCCGTTTGCCACATACATACCGGAAACAAAGCCGATAACCAAAATCAGAAACAGACCGACCACAAGATATTTCCGCCAGTCGCCGAGTATTTCTCTCCGGATACGTTTTACAAGCGGATTATGAATTTTTCTTTTCATACCGTAAGCGCTCCTTACCATTCCAGATCGGCGGCTGAAGCTTTGCAGCCGTTATGTTCGTTCAGACGCACTTCGCCGTCGCGCAGCTTGATTATGTGATCTGCCATACCCTTAATAGGCTCGTTGTGAGTGACCATAATAACCGTGTTTTTATACTTGACGTTTATATCCTCTATAAGCTTTAAAATTTCCTTTGAAGTAGTATAATCCAACGCGCCGGTCGGCTCGTCGCACAGCAGTATATCCGGATTTTTGACAATCGCCCTGCCTATGGAAACCCGCTGCTGCTGTCCGCCGGAAAGCTGGTTGGGCAGCTTATGGCGGTGCTCGTAAAGTCCGAGTGTGTTCAGCAATTCGTCGATGTCCAGCGGGCTGTCCGACAAATACGCTCCCACCTCGATATTTTCCTTAACATTCAGATTTCCGATGAGATTATAAAGCTGGAATACATAGCCGAGGTGCTTGCGGCGATATTGTGTCAAACGCTTTTCGCTCATATCCTCCAATTTATCTCCGCCGATGTAAATACAGCCGGAATCGGCGCTGTCTATGCCGCCTATGATATTCAGCAGAGTGGACTTTCCGGAGCCGGAAGGACCGAGGAGCACGCAAAATTCCCCTTTTGCAACGGAAAAGCTCAAACCGCGGAGCACCTCTTGGCGGGTTTCTCCGCTCCCAAAAGATTTTCTTAAATCAACTATTTTCAAAAAATTCTTTTCTGCATCTGACATACTGAAATCTATCCCTTCTTAATGTATTAAACGGCGAAAGCTTTTTATGCCTCGGTATGTATAACACAGTGCTTTGCGCCGGGTTAATCTAAAACGGCGATTGCCCGTTTTATCTTTTAGGCGGGCGGGAACGGAGATATTGGGTTAGCTCCGTCTAACCCTGCGGCAAAATAAAAGCGCCTGCTGTTAGCAGCGACTAACTTCATGATTTAGTATACCACAGATGTGTCCCGCTTGTCAAGATACCTCCGGAGGAAATTCCGTATTTATGCCATATGGAGAGATTAGAAACAGAGCCGGTTTACACTTAACCGGCTCTGCATTGTACACCTGTTTAGCCAATCATCGGCTTTTGGCTTTCGGTTTGCAGTCCTACCATATGGGTATAAATGCCGTTCTGCCCCAGCAGCTGATCGGGGCTTCCCTGCTCGGCAACCATACCGTCTGAGAGAACAACAACCTTATCCGCACCGGCAACGGTACGCATTCTATGCGCAATCAAAAGAACCGTTTTGTTTCTTATCAGGCGGGAAAGCGCCGACTGAATTGCCGTCTCGTTTTCCGCATCAAGGCTTGCCGTCGCCTCATCGAGCAGGATAATCGGCGCGTCCTTGAGGAAAGCGCGGGCGATGGAAATGCGCTGCCGCTCACCGCCGGAAAGGAAGCTTCCGTTTTCGCCGATGCTGCTGTTCCATTTGTCGGGCAGCTTCTCAACAAACTCTTCACAGTTTGCAAGCCTCGCCGCCTCCATGACTTCTTCGTCGGTCGCATCCTTTCTGCCGATACGAATGTTCTCCATAACGGTATTGTTAAAGAGGGTAACATCCTGAAAGACGATTGAAAAGACCGTTAAAAGCCGCTCGGGATCGACTGACTGTACATCGACGCCGCCGACAGTGATTTTCCCCTCATCGGCGTCCCAGAACCTTGCCGCAAGCTTTGCCGCCGTAGATTTGCCGCCGCCTGATGGACCGATCAGCGCAGTCACCTCACCCTGTTTTGCGGTAAAGGTAACATTACGCAATACTGTCTCATCGGTGTTGTAGGCAAAGCCGACATTATCAAAGACAATGTCGTAACCGTTCGGGTGAAATTCCTGTCCGCCGCTTTGCTCCTTGCAGTTTTCAATCTCGTTCATACGGTCAATATTAATTTGCAGTGAATTTATCGCTGCCAAATTCTGCAATGATAAAGACATAGGCTCATAAATTCTGGATACCGCGAGCAAAAACATAAAGAAAGTAATCAGCGACAGCGTGCCGTCCGTCAGAAAAACGCTGCCTGCAAGCGCCACGGTCGCGATACCCAGCTTTAAAATCATCTGAGCCGGTACGACAAACATGGCAACGCCGAGCTCGCTCTTGATATGGCGTTTTTCCAACGCGTCGATTTTGCGGTACAACCCGCCCAGATATTTCTGCTCCGCATTGTTGCTTTTGAGGTCGCGAGCGGTTTCCAAATACTCCTGTATGCCGTCCTGCACTGCAATCTGTGCCGCGCTTTGTTTACGGCTGAAACAGTTCTGTGCCTTTTTGGAAAGTCCCACGATTAAAAGCGCTACGGGTAATACCCACAGAGCGGCAAGCGCCAGACGCCAATCGTAAAAGAACAAACTTATTGCAATCAGACAGGTGTAAATAATAGAGGCATAAAACTGCGGGACATAATGGGAAAGCATCTGCTCGGTCGTTGCCGCATCGCCCAGGATAGTGTCGGTAAGATCCGCAAGATCCTTTTTTCCGAAGAACGAAAGCGGCAGTCTGCGGAGCTTTTCCGCAAGACGGATTCTGCATTTCCCGGATTCTCTGTAAGTAGAAAAGTAGGTGGAGTTGTATTTCCAAAGCTCCGATAAAAATATCAGAAGGAGCGCCGCGGCAATTCCGACCCAATATAATGCACAATGATTCTCCGGTACTGCTCCGCCGAGAAAATCATTTACCAAAAAGTACAGAAGCCCCACCGGGAACATCAGCGCAATATCACCGACCGCGCAAGCGGCAGTCGCCCATACAAGTCCTTTTGCTCCCTCGCGGGAGAGTGCAAACCGTTTCATAATTCTGCTTATCATACCGCACCTCATACCCTACGGCTCGCAAAAGTCTGACAGCTGCGCCACATATTTGCATACACGCCGCCCTTTTCCGCAAGCTCGTCATGCGTGCCGGATTCTTCGATTCTGCCGTCCTTAAATACGAATATCCTGTCCGCGTTTCTGACCGTTGTCAGTCTGTGTGCGATCATAATAACCGTTTTACCTTTTGAAAGCTCCTCAAAAGCGCGCTGAACAAGGAACTCGTTTTCCGGATCGGCAAACGCGGTTGCTTCATCCAAGATAATTATAGGAGCGTCCTTCAGCATTAAACGGGCAATGGCAATGCGCTGCTGCTCTCCTCCGGAAAGATACACACCCTTGGTTCCGATGACGGTATCTATCCCGTCGGGCAGCTTGGTGATAATATCATCGCACTGTGATTTGTGAAGAGCGTTTTCCACCTCTTTACGAGAGGCGTCAGGCTTAGCCTGTCTGACGTTCTCCAAAACGGAGGTCTTTAAAAGCCTGCTGTCCTGAAAAACATAAGCGACAGTTTTCGCAAGCTCTGATTTTTTGATATTCTTCACATTTACTCCGCCAACCAAAATCTCGCCGCCGGTCACATCCCAAAATCGGGAAACAAGCTCTGCGGCAGTGGTCTTTCCCCCGCCCGACGGACCGACCAGCGCCACTGTTTTACCCGCCTCCGCTTTGAAGGAAACGTCACTCAGCGCGTCCGTTTCCGAGCCGCTGTACCGGAAAGAAACATTTTTGAATTCAACAGAGTTACCCTTCGGACTTTCGCTTTTCTGAGCCTCTGGCAAGGGTTTAAGCTCGAGAATCGAATGTACGCGGGACAGCGCGTCGCTTACCGTCATGCTGTTCTCACTCATAAACATAACCTTTGACATAGCTGTGGAAATTACCGGCGTAAAAATGACATAGAAAATGAAGCTGAGCAAAACCGACGACGTGACCGCCTCACCGCCTGACAGAATCAGTGCCAGCGTAATCAGAAACGCAAAGGCGCTGTTGATGAAGACCGTATACAGCAGCATAGGCATACGGCATTTTTTGCAGTATGCAATGCAAAATTGATAATAGCGGTCTATGGAATCTTTGAAGCGTTTGAAGGTATGCACCGTTTGACCGAAGGTTTTTACAACGGGGATACCGCGGACATATTCCACCGCTTCATTGTTCATATCGGAGAGCGCGTCTTGGTAGTTTTTCATATCGCTTGCCATCTGCGGTCCGGTCATTTTAAACATCGCCGCAAAACCGAGCGCAACCGGAATAAGGCAGATAAGCCCAAAGCGCCAATCAAACAAAAACAGCATTACTATCATACCAAGCGGAGTCGCAGTAGCTCCCGCCATATCGGGAAGCTGATGGGCAAGGTAGGTCTCGGTCGCCGCACTGCTGTCGTTGACTATGCGGCGAATCCTGCCGCTGCCCATTTCTCCGCTAAAGCCCGGCGGCAGCTTTGCGATATGATCCAGCAGTGTTTTGCGCATATTGCCCGCAATACGGAATGCAGACAAATGCGAACACATAAGCGCGCCTATGTAAATGACAATGGAAATCAGCGCAAACAGTACCGCCATCCGGCCGTTGCAGGCTACACCTGACGCCTGAGAAAAGTTCGGGGCGACCTCTATAACCTCTCTGATGATAAAGAAGATAAAGACGAAAGGAAGCAGCGCAAGAATTGCACTGACGACCGATAATACGAGCGATGCATAGGTCAAATACCTGTGCTTACCGGCATAGCTCATAAGCTCTGAAAAATTCTTATTCTTTTGCATTTTCTGTCCTCCTAATTATAACTTAGGCAAAGATGCCCCCAGCCTCTAAGGCGGCTGGTTTCATTTTCGGAATCGGTGAGGGGATACAATCCCCCATTGATTTTTAAGGCGGCTAACACTGCCCTTGCCACGTTGAATGACCGGCAAAGGGCATTATTGAAAATTTTTACGATAAATACTCCGCCGCAGCCGGATTCCGATATTGCTTGTTAGTTAGTAAAAACTAACCTTTTGTCAAAAAAATAAATAATAAATACAGCTATACAATCTAAGCCTAAGCTAACTAAGCCTAAGCTAAGCATAAGCGCAGATGTTACTCTAACTCAGGGGACGTCTGCGCTCAGTTTACAGGATTTACTGTCCCATAATTTTCATCCACCCCGCGGTGTGAAACGCGCACAGCTCCAACAAATAATTTTCAGCATCGCGCAGCGGCATCTGATGAATAATCAGCTCAAAATAAGCGTTGAACATGCCTGTTATAAGAATATGCTCCAGCCTCGGGTCAATGACCGGGGACGGCCGACCGAGACGCCTTAATACTTCCTGATAATCGTGCGTTCCTTTAATCTCAATTTCAACCATCTCATCGACCATTCCGGCAAAGCGTGTACCCTCCGAACAGCATAAAAGGAGCTTAAATTCTTCAAGATGATCATATGCGTAGAGAAGCATATCGTGCATACATTTTACGCTTATCTCGCTCATATGCTTCGGCTGCTCATCAGGCGGAAGATGTGCAAAATCCGCCTGCGCCTTGCGGTAGCAGGTCATCATATAGTTATACTGTTCGCCTACCAGCGCTTCAAACAGCTCTTCCTTGCTGTTATAGTACCCGTAAAAAGCGCCCAGCGTAACGCCTGCCGTTTTGACAATCTGCCGCAGGGAAGCAGACCTGAAACCGTATTCCGTAAAAGCCGTCTTTGCGGCGGCGCGGATTCTTTCCAACGTCGTCTTTTCCGCATCGCTCAATTTTCCCGCCCCCATATATCAGTGATATATATCACTGATATATTATATGCGCCTTTTTATAATTTGTCAAGAGTAAAGTTAAATTCAGTTTTCCCGATTGAGTTAAAAATTGCGTTAAAAATTGTGCTTAAAGCCCTTGGCAGCGGGAAGCGCTGCGGATGTCATTAACCCCGCGATTCCGCAAAGTTTGCGAAAATCGAGTACGGACATGCCCGTCATACAAAATAAGCGGCAAGCTGCAAGAGCTTGCCGCGAAATGGCGCAGAAGGAGGGATTTGAACCCTCGCGTCGGCGTTACCGACCTACCGGTGTTCGAAGCCGGACCCTTCAGCCGCTTGGGTACTTCTGCATATTTGTTTTAAGAAGAAGCCGCAATGATACTTTATTGTTCAAATCACTTACGGCACAATTAAAACGCCTTTGAGGTAAAAACAGCCTCGCCGTATACACACGGGGCTGCTCCCTGCATACAATATAATAGTATCTTTTTAATAATTTGTCAAGTATCAAGTAAAATCACGAGCTCTTACTATCCTTGCCGGAAGAGTCTTCTGAGTTTTTCTTTTCGGAAGTATTCTTTCTCCCTTTAAGGTAATGTGCAATAATATAGACAGTAAAAAACACAACAAGAACCGCGGCGGCAATAATAATTTCCCTGTTTTCGGCGGAAAGCGCTTTGAGCTCAACAGAGGTTTTATTGCTTTCATACGATTCTTCCGTGTAAGCGTCTTGAGAAGCCTGACTGTTGTAATTTGAATTTGTACTGATGCTGAAATTGCTGCTCTTTATGCTGCCGACCGAAAGCTCGCCGCTGCTTTTCTCGGTGACGGTAAACGGGCAGCTGAAGCTTTCATTAAATTCAAGAGGCTGCCCGTTTGAGTCGATCGCTTCCTTTACGGTTACATCAAAGCTGCCGGAGCCGCCGTTTTTTGAAATAAACTTCAACCCCAGCAATTTTGAAGCTTCGGCAGAATCAATAGGCTCGGTAACAAGAAAAATAACGTTCACAACACCGTTTTTATCATAGGTCTCGACCCGCGAGCCGCTCACTGTCTTTTCAGTACCGCGAAACTCCACAACGTCGGAATTATACTTAACAGAAAAAAGCACGGAACAAAACGAGGAGGTTCCATCCTGTATATAAAAATCCAAAGTAAAAATCCGGTTATAACGCGTACCCTCACTGTATGCGGAAAACTCCGCCGCAGCTGCGGAAAACAGAAACAAATTAACAAGAAGAACGCCGGTTATAAAAGCAACCAATCTTTTCATAATCTTTGCACCGTATTTTCAAGGCGAAATAAGCACTGCGCGTTATCTATAACTTAGGCAAAGATGCCCCTCCGCCTCTAAGGCAGCGGATTCCGTTTTCGGAATCAGTGGGGGACAATCCGCCATTGATTTCACAGGCAGCTAACGCTGCCCTTTGCCGCGTTGAACGACGGGGCAAAGCCCCCTTATTGAACAATAATAATTAAGGCTTATTTTGCAAAATTTTTTCAATGTCCTGCAGCTCCTCCGCCGTAAATTCCGGAGCATTTACAATTCCGGCGTCATCGATAATCTGCTCGGGCTTTGAAGCGCCGACAAGAACGCTCGTAACCGCATTTTCGCGCAAAACCCAGGACAGTGCAAGCTGAGCAAGCGTCTGACCGCGCTGCCGTGCAATTTCCCGCAGCATGCGCAGCTTTTGGAGCTTTTCCGCGGTAATATCGCTTTCCTTAAGAAAACGACCGTCCCTGCGGATTCGGCTGTCCTGCGGGATTCCGTTTAAATATTTGTCTGTAAGCTGACCCTGTGCAAGAGGAGAAAAAGCTATTATTCCTATTCCGTTTTCCTGTACATAGTCGGTTAACCCGTCTGTTTCGATATTTCTGTCAAGCATAGAATAACGGCGCTGATTTATAATAAAGGGGGTTTTAAGCTCTCTTAATATTTCACAGGCACGGCGCGTTTGACAGCAGTTATAATTTGAAATACCTACATAAAGCGCTTTGCCGCTTCTTACAATCTGATCCAAGGCAAGCATAGTTTCCTCAAGCGGGGTTTCGGGGTCAAAGCGATGATGATAAAACAGATCTACATACTCAAGACCCATACGTTTGAGACTTTGGTCAAGGCTTGCAATCAAATATTTGCGCGAGCCCCAATCGCCGTAAGGTCCCTCCCACATCTTATATCCCGCTTTTGTCGAAATAATCAGTTCATCGCGGTAAACGCCCAAATCGGATTTTAAAATTCTCCCGAAATTTTCCTCGGCGCTTCCGTCGTACGGACCGTAATTGTTTGCAAGGTCAAAATGGGTTATGCCAAGGTCAAATGCTGTTCTGCACATAGCGCGCATATTGTCAAAGCTGTCGCGGCTGCCGAAGTTGTGCCAAAGTCCGAAAGACACCAGCGGCAGCTTAACGCCGCTTTTACCGCATCTGCGGTACTTCATATTTCCGTAACGTCCGGGTGCTGCATTGTATTGCATAATTGTTCCTCCGTTTAAATCTGGCGTCGCTCCGTCAGGGTGACTTAAACCTTAACCTGCGAACGGCTGCAATTTGCGCAGAAAGCGCTGTATTTTCAGAGGATCGGCGGAAAATTCAACTCCGATTTAAATTTTTAAGCATCTTTCCCCGCCGTTCCGAGGTTGGGAGCGTCTGCGCTCAAGTTATCGAAAACAGCTCCAAAATACGTTTTGTTTCATCAAAAGGCGAATCGGCGGCGATTTCCCCTAAATTAGCATGCGTGTAATCCCGGGCAATTTCTCCGAGAAACTGTTTACCGTTGTAAGACGCTTCGACAGTATAAACCGCCTTTTTGCCGTTTGCGCCGATTACAAAATAAATGCGCTTACAAAGAACCGGAATCTGCATTTGAGGCGGGAAATCAAGCATATACATTTTAGGGTAATCCTCAGAAACGGCTGTAAAAAAGTAATCGTCCGCGCTGAAAGCCCTTCCCTTTGCTATCATAACGCGGTCGGCGCGTTCCCTTTTAAGCTTTTCGCCCGTAATGCCGTCTATTTCATCCTGCTTGCGGCAAACCATAAGCTGGGACATCATAAGATGCCTTTTGATAAATTCTTCTTTATTGTTAAGCAGCTCGTCAACAAAAACGCCGCTGTCCTTAAAAAACTCGGCAGGCAGGGTTTTAAACTCCATAAAATAACTGCCCTGATACAACAGCTTACCGTCGGACGAACCGGTTTCGGCTCCTTTGATTGCGGCTGCCCGTCGCACTGCCGGCAGCATTTCGTTTACAACCATATTTCTTGAAAGGAATAAACCGTATTCCTTTGAAAAAGGATTAACCAAAATACCGTTTGCGTTTGTATTTTCAAACGCCTCGCAATACTCCTTAATTCCCATTGAAAGCGTAAGCACCTGTCCGCCCTTACGCATTTCCTCTTCGTCTGTAAAGGCTACCAAATAGCTTGCGTTTCTTCTTTGCGTGCGCATAAAAACCCCGTAAAACTCAGCGTTTTTCATCAGAGCGGCAGAAGTGTTGCCGGAATTTTTAAGATTTTCCGTTGAAACCGCAAGGTTCAGCCTTGCATTTACAAGCGCGGGTATTATATTGTTAAAATCTTCCTGATTTTTGGTTCTGTTAAAAAGAGCGATACTTTTTTTAAGCTCAGCCGAATAATTAATCTGCATTTTACTTCCTCAAGCTTTTAAAATCAACCTGTCTATATTAAAGTATAACATATAACGCCTGTATTTTGCAACCGGATTTAAGTTTGGTTTTTTTGAAATTTTTCGGACTTTTCATTAACATTCTCTGCTAAGCTTCTATCCTGTTCACGGAAAGGTTAGCATTTCAATAAGGGGCTTTGCCCTGTCATTATAAATGCCTGCGAAAGCTTAGCGGAGAAGCGCCCTATGTGTTAAATAATATTTGAAAAAACCCCGAAATTTATTTCGGAGCCGGGAAACGCACGGTTACAATTGTGCCGCCGTTGGCAACGCCGGCAACCTCGATTGAGGCGTTATGCAGCCTTGCGGAATGCTTCACAATAGAAAGTCCCAGTCCGGTTCCGCCGACCTCCTTTGAATGGCTTTTATCTACCCGGTAAAAGCGTTCAAAAATACGGTTTTTGTGTTCCTCCGGAATACCTATGCCCGTATCGCTTACAGAAAGAATTATCTCCTTTTCGGCCTTTTTTATTTCCACCGATACCGAACCGTTTTCCCTGTTATACTTTACGGCGTTGTCGCAAAGATTGTAAATAATTCCGCTTAAAAGCTGCTCATCACCGTCCACTACGGCGGATTCGCCTACAAGCGATACGGTGATAGCGTGCCTGTCTGCGGCTGGCTGCAAATTTTTTACAGTATCCTGAGCAACGGTGTACAAATCCACCTTTTCGCGTTTTAAATCGGCCGCTCCCTCGTCTAAGTGTGAAAGTCTGATAATATCATCGACAAGCGCTATCATATATTGAACCTGCGTGTAGATTTGCCCTGCAAACATCGGCACATCCTCAGGCTTTACCATCTGATTTTTCAAAAGCTCGGCATAGCCGGAAATAGAATGCAGCGGGGTTTTTAATTCATGAGATACATTAGCGGTAAATTCTCGCCGCATTTGCTCTGCCTGTGCCCTTTCGGTAATATCAAAAATCAGCAGAACAATACCCGTTACCTCGCCGTTAGAAAACACAGGGCTTGCATTTATTTGACATTCCGTACCGTTTAAAGAAACGGACGCTTCTGCGTGACTGCCGGATTTTGCCTTACTCAAAAGCTCCTGTAACTCGATTGAGTTATTAAGAAGCAAAATATCCCTGCCGATACAGTCTTTGCTTACTGAAAGAAATTTTGCGGCGGTACGGTTAATGCTTATTATCATTCCCTGAACATTGAGAAGCACAAGCCCCTCGTTCATATTATCGGTTACAGCTTCGAACTCACCCTGCTGGCGTTGGAGCTTTGCCGCTTGCCGCTTTAGCTGACTTTGCTGGGCGCTTATATGCTCGAGCAGAGGGCGGATTTCCTCATATCCTTTATTTGTCTGAGGCTCGTCAAGGTTAAGCTCGTTGAGCGGTCGGACTATTTTTTTGGAAAGACGGAACGCCAGCACAAGCGACATTGCGGCTGCAATGAATGCAACGATGATAATCGGCTGCATCAAATTTAAAAGAAGAATCCAAACGGTGTACTGCTCTGCCGAGAGGCGCACGAACGAGCCGTCCGGCAGCTTTTCTGCCGTATATAAAAGCTTTTTCGTAAGAGTGTCGGAATAGCGTATACTTTCACCGTAGCCGTCGGTAATTGCCGATTGGATTTCCTCGCGTTCCAGATGATTTTCCATAGTTGAGGAGTCGGTTACTGTGTCATAAAGAACGCTGCCTTCGCTGTCGATCCATGTAATGCGGTAATCGCCGGTATCCAAAGACGTAAAGTAATCTGCACCCGCGTCCTGAACGCCTTTTGCGGCAAGCGTCGTCTGAACCTTCAGCTGTTCTAATTGCACGGTTGAAAAATACTTATAAAGAACGCCCATAATTAAACCAAGCGACGCCAAAAAAACCGAAATTGCCACGAGGCAAATTGAATAAAAAATGCGTTTGGTCATAGCCGCGTCTCCATCCGGTAGCCCACGCCGCGAACCGTTTCAATGTATTTTCCGCAGTCGCCGAGCTTGGTTCTCAGCGTTCCAATATGCACGTCTACGGTGCGCGTTTCGCCGATAAACTCAGCTCCCCATACGCTTTGTAAAAGTCTGCCGCGGGTAAAAACCATCCCCGGGTTTTCCATAAACGTCAAAAGCAGCTCGTATTCTTTAAGCGTCAGCTGCACTCTTTGTCCGTTTGCTTTTACGGTGTGCTCGGCGGTATTCAGCTCAAGAGCGCCCGCAGTCAGCTTTTGCTCTCGGCTTTTTGCCGCTGTTCTGCGCAAAACCGCCTTAACGCGCGCCACCATTTCCATAATTCCGAAAGGCTTTGCCAGGTAATCATCGGCTCCGCTGTCAAGAGCTGTTACCTTGTCAAACTCAGTGCCTTTCGCCGTTGCCATTATCACAGGAATATCAGAGGTAGAGGCGTTTGAACGGAGCTTTTTAAGTATTGTGATCCCATCCTCGCCGGGGAGCATAATATCAAGCATAACAAGCTCGGGCTTTTCGTCTTTAAGCGCCGCCCAAAAAGCTCGGCTCTCGGAAAAGCCCTCGGCGCTGAAGCCGGAAGCATTTAAGGCATAAATCATTAAATCGCAGATCGAATCGTCGTCTTCAACACAGTATATCATGATAAGCTCCTTTTACATTTCTATCCGGTCGACGCTTTAAGATTACAGTTTATTCACGAGCAGCGCCCCGCTGTGCCGTTTGGCAAAAGCCATTGGAACCGACAGCGGCGCTTCAGCCGCAGATTGAGGATAAACTGTATAAAAGATATAATACAACCCGATAATCAAATTCTTTATCCGATTTTTGTAAAATTCCCGTAAAGAATTAGCCAAGGTATTTACATGCTTTCAATAATGGGCTTTGACCCGTCATTATAATTTTATTTTAATATTTAGCCCCGGCGTCTGTCAACATTCGGCTTAAAATGAAAAAGCTGCAACCGCACAAGCAGTCACAGCCTTTGTACACTTTAAATTAAGCGGATACTACCTCTATTCGCAAGCTTCGCTTCAGGCGAGCTTGCCGGAGCGCTTGCTACCGATTTAAGGCAAAATTACTTAATTTCAACCTCGGCGCCGGCAGCCTCAAGCTTCTCCTTAAGAGCGTCCGCGTCTTCCTTGGAAACAGCTTCCTTAATAGCCTTAGGAGCGTTGTCAACAACTTCCTTAGCTTCTTTAAGTCCAAGACCGGTAGCCTCTCTGACAGCCTTGATAACGGCAATCTTGTTTGCGCCGATTGCTTTAAGGATAACGTCAAACTCGGTCTTTTCTTCAACAGCGGCGGCGCCGGCGTCGGCAGGACCTGCAACGGCAACGGCAGCGGCGGCGGATACTCCGAACTCGTCCTCTACGGCGTGTACAAGCTCAGAAAGCTCTAAAACGGTAAGGGTTTTTAACTCTTCAATAATAGCAGTAATTTTTTCAGATGCCATTTTAATTAACCTCCAATATAAACTTTGTAAAATTCTGATTTAAAGGCATACGCGGCGCCGCTTACTCAGCGGCAGTCTGAGCAGCCTCTCCGCTTTTGTCAACGATTGCCTGTACGGCACGTGCAAAACTTGCAATAGGAGCCTGAAAAGCGCCGAGCACATTAGCAAGCAATACCTCGCGTGTGGGGAGCTTTGAAAGGCTGACAATCTTATCCAGACTGATAACCTCGCCGTCAAGATAACCGCTCTTAACCTCAAAGGTTTTGCTCTTATCGGCAAAGCCGCAAAGGATTCTTGCGGCGGCAACATAGTCGTTTTCACTTGTTGCAACAGCGGTAGTGTTTTCCAAAACGGAATCCATTCCCTCAATGCCGGCGTCGGCAAAGGCTCTTGAAAGAAGCGTGTTCTTAACTACCGTGTATTCAACTCCGGCGTCGCGAAGCTCCTTACGAAGCTTTGTGTCGTCGGCCACGCTGATACCCTTGTAATTTACAAGAACGCCCGCGCAGGAATTTCTGAGTCTTTCAGACAGCCCGGCAACTATGGCTTTTTTCTGCTCTAAGATTTTCTCGCTTGGCAATTGATTCACCTCCGTTAAATTTTATTTGACTGCACCGGCAGCCATTAACGCAGTTCAAAAAAGCAGCCTCTCCTTTGAGGAGAGGCAATAGTACATGACAAATGTAATATTTGCTTCTTCCTCGGCAGGCGGAATTACTCCTTTACGCTTGCGCACCTGCTGTCTTTAGAACAGCGAAACATATAATATTAACACATTGCTGTGTAATATTTGATTTTTAAGCGCCGAACCTGTTCGGGTTGATTTTAACGCCCGGTCCCATTGTTGTTGCAACGGTACAGCTTCTTATATACTGACCTTTTGCGGCGGAAGGCTTCGCCTTAACAATGGCGCTCATAAGGGTTTCAAGATTTTCCTGAAGCTTTTCGGAACCGAAGCTTGCTTTTCCGATTGGGCAGTGAATGATATTTGTTTTATCAAGACGGTACTCAATCTTACCTGCCTTAGCTTCTTTGATAGCCTTGGCAATATCCGGGGTAACGGTGCCCGCCTTGGGGTTAGGCATTAAGCCGCGCGGTCCGAGGATTTTACCCAAACGTCCCACAAGACCCATACAATCGGGAGTTGTAATAATAACGTCAAAATCGAGCCAGCCCTCGGACTGAATCTTCTGAGTCATATCCTCAGCTCCTACAAAATCGGCGCCCGCCTCTTTAGCCAGGGTCTCGTTGTCGCCCTTGCAAATTGCAAGAACGCGAACATTCTTGCCCGTACCGTTGGGAAGAACAATAGCGCCTCTTACCTGCTGGTCGGCGTGGCGGCTGTCTACGCCAAGCTTCACGTGAAGCTCGACGGTTTCATCAAATTTAGCCTTTGCAGTTTTAATGCAAACATCGATAGCTTCGGTTGTATCGTATAATTTAGTCTTGTCGATAAGCTTAACGCTGTCGGTATACTTCTTACCGTGTTTCATCTGTTTTCCTCCATTTTAGGTGGTTAAGCGGAATTTTCCTCCCACCCGGATTTTATGACCAATCATAATTTAAAAATACAATCGGCAGGAATCAGTCAACTACCGTTACGCCCATACTTCTTGCCGTACCGGCGATCATACTCATTGCGCTTTCAAGGGAAGCTGCGTTGAGATCGGGCATTTTTTGCTCGGCGATTTTCTGAATCTGCTCTTTAGTGATTTTAGCAACCTTTGTCTTGTTGGGTACGCCCGAACCGCTTTCAATTCCGCACGCCTTTTTAATAAGTACGGCTGCGGGCGGCGTTTTGGTTACAAAAGTAAAAGAACGATCCGCATATACGGTAATGACGACAGGGATAATAAGTCCGATGTCATTCTTTGTGCGTTCATTAAACTCCTTTGTGAACGCAACAATGTTTACGCCATGCTGACCGAGCGCCGGACCAACAGGCGGCGCCGGGGTAGCCTTTCCGGCAGGTATTTGCAGCTTTATAAAGCCTGTTACCTTTTGAGCCATTGTTATTGCACCTCCAAAATTCGTGGTTAATGGCGGGAAGCTTGCCGTTCCCTCCCACAAGGGATAAGTAAAATCCCTTATATAATCCTTTGCTAATTATTCCTTCAATCTTCTTCCGGCTGCACCTGACTTAAATCAAGCTCAACCGCTGTTTCGCGTCCGAACATCGGCACGATAACGCGAACCTCGTTTTTATCGGTGTTAATTTCGTCAACTACGCCGGTAATATCCGTAAACGGTCCGTCGATAATTAACACCCGGTCGCCGGTCTTGTACTCCAGATTCACCACGCGTTTTTCAACGCCCATATTCAAAACCTCTTTTTCCGTCAGCGGAACAGGCTTTGACTCCGGACCGACAAAACCCGTACACCCACGGATATTGCGCACTATGTGCCAGGTTTCGTCCGTGCAAATCATTTTTACGAAAACATACCCCGGAAACAGCTTGCGTTCCACGGTTTTTTCCTGATCGCCCTTAATTTCAACTACGGTTTCCGTGGGGATATTCACCTCGGATATCCAATCCTGAAGACCTCTGTTCTCGACGGTTGTCATAATATTTGAAGCGACCTTATTTTCGTATCCGGAATACGTATGAACGACATACCATTTTGCTTCTTCGGGCATTCTACTTCTTCCTTTCCAAAAGTACAAAAGATTAAAAGTATATTTCCCGCCTTAAGTGGCTGATATGTTCATAACCAAGCCCAACAAAGCATAAAGACCGCGGTCAAGCGCAAAAACAATAACGCCGATTACTATGATAACCGCCAAAACAACTCCGAAATTTTTTGTTGTTTGCGCGGGGGTCGGCCATACTATTTTTTTCAGCTCGCCCTTGCATTCACGGAAGAACTTGGGAATTTTTGAAAAGACGCCGTTTTTTTTGTTTTTCTTTTTCTTGGCGGCGTCCTTTTCGGCTTTAGCGTCGATTTTCTTTTCAGACATCTTGTTCCCTCCGCTTATTATTTTGTTTCCTTATGCAGAGTGTGCTTTTTGCAGAATCTGCAATATTTGTTCATCTCGAGCCTGTCAGGGTCATTTTTCTTATTTTTTTTGGTGTTGTAGTTGCGTTGTTTGCACTCTGTACAGGCCAGTGTAATTTTTACTCTCATTGACGGCACCTCCCGGTATTTTCGGAATAATTTAGCCTCCCTCAAAAGAGGCACAAAAAAATAGCCCCTTTTTCGAGGTATAGTCAGTATAACACATCCCAACCCTGCTCGTCAAGGGGTTTTTTGATTTTATTTTGATTTTTCCGGATATTTTTTTGCGTTTAAACCGCTTATTCGCGGCGTTCCAGACGTTCCGCGTCGGAGTCGCGCTTCTTCTTAACTTTCTTGGGCTTTTCGGGCTTCACCTTTTTCCCCTTGAAGCGCCTGGCCGCATCCCATGACTTCTTCAAATCCTCGGACATTTCTTTTTTAAGCGCTTCGTGATACTGAGGGTCGATATAATTTAATATAACCATGGTTATTATGGAGCGTGTGTCGGCGTTGCCGTTACGGTACTGAGCGCTGAGAATACCCGCGAGCTTGTCGATTTCGGGCTGAGTTGCGCGCTTTAAAAACTCATCGAGCTTCGGCATAATTTTTTCGCGTGCGAAGGTCACCCCCCTGAAGGGATAATAGTTTTCGTTTTCTTCTTTAATTTCTGCTTTGAGTTCCGGCAGCAGCGCTACCAGACGCTTCGCAAAAAACATCGGATCCGCGTTGCCCTCGTCGTCTTTTTTTACTTTTTTCTGCTGCTTTATGCGCTTAATCGCGGGAGCTGATGTGAGGGTTTCGCAAAAGTCGTTTGCTATGCTGTCCGCATCGTCCATATTGTGCGTTTGAGGGTCAAAAATCCAGGTTGCGTTTTTCTTCCACTCATTGCTCGGACCTTCGTCGGTCATAGGGCAGGAAGAGAGCACCATGTGCATTTTATCTTTGTAATAAATTATATTATACGCGATATTTTCCGAAATATAAAGGGCGGTAAGCTCGTTTTCGCTTTCAGAAGTAACCTTTTGACGGGAAAATCCCTGCTGTGCCAAAGTTTTTTCAACTCTTGACGTTATAAGTTCAAAAGCTTTGTTTAACATTTTATAGCATCCTCTCCTACGGGCAGTATAGACAGCGCCTTAAGATTAGATTATACATTTAAACAAAGCTTTTGTCAATTATTTAAGAATTTATTTTATTATTCCGCTTACGCTATTACGCCGAGCATTTCCTCTATTCGCAGCAGCCTGTTATATTTTGCAACGCGGTCGCTTCGGCAGGGAGCGCCGGTTTTTATTTGCCCGCAGTTCAGCCCTACGGCAAGATCGGCTATTGCGGTGTCCTCCGTTTCTCCGCTCCTGTGTGAAACAACGCAGGTATAGCCCGCGTTTTTAGCCATACGGATTGCCGAAAGCGTTTCGCTCACCGTGCCTATCTGATTCATTTTTATCAGTATTGAGTTTGCCGCTCCCATTTCAATGCCTTTTTTCAGACGCTCTGTGTTGGTAACAAACAAGTCGTCGCCGACAAGCTGAATTTCAGAGCCTATTTTCCCGGTAAGAGCTTTAAAGCCTTCCCAATCATACTCGCTCAAGGCGTCTTCGATTGAAATTATGGGGTATTTTCCCGAAAGCTCAGTAATAAAATCTATCATTTCCTCGGTGCTCATTGTCACACCGCGCTTCGGCAGCATATATTTGCCGTCCGAAAACCATTCGGAGGAAGCAATATCAAGCGACAGCTTAATTTGCTCTGTGGAATAGCCCGCGCGGTTTATCGCAGTGCAGATGAGCTCTATGGCCTCTTCATCTGAAGAAAGATCCGGCGCAAAGCCGCCTTCGTCTCCGACTGTAGCCGACTTGCCGCCTTCGGAAAGTAATTTTCCCAAGGTATGATAAACCTCGCAGCACCATCTCAGACCCTCGGCAAAGCTTGCGGCGGCAACAGGCATAATCATAAACTCCTGAATGTCAACGTTATTGGAGGCGTGCGCCCCGCCGTTAAGAATGTTCATCATAGGCACCGGCATCACCGTTCCGCTTATTCCTCCCAAATACCTGAAAAGCTCGACCCCCTGCGCTCGGGCTCCCGCCTTTGCCGCGGCAACGGATACAGCGAGTATGGCATTTGCCCCGAGACGCTCTTTATTTTTGCTTCCGTCCAGCTCGCACATTATGCTGTCAAGAAGGAACTGATTTTCAACGTCTCTTCCCGCAAGCTCGGGAGCGATACGCTCATTAATATTGCGCACCGCAAGAGTAACGCCTTTGCCCATATACGCGCTTTCGCCGTCGCGCAGCTCTACAGCTTCAAACGCGCCCGTTGACGCTCCGCTGGGCACGCTGCTTACGGCAGAAATCCCGTTTTCAAGCGTAACCTGCGCTTCCACCGTGGGGTTTCCTCTGGAATCGATAATCTGTCTGCCTTTTATTTCTTTTATAATGCTCACCGTCTGACAGTCCTTTCCTGAAATTTACTCAAGCTTAGGATTGCCGCCAAAACAAAAAATATTCACTTATTTACGCCTTTTGTATATAGTATATTAGGAAATTAATTAAGGAAGCGCCGTATTCGACGACGGCTTCCGCAAGAAAGAAGGTCAAATTTTGGAAACCTTTCCTTACACCGTAAAACAGGGCGATACTCTGTGGGGAATTGCGCAATATTTCGGAGCCGACGTTGATGATATTGCCCGTATAAACTCAATTGCCTTTCCCGACCGGATTTACCCCGATCAAATCATACAGATACCGTCAGATAACCTTGCCGCCCCGAAATACTATGTGGTAAGACCCGGGGATACGCTTTGGAATATCTCCGGCAGATACAAAATAACGCTTGATGAAATTTTAGACAAAAACAATCTTGCGGATCCAAACGTTCTTTATCCGGGACAAATACTCCGTCTCAGAAGCTGACCTCATCTGCACCGGCAACAGCCCCGGCATAATGCCGGGGCTGCTGCGCAAAATCAAATTATGTGAGTTCAGGCGCGCCGAAACGGGCGATTGAAGAATTTCGGAAAGCGGTATCGGCGGTAACATCCCTTATTATTTCGATAAACGGAGGAAGAGAAAATTCGGCTGTTTCGCTTTCAAGCTCTATTTCCATAACGGCATTGTCTTTCCAAAAGGGATATAGATCCACCTCAAAATTTCTGCCGCAATATGAAAAAACCACGCGCTCTTTCTCGATTGTACTGTAATCTTCTTTCTTTTGGCGCAAAAGCGCATTGTATTCCTGCTCCGATATACAGCTTTCAATTTCGGTGCGCGCCATTGCGGTTATGTCCTTTTTAAAGGTTTTTGTGTAAACAAATTCCCCGTTTGCACCGCGTTTTCGGATTCTTCCGTGCATATTATCGGAGTCTCCGTCTTTTAAATAGGTTTGAACTATCTGCGTTCGGTTATAGCCGGGCTGATTTTCCAGCACGGAAAGGTCCGGATATTTTATAAGAAACTTTTTTTCGATCTCAACCGGTAAACAGGACATAAACATCCTCCGTTCAATAAGGGGCTTTGCCCAAGTTATTACATAAACATAAGCAGCCGACTCGGCGGCGCGTACATAATCGCTTACGCTAAAAAAATTATAAAATTTGCATAGGCAGAGCAAAAGGCGCGTCAATCAAGACAGTCCTTGAGCTTTTTGCTTCTTGATGGGTGGCGCAGCTTGCGCAGTGCCTTCGCTTCGATCTGGCGTATACGTTCCCGCGTTACGTTAAATTCCTTGCCCACCTCTTCGAGAGTGCGGCTTCTGCCGTCTATAAGACCGAAGCGAAGCTTGAGCACCTTTTCTTCGCGCGGAGTGAGGGTTGCAAGCACGTCGTCGAGCAGCTCCCGCAGCAGAGTTTGAGAAGCCGCGTCGGCAGGCTCCAAAGCATCTTCATCGGGTATAAAATCACCAAGGTGGCTGTCCTCTTCTTCTCCGATTGGCGTTTCAAGGGAAACGGGCTCCTGCGCCACTCGCATAATCTCGCGTACCTTCTCAACTGGCATTTCCAGAGCCTCGGCGACCTCCTCGGCGGAGGGCTCGTGACCGTTTTGATGCAAGAGCTGGCTTGAAGCCTTTTTGACCTTATTTATTGTTTCAACCATATGAACGGGTATCCGTATGGTTCTTGCCTGATCGGCTATTGCCCTTGTTATGGCTTGACGAATCCACCAAGTAGCGTATGTGGAAAATTTAAAGCCTTTGGTGTAGTCGAACTTTTCAACCGCCTTAATAAGTCCGAGATTGCCCTCCTGAATCAGATCAAGGAACTGCATACCTCTGCCTAAATACCGCTTGGCAATGCTTACAACCAAACGCAGATTTGCCTCGGAAAGACGTTTTTTTGCGGCGGCGTCTCCCTGTAGGATCTTTTCGGCAAGCTCTCTCTCCTCTTCGGGAGTTAAGAGAGGTACTCTGCCTATTTCTTTAAGATAAATCTTTACGGGGTCGTCCAGGGAAATTGCGTCCAGCGATTCGCTGTTATCGGAAACGTTCGCGTCTCTGACGTTTACCTGCGAGACCTCGGCGGCTAAATCGTCAAGAGGGACATCGTCTATTTCCTCCACAATTTCAACGCCCACGTTTTCAAGACCCTCATACAGCTTTTCTATTTGCTCGGGGTCAAAGTCAAGCTCTCCGATAATATCAAGAATATCCTGATTTGAAAGCTTGCCCTTAGCTTTTCCGAGCTCCAAAAGCTCCTTTGTTACGCTTTTCTTATCGCGAATTTGTTCCGTCATATTCTTTTTCCTTTCCTTTCCCTTTTAAATATCTTTTGAATATATATATATACGCTTTGCAGATAAGCCTTTACAAGTAAATCCGCTATGTACGGCGCAAGTATTGCGGGATTATTTACGTTTTTCCTTCTGCATTTTTATATATTCCAAAAGCTCCTCGTCGGAAGCGTTTTGAATTTCATCCTTACTGAGCTTTTTACCCTGCTCAAGCACAACGTTTATATATTCCTCAGCTGCCGAAGCGGTAGAAGCGAACGCTTTTTCGCCTGCGAGCAATCCGGCAATTCTGCCGTTTTCCTCAGACGTAAAATCCGCCGAAATATTTGTCAGCGGCGAAAGCCCCTTACCGATGCGCTCAAGGAAGTATCGATAAAGCTTACGGTTGAAATCCGTGAGCATTTTTTCCGGCGGAAGTCGCTTTGAAAGCTCGGAAGCAAAATCCGGATGCTTAATAAGGTAGACAATTATACCCTCTTCAGCGCTTGCGGCGCGCAGATTTTCGGCTTTTCCCCGGTTCAAAGCGTCCCGGCTGCCGCTGAGCTCCTGCTGAATTCTTTTAAATTCCCGCTGTTCTGTTTTTTGGTTCAGTCGTTTTCCGAACCGGCTTATCTGCTGAAGCACCGCGCTTTTTTCCACTCCCGCTTCCGCGCTCAGCCTGCCCGCGTAAACCTCGCGCTCGATCGGACTGTCAAGCGCGGCGAGTAGCTTTGCCGCCTCAGTAAGATATGCGACCTTGCCGTTTGGCGCGGAAACATCAAATTTATTTTTCAGCTTCAACAGCTTGTATTCTACATCATTACCGCTATTTTCCAAAATATTCTTAAAAGCCGCGTAACCGTTTTCGCCATGATTACGCAGAAACTCGTCCGGATCCTTTCCGTCCGGCACCGTTATAACGCGTATGCTCATACCGGCGCCGCGGAGAATCCCTATCGCCCGCTCGGTTGCCTTCTGACCTGCCTCGTCGGCGTCATAGCAAATTACCGTTTCGTCGGCATAACGCTTCATAAGCGACGCCTGTTCGTCTGTAAGCGCCGTCCCCAAAGTAGCCACGGCATTTGTAAAGCCCGCCTGATTAAGCGCGATTACGTCCATATATCCCTCGCAGAGAATGAGGGTGCGCTCGCCGCTGTTTTTCGCATTGTTAAGCGAAAACAGGTTCGCGCTTTTTCTGAAGACCGCCGTGTCCGAGGTGTTAAGGTATTTAGGCTTTTTATCGGACATAATCCTGCCGCCGAAAGCAATAACATTCCCGCGCAAATCGATAATCGGAAACATTACACGGTCTGAAAACCTGTCGTAAACCTTCCTCCCGCTTCTTGAATAATTTGCAAGATTAGCCGCGACCAGCTCGCTGTCGCTGAAGCCGAGCGCTTTAAGATGTCCGACAAGCGCGAAACCTCCCGGAAGAGAATATCCCAAACCGAAACGGCGGATTGTTTTTTCCGTCAGCGCGCGTCCGCGCAGATATGTAAGCCCCTCGCGCCCGCCTTCGCCGTACAAAGAGCTGTAAAAAAAGCGCGCCGCCTCACGGTTAGCTTCAAGAATGCGCGTGCGCATTGCAAAAAGGGAAGCGTCGTAGCTGTTTTCCGGCAGCTCCATTCCGGCGCGCTGCGCCAAAAAGCGAACAGCCTCCATATAATCGAGATTTTCGGCTTTCATTATGAAAGTTATAACGTCGCCGCCGACGCCGCACCCGAAGCAGTAAAAGGACTCGTTCTCGGTATAAATATTAAACGACGGGGTTTTCTCGCTGTGGAACGGGCAAAGCCCGATTAGGTTTCTTCCGCTCCTTTTAAGGTTTACATAGCCGGAAGCAATTTCGGCTATGTTGCAGCGCATTTTCAGCTCCTGCAAAAAGCTGTCGGGCAAAGCCAAGTATTTCACCTCGCTATTTTTATTTTACTTTATCTACGGTAATAAAACATATTTCGATATATATATACGATAAAAAAATTAAAATCCCTTTTTATTTTTCGATTTTTTCGGCGGCATTACACGAGCCGGGCTTATTTTTCGGGTTGGTTTTTAAACCGGGCGGATATTTCCGGGCTGAATGCGGATGAAACACGAAGCCGGTTAAAATTACCGTTCAAACGTAAAAAAATCCTCTCCGCGCACCCCGGCGGAAACCTCTCCGCAGGTAGCGTCCGCAAGCTTTTTATTCAAGGTTTGCAGCATTTCCGGAGGAATGTGAAAATCAAGCCGCACACAATCGGTAAAATCGCTCCCGTCAACCGCCCCGCAGCATTCGCTTATAAGCGGCAGTACCTTGCCGTATTGATTATAGCTGCACAAAGCAGTGCATAGCAGACAGGATCTGCGCGTTATAATCTTTGCCGCTTCAACGGCGAGCTTTGCTCCGTGCGAGTAAGCGCGCACCAAACCTCCGGCACCCAAAAGCACCCCGCCGAAATAGCGCGTGACAACAACCGCAAGGTCCGTAACGCCGCTTTTAACAAGAACCTCCAAAACGGGAACCCCGGCAGTCCCCGAGGGTTCGCCGTCGTCACTGTAGCGCCTTGTTTGCCCGCTGCGCAGGCAATAAGCGTAAACATTGTGGGAAGCGTCCCAATGCTTTGCGCGTATTTCATTTATAAACGCGACCGCCTCTTCCTGAGACGAAACAGGTCTGCAATAACCGATAAAGCGCGAGCGGCGCTCAACAAATTCATCGGCTGCGGAATGTTCAACGGTCATATATGACTGAGCCATTATTACTTTAATACCCCCGGTAAGAAAACACAAAAGCGGCGGTACAGTAAGTACCGCCGTCAACAATTACGCAAATTATTTATCCCGCATAGCGAAACGCTTTTTAAATCTGTCTACACGTCCGCCGGTATCAACGAGCTTTTGCTTTCCTGTAAAGAACGGATGGCATTTTGAACAAATTTCAACACGAATGTTTTGTTTTGTGGAGCCTGTCTCTATAACATTGCCGCAAGCACAAGTAATTGTTGTTTGCTCATACTTAGGATGGATATTTTTTTTCAAGTAAATTCACCTCTTTCGCTGAAACCGTTTGAAACATTAGCATTATACTATAAACCGGAGTAAATTGCAAGCATTTTATTTTAAAATTTTTAATCTGCCTGCTTTTTTGACCCATTTTCCTGTTTTTGAGCCAAATATGCGGAATATTCGTCAAGCGACATTCCGAACGAACGCATATTCATAGCGTTTTCGACCCCCACAAACCTGAATAGACGGGGATTGTAATTTTCCTGCGTCTGAGAGTACCTCAACACAAAGCCGTACTCATTGGCATGGCGTAAAAGCCAGCGATATTCATCGCTTTTTGAAAAATCCTCTGTGCTTTCCGAAATAAACTCGAGCAGAAGCCCGGTCTGACTTTCGCTGCACCCCGCTGCAGGAACCGTCTTTTTTGCTTCGGCCTCAGCCCTCACGGCAGTATAGTCAAGCTCGCTTTGAAGTCTTTCCTGCTCGGTTCTGTTCAGAAGCTCCTGCTCTTCATAGGAAACATACCCCGCGCTTATTTTAAGGCTGCATCCGTCCGCCTGCGCCGCGGTCACCATTTTCGCGAGCTCATCAACAACAAGCGAATTCACGTAAACGCCGCCCTCCGAAACAAGCTGCGGGACATAATCGGCAGAAAGCGGACTGTCCGAATCGATTACGCTTACAAGCAGAGCCGCCTCCTCCTCGGAATAAAGCTGCTCTGATGCCTGAGATTTTGGGTATTCGGTCTGCGGATTATTTTTTGCGTAATTACGGTAAGCAAAAAATATTCCAACGCCGACAACCGCAATAATAAGCAGCGGCAAAATGATAGTAAAAGCTCTGAGAACTCCGGTATTGTCGCCCCGCCTGCGCCGTCTGCGCGGCGAATAGGAATAGTTTCCGCCGTACCTTGCCATAAAAACTCCTCACCGAGCGCTTCAGCGCTTCTTGGTTTCAATTTCCTCAACAGCCATTTTGATAAAATCATCGAGCTGCATCGAGCCGAGGTCGCCCTCTTTGCGGTTACGCACAGAAACGACATTGTTTTCTATGTCCTTGTCGCCCGCTATAAGCATGTAGGGAACCTTTTCAAGCTGAGCCTCGCGTATTTTGTAGCCGATTTTCTCGCTTCTGTCGTCAACCTCAACGCGCATTCCCTTTGCTTCGAGGCGCCTTTTAACCTCATAAAGATAATCAAGGTGGCGGTCGGCAATCGGGAGCAGCTTAACCTGTACGGGAGCAAGCCACATCGGGAAAGCTCCGGCGTACTTTTCTATAAGCAGGGCAAGGGTTCTTTCATAGCAGCCGATTGAGGTTCTGTGAATTATGCAGGGATTTTTGCGGACGCCGTCTTTATCGACATATTCCATACCGAATTTTTCGGCAAGCATCTGGTCGATTTGGATTGTTATGAGAGTATCCTCCTTGCCGTAGACGTTTTTAATTTGTATATCAAGCTTTGGTCCGTAGAACGCCGCCTCTCCCAAGCCGATTGAATAGGGGATTTCAAGGTGATTGAGTATTTTTTCCATCATACTCTGAGCCTCGTCCCACTGCTCGTCGGTTCCGATGTATTTTTCCTTATCCTCAGGGTCGCGCACGGAAAAGCGGTACGAAACGTCCTCGTAAAGTCCGAGCGTTTTAAGCATATAAATGGCAAGCTCCAGACAATTTTTAAACTCGTCCTCAAGCTGCTCCGGGGTACACATCAGATGCCCCTCGGATATGGTGAACTGTCTTACTCGGATAAGTCCGTGCATTTCTCCGCTTGCTTCATTGCGGAAAAGCGTTGAAGTCTCGTTATAGCGCAGGGGCAGATCTCTGTACGAACGGCTGCGGTTTAAATATGCCTGATACTGAAACGGGCATGTCATAGGGCGAAGGGCGAAAACCTCCTTGTCCTTACTTTCATCGCCGAGTACGAACATACTGTCACGGTAATGATCCCAGTGACCGCTCAGCTTGTAAAGGTCGCTCTTTGCCAAAAACGGAGTTTTTGTAAGGAGCCAGCCGCGCTTTTGCTCTTCGTCTTCAACAAAGCGCTGCAAAAGCTGGATGACCCTCGCTCCCTTGGGCAGCATAATGGGCAAGCCCTGACCGATAATGTCGCTGGTTGTGAAAAGCTCCAGCTCGCGCCCCAGCTTATTATGGTCGCGGCTTTTTGCTTCCTCAAGCGCTTTAAGGTGTTCTTCCAGCAAAGACGCCTTCGGGAAAGCCGTGCCGTACACTCTGCAAAGCTGAGTATTTTCAGCGTTGCCTCTCCAGTAAGCGCCGGTGCAGTTGGTAAGCTCAATCGCCTTGAGCGGCGCGACGCTCATAAGATGAGGACCGGCGCATAAATCGGTAAATTCGCCCTGCTTGTAAAAGCTTATCGGCTCTCCGCCCGCCGCATGCTCCTTGGCAAGCTCAACCTTGTAAGGCTCGTTCATTCCTTCCAAAAGCTTTACCGCCTCGTCCGGGGCAAGCTCAAAACGCTCGACCTCCAACCCGGACTTTATAATGGAATGCATTTCCTCCTTGATTTTTTTCAAGTCCTCGGCGTTAAAAGGTCTTTCAAGCTCAAAATCGTAGTAAAAACCGCTGTCGATAGCCGGACCGATTGCGCACTTTGCATTTGGGTACAGGCGCTTAACCGCCTGAGCAAGCACATGAGAGGCCGTGTGACGGAACGCCTTTTTACCGTCCGGGTCGTCAAAGGTGAGTATTTCCAGACGGCAGTCTTCGGTAACCTGTGTACGCAGGTCAAACACCTTTCCGTTTATTTTACAGGCGCAGGCGGATTTATAAATTCCCCCGCCGAGGGATTTTGCAATCTCCGCCGCAGTAATTCCGCTTTCGAATTCTTTTACGGCTCCGCCTCTGAGTTCAACGCTTATCATTTAAAAACTCCCTTTCCGTTTGATAAAATTGATAAAACAAATAAAAAACCGATGCTCTCGAAAGAACATCGGGACGAAAATCATTTTCGCGGTTCCACCCAACTTCAGCGTTTAAAAAACGCCCTCCTGCGGCTGATAACGGCGCCTGCCGGCAGACCATTTCCTGTCTGCTGCTTAAAAGGCGGTAACCAAAGCCCGCTGTGCCGCGCGCCGTTTCAGCAATCGGGCGCGCTCTCTTTTGCCGCTTAAGCTCCGGTATTGTCCTTTATCCTTGCTTTGTATAACATAATATCATTGCTTTTTTAAAATGTCAACACTTTTTGCAAAAAGAAAGCCGCTTAAACACCTTAATGCTCTTCACCTGCGCCGCCCGAAAAGAACCTCCGCCGTATATGAAGCGCATAGACGGCGGAGGAGTTGATTTGGTATTTTACGGGTTTTTCCGTTTGGAATGCGCAAAACGTCCTTTTAAGCTTGCTTTATTGATTTAAAAAAGCCTGAGCATTTTTAAATTTTAAGAATTCTTTATACCCTGCTCATAGGACTCGATCATTCTCTTAACCATTTGCCCGCCTACGGAACCGGCCTGACGGGAGGTAAGATCGCCGTTATAGCCCTGCTTGAGATTTACGCCCACCTCGTTGGCGCACTCCATCTTAAAGCGGTTCATAGCTTCCTTTGCTTCGGGAACATTAATAGAATTTCCTTTCATGGTTATACTCCTTTTTCCTTATTTCAGTCTGAATTTACCAATCTGCTTCGCCGCGTTTTCGGTTTAAGCGCCGGTTATTTGCGGATATTGCGCAAATAATTTTTAAATACGGCTTTACTCGATAAAGCTTTTATTATTTGCCGTTACAGTACCTTCCGTCCGCAATTTTTCAGGGCGCTTTTCCGAATTTGCCCGATTTCCGATTATTCTTTATTAACAAAACCGGGCTTCCTTCGTTTGCAGCGGCTCTTAACCGTCGGAGGCTTTTCCTATCCGGTGAAGCCGTCCCGGCCTGCACGCGGAATCGAGCGTCTAACGCCGCAGCATACGATTTTACCGCGGAGCGCGGCGGTAAAATTCTTTTTTTGCGGTGAATCAACTTCTTGATTGTCATCGCACTACTATTTTGCGATTCCGCAAAATAAATATGACAAGAAAAATATGAAAGTTTTTTTTGCTTGATTTTGTTACTTCAAACAGCCTTGCATAATATTGCGGTATTACGGCATAATCTCCCCGGCGTTAATTTTATTACAATTTGTAATAAAATTTCATTTTTTGAGTGCTTTTGAACATAACAAATATTTAATAAGCAATGCAAAACCCGCTTTTTAAGTTGGGTTTTTCACTTCATTAACATAGTTATCAACATTTTAATGTCTTTATTAAATTACAAAATGTATAACACGGCTTAATAAGCGGATTTATTTGTTTACGAGTACGCTATGAAATTTTTTCTTAAAAAGCATTGACTTTTTTATTAAAAAACATAATAATATTTATAAAGGAAATACGCGCGCCGTTTATTTGAATAAAATATTGTATATTATTTAATATTTACTTAAATTTAAAAATGTATATCCTGTTCACCGGCTCTCCTCCCCGCCCGCGGGTTTTGCGGGCGAAGGATTTTGCCGGGCGTGCGGCAGGAGATATATAATAAAAAGGAGGTCCATTTGATGTACAAAAAGGTTTTAAAAAGGCTTTTGGCTGCGGTTTTGAGCGTCGCGCTGCTGAGCTCGGTTCTTCTGAGCTCAACCGTTGCGTTTGCCGAGGAAGAAACCGAAACCGAAGGCATTACGGAAACAAAGGAGCTTTACTCGATTATAGACGGCTCCTTCTTTTCAAGCACCGTCTACATTCCGCGGGGCGACAATCACGACGCTCAGCACCTGGGAATTTACCTGCTCGCGGGGGAAAGCATGACGCTCAAGCTCACGGGCGACGCTTTGCCCTCAGCCAACCTTACCGTAAGACTTCTTACGGATGACAGCGCAAAAGAAGAGTTTATCACACTTCCGTGCGACGGCACAGAAATTACCGTAACCGCCAACTATGACTGCGTCCCCATGATAAAAACTCCCGTAGACAACAATTTGGGTAGATACACGGTTGAGTTTACGGTTGCTGCTAAGCACGAGCTCCCGGTTTACACAGAGGGCGACGGCAATGACGAAACATTTTACTCTGCTTGGGAAACAAGCAATGCGCCGTACGGAATAATTGAATCCGACCGGGTGATTTTCCTTGTGCCTTACTGCGACAGGCGCGCGGTTCAAACCAACGGAAAGTTTGCAAGCATAGCCGCAATGCTTGCTTACTTTGACGCAATGCTTGAGCAGTACGACCGTTTTGCAGGTCTTGAAGACGCAGAAACTGCCGACCCGTGGAACGTAAACACCAAATCAAGGTATCTTATTAAGGCTGACGCTCACGGAGCCGGAGCCGCATATTACTCGTCGAACCATGTGGCAATGAACGATTCTTCGATGGGGGGCTTCTTCCAGCCGGCATGGATAAACACCCACGAGCTCGGTCACGGCTACGGCGTTGTGTTTTCCGGCACGGACTCAACCGGCATAGACGTGGGCGAGGTGTGGAATAATATTTACGGCTATTATTACGAAACCCTGCAAGAACCGGGCGAAACATGGGTAAGCAGCTACTGGCTGCCGCGCGAAGCCGAAAACCTTGCCGATTATGAAAAATCAAGGGCAAATTCCGGCTATTACGACTGCGGCGATTACCATGCGATGCTGTTCTTCTGGCTTAACATTTTTGATATAGACGATCCCGAAACGCTTATGGCCGAGTTGAACCGGGCTTACCGCAGCGACGTGTACAATAAAGTTGAAAGAGAATACAGCGGAGCGGATTTGTACGCAAAATATCTTACCGAGCTTTCAGGCTATAATCTTCTGCCCTACTTTGAATCGTGGGGATTTGACATTGACGAAACACTCAAGGAATCCTTGATAACCTCTTCAAAATACGAAAACGTCATATCTCTGCGCCTGCTTACCGAAACCGACGAAGAAGCGCAGGCTCTTGCGGAAAAGCTTGACATTCGCGACGTTTACTCCCTTGTTTCAACTTCTCAGCTTAAAGAAGCGGGCTGCACAGCCGAGGGAAAAGCAACCATTAACATTGAAATTGACAATATTGAAGAATTGATGGGACAAACGGTAGTTGTTACCGACGGTAAAACTACGGTTGAACAATATACTATAGACGGCACAAGCAAGCAGCTTACTCTGCCCATCGGTATATATACGGTTGAGTTCCCCGCAAGCAACAGCGGAACATATTCCGCCGACAACCAGCAGTGCTTTTTTACCGTAACCACCAACGCTTCCTCCGATGTAACGGCGAAATACACGGAACGCAGCGGAAATTTCCTTGCGGGATATACAATACAATTTCTGGGTCTTTCCAATTGGGAATATATGACGGCAGTCTATGACCCCGACACAATGCAGGTTCAAATAGACAAAGCCTCCGGCGCGCCCCATTCTTATTTCGAAGATTCGCAATATTCCTCGATAACCGTTACCACAACAGACGGCAACGTGATTTTTACAAGCACTCAAACAGGGAACGACAGCGCTTCTTTCAATAAAACATTAGACGTAGACATAGGCTATATTATTACGGTTTCTCACAGTGAAGCAGGCAGCAGACTTTCCGTATACCCGACGCAGCTTTGCAATGCAAACTATTATGAATTCGGCAGCTTCCCAAGCTCAACGGATATAAGCTTCAGAATTACACAGTACGGTCTTGAGCCTGTTGAAAACGTCGCCTACAACAACGCCGCAGACAGCAGCGCCGAGGATTCCTATTATCACAAGCTGATTGCATATATGGAATACCTGCAAAACAGCAACGACAGCTCCGCCTGGGAGGACGACGGTCTTTTGATTAAAGCAAAAGCAAATATCGTTACGGCGGTTGAAAGCGTTCTTGATGAAAATCAGGCGTACAAATTCCTCAGCACTTATAAAGAGGAGTACGAGGCTATAACGGGCTCAACGCTCGAGCTTACCGAACCGGACGGTTACGTAGACCCCGACGACACTACGGACCCCACCTTAATCGATCCTTCGAGCTTTACGGTCACCTCGGATAACGAAAATCCGAGCAACTCCACCAACACAGAGGGCCCGGCTTCCTACGCGTTTGACAGCAACGCCGATACCATTTGGCACTCAAATTATACGCCGTCAAAGCAGGCGCTCCCCGCGACGATTACAATCGATATGAACGGTGAATACACCATAAACAAGCTTACTTACCTGCCGCGTCAGGACGGATCGGCAAACGGCTACGTAACCGCTTACACAATTTCGGTAAGCAGCGACGGCGAAACTTGGACTGACGTTGCCGATGGAACGTGGGCGTCAGACATACTTGAAAAGACTGCGACGTTCAGCCCGGTCAGCGCGAAATATGTAAAGTTCACGGCAACAGCGGGGACAAACGACTTTGCTTCCGCCGCGGAAATATCCATATACAAGTATATAGACCCGTACGAAGATGACGATTACACTCTCGGCGACGTTAACTTTGACGGGGCAATTAACGCCGTGGACGCGACGGCTTTATTGCAGCACTATGCGCGCATAATTACTCTGAGCGACAAGGCTCTTAAGGCAGCCGACGTAGACTTCAGCGGTACCGTAACCTCGACGGACGCGACTTTAATCCTACAGTATTACGCTAAACTGATTACTTCCTTTTAAGGCGGCGTAAACAGGCGGTAAATAACACAGGGCTTCGGCAAAACAAATTGCCGAAGCCCTTTTTTCGCGTCCTGCGAATTAACAAAAATTACAATAAAGTAGGTAAGCTTATCGGTTAAAAAACGCAAGAAAGGCGCGGTAGGCGCAGTATACGTCCGCCTTTGAAACTATTTCAAACGGAGAGTGCATTGAAAGCACCGGCACGCCGAGATCGACCACGTCGATGTTCATATTAGCGACATATTTTGCAATGGTGCCGCCTCCGCCGAGATCGACTCTGCCAAGCTCCCCTACCTGCCAAAGAATTTTATCTTTTTCGAGCATACGGCGTATTTCGCCCATAAATTCCGCCGAGGCGTCGGAGGTGTCATATTTTCCGCCGTGACCCGTATATTTTGAAATAACAACGCCGCGGTTGATATATGAGCAGTTTTTAGGCTCGTAAGCCGAAGCGTAGGTAGGGTCAAACGCCGCGTTTACATCTGCCGAAAGGCATTTGCTCTTTGAAAGGACGGAATATCCGGAAAGCCCCTCCGCCGCGGCAAGATCATAAATAAGGAAGCGCAGAAAATCGCTTTGCATACCGGTGTTGCCGTCGCTGCCGACCTCTTCTTTATCCGCAAGCATTGCAACCAGCGTGTCGTTGGGGGCTTCCGCGTCAAAAACAGCTTCAAGCGCCGTGTAGGCGCAAACGCGGTCGTCGTGACCGTAGGAGCCTATCATACTTGCATCGAACCCTATGTCGCGGGCGCAAAACGCCGGCACAAGGCAAAGCTCTGCGGAAAGAAAATCGCCCTCGGTAATGCCGTATTTTTCGTTTAAAATTTTCATCACGTTCAGTTTGACAAGATCCGGCTCGCCGTCACCTTTAAACGGGCGCGAGCCTGTTATTACATTAAGATCCTCGCCGGTAAAAGCCTTTGCCACGGTCTTTTGCGACTGTTCCTGTGCAAGGTGGGGCAGCAAATCGGTAATGCAGAAGCAGGGCTCGCCTCCGCTTTCGCCAAAGCTTATATCCACGGCGGAGCCGTCCAGCCTTGAAACGGTTCCATGCAAGGCAAGCGGAATAGCCGTCCACTGGTATTTTTTAATTCCGCCGTAATAATGCGTTTTAAACAGAGCTATGCCGTCCGACTCGTAAAGCGGGTTCGGCTTTAAGTCTATGCGCGGTGAATCAATGTGAGCTATCGCAAGACGAGCCCCGTTTTTTAGGCCGTTTTTGCCGATTACCGCCAAAGCCACCGCTTTTTTGCGGTTAACAAGGTAGACCTTGTCTCCGGCGCTGTATTTTTTGCCTGCTTCAAACGGAACAAAGCCCTTTTCCTCCGCAAGGCGGACGGTTTCCTTTACCGCTTCGCGCTCGGTTTTTGCCGTGTTCAAAAAATCCTTATACTTTACGCAAAACTCGTCCGCCTTTGCGATTTCCTCCGGCTCAACCGAAGCTATGCCCCGGGTATTGTCGCAGAAAAGCTGCTCTTTAAGCTGCTTTACCGCCGGATTTTCCTTTTTTTCTTCTGTATTGCACACTGTAAATCGCCCTTTCTTTAATGATTATTAATATAAAATATTTGCCTGCTTTTTAAAGGTCATATAATTCCCTGTACATTTCCTCTGCCTCGCTTACACGCTTGACATACTCGCGCGTTTCGTCATAGGGTATGTAATCGAGATTTACGCCGTCGGCGCTGTACTCCGAATTTGCCAGCCAGTCGTCAACCGCTCCGAAGCCGGCGTTGTAGGCGGCCAAGGCGCATTCCTCACTATCGTATTTTTCCAACAGATAACTCAAAAAATACGTTCCGTAGTCTATGTTGATTTCAGGCTCGAACAAATCCTCTGCGGCATAGCTGCCGGACACGCTCCTTTTCAGTTGGAGCCACTCAAAGGTATCCGGTATAAGCTGCATAAGCCCGAGCGCCCCGGCGGAGGAGCCGGCGTCCTCGCAAAAGCTGCTTTCGGTGCGTATTACCGCATAAACCAGAGCTTTCGGCACGTTGTATTCCTCCGCATATTTATCGACATACTCCGAATATTTTATCGGGTACTGCATTTTTAACAGGTTGTTCTGATTGCTTTTTATAAGCTGAGACGAAGCGAAAAGCACAAGCACCGCCGCAATGATAACCAAAAAGGCGATAAATCGCTTTTTGCCGATTTTTACCTTTTTGCGGTGACGTCCTTTATTACTGCTCAAGCTACCACTCCCTTATAAGGCGGCTTATCTGTCTTCGGAGCGCGCCCGGTGTACCGTTATTGTAAACGACTCGGTCCGACTGCGAAATGTAATAGCTGTCCGGACGCTGCGCGAACATTCTTTGCTTTGCTTCTTCCTCGGTAATTTCGTCCCGCTCCGTTATGCGGTGCAGGCGAACCTCGGGAGAAGCAATCACGCTTATAACGCGGTCGCATATAAGCTGCCCGTTGCTTTCAAACAAAGCGGGAGCGTCAAAAACAACTTTTCTTACGCCAAGGTCTGTAAGCCGTTTTAATTCCTTTAAAACCAGCATGTAAATCTGCGGATGGGTAATTTCGTTTAAAAGCCTTGTATTGTTAGGGCTTGAAAAAGCGCGCCGCGCTATGAGGCGGCGGTTCGGCTCGCCGTTTTCGCAGACTATATCCTTGCCGAAGGTCTCCTGAAGCAAGCGCAGCGTTATGCTGCCCCCGACAAGAATTTCCCGGGCAAGATCGTCGGCGTTTATTACCGAATAGCCCGAGCTTCGGAAGACTGCGGCGGCGGTGGATTTGCCGGAGCCGCTCGGGCCGGTAAGCCCTATAAGCTCATAATTTCTCAAGGTCGATCACCTCAAATCCTGCGGCGCGAATCAGCCGGTTATAAACCGCCATACCTACGCCTTCGGTATCAGGGCAGCGAGCGTAAACCGTTGAAACGGATTTATCTCCGTCAATTTCCCGGAGCTTTCCGAAAAGCAGGTGAGCCTGCGCGGAGTAATCCTCACGTTTACCTATAACAAAGGCTTTAACGTTAAGGCTGTTTTTATCCTCTTCACAGCATAGGGCGGCCACCCCGCCGCGCGCGTGGGAATTAACATACGAGCAAAAGGCGGCGGCGCTTCCCTTTACAAGTATAACGTTTGCGGCGGGCGCATAGTGCTTGTATTTCATACCCGGGCTTGCGGCAACCTGCCCCTCGGCAAGTTTATTAAGCACAGCGCCGTCCACCTCGACCTTGCCGAGAACCTCTCTGAGCTGTTCAAGGGTTATTCCGCCCGGACGAAGCAGGCGCGGCGGATTGACGGCAAGCGAAATCACGGTGCTTTCCAGCCCGACCGCACAGGCTCCGCCGTCGAGCACGGCGTCAATCCTGCCGCCGAGATCGTGCATACAGTGAGCGGCTGTGGTCGGGCTCGGGCTTCCGGAAATATTTGCCGACGGCGCCGCCAGCGCCGTGCCGCTTTCGCGTATGAGCCTGTTAGCTAAAGGATGAGACGGAAAGCGGATTGCCACCGTGTTAAGCCCTGCGCTTACCTCGTTTGGAATTATATTTGATTTTCCGAGTATAATTGTAAGCGGTCCGGGCCAGAACGCTTTTGCAAGCATTTGCGCGGACTGCGGAAACTCGGAGGTTAAATTTAATCTTTCAATGTCTTCCAAATCAGAGATATGAACAATCAGCGGGTTATCCATAGGGCGGTTTTTTGCGCGGAAGATTTTTTCAACCGCTTTGCCGTTAAGCGCGTCGGCGGCAAGCCCGTATACGGTTTCGGTAGGCATTGCCACAAGTCCGCCGTTTTTGATAATAAGCGCGGCTTCGGCTATATCTTTATCATTATCCTTGAGTAATAGTGTCTTCATATTTTCAGCTTTCCATACTTGCCTTCAGCTTTTCGGCGCGGTCGGCGGCAATGAGCGCATCTATAATCTCGTCTATATCGCCGTTTAGAATTGAATCGAGGCGGTAAAGAACAAGCCCTATGCGGTGGTCGGACATTCGCCCCTGCGGATAGTTATAGGTTCTGATTCTCTCGCTGCGGTCGCCCGTACCTACCTGTGACCTGCGTTCTGCGGCGATCGCGCCCGCTTGTTCCTCCTGCTTTGCTTTGAGCAGACGGCTTTTCAGAACCTTCATGGCTTTATCCTTGTTTTTATACTGGCTTCTCTCGTCCTGACACTCCACCACAACTCCGGTGGGTATATGCGTTATGCGTATCGCGCTTTCGGTTTTGTTAATATGCTGACCGCCCGCCCCGCTCGAGCGGAAGGTGTCAATCTGCAAATCTGCGGGATTTATTTCAAGCTCGACGTCCTCTGCCTGCGGGAGGACGGCAACCGTAACCGTTGAGGTGTGAACTCGCCCCTGACTTTCGGTTTCCGGAACGCGTTGAACTCTGTGCACTCCGCTTTCATATTTAAAACGCGAATACGCTCCCTCACCGTTGACCATAAACGAAATTTCCTTATATCCGCCGAGCCCGGTTTCGCTTGCGTTTACAAGCTCGGTTTTGTAGCCGCGCCTTTCGGCGTACATTATATACATACGGTACAGCACGGCGCAGAAAAGCGCCGCCTCTTCCCCGCCTGCGCCGCTTCGGATTTCGACTATAACATTGCGCGAGTCGTTTGGATCCTTTGGCAGAAGCAGCAGCTTTATCTGCTCCTCTAAACAGGCGGAGCGCCGTTTTGCGTCTTCGAGCTCTTTGCGCGCCATTTCACGCAATTCGGCGTCTGCGGACGAATCGGATATTATATCCTGTGCGTCCGAAATATCCTTTTGGGCGGTTTTATATTCGCGGTATTTAAGCACCAGCTCTTCAATGGACTTCAGTTCGAGCATAATGTCGCCGTACCGCCGCGCGTCGGAGGCGACCTGCGGGTCGTAAAGACGGGAATTCAATTCATCGTAGCGTTTTTCAAAAACTTCTATATTTTCAAACAAGCTTACTCCTCGCTTTGTACGGGCGGCAGAATTTTTTTGATATTTTTTTCTATTTTATTTCGCGGAGCCATTACCTCGCGCCCGCATTTGAGGCATTTTATTTTAAAATCCATCCCCACGCGCAAAACCAAAAACCGCCTGTTGCCGCATGGGTGCGGCTTTTTTAGCTCTAAAATATCGCCTGTGTTGACCAACATAATAATCGCCCTCTTGTCTGCTGTATAAATATAATAACATAATCTGCTCAGAATAGCAAGCCTGAGCGGAGCATATAAG
>CAZXCG010000003.1:0-72829 GCA_964639205.1 uncultured Eubacteriales bacterium
TATTTTTAAACTCGGCAAAATATAAAAAGCTTTACAATTTTACCTTGGTGATGTATAATATTGGCAGCTGTACAATATGCATTATGGGGTGTTGTTATGGAGCCTAAATATAAGAGAATCCTATTAAAGCTTTCCGGTGAATCTCTTGCAGGAAACAATGACCACGGAATTGATTTTGATACCGTTCGTTCTTTTTGCGAGCCTATCAAAAAGTGTGTTGATGCCGGCGTTGAAGTTGCAATTGTGGTCGGCGGCGGCAACTTTTGGAGGGGACGCAGCAGTGGTAGCATGGACAGAACACGCGCGGATCATATGGGAATGCTTGCGACTGCCATAAACGCTCTCGGAGTTGCGGACGTATTGGAGGATCTCGGTCTTGAGGTTCGTGTGCAGACCGCCATAACTATGCCTCAGGTCGCGGAGCCTTATATACGAAATAAAGCGGTTCGGCACTTAGAAAAAGGGAGAGTCGTAATTTTCGGCTGCGGAACGGGCAACCCGTTTTTCAGTACGGATACCGCAGCATCCCTGCGCGCTGTTGAAATTGAAGCCGATATAATTCTTAAAGCAACAATGGTTGACGGCGTATACGACAGCGATCCTAAAAAAAATCCGGACGCCGTCAAATTTTCCACGGTTTCTTTTCATGATGTTCTTAACAAGGATTTGGCGGTAATGGACAGTACCGCAGCGTCGCTGTGTAAAGATAATGATATTCCTATTTTGGTTTTCAGCGTCGATAAACCGATGAATATATATTACGCCGTATGCGGGGAAGACATAGGCACTCTTGTTAAAAAATAAGCGTTAAAATCAGATTTACAGACCCCTTTTAAATATTACTTTAACTTTTTACTTCAATTTTTTCAAAATACAACGGAGGATAAACCAATGAAAGAATTATTAAAAAAAACCGAAGAGCGTATGCAGAGGAGAATAAATCATTTAACAGATGAATATGCGTCTATACGCGCCGGAAGGGCAAATCCCGCCGTACTTGACAAAATAACCGTGGAATACTATGGCGCGCCGACGCCAATTCCTCAGCTCGCAGCAGTTTCTGTTCCCGACGCGCGCACTTTGATTATTCAGCCTTGGGACATTTCGGTTCTAAGAGGTATAGAAAAGGCCATCCAAACATCGGATTTAGGCATTAACCCTCAAAACGACGGCAAGATAATACGACTGGTATTTCCTCCTTTAACCGAAGACAGGCGCAAAGAAATTGTTAAAGACGTTTCAAAGCTTGCAGAAGACTGTAAGGTTCAAATACGCAATGTACGCCGCGAATCCATCGATAAACTTAAGATTATGAAAAAGCAGAGCGAAATAACCGAGGACGACCTAAAGCAGGCGGAAAAAAAGCTTCAGGAAATTACCGATAAATTTACAAAGCTTGCAGAATCTTCTTCTGAAGCAAAGCAAAAAGAAGTAATGGAAATCTGACATGGCGTTTTTTAAGCAAAGAAGACCATTTTCGCATGCGTTGCCTGAAAATCTGCCTTTGCATATCGGTATAATTATGGACGGCAACGGCCGGTGGGCAAAAAAACGCTCGTTGCCGCGCACCGCCGGTCATACCGCGGGAGCAAATAATTTCAGGACAATTGCTCGCTATTGCAGCGATATAGGTATTCGTTATTTAACGGTTTACGCTTTTTCAACCGAAAATTGGAAGCGCCCTGCCGACGAGGTATCGTCTCTTATGTCTCTGTTTAAGTCGTATCTTGTCGAGGCTCTTACCGATTTTAAAGATGACAGTATAGTTGTAAAATTTCTCGGCGACAAATCGGCCTTTAATCCGGAATTACAGAAGCTTATTGCGGAAACCGAACTCGAATCGGCGCAAAGAAGCGGAATGATTCTTAATATAGCGATGAACTACGGCGGCAGAGAAGAAATTCTCCACGCTGCCAAGACTTTGGCCCGGCAATATAAAGACGGAACTGTTTCGCTGGAAAATTTTACCGAAAAGGATTTTGCACGCTTACTTTACACATCGGGGCAGCCTGACCCGGATTTGGTAATACGTCCCAGCGGCGAATACAGAATTTCAAACTTTTTGTTGTGGCAGTCCGCTTACACGGAGTATGTCATTATGAATAAGCTATGGCCCGATTTTACAAAGGATGACTTGAATTGGGCATTATCAGAATATGCACGCCGTAACAGGCGCTTTGGCGGTGTGTAGCGAAGGGATTGTTAACGCAGTGAAACAACGGATCATAACCGCGGCTGTAGGTATTGCAATTTGTGTAGTGCTGCTGATTTTCGGTCAAATATATCCTTTGGTTATTGCAATCGCAATGGGTGTTGTCGCCGCTGCAATGATAAGCGAGTTTCTCCTTGCAAAGGATTTGCTAAAAAACTACTCTATATCTCTTTTATGCTTGGCGTTTGCGGTTTTAATGCCGGTAGCGGTAAATTATTCTCTGCAATATATTACTCTCTATGTGTATTCCGTTTTGATATTTGCTGTTATGATAATACGGCACGAAAGTATTATGTTTGATAAAATCGCTTTTGCTTATTCGGGGACCATACTCATTACACTTTCTTTGTCTTGCATTTCGGTGCTTTCCTACGCCAGCTACTCAATATACTATATTGTTTTGGCTCTTGCCGTTCCGTGGACGGCAGATGCCGGAGCTTATTTCATAGGCACTTTTTTCGGCAAGCATAAGCTATGCCCCAATATCAGCCCCAAAAAAACTGTTGAAGGAGCCGTCGGAGGACTTGTATTCGGTGTTTTGAGCGGCGTTATTGTAAGTCTTGTATTCCAGTATTTGTTATATGAATTTGTGGATGTTAATTATTTGACAGTTATTGTGCTTTGCTTTGCTATTTCAATACTTTCAATTGTTGGCGATTTGGCCTTTTCTTTAGTTAAAAGAAGCTGCGGCATTAAGGACTTTGGGAGTATAATGCCAGGTCACGGCGGGTTTTGCGACCGCTTCGACAGTGTTATTTTTACAGCCCCTCTGATTATGATAGTAAGCTGTGTTTTTCCTCCCATATATGCGGCAGTTTGCATATAAACGAAAGGAAAAGGCAAAAATGATTACATCTCTATCTGTTTTAGGCTCAACAGGATCCATAGGCGTTCAGGCGCTGGATGTTGTCAGAAATCTCGGACTGAACGTAACTGCTTTGACCGCACGCAGTAATATTTCCATTCTTGAAAATCAAATCCGCGAATTTTCTCCCGAGCTTGCCGCCGTTTCTGATGAACATTCGGCTAAGAAACTGAAGCTTTGTATTGCCGATACGCCAACAAAGGTTGTTGCCGGCTCCGACGGATTAATTGAAGCTGCCGCTGCGCCCGGCGCCGATATGGTTTTGAATTCCGTTGTCGGTATAGCCGGACTTCGACCCACCCTTGCCGCCATTAAAGCAAAAAAGAATATTGCGCTTGCAAACAAGGAAACGCTTGTAGCCGGAGGAAAGCTCGTTATGCAGACAGCCGAAGAAAATGGGGTTAATATTTATCCTGTTGACAGTGAACACAGCGCTGTTTTCCAATGCTTGCAGGCGCTGAAGGATAAATCTGCAGTTAAGAAAATTATTCTTACAGCCTCTGGCGGTCCTTTTTTCGGTAAATCTGTTCATGAACTGAAAGATGTAACCGTTAAGCAGGCGTTAGCGCATCCGATTTGGAGCATGGGGCCGAAGATTACCGTTGACTCTGCCACAATGATGAACAAAGGACTCGAAATTATTGAAGCTTCTTGGCTTTTTAATTTACCGCCGGAAAAAATAAGTGTGGTTATTCACCGCGAGGGGATTATACATTCTATGGTTGAATGTGCGGATAACGCTGTTTTGGCTCAGATGGGCACACCGGATATGCGAATACCCATACAATACGCGCTTACTTATCCGGACAGATTACCGTCCCCAGCAAAAGAGCTTGATTTGACGGAGCTGGGGCATTTGTCTTTTTTTAAACCGGATTACGAAACCTTCCTCTGTCTTAAATCGTGTATTCAGGCAATCCGGCGCGGCGGACTCGCTCCCGCTGCAGCAAACGGTGCAAACGAAGTTGCCAACCGCATGTTTTTGGAAGGAAAAATTACTTTTACACAAATAGGTGAGCTTGTTTATGAAGCAGTTAAAAGACAGAACTCGGTTAACTCCTCATACACGCTTGAAGATGTTCTTGCCGTTGACGCGGAGTCACGCGCATACGTATATGACTTGATAAAATGATTCGGAGATGATTTCTATTACCGCAGCTTTACTGGTTATTATAGGCATTCTCTTATTTGCTTTAATAATTTTTTTTCACGAATTCGGGCACTTTATAACAGCAAAAAAAAGCGGAGTTAAAGTCAACGAGTTTTCAATAGGAATGGGGCCTAAGCTTTTCAGCTTTATAAGAGGAGAAACAAAGTACTCGCTTCGCTTATTGCCCATAGGCGGTTATTGCGCTATGGAAGGCGAAGATGAACAAAGCGATGATCCGCATGCCTTTCACAATGTGAAAATATGGAAGCAAATGATTATTGTTGCTGCCGGAGCCGTTATGAATATTTTTTTTGGTTTTGTTTTAATGTTTATTATTCTCGTGCAGCAGCCCTATCTTTCTTCCACAACCGTACAAAGTTTCCCCCAGCTTTCTTTTTCCGCAAACAGCGGATTGCAGGCGGGGGATAAAATTTTAAAGGTTGACAGTACCTCTGTGCTGTCATCGCGGGACATTTCCTATGCAGTTCAAACTGCCGTTCTCCGGACAGTCGACGGCTCCGATCTGCAAATTTTTCGCGAGGATTGTTGCATTGAGCTTTACCGCTCGTTTACGGATAATTTAAGTGATAAATATCAATATATTTCGGATATCCCGGCTGAAATAACCGATGTGCTTAATGATTATATTTCCAAAATAAACTCCGCTCAAAGCATACGGGAAGCCGAAAACGTTTTCACCGAAGGATATGCGGCGTTAAATGAGGCTTGCTCAAATTTCGAATATACCATACCCGAGATTTCCGTGCAGGATGAGCGCCAGCGCTTTCGCAGTGATATTACGGTTCTTCGTAACGGGGAAAAAACAGTTTTGAATGATGTGGATTTTTATACCTATAAAAATTCAGACGGCGAGATATGCGTTTCCGTTGATTTTTATGTGGAACCTCTCGAAAAGAATTTTATCAGCCTCATTTCCCAAACCTTTAAGGAAACAGTATCAACGGTTAAAACCGTGTGGGCGGGTCTTGTCGGTATAGTTCAGGGCAAATTCGGTTTTAATGACATTTCCGGTCCCATCGGTGCCACCTCCGCTATAGTACAGGCAACATCCGCCGGTCTGGAAAGTGATTTTTGGAGCGGTCTTAATAATTTAATATTTATGATGATGGTGATTTCGGTAAATTTAGGCATTGTAAATATGCTGCCTTTTCCGGCTCTTGACGGAGGTCGCTTCCTGCTGCTTCTGATTGAAGCGATACGCAAAAAGCCGTTGCCAAGAAAATTCGAGGGTTATATAAACGCTGCGGGTTTAATTATATTGCTCGCGTTTATGCTGGTTATCTCATTAAAGGATGTATGGATGTTGATTGGAGGATAGCTTATGGCTTCTAAAATTCAGGTAAATGCGGGCGGAGTTTTAATTGGCGGCGGAGCGGATATTACCGTTCAGTCAATGCTCAATGTTCCCGCAGAGAACACTGAGGGCAGCGTCGCCCAGGCAAAACGACTGGAAGAAGCCGGCTGTGAAATAATACGCGCGGCAATACCGGATATGTCTGCGGTAAAGCTTATCGATGCGCTGAAGAAAAATGTTTCCGTGCCGATAGTTGCAGACATTCATTTTGATTATCGACTTGCAATCGAAGCAGCTCAGGCCGGAGTTGATAAAATCCGTATAAATCCGGGGAATATCGGCGATAACGGTAAGATAAAGGCGGTTGCGGATATATGCAGGATGAAAAATATTCCGATCAGGATCGGCGTGAATTCCGGTTCGCTCGAAAAGCACATTCTTGCAAAATACGGGCGCCCCACTGCTCAGGCTCTTTGCGACAGCGCCCTTCATAATGCCTTATTGCTTGAAAAATTCGATTTTCACAATATAGTTTTATCTATGAAATCCTCGGATGTTGCAACAACGGTTGAGGCTTACGAGCTTGCCGCCGAGCAATGCGATTATCCCCTTCACCTCGGAGTTACAGAAGCCGGCACCTTAAGAATGGGAATAATCAAATCCGCAGCCGGGATCGGCGCTTTGCTCCTGCGAGGTATTGGAGATACTGTTCGGGTATCTCTTACAGACGACCCTGTTAAGGAAGTGTATGCCGCTAAAGATATTCTTAAGGCGCTTAAAATCCGTAATAACGGCGTCAGCTTTGTATCCTGCCCAACTTGCGGCAGAACAAGAATAAATTTGGTTAAACTTGCAAACGAAGCGGAGCAGAGGCTTTCCTGCTGTAAAAAAAACATAACTGTTGCCGTTATGGGCTGTGCGGTCAACGGTCCCGGAGAAGCGCGTGACGCCGACATAGGAATTGCCGGAGGCGACAAAGAAGGGCTTATTTTTAAAAAAGGGCGGATTATTCGCAAGGTTTCGGAGAATCGCCTGATAGACGCGTTGATTGAGGAAATTGAAAAGCTTTGATTTGAAAGGAAAAATATGAATACCCTTAAAGAAACCTTTTTTGAATATTTAGATAACACTGAAGCGCTTAATAACGACGCCGGCAGCGGAAAAATAACGGAAATGACTGTTTGCGCAAAGAAACGCGCGCTTTATATTTCTGTGGAATATGATCGCCTTATTAAACGCTCGCAGCTTTTTGACGCTGAAACGGAAATTTTAAATTCTTCGCTTGCTCTTTCCGCAGTGAAAATCTCTCCCAAATTTCCAAGAGAGGCTTTTTCCGCCGATTACATAAATGAGCTTATTTGTGAATTAAAGCGCCGTATTGCATCGCTGAACGGAACATTTAAAAACAGCCGCTTTGCTTTTGACGGCAAAAATATTACCGTTACACTTGCAAACGGAGGAAAATCGCTTTTAGATTCAAAACAGTTTGACGCTGCGCTATGCGAGCTTATAAAGGAAGAATTCGGTTTAGACGTAACAGTATCTTACAACGGATTAACTCAGGTAACTTCGGAAAATAAACTGTATATCGAAAAGCAGCAAATTGTTGAGGAAAAAATAAACCGCCGGGAAAATATAACCGTTGCAGCATTTGAAGAAGATCGGGCTTTTACCGAAAATATTAAGAAAAGCAGAAAGCAGCAAAAAGCTTCCGAAATAGAAATCCGTGAGGGTGCAAGCCTATTTCCGCAAATTCTTGTCTCAAGTGTGAAGCCTCTCTACGGCAAAGTAATACGCGGTAATCCCGTCCCTATAAGCTCTCTATCGCTCGATACGGGCCGCGCCGTAATATGGGGTGATGTTTTTGCCGTTGACAAAAAAACAACCCGGTCCGGCGATAAAAATATTGTAATTATTTCAATTACCGACTATACCGGCTCAATAACCGTCAAAGTATTTAATTCCATCAAGGAATGTTCGGTGCTGGATTCCCTCAATAAAGGAAGTACAATTCTTGTAAGCGGAGAGACCGCCGTTGATAAATATATGGGCGGGGAGCTTATTTTCAATGCAAATTCCATTGCAACGGCTGAAAAAGTAAAAGTAGTGGACAAAGCCGAAAAAAAGCGCGTCGAGCTGCATTTGCATACCAATATGTCAATGATGGACGGCGTTTCGTCAGCTCAATCCTTAATTTCCCGTGCGGCTTCGTGGGGACATACTGCGGTTGCCGTTACGGATCACGGCGTTGCACAGGCTTTCCCCGATGCTATGAACACTGCCGAATCAATAGATCCTTCCTCGGATAACTTCAAAGTTATTTACGGCATTGAAGCCTATTTTGTCGATGACTTGGTAGAGTCGGTAAAGGGCAGGGGGGACGCCCCTCTCGACGGAGCTTTTGTGTGCTTTGATATTGAAACAACGGGCTTGTCGGCCTCGCACGATAAAATTACCGAAATAGGCGCCGTCAAGGTGGAAAACGGAACAGTAACCGATACTTTTTCTACATTTGTAAATCCGAATATGCCTATCCCGGGAAAAATAACAGAGCTTACCGGCATAAACGATTCTATGGTTGCAGACGCGCCCTCGCAGATAGAGGCTGTTAAGGCTTTTCTTGAGTTTTGCAATAACGCTCCCGTTGTTGCGCATAACGCAAGCTTCGATACTTCCTTTATTCAAGCCGTATGCGAAAATATGAACGTTGAATATAATTTGACTTCAATAGATACTCTTGCTATAGCGAAATCCATTTTACCTGATCTTAAAAACTATAAACTCGATACAATAGCTTCATATCTTCGCTTCGGTGAATTTAACCATCATCGGGCGCTTGACGATGCGACCGTGCTGTCAAAAATCTTTATTGATTTCATACGCAGGCTTCATGATGATTACGCAATAAAGAGAATCAGTGAAATTAACACCAAAATAAAGAGCGCCAATTTTAAAAAGCTTCCGACTTATCATCAAATTATTCTTGTCAAAAATCAAACCGGACTTAAAAATTTGTACAAGCTTATATCTTACAGCCACTTAAACTACTTCTACAAAAAGCCGCGGATACCCAAATCAGAGCTTATAAAGCACCGCGAGGGGCTATTGGTAGGGTCTGCGTGCGAGGCGGGCGAATTGTTCAGAGCGTTAACAGCCGGAAAATCTCTAAGCGATCTTAAAGAAATAGCAAGCTTTTATGATTACCTTGAAATTCAGCCGATAGGTAATAACCGCTTTATGCTGAATAATCCTAAAGTAAATAACGGTCAGTTTAAAACCGAGGAGGATTTGCAAAAGCTTAATAAAACAATAGTTGAACTCGGTGAATCGCTTAATATTCCGGTTGTTGCAACCTGCGATGTGCATTTCCTTGATCCTCACGACAGCGAATACCGAAAAATTCTTATGGCAGGGCAAGGCTATTCCGACGCTGAAAACCAGGCGCCGCTTTATCTGCGTACTACTGCCGAAATGCTCAGAGAGTTTGAATATCTCGGCAAAGATAAGGCATATGAAACGGTGGTTGAAAATACAAACAAAATAGCCGATCTTATTGAGAAAGTAAGACCCATTCCGCGCGGCAAATTTCCGCCGTTCATCGACGGAGCGCAGGAAGAGCTCATTTCTATTACAATGGAAAGGGCAAAAAATAAATACGGCGCCCCTCTTCCCGAAATAGTGCAGGCAAGACTTGATAAAGAGCTCAATTCCATAACTAAATACGGATATTCGGTACTGTATATGACAGCTCAGAAGCTTGTTGCCGACAGTGAAGAACACGGGTATTTGGTCGGCTCGCGCGGCAGCGTCGGTTCCTCCTTTGTAGCAACAATGGCGGGTATTTCCGAGGTAAACCCACTTTGTCCGCACTATATTTGTCCAGAATGCAAATACAGCGAATTTATCACCGACGGCAGTGTCGGTTCGGGCTTTGATCTGCCTGCCAAGACGTGCCCTAAATGCGGCTGTCGGTTGGATCGTGACGGTCACGAAATTCCCTTTGAAACCTTCCTCGGATTCGAAGGCGACAAAGTGCCTGATATAGACCTAAATTTCAGCGGGGAATATCAATCGTCCTCGCACAGATATACAGAGCAGCTTTTCGGAAAGGATAATGTGTTTAAGGCGGGTACAATTTCAACTGTCGCTGAAAAAACCGCTATCGGATTCGTAAAAAAGTACGCTCAAGAAAAGGGAGTTGTTATGAACCGCGCCGAAGAAATGCGGCTTGCGGCAGGCTGTACCGGAGTAAAAAGGACTACCGGTCAGCACCCGGGAGGTATGGTAGTTGTCCCACGCGGGAAGGAGATATTTGATTTTTGTCCGGTTCAGCACCCCGCCGACGATCTGAATTCAGATAATATTACAACTCATTTCGATTTTCATTCAATTCACGACACCATATGCAAGCTTGACGAGCTCGGTCATGATGTTCCGACTATATACCGTTATCTTGAAGAGTTTACAGGAATTTCCGTTATGGATGTTTCTATGAGCGATCCTGAAGTTATGTCGCTTTTCACATCTACAAAAGCTCTTGGAGTAACTCCCGAAGAAATAGACTCGCTTACAGGCACGTTTTCTTTGCCGGAAGTCGGCACGTCCTTTGTTAGGCAAATGCTTATTGAATCGCAGCCCAAAACATTCTCGGACCTTTTGCAGATTTCCGGGCTTTCACACGGAACCGACGTTTGGATAGGAAACGCAGCAGATTTAATTGCAAAGGGTACGTGCACAATTTCCGAGGTTATAGGAACACGTGACAGCATTATGACTTATTTGATGCATAAAGGTCTTGAACCCGCAATGGCGTTTACTATTATGGAAATTGTCAGAAAAGGAAAAGCAACCAAACTCCTTACCGATGAACATATAAACGCCATGAAAGCGCACAACGTGCCGCAGTGGTACATAGATTCGTGTATGAAAATAAAGTATATGTTCCCTAAGGCGCACGCTGCCGCATATATGATTTCGACGCTTCGCTTAGGCTGGTACAAGGTACATAAACCAACTGAGTACTACGCCGCCTATTTCACCGTTCGGGGGGAAGATTTTGATGGAGCGACGGTACTTCGCGGAAAAAACGCGGTTACATCCAAAATGCAGCAAATAAAGGCTAAGGGGTTTGAAGCGACCGCAAAAGATAACTCCGAATATGCTACCTTGCAGATCGTCAACGAAATGCTGGCTCGCGGAATAGAGGTTTTACCGGTAGATATAAACAAATCCGCGGCAAAAAAATTTGTAATAGAAAACGGTAAGCTCCGCTTGCCCTTTAACTCAATTTCAGGTATTGGTGAAAGCGCTGCGGAAAGTCTTGAACTTGCCGCTCAAAAATACAATTTTCTGTCTATTGAAGATATTCAGCAAAAAACCAAGGTTTCTAAGGCTGTTATCGATTCGTTAAAGGAAATAGGCACTTTCAGAGATTTGCCGGATACATCACAAATTTCACTTTTTTAACTGAGTTGAACAATTGTAAGCTCGGAGGTTCAGTATGAAAGACAAAAAAGTTAAAAACGCTTTATTATATATTACATATACTGTTTTTCTTCTATTCATAATGCTTAACTTCAAAACCGTATGGGAAATTTTGGGAAAGCTTATCTCAATCCTCAGTCCCTTTTTCTACGGACTTATTTTGGCGTTCCTCTTAAATATACCGTTCAAATTTTTCAAAAACCGTTTATTCAAAAAAATTGATAAAAAGAATAAGTCCTTAGCCGGATTAAGAACGGCGCTTTCACTTTTATGCTCATACCTGATTATTATCGGTATAATTACAGTGATTATTTCTGTGTTGATCCCAGAGCTTGCCAAAAGCATAGAATCGCTTACCGCAAGCCTGCCGGAATACGGGCGACAGGCAGAAAAAGTCTTAAATAACTTTTTCGAAACAATTCAAAATAGATTTGATTTTATTTTCACCGAAGAAAGCAATATTGAATCAATCGCCAACACCATTTTCGAAGCAATCAGCGGAGGCGACGCCTCAAAGTTCATCCAAAATATTACTTCAAACATTTTCCCTGCCGCTGTAACAACTGTTAAAGCGCTTATATCGGAGCTTTACAATTGGATTGTTGCAATCATAATTTCAATTTATCTGCTTGTTTGCAAAGAAAAACTGCAGGAGCAGGGTAGAAAAATGGTTATCGCATATACAAAGCCTAAAACCCAGCGTCGCATTTTTAAGATTACAGACCTTATAGTAAATAAGTGCGGCAAATTTATAATAGGCAAAATTGTCGATTCCGTTATAATAGGTATAATTTGCTTAATTTGTATGAGCATTTTCAAATTCGATTACGCGCTGCTTATCAGCGTTGTCGTCGGAGTCACAAATGTTATTCCCGTTTTCGGACCGTTTATAGGAGCCGTTCCCTCAGCTTTGCTGCTGTTGATTATAAATCCAATAGAATGTCTGTGGTTTATTATATTTATAATTATATTACAGCAAATAGACGGAAATATTATCGGGCCGAAGATTTTGGGCAACCAAATCGGTATTTCCGGTTTCTGGATAATGTTCAGCGTTATTCTTGGAGGCGGGCTTTTCGGTATTGTGGGAATGATACTCGGCGTACCGATATTTGCGGTTATTTATTCCATACTCGGTGAAAATGTAAATGCAAGATTAGCGCTGAAGGGCAGGCGGGCTGACGGTTTTAAAACAGATAATACCGCAGGCAAATGTGTAAGCGAAGAAGCCGACGCAAATATTGAAGAGCAGGAAAATAATGATTGACAGGCGCTGTTTAGTGTGCTATTATATTAGCACACTAAAGCGTTTTGCAGAGGATTTTGTTTATGAAAAAATATTTTAAAATTACTCCGGAAGGCACAAGGGACTATTTACTTGAAGAGTGCATTACATTTACAAACATTTGCACAAAAATTCAAACCGTTTTTCAGAATAAGAACTTTCATCAGGTAATCACGCCTTCCATAGAATTTTTTGATTTATTCTCTTTGAAATACAGCGGTATACCCCAGGAGGATATGTTCAAAACCACGGACAGCAAGGGCAGGCTTTTAGTTATGCGCCCTGACTCCACTTTACCCATAGCGCGCATGGTTTCGACAAGGCTTAAAAATTGCGGAGAGAAGGAATTTCGCCTTTTTTACCGTCAGGCGGTTTACCGTAACCATCCCACTTTAACAGGTCGTTATAACGAAATTATGCAAATGGGAATTGAATTACTCGGCGCTGTCGGAAAGGATGCTGATTTAGAGGTAATAACAACTGCTATTGAGTGCCTAGACGCAACAGCCGAAGCTTTCCGCTTTGAAATAGGTCATGCCGAGTTCTTCAAGGCGCTGCTTGAACAGCTTAGCGCTGCCGATGAAGTAAAATATGACATAAAGGTTGCTATGGAAAACCGCAATTATACCGAAGTGAGCAATATTTTGGATGCCTTGGGCAATGTACGCGGCGTTTCCGCGCTCAAAAGACTGCCTCGCTTATTCGGCGGTGAAGAAATTTTTGCTGAGGCATATTCATTATGCGAAAGCGAACAGGCAGTCAAAGCTCTCGAATATGTGGATGAACTTTATTCGGCGCTTTGCAAAAAATTCCCCGGAGAAAATATTTCGATTGATTTGGGGCTGGTGCAGCGTAACGATTATTACAGCGGAGTTGTTTTTTCCGGGTATGTCGAGGGGATAGGCGATGCTGTTTTATCCGGCGGTCGGTACGATATGCTTATGGATTGCTTCGATTGTCCTATGGGAGCTTCGGGATTTGCAATAAATGTTGACGCGCTTGTTGCACAAACAGACAGGAGTGTAAACAGATGAAACCTTTAAGAATTGCATTAACTAAAGGCAGACTTGAAAAAGATACGGTTAAGCTGCTCGAAAAAATCGGCTGCAATTGCGAGAATATACATAATAAAGGAAGAAAATTAATTCTTCCTGTCGGGAACGGTGAAATCGAGGTTGTACTTGCAAAAGCAGCAGACGTTATAACTTATGTTGAACACGGTGTTTGTGATTTGGGAGTTGTAGGTAAGGACACTATTCTTGAACAGGGAAGTTCCTTTTATGAATTACTCGACTTGGGCTTTGGGAAGTGTCGCTTCGCTTTGGCGGGGAAAAAGGATACAGACTTCTACTCCGGATATAAAATAAAGACGATTGCCACAAAATATCCCAATGTTACAAGAAGCTTCTTTGAAAGCAAGGGTATGGACGTGCGAGTTATAAAAATTGAGGGTTCCGTTGAGCTTGCCCCTTTGCTGGGCCTTTCGGACGCTATCATCGATATTGTTGAAACAGGCTCAACGCTCAAGGAAAACGGCTTGGAGGTAAAAGAATATGTCTCCGACATTTCTGCACGCCTGATTGCGAATATTGCCGGTTTAAAGCTGCGCAAACATGAGATAGAAAATCTTGTAGACAAATTGGAGGAGGCTATCAAAAATGATTGATAAGGTTGTAGCTGACGGAACAAAAGAATATGAATTTATTAAATTGCTTAAAAAAAGAGCCGAAAATTCAGATAAAGACGTTGTTCCGGTCGTTTCACAAATCATTGAGAACGTAAAAAACAACGGTGACGCCGCTGTTGCCGAGTATACCCTTAAATTTGACGGAAAGCTTCCAGAAAAAACCGAAATTTTACTTGAGGAAATCAGCAGCTTTGTTGAAGACTGCGATCCTATGTTTTTGCAGGCAATCGAAAAGGCCGCAGAGAATATTCGCGATTTTCACTCGCGCCAGATAACGCAAAGCTGGTTTACGTCAAGACAGGACGGAGTTATAATGGGGCAAAGAGTAAGGGGGCTCAACTGCGTAGGAATTTACGTCCCGGGCGGAACGGCGGCCTATCCTTCGTCTGTCCTTATGAACGCAATACCCGCAAAGCTTGCAGGCGTTAAAGAGGTAATAATGGTAACGCCTCCCTGCAAAAACGGAAAGCCTAACCCCAATATACTTGCCGCCGCCGAAATCGCCGGCGTAGACAGAATTTTTCTTATGGGCGGCGCACAAGCGATAGCAGCTCTTGCATATGGAACCGAATCTGTTCCAAAGGTGGATAAAATTGTCGGACCCGGAAATATATTTGTAGCCACCGCAAAGAAGCTCCTTTACGGAGTTGTAGACATCGATATGATAGCCGGTCCGAGCGAAATCCTTATCATTGCCGATGAAACTGCCAGCCCTAAGTTCCTTGCCGCGGATCTTATGAGTCAAGCCGAGCATGACAGGCTTGCTTCGTCTATACTGCTGACCACAAGCAACAGCCTTGCAGACGAGGTCATCAAGGAGCTTGAGGTACAGTCTGCGGGGCTTTCCAGAAATGAGATAATTCGCAGTGCACTTAATGATTTCGGTGCGATTATTGTGTGCAGGGACATATCTCAGGCTGTGAAGTTTGCAAATGAATTGGCTCCGGAGCATCTTGAAGTTTGCTGTAAAAATCCCATGGAATATATCGGAAAGCTCGATAACGCCGGCTCCGTATTTCTCGGAAATTACAGCCCCGAGCCGCTCGGGGATTATTTTGCCGGACCCAACCATGTTCTGCCGACAAGCGGTACCGCACGGTTCTTTTCGCCGCTTTCTGTGGACAGCTTTGTTAAAAAGTCAAGCTTTATATATTATACTGAATCTGCCCTTAAAAAGGACTCCGCTTTGATCGAAAAATTTGCTGAAACAGAGGGGTTGACTGCCCACGCTAACAGTATAAAGGTGCGCTTTGAATAACTAAGAAGGAATGACGATTATGTCCTATAAGCTTAACAAAAAAATTGCCGAGCTTGTACCGTACGAACCCGTAAAAGGAGATTACAAAATCCGTTTGGACGCCAACGAAAGCCCATATTTTCCGGACGAAAATGTTAAATCAGAGCTTAAAAGTGCAATTGACACTATAGAATTTAACCGGTATCCCGATCCGCTCGCCGAAGAACTGTGCAGAGCCTTTGCGGATTTTTATAAAATTTCACCCGAATTCGTAACCGCAGGCAACGGCTCGGACGAAATTATTTCTGTTCTGGAAAGCACGTTCCTTGAAAAAGGCGACAAAATTCTTGTTTTGACTCCGGATTTTTCAATGTATCGGTTTTACAGTTCCCTGTATGAAACCGTCTGCATTCCCTTGCTCAAGGACGAGGATTTGCAGATTAAGCTGCAAGTTGCCGCCGATATAATAAACAAAGAAAAAATTTCTATGGTAATTTTTTCCAATCCATGCAACCCTACCGGGCAGGGGGTGAGCGCTAAGCAAGCCGCCGATTTTGTTAAGATGGTTAACGCATTGGTTGTTCTTGACGAGGCGTATATGGATTTTTGGGATCAATCTCTTATATCACAGGCGCACACTTTTGATAATCTTATTGTCCTGAGAACAGCTTCCAAGGCTGTGGGATTTGCAGCCCTGCGCCTCGGATTTGCGGTTGCAAACAAAACACTTACAAATTCATTGAGAGCCGTTAAATCGCCGTACAACGTCAACAGCGTTTCTCAAAAATTCGGGGCTATAATTTATAAAAACAAAAATAATTTAATAAATCACCAAAAAAATATTGTAAACAACAGAAATATACTGTATAATAAATTGAAAGAAATACAAAAATCCGTGGCGGACTTTTGCGTGATGCCCACCTGCACAAACTTTGTCCTTATCAAAACGCCCGACGCTAAGGAAATTTTTGAGTTTTTACTTGAAAATTCAATAGCAATAAGGTACATGGGTGCTTATTTACGTATTACAGCCGGGACTGTTGCGGAAATTTCCGAGGCTGTACGCTTTATTCAACTTTACTATGAACGGCGGGGTGTTTCATTTGAGAACTGCTGAAGTAAACAGAAAAACCAAGGAAACGGATATTACGCTTGCTTTGAATTTAGACGGCGGTGAGGTGCGCATTGACACCGGGATTGGATTTTTTGACCACATGCTTGAGTCTTTTGCTTTTCACGGCGGATTTGGTCTCGTGCTTGAAGCAGCCGGCGACTTAGAGGTTGACTGTCATCATACCGTTGAAGATACCGGAATTGTTCTTGGCAAGGCCTTTAAAACCGCTCTGGGCAATAAAAGCGGTATAGAGCGTTTCGGCAGCTTTTATGTTCCTATGGACGAGGCGCTTGCATTTGCTTCCGTCGACATAAGCGGAAGACCCTTTCTTGTTTTTAACGCGGATTTTTCACAGCAGGTGTGCGGCGAATATGATACCTGTATGACCCGAGAATTTATGAGAGCCTTTGCTTTTAATGCCGGTATCACGCTGCATTTACATGCCAAATACGGTGAAAACGCGCATCATATCACCGAGGCACTATACAAAGCGGCGGCGCACGCCCTAAGGCTTGCCGTAAAAGAGAGGGCTTCAACCGAGCCGCTTTCAACCAAGGGGGTATTATAATTGTTAATTATTCCCGCTATAGACATAAAAGACGGCGTTTGTGTGCGTTTGTTTAAGGGCGATTACGCTACGGTACATAAGGTCGCCGATAATCCCGTTGAAACAGCGCAGCGCTTCAGTCAAGACGGAGCAAAGTGGCTTCATATGGTAGACCTTGACGGTGCAAAAGACGGAAAACGTGTTAATGCCGAGTTGATAATTTCGGTTGCGGCCTCCTCCGACTTAAAGGTTGAAATCGGCGGGGGAATACGTGATATGGAGTCTGTGGAATTTTATCTTAATAACGGGATAGAACGTGTAATTTTGGGTTCTGCCGCCGTTAAAAATCAAAATTTTGTTTACGAAGCAATCCGTGAATACGGAGATAAAATTGCTGTCGGCATAGACGCTAAAAACGGGATGGTTAAGGCTGAAGGATGGATAGATAGCAGCGAAATAAATTACCTTGAGCTTGCAAAGCGTATGGAAAATATAGGTTGTAAAACTATTATTTATACAGATATAGATCAGGACGGCACGATGTCCGGTCCTAATCTCAAAGAGCTTGATGACCTCGTAAACACGGTTTCATGCCGGATAGTTGCAAGCGGCGGTGTGTCGAATCTTATCGATATTGTAAATCTTTCTAACCTCAACGTTTATGGGGCGATATGCGGAAAAGCTCTTTATTCAGGAAATTTAGATTTAAAAAAGGCAATCGAGGTTGCTCAAAAGGTGTAAATATGGACTATGATAAATTCTTTAAAAAATCAGAATTGATACCGGTAATAATTCAAGAAAAAAGCACGGGTAAAGTTCTGATGCTTGCATATATGAACCTTGAATCCATGCAGAAAACCTTTGAAACAGGTTATACATGGTTTTACAGCCGCAGCAGACAAAAGCTTTGGAATAAGGGGGAAACATCGGGTCACTTGCAAAAGGTTTGTGAAATATTCGGTGATTGCGACGACGATACCCTTTTGATAACAGTCGAGCAAATAGGCGCGGCGTGTCATACGGGGCATCATTCCTGCTTTTTTACAAGATTAAACTGAGGTGAAAAAATGAATGACAATGTTTTACAGGCTTTATATGACACCGTGACACAACGGCGTGAAAATCCCTCCGAGGGGTCTTATACCTGCTATCTGTTTGAAAAAGGCTTAGATAAGATTCTTAAAAAAGTGGGGGAGGAGTGCTCCGAAACAATTATAGCGGCAAAAAACGGAGATAATAACGAAACCGTACTTGAAATTTCCGATTTGATTTATCATCTCACGGTCATGATGGTGAATCAAAATATCCCTCTTTCAGATGTACTAAACGAGCTTGACAAGCGCAGCGCCAAGACAGGAAATCTTAAAACCTTTCATCAGGTAGATAAAAATACTTAACATTAAAGCCGAGGTTAATATGAAAAATATTAAAAACACAGCAATTAACTTTATCTCTGTTTTCCTTATTATTGTAATGTTTACTGCCTGCAACAGCTCAAGCGCGATCGAGCAGATTTTTTCTACCGACGACTTTTCAATAACTCTTACGAGCGACTTTTCCGAAGACGATATAGACAATGCCGCCGCCTGCTTTAAAAGCAACGTGGTTATAATCGTTGCTGAAAAATTTGAATTTAATAATTCCGAAAAAATCGGCGGTCTCAGCTCGGATTCAACAATATATGATTTTTCGGAATATATTGTTAACTATAATTATATTGACGCAGAAGATAATAAGCTTACAGAATTTATAAAAGCAGACAGCGGCAAGTATATTTATTCGACGTATGTTAACGATATAAATTCCGACACATACAAGTATTATATGTGCCTCTTTAAAAGCAGCGACGCTTTCTGGTCGTTCTATTTCTGCTGTTCGGTACTAAATGCGGAGTCCTGCGAGACAGATATATTAAAATGGGCTGACAGCGTGGAGTTCACCACTTAACACATTAAATATTATTTTTTAACTTGTGCGCAGACTATCGCAAGCCCATCCAAAGGAAGCTTGCCGGAGTGCCGCTTCGATTTAAAAATTCAAACAAAGGAATCGTCGGAACTGATATTTTCTGATCGGAACACATACAATTATCTTAGGCTATGTGTTCCGATTATTTCAATTTTAACTCGGAACACAATCCGGTGTAAGCTTGTCCTTACATCGGCGAATAGGTTTATAAGTTTTGGGTGGTTTTTATGATAAAGAAGTATTTGTTTCGCATTGTATCCGCCGTCCTGTTTTTTTCCGTTATATCGGCTTTTTCAATTCTTCCCATACGTCTTAATTCAACTGTCTCAGCGGTATTTAACGGAAGCAATAAAACGCCTCCCACTATAATTTTAGACGCTGGGCACGGCGGCGAAGACGGAGGAGCCGAAGCGTCGGACGGAACATTGGAAAAAGACATAAATCTAAGCATTGTTTTAAAATTAAAGGATATGCTCTTGCAGAGCGGTTTTGAAGTTACGGCGGTGCGCGAGGAGGATATTTCCGTAGGAAACCAAAAGCTTTCCACTGTTAGGGAACGCAAGGCTTCGGACTTAAAAACCCGTTTGGAAATCTTCAATAACAACGAAAACAATGTGGTTTTAAGCATACATCAGAATAAATTTGAAGAGCCGCAATACTGCGGAGCGCAAATATTTTACTCCGCAAACAATCCGCAAAGCAGCGTTCTTGCGGAAAGCATAAGGAATTCAATTACTTCTTTACTTCAGCCTGAAAATAACAGAGAATGCAAAAAAGCCGATGAAAATATTTATGTTTTAAATAATGCGGTTGTACCTGCTGTAATTGTTGAATGCGGCTTTCTTTCCAATCCCAAGGAGCTTGAAAATCTGAAGCAGGAGGAATATCAACTGAAAACAGCGTTTTCTATTTACCTTGGGTTTTTACAATATTATGCAGAAAATTGGACGTGAAAATTTATGGCTTCAAAAACCAAAAATGTATTTATTTGCTCGGAGTGCGGGTACGAATCACCGAAATGGAACGGAAAGTGCCCCGGCTGCGGCGAATGGAATACAATGAATGAAGAAATTAAAAACATCTCCAAACAACCCGTCTCAAGCAAGCCCTCTGTAATCTCCGATTATGCAAAGCCGGTGTTAATGAATGATATTTCTATCGACGACGAACAACGCTATAAAACCGGCAAACCCGAGCTTGACCGTGTGCTCGGCGGAGGAATTGTAAAGGGAAGTCTTGTTTTGCTTGGGGGAGATCCCGGCATAGGAAAGTCTACAATACTTCTACAAGTTTGCCAGTATTTGGGGCAAAGTCTGAAAATACTTTATATATCCGGTGAAGAATCAAAACGCCAGCTTAAATTAAGAGCTATGCGGCTCGGAGTGGACAGTTCAAGCCTGTATGTTATGTCGGAAACCGACATTGAAGCTATTTGCGAGCATATCAGAACCGAAAAGCCCGATTTAGTTATGGTTGATTCAATTCAGACTATGAATCTTACCGAGCTTTCATCCTCGCCGGGCAGCGTCACTCAGGTAAGAGAATGTACGAATATGCTCATGAGGACTGCCAAAGCCTTGGAAATACCAATAATTATTGTCGGGCATGTAAATAAAGAAGGTTCAATAGCCGGTCCCAAGGTTCTTGAGCACATTGTTGACGCGGTTTTGTATTTTGAGGGGGACAGGCAAACATCATATCGCATCCTTCGTGCAGTTAAAAACCGCTACGGTTCAACTAATGAAATCGGCGTGTTCCAAATGACGGACACCGGTCTTGAAGAGGTTGAAAACCCTTCGCTTATGTTGCTGAGCGGCAGACCGAAAAACGTATCCGGTACCTGCGTAGCCTGCACAATCGAAGGAACTCGGCCTATTTTAGCAGAAATTCAGGCTTTGGCAACCGTCAGCGGATACGGCAACGCCCGCAGAATGTCAACCGGCTTTGATTACAACCGCATAGCGCTTTTACTTGCTGTTTTGGAAAAGCGCGCAGGTTACTATTTTTCAAATTCGGACATTTATGTGAACGTCGTCGGCGGTCTTCGCTTAGATGAACCTGCCGTGGATCTTGCGGTTGCTATGGCTCTTGTAAGCAGTCTTAAGGACACAGCAATACCCGAGAGCGCGATAGCTTTCGGTGAGATAGGATTAGCAGGGGAGATACGTGCCGTTTCTCAAGCACAGGCAAGAGTAAACGAGGCGGTAAGACTTGGATTTGGAAATATCGTTTTGCCATATCATAATCTTAAAAATATTGTTCCGCCAAATAACAACGTTAGTATAACCGGAGTTAAAAACATCAGACAAGCCTTTGAAGCTTTGACCAACTGATATGTCACCGAGCAAACCTAAGGTTTTGATGTCAGGCACCGTACCTGAATTGTGCCGTAATTTGAACAGTTTTGGAGTAGAAATCATTTACACGGATACTATTGAAGGATTTCTGCCTTTTGAAGCCTCACATGCCGACATGGAGTTTTTAAGGATTGACACCGCAACCGCAGCGGTTTTGGATCTGACTGCCGACGTAAAAAAGCTCCTGCAAAAATTATACAAAACTTTTTATATTATTTCTTTGGGGGAGAATTTAAGCTACCCTAATAATGTAGCTCTTAATCATCTGATTGTGGGTAAATATGTGCTCGGCAACAAGAAAGCCGTTACCGGCGCGCTTATGTCCGTTTTCCGGAATAAAGGTCTGGAATATATTAATGTGCGCCAGGGCTATGCCAAATGCTCTGCAGCTTTAATTAACCAAAACGCAATAATTACAGCTGATGAATCGATTTACAGCGCCTGTTTGAATTTGAAAATAGACACATTAAAAATTTCTCCGGGTAACATTATTTTGCCCGGAACCGATTATGGGTTTATCGGCGGATGCTGCGGAAAAATCTCCGATAAAGATATTGTATTTACCGGAAATATTAAGCTGCATCCGGATTACGAAAATATAAAAAGCTTCTGCAGTAATTACAATGTAACTCTTCATAGTTTAAGCTCTAAGCCATTGACTGATATCGGGGGAATTATTCCGATAAATTAATTAATCATCAGAACCTATAATTACACTTTGTATTTTGGAAGCTCCTCTTCTAAATTATACAAAATATTAATTTTGTATAATTTTATTAAAAGCATTATAGATAGATTGAGCGCAGAGGTTTTCCCCCATCGCTGAAGCGGCGGGTTCATTCTGCGTGGGTTCGCCGAATATACCTCCGATTTAAATAAGCTTATCAAACCGCTTTCTCGGTAAAATATATACAAATATATAACAATTAAAAATTTGAAATGAGTTGATAGTCCATGGCAATCGATTTTACTATTGAAGCTTCTCCGATTGTAAAACGTTATTTAAATTATATGCAAACGGTTAAAGGCAAATCCCCCAAAACCGTTGATGAATATTTTTCCGATTTGCGAACGTTTTTCCGCTTTTTAAAGCGGCAGCGCGGGCTGGTACCCGCCGATACGGAATTTTCGAAAATTACAGTCGATGACATTGATATTGAGCTTCTGAAAACGGTAACGTTAACAGACGCTTACGAGTTTATGAATTTTGCACTGCGTGAGCGCTCGAATTCTTCAACAACCCGTGCGCGCAAGGTTTCGAGTCTCAGATCCTTTTTTAATTATTTAACCGTAAAAGAACATTTGCTGGAGGTTGACCCTATTAAAGAGTTAGAGCTTCCTAAAAAGAAAAAATCAGTTCCAAAATACTTAAGTCTTGAGCAAAGCATCGAGCTTCTGAATGCCGTTGACGGAGCTCACAAAGAGCGCGATTACTGTATTCTTACTCTTTTTTTGAATTGCGGACTGCGCCTTTCGGAGTTAGTGGGTCTTAATTACAGCGATATTATCGGTGATGACGCTATGCGTGTTGTTGGCAAAGGAAACAAAGAAAGAATTATACATCTAAATCAAGCTTGTATTGAAGCCATAAACAATTACAAGGCTGTGCGCCCTGTTGACGGAGTTAAAGATAAAAACGCTCTTTTCATAAGCAATCAGCTAAAGCGTATGAGCCCTAAAACCGTACAGGCTTTGGTTTATAAGTATTTGAACAAAATCGGATTAGACGCTCAGGGATATTCCTGTCATAAGCTGCGTCATACCGCCGCTACACTTATGTATCAGCACGGCGGTGTGGATATTCGTGTTCTGCAGGAAATTTTAGGGCACGAAAATCTCGGAACTACGGAAATTTACACACATACCGGCGATCAACAAATTCAGGACGCCGTAAATGCTAATCCCCTTGCAAATATTAATAATAAAAACAGTAACAAAACAAAACCTCGCTGAAATGCAAAATGTATTGAGTTTTTAACCGCAATATGATAAAATAGCGTTAAGCTTAAATCGAAAGAAAGCAGAACCGCATAGCATAACTTTTAACTTTGGAGTATTATATGAATTATCCTAACGCTCATCCTAATGTCCGGCTGAATAATAATTTTTTGCAGGAACAAAACAAAAGGAATTTTAAAAAAGTATGCAGCAGCATAGGTTTTAATCTTGTAATCTTATTTCTGATTATGAGTATCTTTATCATTCCGTTTATGTTTTTTCTGGTATATAAAACCGACTCAGCATCCGAAGTTGTCTATGATCCGATCTCTTTTAATCTTTTTAACTCCATGTTTTCGTTGCTTGCTTTTTTTATATATGAGATTATCTATGTTAAAACACACAAGCTCAGCTTTAATAAGCTTGTCCCTTTTAAAAAAACGGATTTACGCAAATTTATACCTTTAATATTTATTACTTATGCTGCTTTTACCGTAGCAAATTATGCGACAGAAATAATAAGCAATAATTTTTCCCTCCTCGGAATTCACAATTCAGAGGGAATCGACAATGTCGGAAACAGCATCGGCGAATATATTATCTATTTTATTTCTATTGCAATTGTTCCGGCAATTTCGGAAGAGTTCGCTTTTCGCGGCGTAATATTGGGTACAATGCAAAAATACGGCGACGGTTTCGCAATCTTTACCTCTTCCCTGCTATTCGGTCTTATGCACGGAAACCTTGAACAAATTCCGTTTGCATTTATCGGCGGCTTGGCCATGGGATATGTCAGAGTTTATACAAAATCTATGTTTCCATCTATGGTTATGCACTCTATTAACAACTCATTGGCTTGTTTCGTTCAAATTGCGGCTATGAATTTTGACTATAAAATCGTCAATCTTTGCTTTACTTTATTTTTAATCCTTGTAATTTCCGCTGCTTTAATATCGGTTATTTATTTAGCGCGTAAGGATAAAAAAATCTTCGCATTTGCGGCGGATAAAACGACTAATTTTACTTTTTCCGAAAAAATCAAGATGTTTTTTATAAATCCCGGTATGATTACCGCGCTTTTTATTACCGCTTTAACCGTTACTTTAAATATGTATTTTTAATTTATGTATAAAGACGAAATTTTTATGAAAGAAGCGTTGCTTCTTGCTGAGAAAGCTGCGAATATGGGAGAGGTTCCGGTCGGAGCTGTTATAGTCAGAGATAACAAAATAATATCCGGTGGCTTAAATCGCCGAGAAAGCGGTAAAAATGCTCTCCTTCACGCCGAAATCGAAGCAATAAACTCCGCCTGCACCGCTCTTGGAGGCTGGCGGTTGTGGCAATGCAAGATGTATGTAACGCTTGAACCCTGCCCTATGTGCGCGGGAGCGGTAATTAACGCAAGGATACCCGAGCTTTATTTTGGCGCGTATGACAAAAACAACGGTGCCTGCGGATCGGCTGTAAATCTTTTTACTCTTCCCAATAACTTCCGTCCGGAAGTTCACGGGGGAATTTTAGAGGATGATTGCAGACGCTTGCTGACGGATTTTTTTAAAAGGTTAAGATAAAAGATTAAAATACAAGACAGGCGCGACTTAAAATCGCGCCTGTCTTGTATCATAACTTATGCAAAAATTTCCCCGCCTCTAAGGCGGCAGATTGCGTTTCGAAATTCCGGCCGGAGTTATAGCATATCAACAAGGCACTTAGGAGCTGACGTTCCCTGCGCGCGGCTGCGATCGCGAACGGCGCTTCTATCCATGCAGACTTGCCGTAGGTCTGTTACAATTTAAAAAGTATATTGTTGTTTTAATTACAGCAGATTATATTTTTCTTTATAATTTTGTATACAGGACTTAACAATTTCAATAGCTGCGTCTGCTCCGCGAACCTCGTCAACGGCAGTTTCCTTGTTTTCGAGTGATTTATATACCGAGAAGAAATGCGCCATCTCGTCAAACATATGCTTGGGGAGCTGCGAAATATCGGAATATTCGTTGTATGTGGGGTCGCTGAACGGAATTGCAATTATTTTTTCGTCATTTTTTCCGTTATCAAGCATTGTTATAACGCCGATGGGATAGCATTGGACTAATGTCATAGGATATATAATTTCGCTCGAGAGGACAAGAACGTCAAGCGGGTCGCCGTCATCGGCATATGTACGGGGAATAAACCCGTAATTTTCAGGATAATGTGTCGAGGTATGCAAAATTCGATCCAAAACCATCAGACCGGTTTGCTTGTCAAGCTCGTACTTTGCTTTGCTTCCTTTTGGAATTTCAATAACAACCATAAAATTCAAGGGATTAATCCGTGATGAATCAATATCATGCCAAATATTCATAATATGCTGAGCCTCCTGATAATTTTAAACCGAAGTGTTTACTTGCGGTATTTTATTGTATGTTATTATAACACAGTTTTTGCGCTTGTACAATAGCCCTTTTTATGTTATTATATAATTCCGGTTAAAATTTTAAAAAAACGGAGGAAATTTAATGGAATGGATAAAATCTGCGGTTGTTTATAATATTTACCCGCTCGGGTTCAGCGGGGCTCCTCTTGAAAACGACGGAATTAAAAGCTGCCGGTTAGATAAAATATATGACTGGATACCGCACCTTAAAGAGCTGCAAGTCAATGCAATCGTATTTAATCCTGTTTTTGAAAGCTCGCGTCACGGCTACGATACACGTGATTATTTTAATATTGACAGAAGGCTCGGCGACAATGCTTCTTTTAAAAAAATATGTGATACATTATCCGAAAACGGTATACGCGTTATTTTGGACGGTGTGTTTAATCACGTCGGACGTGATTTTTGGGCGTTCAGGGATGTTCGTGAAAAGGGCTCCTCTTCCCCATACTGTTCTTGGTTTCATAATCTTAATTTTTCGGGTTCAAGTCCATACGGGGATCCGTTTTGGTATGAGGGTTGGTCCGGAAATTATGACCTTGTAAAGCTCAATTTACGCAACGAAGATGTAATAATTCACCTGCTTTCCGCCGTTGAATTTTGGATTAAAGAATTCGGAATAAGCGGCTTGCGCATTGATGCAGCCGACTGCATTGAGTTTGACTTCTTTAGACGATTAAAGAATAAATGCCGAGAATTAAAGCCGGATTTCTGGCTTTACGGTGAAATTATTCACGGAGATTACAACCGCTGGGCAAATCCCGAAATGCTGGATTCCGTAACAAATTACGAATGCTACAAGGGTATTTACTCATCTCATAATGATAAAAACTATTTTGAAATTGCTCATTCACTGCAAAGACAATTTTCAAAGGGAGGCATATATAAAAACATATATACATTTAACTTTGTCGATAACCACGACGTCAACAGAATAGCAAGCACGCTTCGCAACAAAAGGCATTTAAAAAATGTACATACCATTCTTTACACAATGCCGGGAGTTCCGTCATTATATTATGGCAGCGAGTGGGGCATCCGGGGAACACGCACGCGAGAAAGCGACGTCGCTTTGCGCCCCTCATTAAATATAAGCTCAATTACAGACGCCGACGACGCATTAAACGCTTATCTGTGCAAGTTGGGTAAGATACGCAGACAGCTTGAAGCGCTTGCAGTGGGCGATTTTGAAAATATTACTATACGTAACGAACAGCTTGTTTACAAGCGTGCCACAGCGCAGCAAAAGGTTTATATTATGCTTAATCTTTCAGAAGAAGAAAGCTGTATTGATTTTCGCGTCAACGGAAGCGGAGTACTTACCGACGTTCTTAACGACAACGAAGTTTTCGAAGCGAACGGCACGGTTAATCTGCCCGTTGCTCCCTGCTCCTCACGTATTCTTGTTCTTAATAGCGGAGGCTTTAAGCTTGACATTTAAATGGTCAGAGCTGAATTTAAAAATAAAACGGAGTCTATTCCCATAGGCTCCGTTTTATTCATTTTTTAATTTGCTGCGTCAGGTGGTAGGCGCTGAACATCTTTGCCTAAGTTATAGTATAAGCTACTTTTATTCTGAAACACTTATATATTCAACGTCCTCAATGACCAAATTGCCGTCGTCGTTGATATAAAACTCAGCTTCGCTTGATACTTCCGAATCGGTAAAATAAGTGAAAGTAATCGTTCCGTCGTTTACAGTATATATGCCGTCTATATGTATTCCCATATCTTCATATTGCATATCAAAAGCGATAGTTCCGTCTGAATTTAAGGTATAAGTCACCCCCTGAGCTTCACTGTACCACTTGCCTATTACTTCTTCGTCCGCGGTAAAATCCGCAGACGGCGTAAGACCTGCATCCTCCATAGGGGCCTCTACAAACAGCAGAGAATCATCGCCTGAAGAAATTGTAAGCTCACGTGTGGAAAAGGCGTTGCCGTCAATGGTTATATCGAATTCTCCGGACAAAACGTATGGGATGGAAACGCTGAGCGTTGAAGCGCCGTCGGAGGTTTCAACGAAATAAGGTCCGTAATAAGAATAGGTGCCTATAACGCACTTGGCTACTCCGTCTTTTTCAAAGACCAAATATGAAACTGCGGAGTCATTTTCTTCGGCATACTCCAATTCCTCGGACAAAGCCCATACGCCCTCAACAGATGAAGTGAAAAATATTTTATATACTCCGAAAACAATCAGGGCAGCCAATAAAATGCTCGCCGCTGTAATGATTGAGGTATAGAAAACGGTCTTTTTTTTAGGCTTTTGTTCCGGTTCGGTTTTGATGTCCTTGAACTCGTCTTCAATATTTTCGTCCGGTTCTGTTTTTTCCGCAGACAGCTCGGAATCTTCTGTCTGTAAAATATCGGTGTTTGAATCTGCCGCTTCGCTTATATCGCTGTCGGTAATGTCACTTTCGGCGTTTAATTCGGATTTACTGTCAGAATTGCATGGAACGGACATTTCACCTGCAGCATTATCGGCGGGAGCTTCAGGCTCATATGCGTCTGCATTAAGTCGTTCCTCATTGCTTTCGATACCTTCCGATTTTTTGTTTTCATCCATTGGGCGCAAGCCTCCTTAAATCTTTGTATATCATAATACAATATTTTGCAATATAAATCAACCGTTATTTGTGACAGAAAAATGAATTATTTTAAATAAGCAAAAAACGGCAGACAGAAGTCCGCCGTTTTTAAAGTAAAATCAATTTTTGCCGCAGATTAATACATACCGCCCATATCAGGTGATGCTGCAGGAGCTGCGGGCGCGGGTTCCTTTATATCCGTTACCAACGATTCTGTTGTAAGAACCATTGCCGCAACTGAGGAAGCGTTCTGTAAAGCGCTTCTTGTAACCTTTGTGGGGTCAACTATACCGGCAGCTAACATATCTGTATATTCGCCTGTGAGCACATTGAAGCCGTATCCAATCTTGTTTGACTTCTTAATATTTTCTACTATAACCGAGCTTTCAAGACCGGCATTAGCGGCAATCTGACGCAAAGGCGCCTCCAAAGAACGCAGAACAATTTGCATACCGGTTTTTTCGTCGCCCTGCGCGCCTTCAATAAGCTTTTCAACAGCAGGGATTGCGTTGATGGGGGCTATTCCGCCGCCGGCAACTATACCCTCTTCAACGGCAGCCTTTGTTGCTGCAAGAGCGTCTTCAATTCTGAGCTTCTTTTCTTTCATTTCGATTTCGGTAGCAGCGCCAACTTTAATTACCGCAACTCCTCCGGCCAGTTTTGCGAGCCTTTCCTGAAGTTTTTCTCTGTCGAAATCGGAGGTTGTGGTTTCAATTTGGGCGCGGATCTGAGCAATTCTGCCTTTAATTGCACTTGAATCGCCGGCTCCGTCAACTATGATAGTATTTTCCTTTTCTACCTTAATTTGACGCGCGCGTCCGAGTTGGTCGATAGTAGCGTCCTTGAGTTCAAGACCAAGGTCGGAAGTTATTACAGTACCGCCGGTTAAGATTGCAATATCCTGAAGCATTTCCTTCCTTCTGTCACCGAATCCGGGAGCCTTTACCGCAACACAGGTAAAGGTGCCGCGCAGCTTGTTGAGTACAAGTGTTGTGAGAGCTTCTCCCTCTACGTCCTCTGCAATGATAAGGAGCTTTCTGCCGCCTTGAACAATTTGCTCAAGCAAAGGAAGAATTTCCTGAGTATTTGAGATCTTTTTGTCGGTAATAAGGATGAGCGCGTCATCAAGCTCGGCAACCATTTTATCGTTATCAGTTACCATATAAGGTGCAATATAACCGCGGTCGAACATCATACCTTCAACAACCTCACTGTATGTTTCGGCTGTCTTTGATTCTTCAACGGTAATAACGCCGTCTGTCGTTACCTTTTCCATAGCCTCGGCAATAAGATTGCCGATAGCGGCATCGCTGGAAGAAACTGTCGCAACTCTTGCAATATCTTCTGTTCCGTCAACCTTTTTGCTGTTTTCCGATATTGCTTTAACCGCCTCGTTTACGGCAGCCTGAATACCGTTTTTAAGCTGCATGGGGTTTGCTCCGGCGGTTACGTTTTTCATTCCCTCGTGAATAAGCGACTGAGCAAACAAAGTAGCCGTTGTTGTACCGTCGCCGGCTATATCATTGGTTTTAATGGAGACCTCTTTGACCAGCTGTGCGCCCATATTTTCAAAAGCGTCTTCAAGCTCGATTTCCTTTGCTATCGTTACGCCGTCGTTGGTAATAAGCGGAGCGCCGAACTTTTTATCAAGAACAACATTTCTACCCTTAGGTCCAAGTGTAATTTTAACAGTATCGGCAAGCTTGTCAACGCCATTCATTAAAGCTTTTCTTGCCTCTTCACCGTAAGCGATTTGTTTTGCCATAATAAAATCCTCCTGACAAATTATAAAATTTTATAATATTAAGTTAGCACTGTTATTCGACAATTGCTAAAATATCCGACTGGCGAACTATTGTATAATCTTCGCCGTCAATTTTTACTTCAGTGCCGGCGTACTTATTGGTAATAACCTTTTCGCCTTCTTTTACAAACATCGCCACTTCCTTCCCTTCCACAAGTCCTCCGGGACCGACGGCGACAATTGTGGCAAACTGCGGCTTTTCCTGTGCGGCAGTGGATAAAACAATACCGCTGGCAGTGGTTTGCTCAGCCTGTTCAATCTTTAAGACAACTTTGTCAAGTAATGGTTTAATTTTCATTGCATATTCCTCCCTGAATATATTTAAAATTATAGTTAGCACTCTCTTTGCTTGAGTGCTAACTATATTGTAACGCATTTATTGTAAAAAATCAAGCCTTTTTTTGGCAATTTTAAAAATTCACCTATTTTTCATAATTAAGGTTTTCAAATTAATTTCCCATTGCATACAGCAACATTATTCCGCTTGGTCTGCAATCTATTTCGGAAGCGGTAACCCAATTAAAGCACAGCTCGCATTCGGTAGTATAAGCAACCGGAACCGCGGAAGGATTTTTACCGTTGACTATAATATCAAGAAGCATCACAGCCGCTTTTTCTCCGAGGCTGTTATAATCGATTATGTAGGTTGCAAGACACCCGTCCCATACCATTGCTTCGGTTCCGCCTATAACCGGGATTTTTCTTTCATTAAAAAAGTCGCATATCTGTTCGAGATTATTTGCTATTTCAGTATCGTCCGGTAAGTAAACGGCTTCGTTATTTTCACTTGCCTTTTCAAGTACGCTTTCAAGCTTGGCAAAATCCGAAACAGGATATTCGTTGAGAGTAAGCGAGAGTTCTTCTGCCTGATATTTTGCAATATTTAACTGTATAATTGAATTTTCGTTGTTTTCGTCGTAAATAAAAGCCACCGTTCGACATGAAGGATACAGCCTGCAAATAAGGTTTATTTGCTCAAAACAAGGCGTATAATCCGATACTCCGGTCATAATTCCGCCCGGCTCGGAATTGCTGGCAACCAAGCCGTCCGCCTCAGGATCTGTTACTCCCGCAAAAACGACCGGTATATTTGTCCCGGTTTCATACATCAGCAGGGACGCCTGCTCGTCTATTGTAAGTATTGCGTCGCAATCGCTGTCTGCAAGCTTTAGGGCGTAGGCTTTTGCTTTGTCGTCGCTTTCAATAGAGCATAAATACATATATTCTATATTTACGCTTTCTTCCTGCGCCAATTCGTCACACGTTCCGATAAAGCTGTTGTAGATGTCCTCGCTTTTTCTGCTGTTGTCTGTTCTCAAAATACCTATCTTAATTTCAATATTATCATTATTTTCTGCCGATTGATCCGTTTTATTCTTTTCATCATAATAAAAGAAAAGCGAAAAAGGAACTATAATTACAAGCAAAAGCGCAAATAAAGGTATGAACCACTTTCTGATATTCTCTCTGTTCATAATAAAACCGCATTTCTATTTTATTTAATTCAAATCTAATCGCCGAATCAGATTTAATTTAATCTTAGCGCCGCCGTTGCTTAAACGTATTTTATCATATATCAAAGCCATCATCAAGTAAAAAACGGATAGTGCAAATATTTGCACGGCAAATTAACTGATTAAGATTTAGCTTGACAAATTTCAAATAATTATATACCATTTTCAATAAGGGGCTTTGTCCCGTCATTTAACGTGGCAAAGGGTAGCGACGGTTGCCTGAGGAATCAGTGGGAATTGCATCCTCGCCGATTCCCAAAATGGAATCCGCCGCCTTAGAGGCGGGGCATCTTTGCTTAAGTTATATTAGGAGGAGTGCATATGAATGTAATTGTATGTCTTGATGACAATAACGGAATGCTGTTTAACAATCGCAGACTCAGCAGAGATAAAAATATTTTTTGCGATATTAAAAGACTTGCCGGCGACGGAAGAATTTATGCAAACAGCTTTTCTTTTTTGCTTTTAAAGGAGTATAACATAAATGCACTGATTGACGATAATTTTCTTTACATTGCAGGAGAGGATGATTATTGTTTTGTGGAAAACTGCGGTCTGCGAACATTTGCCGATAAAATAAATCAATTTGTTACATATAGATGGAACAGAAGCTATCCTTCGGATTTTAAGCTTGATTTACAGCTATCGGATTCTATATGGAAGCTTAAAAGCGTCGATGAATTTAAAGGCTTTTCGCATGAAAAAATAACAAGGGAGATATTTATTAAATGAAAAATAAAAAAAGCTTTGCCGCAGCAGTTTTATTTCCGTTACTGCTTTGTATTTCATTATCCGCGTGTTCGTTTGATGGATTTGTCAGCGGAAGCGGCGACGCATATATATCGCTTGAAAATATTCCGGAATACAGCGGTAATCCTTATGTTGCCGTCAACGGCAACACACCTTTTTTTGATGACTCGGAGCTTGTCGCGCAGTCATTTGAAAAATATAGCGAGCTTGATTATTTGGGCAGATGCGGCGCCGCATATGCATGTATTGGACAGGATATAATGCCGGATGAAGACAGGGGCAGTATCGGACAAATAAAACCCTCGGGCTGGCAAACCGTAAAATACGATATTGTAGACGGAAAATACTTATATAACAGATGTCATCTTATAGGCTTTCAGCTTTCGGGCGAGAATGCCAATGAAAAAAATCTGATAACCGGAACACGGTATATGAATGTTGAAGGAATGCTGCCTTTTGAAAATATGGTTGCCGACTATGTAAAGGAAACCGATAATCACGTGCTTTACCGTGTTACGCCGATTTTTAAAGACGACAATCTCCTTGCCGACGGAGTGCTTATGGAGGCGCAATCGGTTGAAGACAATGGCGCTGAAATATGCTTTAATGTTTTCGTTTACAATGTTCAACCGGGAATAGTCATAGATTATACAAACGGAGAAAGCCGGCTCGAAAGCGGCGCAGAAAGTACTTATGCCGATTCGGAATACATATTAAATACAAGTACGTTTAAATTTCACGATGTTTCCTGTCCTCTTGCTCAAAATATTAAAGAGAGCAACAAAGAAACCTTTTACGGCAGCCGTGAAACGCTGATTGAAGAAGGCTATACCCCATGCGGGAAATGCAGTCCGTGATATTTTTACCTATGAAACATAACTTCGCATATCCACTTAAAAACAGTCGTTTTTGTTTCAGCAGGGAGTTAAAACCCACGCTGAAAGCCCGAGCAGCTGACGCTGTTTGCATACGCTGCAATTTATCGAGAGCTTTGTTTCAAGCAGGCTTGGCGAAGTTGTCGCTCCGATTTAAAAAGCTGACCGGAGATCAAAAATCTCCGGTTAAATTTTTGTCAAGCTGTCGGTTTTTTATGACAACCATATTATTTTATTTAAATCTTAGTTCAGGATTCTCATATTCCTTAAGGCGGGCGTTATAAGCCTCATACGCAGTATTTTCGAATGCAATTTTAGGGGCTGCGCCGATGGTTTTAAGGATAAATTTTGTAAAATCCGGATTAGTTATAAGCAGCGGTCCGAGCAAATAGGTTCCTATAAAGTTTTTTTGCCTTATACCCTCTAAAGGAGTTTGAGGATTTATGCCGTCTCCGCGTAACGTTCGGCAGAAGTAACAGTCGGAGTTGTCTCCGAAGCAATGGCTGAATTGTGCTTTATATGAAACTATTTTCATATTCTCAAACTCACCGATATAAAGAGAATTATAACGGTTGAACATTTGCCTTTTTGCATAAAACCCGTCAAAAATTCCCAAAGCGGGAATTTCGGAGCCGTCCTCATTTTGAATATTGGAAAGAAAAACTTCAAAGGCGTTGCCTACGCAAAGAAAAAGCACGTTGCTGTAGATTAGCTCCTTGATCCTCTCACGGTACGGAAGCAGTTTTGCGATTACAAGCTCTTGTGCGCTTTCGGTCATAGGACCCATAAAAATCATAGCTACCTGACCGCCGGCAAAGGCGGGAGTATCGTTTAATGAAGTGTAGACGAATTCAGTTTCGGGCAAACACTGTTTAAGATATTTTATGCTTGTTTTCTCACCGTAGAGGTTGGCAATTTCGGAATAGAGCACCTCAATTTTCATCAAAGCTGCCTCCTCTTCGGTTTATTTCATCGATTACTCCCTGTTTTACTTTCATGGCGGTATCTGCGGCGTATAATTCATGTAAAATATAAACTTTTTCGGTACCTTTAAGCGCAAGCAGCTTCGGTGTTTCCAGCTCGGATTTAACGCAGGATATTTTATTTTCGTCAACACCGGCGATAAGCAATCTGAGCTTATAATCCTCGCAGCGTACGCCTGAAATAATTATATGGGTAATACTTTCTGAATTCAGAAACTCAAAATCGGCGTCAAAAATCCAAGTCATATTTTCCGATGAACCGTTGCGGTCGAAGAGGTCGTCCAACATAAGGATGATCTCTTTATTTCCGCTCTGCTGAGATACATAGGTAAAAACGCAGGAGCACGCCACCGGATTTTGACCCTTGGCCATATGCGTTATAACTTCGATACCGTTTACGGTATCGGAGGAGTAGCGGGACTCAACAATATTGAGGTTGTTTATGCTTTTTGATATTTGTTCATAAGTAAGCCCGTATTCGCGGAGAAGGACAATAGCCGAAAGCTCATTATAAATATTAAAAATACTTTTGCTGATAAGCTTATATTCTTCTCTATGCCCGTTTACGCTCACAGAAACGGAATCGGATAGAAGGTTAACTCCGGCGGAATAATCGGGCTGAGGAGATTTAAAGCCGCAATTTGGGCAGGAAACTTTTCCGATGTGGTGGTATCGCAGGTATTCATATTTCAACTTTGTGTGACACTCAGGACAAATGCTCATATCGTTTATTATGTTTACACATTCCTTAAGATCGCTTTCCATAGGCTCAATGGCAAAGTATGTGCGTGAATTTTGCTTTTTAAGCATTGAGCTTATGGGGTCGTCGGCGTTTAAAATCAATTTTGTGGAGTCCGGCAAATTATCGTTAATCAAGTCAAAAATATATTCGGCGTGTGCATTGCGATGTATGGAATCTCGAAACAAGTTTGTACAAACCAGATATGTTGGCTTAACATATGGGAAAATACGTCTTGAGCTTCGTTCGTCTATCTCCAGCACAGCGGTCTTAAAGCGTGATTTTCCTGACAGCGCGGAGCCTTTGATAAATGAGCTTGCAAGCCCGGCGTCAATATTTGAGCCTGCACGGTTGTCGAGAACATCTATTCCATTATCTTTTAATATGTCGATGATCAAGTTGCAAACCGTCGTTTTCCCGTTTGTGCCGGTAACCGCAATAATACATTCGGGTTTATCTATCTGCCCTAAAAAATCCGGGCAAAGACGTATGGCAACCTTCCCCGGAAAATATGTTGCATTTCTTTTTAAAAGGCGCAGAAGCTCCATAATAATTTTTGAAGCGAGCATGGAAAAATAAAATTTAAAGCTCTTTTTCATCCTGTTAATACCCACCTTGCACGAGCTATTCCTACAATTAAATCTTCCGAATTTGCCGGCGCACGGCAAAATGGATTAAACATCATTACGGGTTAAATCTTCGAGGGATTCTCTTTTAATTATTACTCTGTGTTTTCCGTTTTTAACCATAACAACAGCGGGACGCTGTATGCGGTTATAGTTTGAAGCCATAGAGTAATTATAAGCTCCGGTAGAAAGTACGGCAATAATATCTCCGATTTCCGGTTTTGCTATATCTGCATTTTCTTGGATCAAATCTCCGCTTTCACAGCATTTGCCGGCAAGCGTAATTTTTGAATTAGGCTCAATGTTAGCTCGGCTTGCGTTTAGAAGTGTGTATTCGGAGCCGTAAAGCGCATAACGTATATTATCGGTCATTCCTCCGTCTATTGAAACATAAGTCCGGACGTTGGGTATTTCTTTTACCGCTCCTGCGGTATAGAGGGTGATTCCGGCTTCGCCTACGATTGAGCGTCCCGGTTCAATATAGATATACGGAACGGGAATGTTGTAATAATCGGATTTTTTCTTTATTGTCTCGGAAACAGCTTTAATGTAATTTTCGTACTCGGGAGGGTTGTCCGAGGCAGTATAACGGATTCCAAAGCCGCCGCCGAGGTTAAGCTGTGAAATAACAAAGCCTGTTTTTTCTTTAATTTCACCGATAAAATCCATCATAATTTCCGCGGCGGCAACAAAGGGCTTAATGTCAAAGATTTGAGAGCCTATATGGCAGTGCAGCTCTTTTAATGATAAGTTTTTGCAGGAAATCGCTTCTTCTACGGCGGCAAAGGCCTCGCCGGTTTCCAAAGCAAAGCCGAATTTGGAATCTATTTGCCCGGTTCTTATAAAGTTGTGAGTGTGTGCGTCTATCCCGGGCTTTATGCGTAAAGCTATTTCTGCATTTTTTCCGTAAATTTCAGCCTGATTATCCAGTGCTCGAAGCTCTGTCAGGTTATCAACAACTATTTTGCCTATGCCGTTGTTCAGAGCGAAGGTTATTTCCTCATTGGTTTTGTTATTGCCGTGGAAATGGATTTTTTCCGGCGGAAAGCCCGAGCTGAGCGCGGTGTACATCTCCCCGATTGAAACAACGTCGAGGCCCATTTTTTCCTGCTTCATAATTCGGCAGATTTCCCTGCAGCAAAACGCTTTACTCGCATATGATGGCAACCCCATACCGTCATAATATTTTTGGAAAGACGAAATATAAGCGCGGCAGTTGCCGCGGATTACATCTTCGTCAAGTACGTAAAGCGGCGTTCCGTAAGCTTTTGCAAGCTCGACAGTATCACAGCCGCCGACGGTCAGATGATTTTGTTCGTTTACATTCAAACAACTGTTAATAAACATTATAATTCCTCCGCTTCAATGGTACGGTCAACATAAACATCTATTATGTTTCTTATCTCTTCAACGCCCTCGCCATTGAGTGCGGAAAATGGAAAAGTCTGTATTTCTTCAAAACCGGCAAGCTCTTCCCTAATGCTGCTCAGCCTTTGAGCAAGCCGGGTTTTATTGAGCTTGTCTTGTTTTGTAAGAACGATGATAAACGGCAGACCTGAAGTATGCAAAAATCTAATCATTTGCATATCGTCAGACGTAGGAGGGTGACGCAAATCTACTATCTGAATTACAAGACTTATTTTTCTGCTTTGAGAAAAATATCCCTCAACAAGCTCTGACCAGCGACGTTTTTCGTTTTTGGAAACCTTGGCATAACCGTATCCGGGCAAATCCACCATATAAAAACGGTCAACCGCAAAAAAATTTATGGTGGCTGTTTTGCCCGGAGTCGAACTGACGCGCGCGATTGCTTTGCGGTTAAGGATGCGGTTAATAAGGGAAGATTTACCTACGTTTGACCGTCCCGAGAAAACCACTTCCGGTTTGATGGATGCCGGAAGCTGAGAGGCATTTCCCGCGGCTGATTCAAAATTGACATGGTTTATGTTCACGGAAAAGCCCCCTTTACCTGCTTGCCGTATCTGTTAAACCGGATGCGACGCGGTCGGTTGCAAATATGTATTTACCGGAAAAGCCGTCCGGCTTTTCACCGTTGCGAACGGCTGTATTCAGCACTTGCAGGATATTATCTACGGGAACAAAGCTCAAAGCCTCGCTGACTGTGCTGTCAATTTCGGACAAATCACGGGCATTTTCAGCCGGAATGAGAACCGTTTTTATTCCGTTTTTAAATGCCGCCATTGATTTTTCTTTTAATCCGCCGATAGGAAGTACCGCGCCGCGCAGGGTTATTTCTCCCGTCATTGCAATATCGTGACGGACAGGTTTGCCCGAAAGCGCCGAGAAAAGAGCCGTTGCCATTGTTATTCCGGCGGAAGGACCGTCCTTTGGCACCGCGCCCTCGGGCGCGTGAATGTGAATATCGCGGTTTTTATAAAAGCCGGAATCTATACCGAGTTCATCGGCGTGCGCACGTATACAGGTAACGGCGGTTTTTGCGGATTCCTGCATTACATCTCCGAGCGAGCCTGTCAAAACAAGCTTACCGGTGCCTTCCATTACGGCAACCTCAATCGGCAGCAGTTCACCGCCCGCCGAAGTCCAAGCCAGACCGTTGGCAAGACCGACTTCATCTTTGCGCTGCAACGGAGCGTCCAAAAACTTTTTCGGTCCTAAAAGCTTCTTCAAATCTTCCGCACTTACTTTTACCGATTTTATCTCATTCTCCAGCATATTAAGAAGAGATTTGCTTATGACCGAGGAAATAGTTCGCTCCAAATTGCGTACGCCCGCTTCTTTAGTATAAAAGTCAATTAAGGCATAAACGGCGTCGTCCGTAAGCTTAATTTGCTTTGCCGTGAGCGAGCAGTTTTTCATCTGCTTTGGAATCAAATGCCTGCGGGCAATCTGAAATTTTTCTTCACGGGTATAGCTTTCAAGCTCTATAAGCTCCATTCTGTCAAGCAGCGGAGCGGGAATGGCGGAGGCGTCGTTGGCAGTGGTAATAAACATAATCTTTGATAAGTCGAAGGGCAGGTCAAGGTAATGATCGTGGAAAGCATAATTCTGCTCAGTGTCAAGAACTTCAAGCAGCGCCGAAGATGGGTCTCCCTTATAATCGTTCCCGAGCTTATCAATCTCATCCAAAATCAAAATGCAGTTGCTCGTTCCGGCCTGCTTCACGGCGGAAATAATTCTTCCGGGCATTGAGCCGAGGTAGGTTTTTCTGTGCCCTCTTATTTCCGCTTCATCTCTTACGCCGCCAAGTGAGATTCTTGCGCATTTACGGTTTATAGCTTTTGCAACGGACATGGCAATTGATGTTTTGCCTACCCCCGGAGGACCGACAAGGCAAAGAATCTGCGCTTTTGCATTCGGAGAATTTTTCCTGACGGCAAGCTGTTCTAAAATTCGTTCTTTTACTTTTTTAAGACCGTAATGCTCTTTATCTAAAGAAGCGCGGACTTTTTTTATATCAATTTTTTCCTTTGAATACTTATTCCATGGAAGATCAATGCAAATATCAAGATAATTACGGATAACCGTGGCTTCCTGACTGCCGTAGGGCATTTTACTGAGCTTACAGCATTCTTTTTGCAGCGATTGACGTACTTCGTCGCTCAATTTAAGCTTGCTTATCATATAAGCATACTCTTCGGCTTCGCTTTCGGGTGAGTCGTCTTCTCCGAGTTCTTCACGGATGATCTGCATTTTTTCTCGCAAAAGGTACTCCTTTTGTCTTTCGTCAATGCGTTTGCCGGCTTTTTCGTTTATTTCATTCTCGATTTTAAGTATATAAACCTCGCTGTTTAAGAGCTGCAGCAAGTACTCCAATCTTCTTTGCAGGCTCGTAGGAGAGAGCAGCTTTTGTTTTTGCCGATAATCAACAACTATATTAGCAGAAATCATATCTGCCATATCTTCTGTATTTGTACTCATGGCAATTTTAAAAAGAATGTCCGACGGAATATTTGGCATTAACTCAACATATTCTTCATATATTCTTTTTATTGAACGCCTGAGAGCCATTTCTTTGCCTGAATCCTTGATAGGCTGGGTAGCTATCGGCAGAACGGAAGCACAGAGAAATTCATCCGTACTCAGATTCTCATCAATAAAAGCTCTTTGTTCGCCCTCGATAACAACGCGCGTAACACCGTCGGATTGTTTTACAAGCTGTAGGATTTTTGCAATTATACCAACGCCGTACAAGTCGTCCAAAGAAGGCTCGTTAATAGCCGGATCCATCTGCGCCACCAAAAATATCTTTTGATCGCTGCTCATAGCTTCTTTGACTGCACGCAGCGATTGTTTTCTGGAAACGTCAAAATGAAGCATCATTTTGGGAAAAACAACGAGACCGCGTAACGGCAGCACCGGAATTTTTAAGTACACTTCTTGTACTTCTTCTTTTTCCATATACTAACCTCCCAACGTTAAAATCAGCATTAGGTTTGCAGGCAATAAAAAATATTATCGTCCGCAAACCTATAAACCTGTTCCCCATCCCCGAGCGGCTTGTGCACGGCAATATTGCCTACGCTTTGCTTTGTGTGTAGGTTTAAAGCACGCAACAAGAGAAAATCATCTGTTAAAAAATAGCTTTTAAACAATTTGATCCGATTTCTGCGGCAAAGACGAAGAGTTATCAACAGTCGGCAGCATCGGGCTGACCTTGCATCGCTCAATAAGCGGCTGGGAATTATTATTAATCACATCGGCGTTTATTGTTATTTTTGTTACTGTATTATCAGACGGGATCTCATACATCAAATCGATAAGTGTTTGCTCCATTATTCCGCGGAGCCCCCTGGCGCCGGTATGCTGAGCCATTGCTTTCTGCGCAATTGCGCGCAAAGCGTCGTCGGTAAAGCAAAGAGTAACGCCGTCTATTTCAAAAAGACTGGTATACTGCCCAACGAGAGAATTTTTCGGTTCCGTCAAAATGCGTTTAAGAGCGTTTTCGTCAAGTCCGCTCAAGGCAGTAATAACAGGAAGTCTGCCGACAAGCTCGGGAATAAGGCCGTATTTAACAAGGTCATGAGAAATTACGTTGCACATCCAGTAGGTACTGTCGAGCTCGACCTTGCTTTTTACATCTGCTCCGAAACCTATAACAGAGCTGCCCATTCGCTTTTCAACAATCTTTTCAAGCCCGTCAAAGGCGCCGCCGCAAATAAAAAGAATATTTTTAGTATCTAAATGCAAAAACTCCTGCTGCGGGTGCTTCCTGCCGCCCTGCGGCGGAACGCTTGCCACAGTGCCCTCAAGTATTTTGAGCAAAGCCTGCTGAACTCCTTCGCCGCTTACATCTCTTGTTATAGAAGGGTTTTCCGATTTCCTTGCAATTTTATCGATTTCATCAATATAAATTATGCCCTTTTCCGCGCGCGCAATATCGAAATCGGCGGCTTGAATCAGCTTGAGCAGGACATTTTCAACGTCCTCGCCGACATAACCCGCCTCAGTAAGGGTGGTGGCGTCGGCTATTGCGAACGGAACATCAAGGATTTTAGCGAGGGTTTGAGCTAAAAGGGTTTTCCCAACGCCGGTAGGACCCAACAAAAGTATATTGCTTTTGGCAAATTCCACATCGCTGTCCTGTGCAAAAACTCTTTTATAATGATTATAAACAGCAACACTGAGCGTTTTTTTTGCTTCGTCCTGACCGATGACATATTCATCAAGAATCGACTTTATGTCGCGGGGTTTAAGGAAGCTTGAAAAATCAAAAGGCGTTTCCGGAACATCGTCCTTAACTTTTTTAGAAAAATTTACTCGGTCGCCGTCTTCAAGAATGCTCATGCACAGTTCTATGCATTGATCGCAAATATATACCCCGTTTCCGGCTATAAGTCTGCTGACCGAATCCTGTGAACGACCGCAAAAGGAACAAAAAACGCGTGCATCGTTGTTATTGTTAGGCATATGCTTAACCTCTCTTCAATAATAGGCAGAAACCCACTGATTATTCTTCAAGGCACTTAACGCCGCCGAGGTCATTTTGTTTCTATAACCTTATCTATAAGACCGTATTCCAATGCTTGCTGTGCGGTCATAAAATTGTCGCGTTCGGTATCTCTTGCTATTATGTCATAAGGCTGACCGGTGTTCTTAGCAAGAATCTCGTTAAGTTTTTTCTTGGTGTAAATTATGTGGTTGGTGTGAATTTCTATATCGGTCGCCTGTCCCTGAGCGCCGCCGCTGGGCTGGTGAATCATAATATCGCTGTTGGGCAACGCAAACCGTTTACCTTTTGTTCCGGCAGAAAGCAGAAAAGCGCCCATGCTTGCAGCCATACCTAAACAAATGGTGGAAACGTCGCACTTAATGTAGCGCATAGTGTCGTAAATAGCCATACCGTCCGTAACGGAGCCTCCGGGGCTGTTGATATAAAGAGATATATCCTTTGAAGGATCCTGACTTTCCAGATATAAAAGCTGAGCTACAACAAGTCCGGCGCTAACATTGTTTACTTCCTCGTTGAGCATGATTATTCTGTCGTTTAAAAGCCTTGAGAAAATATCGTAAGAACGTTCTCCGCGGCTTGTTTGTTCTACAACATACGGTACTAAACTCATAAATATAACCGTCCTTTCGAAATTATAATTTAAGCAATGTTTTTTGCCTCAAAGGCGGCGGCTTTAAATTATTTCAGCACTGCAATCTCTTAAAAGCTTGTTTAAGACCAAACGCGCTCGGGATTTTGCCTCGATTTAAATGTTTTAAATATTTAAGAAAAGAGCTGATTAAAAAAAACCGACCGCCATTTCTATTTAATAATAGACCGTTTATTAATAAAATATACGTTTATTTTTCAACAACGGATGCTTCCACAAGATTCAAGGCTTTTTCGGCTTTAATGTCCAATGCAAGCCCTTCGGGATCAACAATGGATTTAACCTTTTCCGTTTCCATTTTATAAGCCTCTGCCAGTTTTTCGTATTCGGCGTTGATCTCCTCTTCGGTTGCCTGCAATTTTTCAAGCTCGGCAATCTTTTCCAAAGCAAGACGAAGCTTAACTCGTTTTTCGGCCTCCGGCTTATACATATTTTTGAGGGCTTGTGAATCCATATTCATATATTGCAGATATGTATTCATTTCAAGCCCCTGAGAACGCAGGCGCATATCAAACTCGCGGATCATCTCGTTTACCTTGTTGTCGTACATTTCCTCGGGAATCTCGCCCCGAACAAGAGAAATAAGCTTTTCCGCTATTTGGTTGCTTTTATCTTTTTTGGCCTCTTCCTCTAAACGTGTTTTAACTGTTTCTTTGATTTCAGCCTTATATTCGTCAACACTATCCTTCAAGCTTACATCTTTTACAAAATCGTCGTCAAGCTCCGGGAGAACTTTTTCTTTTATTTCGTGAAGTTTAATTTTAAATTCAGCTTCCTTGCCGGCAAATTCCTTTGCCTGATAATCTTCCGGGAAGGTTATTGAAATTGAAAATTCGTCGCCTGTATTGTGTCCGTATACCTGTTCCTCAAAGCCGGGAATAAACTGACCCGAACCGAGACTGAGACTGAAATTTTCGCCTTTGCCGCCGTCGAACGGTACTCCGCCGATTGAACCTTCATAATCTATAACGGCTATATCGCCGTTTTGGGCGGGTCTGTCATCAACAGTTACCATTCTGCTGTTGCGGTCGCGGACTTTATCAATCTCCTCATTAATAAGATCGTCTGTAACCTCTGTTGATTTTGGAGAGATCTCAATGCCCTTATAGCCGTCGATTTCAACTGCCGGTTCAACAACAACAGCCGCCTTGAATGTAAAGCCTTTGTCGCTTGCTTCCAGGGCTTCCAAAGTATTGACCGCTACAATCTTAATTTCTGCCTCTTTGGCGGCTGCTTCGAGCGCTTCGGGGTAGCAATCCTGCATAGCGTCGTCATAAAAAACATCCTTGCCGTAGAGTCTCTCGATCATTCCGCGGGGTGCTTTACCCTTACGGAATCCGGGCACATTGAATTTTTTGCACTGCCTTTTATAAACTTTATTAATTGCAGCAGCAAAGACTGCGCCGTCAACCGAAATTTCAAGTTCATGTTTATTTACATCTGTTTCCGTATGCTTTTTTAACTCCATTAATATTTTCCTCCTTGAAATAATGAACAAATATTAGTATAACATATATTTTTATTCAATGCCATAGTTTTTTTATTTTTTTACCGATTTAACGAATTAAAACAGGGCAAAAGCCGGTATTGTCACAAGCAATAAGCGAAAAATTTATGCTTTTATATTCACCGGTAACAGCCAAACGTCTGGCGGTTGATCCGTGAAGATGACCGTAAAAGCACTGTTTTACGTCATACTCAAAAAGAAGATTTAAAATTTCGGTGCATTCCGATATTCCGTAAACCGGCGGATAATGCAGAAAAACCAAGGGTTCCAGACCGCATCCTTTTGCTTGCTCCAGCGATGTTTTAAGTCTGCCTGCTTCTCTGCTGATGATTTTAATATCCTCTTGCGATGAGGAATCTAAAGTCCAGCCGCGAGTGCCGCAAACAGCATACGGCGGAACTTCAAAGGAATTATTAAAAAGAATTGAAATTGTATTAAATTTGTTTTCGGCAAGGTAGCGTTCCATTTTTGACTTTGTTGACCACCAATAGTCATGATTACCTTTGAGCAATATTTTTTTCCCCGGAAGATTGTTTAAAAAGTGAAAATCCGTATAACATTCTTCAAGCTTCATTGCCCAAGATATATCTCCGGCAACCACAACCGTATCTTCGGGAGCTACAAGCCTTTTCCAGTTTTTCTCGATGCGCTGAACATAATCGCTCCACCCGGAGAAAAGATCCATAGGTTTATCGGTACCGAGCGAAAGATGCAAATCGGCAATTGCAAATAAAGCCATCAGAAAAGACCGAGAGCCTTCAAAACAAATTCGGGCATATTTTCTGTTTTAACGGTATTATTGAAACGAACCTTTTTATCTCTTAAAGAAGCAAGCGGAAGCGGAATTTTGACGCCGGTATACGCGTTGAGAGCGTCCGCCTTATCAAAATCGCTTTCCGGCAGCGGATTATTCGGGGTCAAAGCTTCAAGTACAGCCTTGGAAAACTTATAGGGACTTGCGGTTGACGCGATAAGGCTCGGTGTTTTGTCGCCGGTTGAATCAACATAATCGCAGTATACCTTAACGGCAACCGCAGTATGGGTATCGCAAAGATAGCCCGATTGCTCATAAAGGGCTTTAATGGTTGCTTTAGTACTTGCGTCATCACAATATCCGCCGAAAAATAAATCTGAAATTCGGCGCTTTATCTCTTTTGAAACCTCGTAGCGACCTTCTGTTTTCAATTTATTCATCATAGCTGCGGTTTGTCCATCGTCGTTTCCTGAAAAGCGGTAAAGCAGACGCTCCAAATTACTGGACACAAGAATATCCATAGACGGTGAAATTGTGGTGTGAAAAGGTCTGTTTTTATCATACACTCCTGTTGTAATAAAGTCCGTAAGCACGTTATTTTCATTTGAAGCGCATATGAATTTATTAACGGGAAGCCCCATACAAGAAGCGTAATATGCCGCCAAAATATTGCCGAAATTGCCCGTAGGAACAGCAATGTTGATTTTATCGCCGTATTTAACAGCGCCGGAGTTTATCAAATCGCAATAGCCTGAAATATAGTAAACAATTTGCGGAAGCAAGCGACCCCAGTTGATAGAGTTGGCGCTGCTGAAAATCATATCGGCCTTTTTAAGTTTTTCCGATATTTCCTCCGCGGTGAATATGCTTTTAACCGCGGTTTGGGCATCGTCAAAATTCCCCTGAATGGCGCAAACCGTTACATTTTCACCTTCTTGTGTATTCATCTGCCGTTTTTGCATATCGCTGACGCCGTCAACAGGATAAAAAACTATTATTTTTGTCTCGGCTACATCTTTAAACCCCTCAAGCGCGGCCTTGCCGGTATCTCCCGAAGTAGCTACGAGGATAACGGCCTGTTTACCGTCGTATTTTTTTTTCAAAGATTTTGTGAGCAGGTGGGGCAGTATCTGAAGCGCCATATCCTTAAAGGCTGAAGTTGGACCGTGCCAAAGCTCCATAATATTAAGAGATTTCCCGTCGAGTTCTTTAACCGCTATCGGTGTAGGATTATTGCTTCCGAATTTTGCAGCCGTATATGCAAGATCCACACAATCGGCTATCTCTTCGTCGGTGAAATCGGTGAGAAAATCCGCAAGTATTTTTTTTGCCCTGCCGTTATAATCAAGCTTAAGAAAAGAGGAAAAAGTACCGCCGTCATATTTTGGGAGCGACTGAGGCACAAAAAGCCCGCCATCTTCTGAAATTCCCTGTGCAATAGCTTGTGCGGCCGAGACCACGCGGGAGTTATCCCTTGTACTGTTGTAAAGCATCAAACCAATCCTTTCGCATTCTTATATAAACCGACATGGGCAGTTATTGAACTTAGTTATTTTACAATAAATTTTATTAAATGTCAAAATAATCAACAAAAAAATCCCGAGCATTTTCAAAAAAGAGCCTGTCTAAAAGCGCCTCACTGTAATTGAGACGCAAAAAAGCATTATATAGACTTGAAATTCCGTCTATCGAAGAAATATCGGCGGGAACGTCGCAGCCGTCAAAGTCACTCCCGAAAGAAAGCGTCTTCTCCCCTCCCAAAGAAAGAAAATGCTCGGTATGGCGGATAATATCGTTTATTCCGGCATTCTCAGGCTTATTGTTTAAAAACATATCGCAAAAATTTATTCCTACAATTCCGCCCGACTGTTTAATTAATTTAAATTGCTCATCAGTGAGATTGCGGTTATGTTCTGTGCAAGCCCTTGAATTGGAATGCGTTGCAATAAACGGTCTGCGGGCAAGCTCTGCAACGTCGTAAAACAAAGGTACGCCGGCATGAGAAACGTCTATAACGATTTTGCAGCTTTCCAAAGCGCGCACTGCTTTTTTACCGAATTCGGTTATTCCTCCGGGAGAAAGAACGCCGGCGCCGTCGCCAATAGAATTTCTGCCGTTCCAAGTGAGAGTCAAAACCTTCACATCAGCTTTTTTTAATTCATAGATTTTTTCAATACTTTCTCCTATAAGCGAAGCGTTTTCAACGGTAAGGATTACAGAAGGATTAGCAGCGTTCAATATATCTGCGGCGCAGCTTACCAAAGGAATATCCGATGCGTCAAGCTCCGACATAAGTTTAAAATGCGCACGGTTAAAAAGCGCAAATCCCTCTTCCGGCGAAAGCTCATCGGGAATCCAAACCGCCATGCATTGCAGCCAGCTTGTAAAATCCTTCCCTCTGTTCAGCGAAAGCTGAAACTCAGTTTCAAATAAAGTTTTATTTTCAGCAAGGGCACGGTAGAGTGTGTCGCAATGTAAATCAAAAAACCGCATATGTCCCACCTTGAGTAAAAGCGTTTTCAATGTGATTAATACTGATTTTTTTAAGATTAACCGGATTAATTATAACTTCGATAATATCAAAGCGCGGCTGTAGCTTTATATGATTTTCTTTTATATAGCAATACGCGGTTTTAATTATTCTGATTTGTTTGGCTTTTCCCACAGATTCTGCGGGAGAAATTTTGTAATTATCGGATCTGGTGCGAACCTCAATAAATGCTATTATATTACGCTTGACTGCAATAATATCGATTTCTCCGAAATAACTGCGGTATTGCAGATCTAAAATTTTGTAGAATCTGCGCCGCAAATAGCTTTTGGCTATTTTTTCGCCGGCATTTCCGACTGTGATTGTACTGTAGCTGCTCATTTTAATATATTTTTCAGGAAGCTCTTACGATGAATTTCGCACGGACCGTATTTGAGGAGCATTTCGGTGTGGAGCTTTGTGCCATAGCCCTTATGCTTTTCAAATTTATACTGCGGATATTTATCGGCGTATTCCAGCATAAGCCTGTCTCTGGTTACCTTTGCTAAAATTGATGCGCAGGCTATAGACATTGAGCGTGCGTCGCCTTTTACAATACACTCGGCATCTATACCGAGCGAAGGAAGACGGTTACCGTCCACCATGGCAAAATCCGGGCGTATCCGGAGTTTATCAAGGGCGCGCCTCATAGCCAGCATCGCGGCGTTTAAAATGTTAATTTCTTCTATTTCTTCAACTTCGGCAAAAGCAATGCCGTAAGCAATTGACTGCTCCTTTATTACATCGTATAAAAGTTCACGTTTTTTTTCGCTTAATTTTTTAGAATCGTTTGCGCCTTCTATTATGAACCCACGGGGTAATATAACCGCCGCCGCGCAAACGGGACCTGCAAGCGGTCCTCTGCCCGCCTCGTCTATTCCGCAAACGCGGCTGTAACCCCGGGAGTAAGCCTCATTTTCAAATTTAAGCCAATCTATATGTTCTGTCTGTTTCATATTTTACACACCTAATCGCGGGGGCTCTTCCAAGGTTATTCTGCCGAGTTTAGCCGCGCGGAACTCGTCGATAACCATAACAGAGGCTCTCTCGGTATCGGTTTGACCCCCTGAAATCAGCATTCCTCTCTTTTTTGCCGCAAGCTTGAGTATCTCGTATCCTGAAAGACCTTCTGTCTCTGATTTTTCAAGCTTAAGACGTTCGTAAAATTCCCTGCGCTGCAAAGAATTCAGAAGCTCCAGCAAGCGGCACGAAAGCTGTTCGGTATCCATAATCCTGTCTGTTACCGCTCCGGTAAATGCAAGGCGCTCGCCTACTGCTTTATCGTCAAATTTAGGCCACAAAACCCCGGGAGTGTCCAAAAGCTCAAAACCTTTTGTTACAGTAAACCACTGGTTTCCGCGCGTGACTCCGGGTCTGTCTTCGGTTTTTGCGCGCTTCTGACCCGACATACGGTTTATAAACGTAGACTTTCCGACGTTAGGTATACCTACAGCCATAACCCGAACGGTTCTGTTTTTCATTCCCTTTGACTGCCAAGCTCTTATTTTGTCTGCAAGCAGCGTCTTTACCGCAGGTATGAAATTGTTTAACCCTTTGCCGGATTTACAGTCAACAGGAATTGCAATAATTTTTTTTGTTCGGTAGAACTCGATCCATTTTGCCGTAAGCGCCGGATCCGCCATATCACACTTGTTCATAAGTATTACGCGCGGCTTGTTTTGAATAAGCTGATCAAGATCCGGATTACGGCTGCTAACAGGTATTCTTGCATCTATAATTTCAGCTACAGCGTCGACAAGCTTGAGAGATTCGGCAATTTTCCTTTTTGTTTTGGTCATATGACCCGGAAACCACTGAATATTTTGTATTTCACTCATATTTCACCTATCAGTACAGGTATTTAATATGGCTGAAAGGGCTTATTACAACCTGAGCTTTTCCGATAATATCGTCAACCGGAATTAATCCCACGTCACTGTTTCGGCTGTCCAAGGAAACCCTGCGATTATCTCCCATAACAAAAACATAGCCTTCGGGAATAACCTCGGGAATATCCCAATTGCCCTGTTGAGTTGTGGGATCCTTAATATAAGGTTCGTTAAGGATTACCCCGTCAACAATAACCTGCGCCTTTTCGTAATCGATTTTTATTGTTTGCCCCGCAGTGGCGATAATTCGTTTGATAATGGTTTTATTAAGATTACCGCCGTGCGCTATTGCAACAATGTCACCGTTTTGAGGAGTATAATTGAATGTGGTCAAAATAGCTCTGTCAAGATTAATTAAAGTATCGTTCATAGAATCGCCATCGATTGTAACAAGTCTGACTGCAAAGGATAAAATCAATACAACCACCGAAACGGCAAAAAGCATTGATTTTAACCAATCATAAGCAAAAGCGGTAGCTTTGGAATGAGCCGGTTTTACGGCTTCAGCTGCAAAAGCGCTTATATCCTCTTCCTCATCAACGATATGCTCAATATCTTCGGAGTATGAAAAAATTTCTTCCCGGTTGATATTTTCAAACTTTTCATCCACTTAAATCATATCCTTTCTAAGCGCTGTATTTTATATCTCGGCAGGACTGAGACATGACAGGTTAAAATGAGCAGACAAGAGACTTTCAATGTGTGCTGAGTCGGCTTACCTCCACCTGCTGTTTAAGTCATGCACATGACCTGATAAGCTGAATATGTACAATACAGCATATGCAAATATTATAAAACAAATAAGAAAAGATTACAATACAAAAATCCGTTAAACTGCAGTTTCCGGATTATTTTATCAGTATCTTTAAAAATAAAAGGGAAACTGCAAGACAGTCTCCCTTTTTGGATTATTTGCGGATTTGTTCTTTAACCTTGGCGGCTTTACCCACTCTGTTGCGCAGATAATAAAGCTTGCTTCTGCGAACTTTACCGCGTCTTACGATTGTTACATCTTTAACATTCGGCGAATGAATCGGGAAAACTCTTTCAACGCCAACGCCGTATGAAACACGTCTGACGGTGAAAGTCTCCGAAATGCCGCTGCCTTTGCGAGCAATTACAGTGCCTTCGAATACCTGTATTCTTTCTCTTTCGCCTTCACGAATATTTACCGAAATTCTTACGGTATCGCCCACCCTGAATTGCGGGAGCTCGCTCTTCATTGAATCCGCCGCAATCGATTTTAATGCGTCCATTACAAATCCTCCTAAAATTCCAGATATTCATGCCGAAACGGCAGAGGACTATCCGCTTCAAAATGACGGCAAAGCCGTTATTTGAACCCCATTGGTAATGTCCAACGGATTCAAACGCTTAAATATTTTATCATAAAACTTTGAAAAAAGCAAGCAAAATTTTTCATTTGACTAAAATCAAGGAATGTTCTTAAGCAGAAAAAGAAAATCCTGAAAATATTGCGGCAATTCGGAGATAAATTCCATATATTTGCCGGTACATGGGTGAATAAAGCCTATCTGTTTTGCGTGCAGACACTGCCCCTTGAAGCCCTGATTTGGAAGAATTCTGCCACCGTAAACCGTATCTCCCGCAAGAGAGTGACCGCAATAAGCCATATGCACCCGGATTTGATGTGTTCTCCCGGTTTCGAGACGGCAGGAAATGTGACTGAAACCTTTATATTCGTCAATAACGGAGTAATGTGTTACAGCATTGCGGGAGCTTTTTAATGTTACCGCCATTTTTTTCCTGTCAGCAGGATTCCTACCTATGGGGGCGTTTACCGTTCCGGTTTTTTCACGAAAATGGCCCGTGGCGACTGCTTCATAAGCACGTGTAAAAGTGTGGGCTTTAATTTGCTCGGCAAGAGCTTTGTGCGATATATCATTTTTAGCCGCAATAAGCAGACCGCTTGTATCTTTATCGATGCGGTGAACTATTCCCGGGCGCATAACTCCGTTGATGCCGGAAAGACTGCTTTTACAATGATACAAAAGCGCATTAACCAAAGTGCCGCTGTAATTCCCGGGGGCGGGATGTACAACCATTCCCTTGGGTTTGTTTACAACAATAACATCCTGATCCTCATAAACAATATTAAGCGGAATATTTTCCGGCTCGACTGAATATTCTTTGGGCTCCGGCAAAAAAAGCTCTATGCTTTCTCCCCCTCGAAGCCTGTAATTTTTTGCTGAGAGGACGCCGTTTACGGTAACAGAGCCCTCCTCAATCATGGCTGAGAGGGCGCTTCTGGAAATATTCGGCATGTTAACCGCCAAAAATTTATCCAGTCGCTCTCCGCTGTGCCGATCATCCGGTAAAAAAGTAAAATGCTCACCCATTTTTTTTACGCTTTTTCCCGCTTCCCTTAAACCGGTCTGAAATAAAAAGGATATATATAATAAACATTACTGTTCCTGCAGTGACAAAGTAATCGGCAATATTACAAACGGGAGGAAAGAAAGAAAGACTGATAAAATCCACAACATATCCGTAAAGAATCCGATCTATTAAATTGCCGATTCCTCCTCCTATAATGAAAGCAAGGGAAAAATTGAGAAGCTTGCTGTCAGATTTTTTCCAAATAAGAAATATTATCATCAGAAGCAAAGCGACAGCCGTGCAAGCGATAAAAAGCCAGCGCTTATTTTCAAGCATACCGAAAGCCGCGCCCTTGTTTTCAAGATAGGTAAAATCAAGCAAATGCGGAATGACGCTGACCGAGCCTAACGGCTTTAAATAACAGATAACCAGCAGCTTTGCCGCTTGATCAACAGCAACAATTAAAACGGCGATTATAAGTGCAGTAATGAACAAAAAATACACCCCTGACAATCGGCGGTGCGTCAAGTCTGATGCACCGCCCCCTTTGAATTGTTTATTTTATTCAGTTTAAGCTGCGCAAAACCTCGGCGCAATGTGCGCACAAAGTCGGATGCTCGTTGTCTGAACCGACGTTTGTGTTATAAGACCAGCATCTTTCACATTTTGCTCCGTCAGCCTTGCTGACTTTCACCGCGAATTCTTCAGTACCGCCGTTTACAATTTTAACCTGAGAAACGATAAAGGCAGCTGCAAGCTCCGCTTCAACGGATTTAACGAAGTTAAAGCTTTCGCCTGTACAGGTAATGGTAATTCCGGCGTCGAGAGAAGTCTTTATGAGTTTATCTTTGACTGCGCATTCAATAGATTTTTTAACAATGTCACGAATTTCATAAATTTTGTCCCAGTCCGATATAAATTTATTTTCAACCGAAAGAGGAATTTCCTGCGGCATTCGGTTAAAAAGAACGCATTCTTTATCCTCCTGAGCGCGGTGAGGCATAAACCTCCAGATTTCATCGGAAGTATAGGCAAGGATAGGACTTATCAGCCTTGTCATGGCGTCAAGAATAAGATAAATCGCGGTTTGAGCGGCACGGCGCTTCTTGCTGTCCGGCTTTTCGGTATAAAGTCTGTCTTTAAGAACATCCAAATAAAAATTAGACATATCTACAACGCAGAAATTGTGAATCGAATGATAAACCTGGTGAAATTCAAAAGCGTCATAAGCGGCTTTGGATTTTCCGATAAGCTCATTAAGCTTAACCAGAGCCCACTTATCAATAGGCATCAGCTCATCTAAATCGACCATATTTGTATCGGGATTAAAATCATAGAGATTACCCAATATATACCGCGCTGTATTTCTGATTTTACGGTAAGCTTCCGAAAGCTGCTTGAGAATATCCTTTGATATGCGAATATCCGCGTGATAATCCGAAGAAGCAACCCAAAGACGAAGTACGTCCGCGCCGTACTGATCGACAATTTCCTGCGGCTCAATGCCGTTTCCGAGCGATTTACTCATTTTTCTGCCGTCGCCGTCTACAACCCAGCCGTGCGTAAGCACGGTTTTATAGGGTGCTTTGCCTGTTATGGCAACGGAAGTAAGCAGAGAAGACTGGAACCAACCGCGGTACTGATCGGCGCCTTCCAGGTAAAGATCGGCGGGCCACTTAAGGTAATCGCGTTCCTTAAGTACTGCAAAGTGGCTGGAGCCGCTGTCGAACCAGACGTCCATTATATCTTTTTCTTTTTCAAATTCAGCGCAGCCGCATTTTTTGCATACAGTTCCCCGAGGAAGGATTTCGCTTGCCGGAAGCTCAAACCACGCGTCAGAACCTTTTTGACGGAATAAATCGGCTACAGCCATCATAGCGTCTCTGTCAATATGAGGCTCTTTGCACTCCTTGCAGAAGAAAATAGGAATTGGGACGCCCCATTTGCGCTGACGTGAAATACACCAGTCCTTGCGTTCCCTTACCATTGATGTTATGCGATCCTTACCCCACCCGGGAATCCACTCAACATCGTTAATAGCCTTTACAGCGTCTTCTTTGAAAGCGTCTACGGAGCAGAACCACTGATCTGTTGCGCGGAAAAGAACGGGCTTTTTACATCTCCAGCAGTGAGGGTACTGGTGAATTATTTTCTTAAGAGCAAAAAGCGCGTGTGTTTTTTCAAGATATTCGGCAATCGGTTTATTTGCTTCTTCTGTTGAAAGACCGGCAAACATTCCGGCTTCCTCGGTAAGAATACCGTCTGCGTCAACCGGAACAACAATCGGAATTTCGGGATAATTGCGGCAGACGTCATAGTCCTCTATGCCGTGTCCCGGCGCCGTGTGTACACAACCGGTACCGCTCTCGAGTGTAACATGGTCGCCGACAATAACAAGAGATTCCCTATTTATAAACGGATGCGCGGTTTTCATATATTCAAGCTCGCTGCCCGGAATATTTCCCACAACCTCATAATCCGTAATTTCAGCAGCCTGCATTGCGTCACGGTACAGCTCTTCGGCCATAATGTAAATTTCTTCGCCGGATTTAACCAAAACATAGTTAAAGGACGGTCCCACACAGATAGCAACATTTGCAGGCAAAGTCCAGGTGGTTGTAGTCCAAATTACAAAATAACAGTTTTTCGGCTCGACCCCCAATGCGGAGAGCTTACCCAAATCATCTGTTACACGGAACTTAACGTAAATTGAATGGCACGGATCCTCAGAATATTCAATTTCCGCTTCCGCAAGAGCAGTTTTACACTCAGGACACCAATAAACGGGCTTAAGCCCTTTATATATATACCCTTTGCAAGCCATTTCGGCGAAAACCTCAATTTGCTTTGCCTCGAATTCATGAAGAAGCGTTATATACGGATTATCCCATTCTCCTATAACCCCCAAGCGTTTAAATTGATTACGTTGGTCGTCAAGATACCCAAGGGCAAAGTCGCGGCAAAGCTTACGCAGCTCAATCGCGGAGATAGTGGCGGAATTACCCACGCCGGCTTTTGCTCTCGCTTTAAGCTCGGTTGGAAGCCCGTGAGTGTCCCATCCGGGAACATACGGTGCTTTGAAGCCCGACATATTTTTATAGCGCACTATTATATCTTTAAGAACCTTATTGAGTGCTGTTCCCAAATGGATATTACCGTTGGCGTACGGAGGACCGTCGTGCAAAACATAGAGCGGTTTCCCCTCGTTTTTTTTCATTAGCTTTTCATAAACATTGTTATTCTCCCACTGTTCTAAGGTAACAGGCTCGCTTTTGGGCAAGCCTGCGCGCATAGGAAATTCGGTTTTTGGAAGGTTCAGGGTTTTGTTGTAATCCTGCGGCATGGTTTTTATCTCTCCGTTTATATAAAATTGGATTGCAGCGTTTTTACTGCGAAAAGAACTTATTCATCGTCTACATCGTAATTATCCCCAAATTTGAGTACGGAAAATTTACGCTGTCTTTTTTCTTTCCTTGAAGATTTGTCGTCTGCGGGTTTGCTTTCCTGAGACGATTTCAGCGAAAAGCTTTGGGTTTTCTGTATTTCGATTTCGTCCTGCACATCTTCGTCTTCGGGAGCAGGCGGAGTAAGTGAAATACGCTTAATTCCCTCGCTCTTTTCTTCCGTATCGGACGAAATAACATCCTGCTTTTTATCCGCTTGAACGGGTTCATTCTTATTTTCGGCGGTTTTTGCGTTGGAAATGCGCTCGTTTTGATTTTTAAGCGCGGCGTATTTTTCCTCCAGAGCGTCGGTTGTTTTTGTCGCCGATTCCTCGTCGGGTATTTCAGAAATAAGCTTAACCTGTTCTTTATACATATTAAGCAGCTCGGAGCGGAACTCGGCTGCAGCGTTTTTAATTCTTATAAGCTCGTCTTTCTGTGTGAGAACCGCCTGATTTGCTTCAAATAAAATAGAATCTGATTTTTGCTGTGCCTGTGATAAAATATCTTCCGCTTTTTTCTTAGCTTCGGAAACAGTGTCTTCGGCTATGCGTTCCGACCTGAGAAGAGCGTTCCTTATAACCTCCTCATCCGCGCGGTATTTTTCGATTTTAGCGGCGAGAATCTCAATTTTTTTCATTATATCAGCCTTTTCGGCGTCATGACGCTGAATTGTTTGAACAACCTCGTCAATAAAATTATCAACGTCTTCGGCGTTATATCCGCTTTTGCCGGAACGTCTGAAGCTGATGTTCTTAATTTCTTCAATAGTCAACATAGAAAGCACTCCTCTATTTAAAAATTTTTACCGATAATCTTATCCGGCCTTTTTTTGTTGTGCCTGAATTATCAGTTATAACAAACTTACCCTTTTTCCTGATTGATATTATATCCCCGACTGTCAAGAGATGACTTACATTCTGATTTTGAACATAATTGACGCTTACCAAGCCGGATAAAATAATCTGCGCGGTTTTTTCTCTGCTCAGATTTGCAAGCGCGGCTGTAATGTTGTCGAGCCGCATAGAAGCAACCGAAATGAAAGATTCTTCAAACTTCTGCGGAAAATCCGGGTAATTTTCCTTCAATACGCTGACTCTGACGCCTACAGAGCCGACCGTTGTAATTTGATTGCTCAGATAATCGGCGATTTTTGAATCGGCGAAAAGAACAGCTCTGCCTTCGAAAACGGCAATATCTCCTATACTTTCTCTTGAAACACCGAGAGACATAACCGCCCCGAGAAAATCTCTATGGGAAAGGACGTCGACTTTACGGTATTTGAATTCAAGCGCCGTAATAGGAAAGCGCGAAAAATCCGGGGCACGTTTTTTATTATAATATATACACAAAAATACTCTCAGCGCGCTTTTGTGACCCCCGAAAAACATAAAGCTTTCGCGGTGCAAATTTTGCAGATATTTTCCTGCAAAATACGCCTGACGTTCGTTGAGAAAGCCAAGGAAAACACAGTCTCTGTGTTTTTCACACTGTCTTAAAGCATCGTCGATACGGCTGTAAAGAAGCTTTTCATCGCTGTCTGCCGGCAAATTCATATTAACCGAAAATTACCCCGTTACTTTCAAGCTCATCCAAAAGATTGTCACCGGTAAGGTCAACGTTACTGGGGATGATAATAAAAGTATTGCTTGCAATTTTTCTTATTTTACCGTTGTTGGCATATGCTACGCCGCTGAGGAAGTCAATTATTCTTCTCTGCATATCCTTGTTGGAATCCTCCAGATTAAGAACAACCGTATGCGTTTTAATAAGCTCGTCTGCAATGTCGCGCGTTTCTTCGCCGAAGCGTTCCGGCTTAAAAAGCACAACCTGAAGTCTTGCCGTTGCGTTGATATTTACTACCTTATTTGTATTATAAGGTTCATCAGAATCAAAGCCGCCGCTTCTTGAAGATTCTCTGCCGCCCCTGCGGGTGGGCTGACGCTGCTTTCTTGAGTAAATGTTTCTGTCGTCGTCCTCAGCGTCGCGGGGGTCGTCGACGTTTTCCTCATCATCGTAGTCGTACTCATACTCGTCGTAAGAGTCGTAGTCAGAGTCGCTGGGCGACCAAAAGCCTTTAAATTTTTCTACAAAACTTGCCATTATATGTACCTCCAAATAATGATATTATCCGGTCAAAATTTACCGGTAGATCCTTTCTCCGAACAGTGCCGAGCCTATACGCACCATATTGGCGCCTTCAAGGATTGCTTCGGTATAATCGCCTGACATACCCATAGATAAAATACGCATATTTATATTATCTATTTTTTTATCTGAGATGTCAATAAACAGATTATGCATTTTTTGGAAAATTTTGCGGATTTTCTGTTTATTTTCACAAATCGGGGGGATAGACATCAGCCCCTGTACACGAATATTTTCAAGCGAAGCGCATGAATACAGCAGTTGTTCAAGCTCTTCGGGATAAACTCCGGATTTGTTTTCCTCTTTGCCGATGTTTACCTCGATCAAAATATCTGTGGTGATTGAGCGCTGCTGCGACTGCTTTGAAATTTCCTTTGCAAGATGCAGGCTGTCAACGGACTGAATCATATCTACTTTACCGACAATTTGCCTGACCTTATTTGTTTGAAGATGACCTATAAATTGCAGCGAGCAGTTGTCTAAATTGTAGTCGTCGTACTTAGACAAGAGCTCCTGCACCCTGTTTTCGCCGATGTGGTTCAGTCCAAGACTGATGGCGTGATTTATAATCCCGACTTCCACCGTCTTTGTTGCTGCAAGAAAAGTAATGTCTTTGCGAGTTTTTGAAACAGCCTGCGCCGCTTTTTCTATTTGCTCGCAAATAAATTGATAATTGTACTCTACGTCATTCAATGATTTTTCCGTCATAAACGTCAGCTCCTTCGGTAATTATCTGATCGTAAAGTTTAATTGTTGAACCGGTTTTTAAATTTTTTGCCTGCGGGTCACAGATAACAAAATCATTTCCGGAATATGTTATTGATATTTCCTTAAAATCAATTTGCAAGCCCGTAAGCACATAAACGCCCTGAACTGTTTGCTGCGTTACGGTACCGTCGCTGTTTTTCACTTCCGCAACGGAGTCGTGTATTGCTTTTTTTGACACTCGCAGTCCGGAATAAGTATGCAGATTGATTTGTATGGGTTCGGTGCGCGTTTGTATTAAATCGCCGCTTAATAAATTGCATGACAGTATTACAACACCGTCGGATTGCCGATCCGGCTGATTTATTTGCTCAACAGTTACGGGAATTTCCTGATTGGACGCAAACGGCATATCCACAGTAAGCTCGCTGTCGGTCTGAGCAAGCCGGAGCGCGTCGTCGGCAGTTATTTTAGCAACGATATACCATTTAAAGTCCGTAACTATTTTTCCAATGCAGTTAGCAGAGGGCTCCGTTTTTACAAGACTGTCAATATCATCGGAGGTTATATTGAGGATATCGCCGTAATCCACAGAGTTTTCATATCCGTCGCAGTGTGAAACAAAATAACCCGAAACATCGGCAGTTATGCTTCCTACGGTATTAATGCCGGAACGAAGCTGATTAAGCTCCGAGCTGAGCTGCTGAATGTAATCATCGTAGCTTTCCTCGGCTCCGATTGCAAATTGACGTTGATTTATTGAAGAAATCAGCGCGTTTTTTGCTTCGTCTATGCCAATATATGAATGAGAATTCACTGCTGCAAGAAAATTTATTATTTTATCTTCAACTGAGCCGTTGAGGGTATCAAGGTCGGCGCTGACCGTATCACCCGATTTGCTTATTTGAGAAAGGGAATCTATTGTATTCTCCAGATCCAACGCACGGTTATAAACAAGCGCTTGCGATTCGTCAGAAAAAATGTCGGCAATTGTTCCCCCTTTTTCTATTGCCTCTCCGTCAGAAAGCTCATAGTAGACGCTGCCCGACGCGTTGCTGTAAACGTAAGTCTCATTGCGGAAAACATATCCGGTAGCGGTTATTGAATCGCTCACGGTGAAGTTAAGCGCGTCTTCAACCTGATAGCCGCTGAACTCGGAGGAAAAAAGCAGAAAAATTATATATATTATAAAACCCGCTATTATAATCGTAATTGCGATTTTTTGAAATTTAGATTTAGACATCGGCTTTAAATCCTCTTTTAATTAAAATATCCGCCGCAGTACGCACAACGGCGCTGCTGTCGGTATAATCGTCGGTATATATCCAATTTATTTCCTCGTCGCGTTTAAACCATGTAAGCTGCCTCTTTGCATAGCGCCTTGTTGCGCGTTTAAGGCTTTCAATGCATTCCTGCAAAGAGCGTTCTCCTCTGAAGTAAGGAAAAAATTCTTTACATCCTATTGCCTGCACCGCCGTTGCGCCGAGATCCGCGGAGTAAATTTCGCGAGCTTCTTCAACAAGACCGTCTGCAAGCATTTTATCGACTCTAACGTTTATTTTTTCATAAAGCTTTAAGCGTTCGCGGCATGTAAGTCCGATTTTGACCGGCTTGTAAAAGGTTCCGTTCTTCTTTGATTCTTCATTAACCTGAGTAAAGGTTTTTCCTGTTGTCTCGTAAATTTCAATGGCGCGTAATATACGCTTTAAGTTGCGCTGCTCGGACAAAATGCCCGCCGCCCGGGGGTCGAATGTTCCCAAATAAGCAAGCATATAATCTATGCCCTTGTCCCGTGCGAGTACTGTAAGCCGTTCTCTTACTTCAGGTTTGGTGTTTATCGGTACAAAACTTATATTTTCAAGCAATGATTTAACGTAAAGTCCTGTTCCGCCGACAAGCACAGGCGTTTTTCCTCTTGCGCAAATATCGGCGATTATTTCATTTGCGCGGGTCACATATTCGGCAACGGAATAAGATGTTGAGGGGCTTAGAAAGCCTATCATATGATGTTTTATTCCGCGCATTTCATAGGCGGTAGGCTTAGCGGTTGAAATGCTCATATTTTTGTATATTTGCATTGAGTCGGCGGAAACAACCTCGCCGTTGAACAATTCGGATAGAGAAACACCCAGCGCGCTTTTTCCGGAGGCTGTAGGTCCTACTACGCAAATAATATCCGTAAGCTTATTTTTTTCCAAAAAATCACACCCTGCCGAAATGCTTTTCAAGCTCATGCTTTGTAAGCACTATGCAAATTGGTCTGCCGTGCGGACAATAGCGCAAATTGGGGTCGCTTTCAACCTTGCGCGCAAGCTCAATAAGCTCGGCGTCGGAGTTTATGTTTCCCGCTTTTACGGCGCCGCGGCAAGCAATGCTGTGAAATATCCAATCCATTTTTTCGGTGTTCAGATCCTGCTTATTTTCGGAAAGAAAGCCGGCAATTTCCATAACTGTGGAAGATATGTCCGTATTTTCCAAAAACTGAGGGGCGGCTCTTACAATAACATTGCCGCTGCCGAAATCATCAACGTCAAAGTAAAGCGCCTCAAAAATCTTGAGATTACGAATGACACTGTCGTAATCCGTCTTGTTAAGCGTGACAACTATGGGAGCTAAAAGCCCTTGGGCAAAGATGTGGGCGCCGCCGTTTTTAAGCTGCTCGTACAAAATGCGTTCATGTGCCGCGTGTTTATCGATAATCAAGAGCTCGGAGCTGCTTTTTTCAAGAATAATATATGATTTAAAAGCTTCCCCTATATAGCGTAAGGCGTGAGAAGACGTGTCAACGAGTGAAAGCGTTTGTTTGGAATCGGACACATTTGCTTCTACATCGGAAGATATTTCGGCATTGCAGCGGACGCTGTTTTTATGTTCGTCATCCGCTTTGTATCCGGGCTGAAGATTTTTATTTTCTTTGCTTGCGGCGGCGTTCCCGGTTTCGAGTTCGTCGTCGTCAACCGTTATCGTTATAGAGGAATCCGGCGCCATTCCCGGCTTTAAAAAAGGTGAAATTAAATCGGAAGAATCCCTGAGAGTGCTTTTTAATATATTTTCACGGGTAGCAATGGGCGCAGCGTAGGGCTCTGCGTCCGGTGTGCTTTTTTGACTGAATTTAGGCGGCTTGAGCGTTACGGAAGGATCAGCGGTTCTGACTTCAAACGCGGGAAAATCTTTTTTTGAATTTATTTCTATTTTTTTTCGATCGTCACCACGAAGCAGCGCCGATTGAACGGCGTGATAAACCGCGTCGAAAATCGGACGTTCGTTTACAAAGCGTACTTCTATTTTTGCGGGGTGCACATTTACGTCAACCATTCCGTACGAAAGCCGGATATGAAGAACGCAGGAAAGAAACTTGCCGACCATTACGCTTCCCTTGGACGCTTCCTCCAATGCGACCGAAGCGGTGCGGCTTTTAATGTATCTGCCGTTAATAAAAAAGTTCTGCATGTTTCTGTTTGGACGCGCCCCTTCCGGCTTTGAAACATAACCGGTCACACGCACGCCGTTAAGCTCATAATCAACAGAAATAAGAGTGCTGACAAAATCCCTGCCGTAAACAGCGTATGCAGCCGCTTTAAGGTTGGAGTTACCCGCTGTTTTGAACATCTGCTTTCCGTCCTTTATATATATAAATGCAATTTCAGGATGAGAAAGCGCGATTTTGTCCATGACAGCGGAAACGGCATTGCCCTCGGAAACGTTTTTTTTCAAAAACTTCATACGCGCGGGGACATTGTAAAAGAGGTCGCGGACGATTATTGTTGTTCCAACCGGGCAGCCCGCGTCCTCGGGCTCTGTTCCTTCCCCGCCGTAAATTTTATATGCGGTTCCGATTTCTTCATCGGCGCTGCGCGTCAAGAGCTCTACCTTTGAGACGGCGCATATTGACGCAAGCGCCTCACCCCTAAAGCCGAGAGTGGAGATTTTATCTAAATCATCCTGAGCTTTAACCTTGCTTGTGGCATGCCTTAGGAAGGCGGTTTTAACATCGTCGCGCATAATTCCCGAGCCGTTGTCCGTGACGCGCATATATGAGATTCCCCCGTTTTTTATTTCTACTGTTACGGAGGACGCGCCCGCGTCTATTGAATTTTCCAGAAGCTCTTTTATAACCGAGCTTGGACGTTCCACAACTTCTCCGGCGGCGATCAATTCCGCAATATGTTTATCCAGAACGTTTATTTTCCCCATGCGCGTGCTCCCCTCCTTTAACGTTAAATAAAACGGGTTTAAAGCATAGATTTGAGCTTATATAATACATTGAGCGCTTCTATCGGAGTTAAAGTATTGACATCGATTTTTGAAAGCTCTTCCTTTATTTCGGCGTCCGCCGCATTAAGCAAAGAGCCGGCAAACCGGCTTTCCGTGGACGGATTTTTCCGAACCGTCACAGAAGGAGCGCTCTGCTGCGATTCAAGCTCCCTTAAAATTTCCTTTGCTCTTTTTATTATCCAGTCGGGGACGCCCGCAAGCTTGGCGACCTCTATGCCGTAGCTGTCGTCCGCTCCTCCGGGGACAATCCTGCGCAGAAAGGTAATATCGTCGCCGCGCTTTTTTACGGCAATATTATAATTTTTTACTCCGTCTATTAAGGTTTCCAACACGGTGAGCTCATGGTAATGTGTGGCAAACAGTGTTTTTGCGCCGAGCTTCTTACGGTCGGCAACAAATTCAAGCACCGCCCTTGCAATGCTCATACCGTCAAAGGTGGATGTTCCTCTGCCGATTTCATCAAGGATAAGCAAGCTTTTAGAGGTGGCGTTTGTTACAATATGAGCCACCTCGCTCATTTCGATCATAAAGGTTGACTGCCCCGAAGAAAGATCGTCCGATGCGCCGACACGGGTAAAAATATTATCGACAAGACCGATTTTTGCGTAGCTTGCGGGAACAAAACAACCGATCTGCGCCATAAGCACAATCAAAGCTGTCTGGCGCATATAAGTGGATTTACCCGCCATATTCGGACCCGTAATTATCGCTACTCTGTTATCGGAACAGTTGAGCGAGACGTCGTTGGGTACAAACGGAGCGGAGCCGAGGCGGAGATCCTCTACGACGGGATGTCTGCTCTCTTTCAATATAATGTCCGAAGAAAGATCCATTTCGGGACGAACATAACGCTTGTCTGCCGAGACATTGGCAAACGAACAAAGCACGTCAAGCGTTGCTACAGCTTCGGCGGTTTTTTGTATGCGCTCAAGCTGATCCGCGACCTTTGTGCGGATTTGTTCAAAAACGGCGTATTCCATTGCCGCAGCTTTATCCTTTGCGCCCAAAATTCTGTTTTCAAGACGTTTGAGATCCTCTGTAATATAGCGTTCACAGTTAGCAAGCGTCTGCTTACGCACATATTCGGCCGGAACCTTGTCCTTATAAGCATTAGTGATCTCTATGTAATATCCGAAAACTCGGTTATAGCCTATTTTAAGCTTGGAAATTCCTGTTTTTTCCTTTTCCTGCGATTCCATCCGGGAAAGCAGGGAGGCAGAATCGGTCATATCTGAAGAAAGCGTATCAAGCTCGCTGTTATATCCTCTTTTTATTATTCCTCCCTCGCGTATTGAAAAAGGCGGTTCTTCAACGATTGCCTCGTCTATAAGCTTATATATATCCTCAAGGGAATCTGTATTGCGGTAAAGCTCCTGCAAAAGCGATGACCTTGCCGAAGAAAGGAGACGGCACAGCTCCGGCAGTTTTTGCGCGGCGCACGCCAGCGAACGCAATTCACGCGCGTTGGCGCTGCCGTAAACTATGCGGGTCATCAAGCGTTCTATATCAAAAACGCCGGCAAGCGCTTCGGTTATTTCCATGCGAAGAATAGCTTCGTTGACAAGCTCTTCAACGGCATTATGGCGGCGCAGGATTGCCGAGATATTCATAAGCGGCTGTTCTATCCAAGTGCGTATGAGGCGCTTGCCCATTGCTGTTTTTGTTTTATCAAGCACGCCGAGCAGGGAGCCTCTTTTTTCTCCGGAGCGTAAAGTCGCAGTAAGCTCCAAATTGCGGCGGGTGTTGTAATCTAACCCCATAAACTGATTTTCGCTGAAAAGCTCAAAGGAGTTAATGCGTTCGAGACCTGTTCGCTGCGTTTTAAGCAAATACTGAAGCAAAGCTCCCAAGGACGAGACAATCAACGGATACGCAAGTATTTTTTCGACTGCTTCCGCGTTGAGATGGTCCTTAACGGTTTGCAAACATCTGTCGTATCCAAACTCCTTGTCACCAAGCATTTCTACTCCGGCTTTAAGTCGGTTTTTTATAAACTCGAAAAACTCGCTCATATTATCAAGCTTACCGCCGATTAGCATTTCTCTCGGGTTGTAGCTTAGGAGCTGATTTTTAAGAGATGATATACCGCTTGAATTTGTAAGCTGCGTTGCGTGGAGCTGACCTGTAGATACGTCACAAAAGCAAAGACCTGTTTTTTCACCGGAAAAATAAACGGAGCATATATAATTGTTGCGCCCTTCGTCAAGCATTGAGCTTTCAATTACAGTGCCGGGAGTTATAACGCGGATAACCTCGCGCTTTACAAGACCCTTGGCTGTTGCGGGATCCTCGGTTTGCTCGCAAATGGCAACTTTGTAGCCCTTTTCAACAAGCTTTGATATGTATCCCTCGCAGCTGTGAAACGGAACTCCGCACATGGGCGCGCGTTCTTCCTGACCGCAGTCCTTACCTGTGAGGGTAAGCTCAAGCTCCTTTGACGCGACTTTAGCGTCATCGAAAAACATTTCGTAAAAATCGCCCAAACGAAAAAATAGTATGCAGTCTTTGTTTTTTTCTTTAATTTCAAAGTATTGCTTCATCATTGGCGACAATTGAGCCATAGTTATCACATTCCAAATATTATTAAATGGGAAAAGCCGGACAAGCCCTGTTTAAAAAGAGCTTGAAGCGGATTTACGTCGGAGCGGCGCTCCGACAGATCAGCCCGAAACAAAACTTACAAATGATTGCAGCCGTTGCAGACAGACTATATAAACTTAGGCAAAGATGTCCCCTCGCCTCTAAGGCGGCAGGTTCCGTTTTCGGAATCAGCGGGGAATACAATCCCCACTGATTTCCCAGACAGCTAACGCTGCCCTTTGCCACGTTGAATGACGGGGCAAAGCCCCTTAGTGAACCTCAGTGGCAGCCGCCGCAGGTTGAACAGCTCCCCGAGCAGCCGGGAGTGTAGTCTGTAGTTTCCGGGTCGTCTCCCTGTGCAGACTGCGAAACTATAGCAAGCACGCGCTGAACAATAACGTCAAATTCGGTTTTAGCCTCATTATAGGCGGTCATATTTATATTTTTCATAATTTCAGCGTAAACATGGCGCATTTCCTGATTCAGAAGCTGAAGTCTTTCACTGTTTCTGTCGCTTTTTGAAGCCTCGTTGTTTATATCCATTCTTTTAAGATTAAATTCACCTATGAGCTGCTGTAAATCGGCGTCGTTATCAGCCGCTTCCTTGGCATTCCGAAGCTTTATATAGCTTTCTTCACCTTGTATGCTTTTCCCCAATTCTCTTGCTAAAGCAATCGTATCCATTACTTTTAACCTCCGATTAAATTTTGACTAAATTTAAAAATTTTACATATATCAGTTTTTATCAAGAATTTGACTGCGATAATTCTCCCTTTAATATCCAGTTTTTCGCACTTGTTATGCGCACGCGGCAAAAGCTGCCGATAAGACTTTTGTCGCCCTTAAACTCTACGATTATATTCCCCGAGGTACGCGCAGTTAATTCGCCTGTTTTGGCATTTTCGCTTTCAACAAGCACCATATAGGTTTTTGAAACCATTGAGGCGCAGCGCTTTGCGGCGATTTCGGACTGTACTTCCAAAAGCTCGGAAAACCATTTGGATTTTTCTTCATATGAAACAGGATCCGGCATTTGTGCTGCCGGAGTACCGACGCGCGGAGAATATATAAAAGTAAAGAGCGAAGTAAATTCAACCTCGCGCACAAGAGAAAGCGTTTGTTTAAAATCCTCATAGGTCTCGCCCGGGAAACCGACGATTATATCGCTTGTAAGCGATATTTCGGGGATTCTTTCTCTGGCATAGTTTACGATCTCGATATATTTTTTACGGTCGTAACGACGGTTCATAGCCTTTAGAATACGGTCGCTGCCGCATTGAACCGGCAAATGCAAATGACTTGAAATATGGCGGCTTTCGGCTATTGCATCTATCAGAGCGGGAGTGCAGTCCTTTGGGTGAGAGGTCATAAAACGCAACCAATATTCGCCGTCGATTTCATCTATTTTAAGCAAAAGGTCGGAAAAACTGATTTTTTCTTCCAAACCTCTGCCGTAGGAATTAACATTCTGCCCGAGCAGGGTAATATCCTTGCAGCCTGAGTTTATCATAGAGCGTGCTTCACTTAAAATAGCGCTGCTTTGACGGCTGCGCTCGCGTCCGCGTACATAGGGGACAATGCAGTAAGTACAGAAATTATTGCAGCCGTACATTATAGGCAGCCATGCTTTAAAGCTGCAGTCGCGTTTAACCGGCAACCCTTCGTGAAGCGCGCCGTCGTCGTTTCCTCGGAGAAATACGCGCTTACCGTCCAAAAGAGACCTGTACATAAGTTCAGGGAGGATATGCAGACAATGTGTGCCGAACACAAGACCGACGAAAGGAAAGCTTTTGTATATTTTATCGGCAATATGCTGCTGCTCCATCATACATCCGCAAAGGGCGATTAAAATTGAAGGATGACGCTTCTTTAAAGCTTTAAGCGCGCCTACGTTTCCAAAGACTCTGTCCTCCGCGTGTTCGCGGACGGCGCAGGTATTGAAAAGAATAAAATCCGCTTTCTCATTATCTTCTGTAAAATCGAAGCCTGCCTGAGCAAGTATCCCCTTTATTTTTTCGCTGTCGGCTACATTTTGCTGGCAACCGTAAGTATGAATTGCGGCAAGCGGTATTTTCCCGCGTTTGCGTACCTCCATAATTTCGGCAATCAGATGTATATATTCAGACTGATTTTCCGATACTGTATTCTGAAAATTATCCGACAAAGCTCCTACTCCCCTATTATTAGTCACTTAATGATATTTTACCACTAAATAATGTGTTTTTCAAGCAATAATAACGATTATTGCCAAAATCCCGTGCGCTGCGTGCGTTTATGCACGGTTTATTTTATTTTAACGTTTTCTTCACCTATTTGATGCTTTAGTTCCTTAAGCAAAACATCGTTCAAATCAACAAACATTGTTCTCGGAGCGCGCACCGCCTTATTATCATCGGTAAGATAAAAAATAACCGGGAAACTTCCGTCGAAAATATCCGTCAAAAGCTTTATTCTGCGGAATTTTTCACCTTTTAGACTGTCAATACGCAAGTAAAGTGCCCGGGGATGCTGCTGCGGGGGAATTTCAGCCGGCTTTTTTCCTTTTTCGGCATTTATATTTTTTATTGCGGCAGGTAAATCCTCGGGAGCCGGAGCTTTTTTTGCGGAATTGCAGATAACCTTTACCGGCTCGTTTTCTTTTGAGCTGATGGAGCCGTAAATCTGAGCTATTTCCCCCTCGTGCAATACATTTCCGAATTCACCGAGTACTTTAGGAAAAACAATCAGCTCCATTGTTCCAAATCGATCCTCAAGGGTTATAAACGCCATAATTTGATTGGACTTTGTAACCTGATTTTTTACTCCGGTTATAATACCGAGGAGGAGCACATGGGTTCCGTCGAGCAACGAAGGATTTTCAGCTGACGTCAGATTTGAGATACTGTCACTGCCGATTGCTTTTGCATATTCCGCATAAACGCTGAGAGGATGCCCGCTGAGGTAAATGCCGGTGACATCCTTTTCCATATGAAGCAGCTCGTCATACGGAAACTCTTCACAGGAAATAACGGCGGGTTCTGAGCCGGGAGCGTCTTCCTTATTCATTTCAAAAAGCGACATCTGTCCGCAGGATGTAAACTGAGCGCTGTGCTCAACGGCGGCAAGAATCGACTTCAGCGATAAAAGCATTTCCCGGCGGTTTGCCCCCAGATTATCGACCGCCCCGCATTTTATCAAGCTTTCCAAGGCGCGTGAATTCATATTTTTGCCGTACATACGCTTACAGAAATCCACAAAATCGGTAAACGGTTTTTTACTGCGTTCGGAAATAATATTTTCGATTACGCCCTTGCCGAGATTTTTAACAGCCATAAGCCCATAGCGGAGTTTGTTAACGCCTACAACGGTGAAGCCGTAAAAGCTTTCGTTTATATGGGGCGGAAGAATTGAAATGCCGAGTCTTTGGCATTCTTCGATATATTCCGCCAGCTTGTCCTGATTGTCGAGCACACTCGTCATAAGCGCAGCCATATATTCGTTTGGATAGTGGCTTTTAAGCCATGCGGTTTGGTAAGCTACAATCGCATACGATGCGGCGTGCGATTTATTAAAAGCATAAGAAGCAAAGCTTTCCATTTCGGAAAAAACCGAAAGAGCGGTTTTTTTGTCAACTCCGTTACGCAAACAGCCTGCGACTTCAACGGTGCCGTCTTCACTGACCAGTCCGTTAACAAAAATATCTCTTTCCTTTTCCATAACATCGTGCTTTTTTTTGCTCATAGCACGCCGAACTATGTCAGCGCGCCCCAAAGAATAGCCCGCAAGCGAACGGAAAATCCGCATGACCTGTTCCTGATAGATTATGCATCCGTTTGTTACCTCCAGAATAGGTTTAAGCAAAGGATGTTTATAAACAATTTTTTCCGGATGATGTCTGTTTTGAATATATGTCGGAATACTGTCCATAGGACCGGGACGGTACAAAGAAATAACCGCGATAAGATCTTCGACCGACTGCGGCTTGAGCTGCGTCAGTACACTTCGCATTCCGCGGCTTTCAAATTGAAAAACGCCCTCAGTATTGCCCAAAGACATCATTTCAAAAACGCTTTTGTCGTTTTCGTCGATATTTTCTATCGAAAACTGCGGCTGTCTTCTGCGAATCATTTTTACAGTATCATCTATAATAGTAAGATTGCGCAGCCCTAAAAAATCGATTTTAAGCAAACCGAGCTTCTCGAGCGTAGTCATTGTAAACTGAGTGACAACCGCATCGTCATTAAGAGAAAGAGGAACATATTCGTTAACGGGCTGTTCGGTAATAACTACGCCTGCCGCGTGGGTGGTTGCGTGCCGCGGCATACCCTCGATTTTTTGGGCTAAATCCAAAATGCTATGAATCTGCATATCGGTTTCATAGCGATTTTTCAGTTCGCTGCTTATATTAAGCGCCTTTTCGATTGTCATATTAAGCTCCATAGGCACAAGCTTTGCCACTGCGTCGACAGTATTGTAGGGTACGGCAAGGACACGCCCTACATCACGTATGGCGTTTCTTGCCGCCAGCGTGCCGAAGGAAATTATCTGCGCCACATGGTCGGCTCCGTATTTGCGTATAACATAATCTATAACCTCCTGACGACGCACATTGCAAAAATCAATATCAAAATCCGGCATACTTACTCGTTCCGGATTGAGGAAGCGTTCAAACAGAAGATTATATTTAATAGGGTCAATACCTGTAATTCCTATGCAGTAGGCGCACAGCGAACCTGCTCCGGAGCCTCTGCCGGGTCCCACGGGAATATCCTGTGACCTTGCATATTCTATAAAATCGTTTACGATAAGATAATAATCGACAAAACCCATATCTTTGATTACGGAAAGTTCATATTCGAGCCTGTCGGTAATAGCTTTATCCGGTTCGGAGCCATATCGCGAGTAAAGCCCTTTGTAGCTTTTTTCGCGTAAAAAAATATAATGATCCGTATTTTCCGGAAGATCAAAATGCGGCAGCCGTCGAACGCCGAATGTGAAGGTGACATTGCAGCGTTCCGCAATTTTCTGCGTGTTTTCTATTGCCTCCGGATAATCGCTAAATAATGAAAGCATTTCGCTTTCCGATTTTACATAGAATTCATCGGTTTTAAATTCAAGCTTATTATTATCATTTACTGTGCGGTTTGTTTGAATACAAATAAGAATATTTTGTGCCGCGCTGTCCTCTTTTTTTATATAATGGCAGTCGTTGGTTGCGACAAGAGGAGTGCCGATTTCCCGCGCAATGCGCACAAGAGCGGGATTAGAGTCAAGCTGCTCCTTTATTCCATGATTTTGAATTTCTATAAAAAAATTATTTTCGCCGAAAAGATTACGGTAATAAAGCGCCCTTTCCTTAGCGCCGCTGTAATCGCCGCGCAGAATACGGCGCGGAAGTTCTCCGGCAAGACAAGCGGAAAGACATATAAGCCCATCGTGATACTTTTCGAGAAGCTCGTCGTCCACGCGCGGTTTTTTATAAAAGCCTTCCGTAAATGCGGCGGACACAAGCTTAATAAGGTTTTGATATCCGACGTTGTTTTCACAGAGCAGTATCATATGATAATATTCACTGTCCGGACCGTGCATCTTATCAAAGCGGGAGCGCGGAGCAACGTAAACCTCACATCCGATTATAGGACGGATACCCTCGTTTTTGCAGGCATTGTAAAAATCAATTACTCCGTACATAACGCCGTGGTCTGTAATAGCTACGGAGTTTTGACCCAGCGACTTGACATATGCAGGCAGCTCTTTTATGCGGCAGGCTCCGTCAAGAAGACTGTACTCGGTATGCAAATGTAAATGTACAAAAGACATATGGCGCCTCCCTGACTTTCCCGAATGAAGCTAATTCTTAATAACGTAGGTGATTTCTGCGTAAGCAGACCCATCCTGCATAAGCAATTTTACACGTTCGCCTCTGTTCAGCGCGCTTACACCTATAACCGGCTTTGCTTCCTTAGTTACATATGCGAAGCCGCGCTTTAAGGTTTGGATCGGGCTGAGCGACGCCAAAATGTTTTGCCGCCGTTCCGTTTCGGCAATCTCTTTTTCAAGGCGAGAGGATAGAATATCGGTTAATTTGTTTTTAAGGTTATCAAGCGGCTCGGTCGAAAGCGGCGCCGTGATATTGGTATATATTTGGTCGAGCTTTGATAAGCGCAGAAGAAGGTCTTTTTCCGCTTCGCTCAAAGCTTTGCCGAAAATCAAATTGAGCTGAGACAGCTTATACTCCAGCAGTTCGTTTAACTGCGTTCTGTCGGGAAGTGCAAGCTCGGCCGCGGCCGAGGGAGTAGGAGCGCGTAGGTCAGCCGCAAAGTCGCATATAGTAAAATCCGTTTCGTGTCCGACTGCGGAAATTACGGGAATTTTGCAATCAAACACGGCCTTTGCCAAACGCTCGTCGTTAAACGCCCATAAATCCTCCGCCGAGCCTCCCCCGCGCCCTATTATAATAAGGTCGGCAAGGTTATATTTATCTACAGTGTAAACAGCGGCGGCAAGCTCTTCGGGAGCCTGTTCGCCCTGCACAAGCACGGGGCACATCAGAATATCTACAGAGGGCAAGCGTCTGCGCAAAATGTTTTTCATATCCTCAACAGCCGCGCCGGTGGGAGAGGTGATTAAAGCTATTTTTTGCGGAAACGCGGGCAACTCTTTTTTGTGCGCGCTGTCAAAATATCCTTTTTTCTGCAATTTATTTTTAAGCTGCTCAAACGCAAGAGCAAGCGCTCCTACTCCGTCAGGCTGCATATCCTCAATATAAAGCTGATACCTGCCCGTCGCCTCATAGAGCGATATTTTGCCGCGAACCAAAACTTTCATGCCGTTTTGAGGGCGAAAGCGCAGACGCGCGGCGTTGCCGGCAAACATAACGGCGCTTATGACGGAATTTGCATCCTTAAGCGAAAGATACAAATGACCGCTTTTGTAATGATCGGTAAAATTTGAAATCTCCCCGCTGAGAAAGACGTTAGCAAGCGCAGCGTCGCCGTCAAGGAGAGATTTAACGTAGAAATTAACTTGTGAAACCGTTAATATTTTAGGCGCAATCAACCCTCAGTCCTCCATATTAATTCAGTGAGCACCGCTGTTCCGGCAGCATTATCGGAAGAAAATTCCGGTTCCGCGAAATAAGAAGCAAATCGCTTTTCGAGCCGGCTGCGGATGATTGAGTTAGACATAACCCCTCCGGCAAAAATTATAGGAAGAGTTCCGTATTTATTTAAAAGGCGTTCGCACATTTGCGAAACGGTCTGTTCTATGCAAAACAAGCAGTAAGCCGCAATTTTTTCGGGCGTTTCGCCGTTTTCAAGCATTTTTCCGCATTGGTTTTCAATTCCGCTTAAGCAGCAATTATATCCCTTGAGAGACGGACAAAAATTAAATTTTCCGTCATACTTGAGCGCTGCTTTTTCAAGCTCTTTGCCGCATGGAAACCTCATCCCGAGCATTACGCCAACTCTGTCAACAGCCTGTCCGGCGTTTAAATCAAGCGTTTTGGCGACAAGCTCAATATTCATCCTTTTGTTTTCAATTCCATTTATAAGCAGAGCCTCGGTTGTTCCGCCGCTGATATGAAAAGCAAGAAAGGATCGGTTAAGTAAATCAAGCTTGTGAGAAGAATAGAGCGCCGCGGCTATATGACCTTCCTGATGAGAAAACTTGTATAAAGGAACATCGAGCACACATGACAGTGATCGCGCCGTTGACGCGCCGACAGTAAAGCAAGGCATATAAGAGCCGGTAGCATTGCGCGGCGTTACCGAAACTCCTATTGCCGCGGGAGAAATATGCTGTTGTTTGGCTAAGCGCTCAATTACCTCCGGCAGCTGCTGTGTATGGTGAAACACGGCGTCGCTTTGTCTGAGTCCATGACAGCCCTCTTTTAGCGGGAGCAGCTTTTTTTGCTGAATCAAATTTCCGTTTCCGCTGTATAAAGCGGCGGAGGTTGTGTAGTTGCTTGTGTCTATCCCGAGAAACTGCATTAATCTTCACCGTTTTTCAGACTTCGGGCAAAGCTTCCAAGCACGCCGTTTATAAAAACAGCGTCCTTTTCGCTTGAATACTTTTTGGCAAGCTCTACAGCCTCGTTGATCGCAACACTGAGCGGTACCGAATCGACGAACAAAATCTCATAAACGGCAATTCTGAGCAAGCATAGAGAAACCCTGGAAATTCTTGAAATACTCCATTTTTCGGCAAGAAGCGGTGAGATTGCACCGTCGAGCGCATCGCGGTTCTCTTCAACGCCATGCAAAATCGAGAGCGCGTAATCCGATGTAAAAAACTCTCTGCTCTGCTGTGCATTTTCTATAGTTTCTTGAATGCTGCACGCCGAAAAAAGCCTTTCAAAGCAAAGAATAAACGCTTGCTCGCGAGCTACATAACGCGAAACCGAGGAGCCGCCGCCGCTGACGGCGGTTAAAGAATCGGAAGTCTCGTTATTCTGAAATTCATAGGAATTTATTTCTTCGGTCATATAAAGAAAAATCCTTTCCAAATCACAGTAGGCAAAGCTGCCCTAAAAATCGGGCGGCATACTGCGTCGGGCACAATACTGCTTACGGTACATATTTATATATGTTATAGTATAGCATAAATTGTAAAAAAAGTAAACAGTAAGTTTGAT
>CAZXCG010000004.1:0-31482 GCA_964639205.1 uncultured Eubacteriales bacterium
CGCTTGCCGCAATCAACCCCGATGAGATTAACCCCGCTCTTTATGCAAGCGGCAATATCTCGGATGTGCTTACCGCTTCGCCAAATTTTTTACTACGTCGAAACGACAGGTAAATTCCCGGAAAATCAGGGCGTGCAGGATTGCTCCTGCACGCCCTGAAAATTTAATGATGAAATTGCAATCAGCCGAAATATCTTTTAAGAAGTCCGGCAAAGCCTGCGCCGTGACGTGCCTCGTCTTTAGCCATTTCATGAACAGTGTCGTGAATAGCGTCGAGGTTCTGAGCCTTTGCGCGCTTGGCAAGGTCAAACTTGCCTTCGCATGCGCCTGTTTCCGCTTCTACACGAAGCTGAAGATTTTTCTTTGTGCTGTCGGTGATAACCTCGCCGAGAAGCTCCGCAAATTTTGCGGCATGCTCGGCTTCTTCATAGGCGTATTTTGTGAACGCCGCAGAAATCTCCGGATAACCCTCTCTGTCTGCTACTCTTGCCATTGCAAGGTACATACCGACCTCGCTGCACTCGCCGTTGAAATTGTCGCGAAGATCTGCGACAATATCTTCGGAAACGCCCTGAGCAACGCCAACCTCATGTACTGTTGCGAAGCCCGCGCCGCTTTTAGACTCGTTGAACTTTGAAGCGGGGGCATTACAAACGGGACATTTTTCGGGAGGAGTGTCTCCCTCATAAACATAACCGCATACGCTGCAAACCCATTTAGCCATAGTTAATTCCTCCTTGTTTTTATAAAACTTTTTCTTTTTTCCTTTGTGAATGGCATTTGTCACACCTGCCATAAAATGTAACCTCAACACCGTCTACACAAAAGTTGCCTTGCTCAAGCCCGGTATTTAACGCCTGAAGCTCAAGACCGCTGATATCAATAATCTGCTTACAGCTGCTGCAAATAAAGTGCGCGTGCGGCTCGGTTATTCCGTCAAAACGCTCTTCGCCGTCAATGTTTGCCACAGAATTAATAAGACCGTGCTTTTTAAACAAAGAAATATTGCGGTATACCGTTCCAAGGCTGAGGCTGGGGTAATCATCCTTTAGGCTTTCGTAAACCCATGCCGCGCTCGGATGCACGTTTGAATTCCTGATGGCATTCAATATTGCCGCGCGCTTACTGCTGAAATTTTGCCGCTTCATATCTGCTGTCCTTTAAACGATAATGATTATTGATTTCAAATGTATGATAGCATATTTGCTTGAGTTTGTAAAGGGGTTTTAAAAAATTTTTATTTTTCGGCAAGAAGCTTATTCAGCTCTTCCATAAAAGTGTTGATGTCTTTAAACTGGCGGTAAACGGAGGCGAAGCGTACGTAGGCAACCTCGTCAATTTTTTTAAGCTCCTGCATTGCAAGCTCTCCTATGTATTTTGAAGTAATTTCGCGGTCAAGCGTGTTTTGCAGGGCATACTCTATGCTTGCAACTATTTTTTCAATTTGGTCCACCGAAACCGGACGTTTCTCACAGGCGCGCAAAAGTCCGACGGTGAGCTTTTCACGATCAAAGGCTTCGCGCGATTTGTCGCGCTTTACTACAATAAGCGGGACAGTCTCGATCACCTCATAGGTTGTGAACCGCCTTCCGCATTTGAGGCACTCACGGCGGCGGCGGATCCTCTCGTTGTCGTCTGTCGGGCGGGAATCAACAACCCTGCTCTCCTCAAATCCGCAATAAGGACATTTCATAATAATTAACGCTCCTTCCGTTTAACGCATAATATGCGATTTTTTAATAGTTTATTTGTAGCCTACCATTATAACAGCGCTGTTCGGCGCGGCTGTTACCCTGCCATCGCTTACCATATCGAGCATTTCAAGACCGGCAGACCTGCTGTCGGCTATAACAACCCACTCGCGCAATCCGTGAGTATCCTCAATCGAAACTTCGCGCTCCTCCGGGTTGCCGTTAAATATTGCGCATACGCAGCGCCAGCCGCTTTTAGCGTGCGCATTGTCCAAAGTATATGCCACAACGCCCGAGGGCGCGTTTTTAAAAAAATGTATGGAATTGGCGCTTTTGACGGTGCTGTCGCAAAAAGGGGCAAAACATTTGCGAATCTTGATAAGCTGGCGGTAATACTCGGCGACGTCGGAAAATACAATAAGATTTTGCCAATCTATCATATTAAGATAAGGTGAAGATTTGTAGCTGTTGCGGTCGCCGTTTTTACTGCGGCAGAACTCTTCTCCCGCCAAAAAGAACGGAATGCCCTGCGAGGTGAGCAGTATAGCCGCGCACAGCTTATTCATGGCGACGAGATTTTCGTATCTTTCTTTAAAATTTACATTCCCGCAGCAGGAGGAAACAAGCTTGTCATAGAGAGTGAAATTATCGTGGCAGGAGGCGTAGTTGAGAGTTTGCGTCGGCGCTTTTGCCCAGCCGCAAAAACCGTTTGACTGTCCCTCGGCTCCGGTGATTATATTGTTCGTGTCATATCCGTTTTGCAGGAAGCCGCGTGAGCCGGGGTCAAAAGCGTTGCCCTTGAGAGCGTCGCGGATATTATCGTTAAATACGGCTATTCGCTCGCTTAAAAGCCCGAGATTCCGTTTTGTAGCCATTACGGTTTTGGGATAAACGGCGGTCGCCATTTCCCAGCCCTCGCCGTAGATGAGGATGGATTTGCCGTTTTCGAGAGTATCAAGCCTGCTGCGTATGTCGTTCATAACGTCTGTATCGTGCAGACCCATAAGATCAAAACGGAAGCCGTCTATGTGGTATTCGCTTGCCCAATAAAGCACACTGTCAACAATAAATTTGTGAACCATAACGCGTTCGCTGGCTATGTCGTTCCCGCAGCCCGAGCCGTTTGACCAGCTTCCGTCGGAATTTATGCGGTAATAATAGTCGGGAACCGTGCGATTAAAATAGGAATCCGCGCCGTGATAGGTGTGGTTGTACACTACGTCCATTACGACGCCGATTCCGGCGTTGTGCAAAGCCTGAATCATCTGCTTGCATTCGCGCACGCGCACAGCGCCGTCATAGGGGTTGGTGGAGTAGCTGCCCTCGGGCGCGTTATAGTTGAGCGGGTCGTAGCCCCAGTTATACTGCATACCGCTCTCGTCGCTTTCGTCAACGGTTGCAAAATCAAAAAAAGGGTTTATCTGCACATGAGTAACGCCGAGCCTTTTAAGGTAGTCAAGGCAGGTGGAAGGCGCGTCTTCCCTGCCGTTGACGGTAGTGCCGCTCTGTGTAAACGCCAAAAACTTGCCGCGGTACTTTTCGGCAACTCCGGAGCTTTCCGAAAAAGAAAAATCCTTTACGTGGGTTTCCCAGATTACGGCGTCGGTCTGATTACCTTTGAATACACGGCGATCCCTGTCCCAGCCCTCCGGGTTTGTAAGCGTCAGGTCAAGCACCATGCCGCGTTTGCCGTTTACCCCGACCGAGCGCGCGTAAACATCGACAACCTCGTTCACTCTTTCGCCAAAGGTTACAAGGTAAGTGTAGTATAACCCGCTGACCGACAGCGGGCGGCTTGTTTCCCAAATTCCGTTCTCATTTTCGAATTTCATAGGGTATACGCCTATTTCGCGGGAGCCGTTTTCGGCGTCGCTTCCTGCAGAATAAAGCTTAAGCGAGACACTGTCCGCAGTCGGCGCCCAGACCTTAAAAAGAATTTTATCTTCTTTAAAGGTAACTCCCAAATCATCGCCGATATACGCGCGGGAGTCAAGCTGATGTGCGCGGCGCATAAAAATATTGTTGTTATATTCAAAAGTATTTTCCATACTCTAAGTAACCTCTTTTGTGTAAAAGTGATTTTCAGCCGGATGCTTACTAAGTAATTTTATCACGCGGCTCAGGCATTATTTTTCTAAAAAAGAATTAAGTGCTCGGTCAACATAAAAACCGCAATTCATATAAACAAGCCGTCTCTTATTTTTCAGGCAGCTAACGCTGCCTTTTGCCTCGTTGAATGACGGAGCAAAGCACATTATGTAATTTCTGAAAATAATTTTCTACAGCTTGGCTATCGCGTTTAAAACTCTTTTTTTATCGGCGCTCCACTCAGGAGCAACGAGCAGGCGTTTATCGCCGTCGCCCGTAAGCCTGTGAACCACCACGTTTGCAGGCAAAGCTGATATACATTTTTTAAGAATATCGAGGTATTCCTGCATAGAAAGCGGTTTTACTTCGCCGCGCAGGTACATCTGCTCAAGCCGGGTTCCTCGCAGAATATGGAGGAGCTGAAGCTTAATTCCATCGGTGACGTTTCCCACGTATTTTACCGTTTGGAGCATTTGCTCCGGTGTTTCTCCGGGCAGCCCCAATATGACGTGAGTTACAACCTCAACCCCGATTCCGTGCAGTCTTTGCACGGCGTCGTCATATACCGAAAGCTCATAGCAGCGGTTAATAAGGCGCGCTGTTTCGCCGTGTACGGTTTGCAGCCCCAGCTCCACCCAAACCGGCTTTATTCGGTTAAGTCTTTCGAGCAAAGAAATCACGCCTTCCGGCAGGCAATCGGGGCGCGTGGCAATAGAAAGCGCCGCAATATCTTTATGCAAAATAGCCTGTGAAAATATTTTTTCCAGATAATCAACAGGGGCGTAAGTGTTGGTATAAGCCTGAAAGTAGGCTATGTACTTCCCGCTTTTTATCTTTTTAGACACTTTTTGTTTTGCCTGTTCTATCTGTTCTTTTATGCCGAGAGCCGGCGAAGCGGCAAATTCCCCCGAGCCTCCGCCGCTGCAAAAAATACAGCCGCCGGTTCCGAGCGTTCCGTCGCGGTTTGGGCAGGTCAATCCGGCGTTCAGGCTGAGCTTATACACCTTTTGCCCGAAGGTCTCTTTAAGATACCGATTAAGCGAATAATATTCCATATATTCAATAATGGGCTTTGCCCCGTCGGTCAGTGTGGCAAAGGGCAGCGTCAGCTGCCCGAGAAATCAGCGGGGTTGTACCCCCCGCTGATTCCGAAAACGGAACCCGCCGCCTTGGAGGCGGGATGTCTTTGCCTAAGTTATATTTAAGCCCTGCGCGCTTTTTCTTTTTCTTCGCGCTTTTTTTCCTCAGCACGGCGGGAGAAAACACAACCGCAGTAATTCTGCCGGTACAGCTTATATTCGGCGGAAAGAACGAGGCTGCGCTTATAGCCCTCGCGTTTTTTAAAATCCGAGCAAAGGTAAGGCACGCCGTATTCGGAAGCAATGCTCTCGCCGATTTCGTTTATTACAGCCGCGTTTTTCAACGGACTTAGCGTAAGCGTCGTCGCAAAAAATGCATATTTGCCTTCTTTTGCGAGCCGCGCTGTGTAGGAAAGACGCAGCTCAAAGCATTTTCGGCATCGCGCACCGCCCTCGGGCTCATTTTCAAGGCCCTTAACCGCGCTGAAAAACTGTTCGGGGGCATATTCGCCGGCAATCACGGAAACGCTGTTTGGCATGGGCATTTGAGCGCAGAGACGACGCTGTTCGCCAAGTCGAAGGTTATATTCCCCGGCGCTTGTAATGTTGGGGTTGAAATACAAAACCGTTATTTCAAAATATCTTGACAAATATTCCAAAACATAGCTGCTGCAAGGAGCGCAGCAGCTATGCAGCAGGAGCCGTTTGAGCGGCTGCTTTGAAACCGATTCGAGCAGAGCGTCCATTTCTCTTTGAAAATTACGTTTATTCATAGCGATAAAACTTCCATAGGCGAAGCTATAAGCGCAGGCGCTCCCGCCGCTATAAGCTCCTCTTTGCTTCTGAAGCCCCAAAGTACGCCGCACATGGGAACCCCGGCGTTCCTTGCGGTGTAAACGTCTACGTCGCTGTCGCCGAAATACAGGCAGTTTTTCTTATCTACGTTCATAATCCGCAGCATTGCCTCCAGCGCCTCTCCGTTCGGCTTGCGTTTGTACTTTGCCTGCTGTCCCCATGCAAGCGCAAATCGGATTTGAGGGTAAAGCTCGCTTAAAATTCTGTCTACAAACTCATTCGGCTTGTTGGAAAGCACCGCAATTTTTGCTCCGCGCTCCGTAAGCGTTTTAAGCATATCGTTACAACCCTCGTAGGCGGTGGTATTATCCATACTGTGAAGCGCGTATTCCTCATCGAAAACCCTGCGCACGGTTTTGCGAAGCTCAATGTCGGAATAAGCTTCTCCCATGGCTTTTTGCAAAAGCACGTCTCTGCCGTTGCCGACAAAAGCCTTATAGCTTTCTATACCGTGCTCGGGCAGATTCGCTTTGACAAGCCCCTTATTTACGCTTTCCGCAAGGTCGCGCAGGGAATTTACAAGCGTTCCGTCCAAATCGAACACATATAACTCAGTCATCATTTTCTTCCTCCCGGACATTTTCGGGCGCTGAGCCTTCTGAGCTCCGGCGGAACAGCGGCTGTTTTTTTGAAACGGCTTCTCTTCTGCCCTTATGCTTTAAATCTTTGCAGCAGAAGAGGATACAAAAGCACACCGTTATAACCGTCAGCAATACCGAAAACAGCGTGTAGCTGCGGATAGCTCCCGGATTTGCAACGACGCCGCTGTAGGAAATTTCCGCCTGACCGCCCGTGAAAGTAACTGTGAAGGATCCGGATTTATCGGGCTTTGATACAGACTGCGAAACGTCCGCATAAGATGCTTCAAGCTTGCGCAGTGATTCGCTTGAATTGGGGATAACCGTGTATTTTATCGGCACGGAGGAATTCTGAGCATTAAGCAGATAGCTGATATTTATATAATCCTTAAAGGATGTATTTGTTGTCAGGGAATAACGCGGTGATTTGGTGCTGTAGGCCGTGTAATTTCCGGAACCGAAAAGCTCGGCGGTCTGCATACTGATTTCGCCGGGCGTGCCCTGTACCGTCACGCGGCAGGCTATATATTCGCCGATACTCAGCTTTGTAACGTTCGCGCCCTTTGTTGACAGGTAGTTATAGGCATAGCTCTGCGCCTTTTGACCGTCGTAAGAAGAATAAAGAAAATCAAGCGTTCTTGTGAAATATCCGTCTCCCTCATTTTGCAGGGTATAATTGATGCTCTCTATGCGGTACTGGATTCCGTCCGGGATTTTCAGCCTGATCATATTTGAGCTTCCCTCATAGCTGAATGTGGTTCCCTGCCATTCACCCGCGGCAATCCATTGACCGCGGCTGTAAAGCTGAGCGTCGCCCTTTGTGGTTTCGGCGGGCAAACTGTAGGTATATGTAAGAGGAACGCTTTGGTTATCTGCGCTGAAAAAGTTTGACAGATTAAGCTTTTCCTCAAAATCAAGTCCCTCTGAAAGCGGCGTGCTTGCGTTTGTCTCGTCGCCGTAAAAAACCTCGCAGTCGTCGGTTCCGAGCATTTTATTTGTAACCTCGCAAAGCTCGGTGACATTAAGATCCTGAAAAATAACAAGATACTCCTGATTTCCGCCCTGTAATGACCATCCGTTGAAGACGGCGCGGTCGTCGGTTAGGCTTTCAAAATAATTTTTCAGCCTGTCGCCGAGCTGCTGATAAACAGCGTCCGAAACAGCCAAAGTAAAGCGGCGCTCGTAACGGCCGTCCTTTGTATTGCCGGTTTCAATTTTGATTGATTCTATAGGATAGCCTTCGATTTCGGCAATATCTATTTGCTCTCCGGCAGAATAGATTTCTCCGTTTATATTTACTGTGTTCGAAGTATAGGCATAGTTGAGGTTGTCCGCAGACACAGCGTCCGATACGGCCTCGATCATCCAGTGTATGAGCTCAGATACGGAAAAGTCCTCGGATATGCGTACTCCCGTCGTCAGAATATTGTCGGGCTTTGCCGCAGCGACCGAAGCCTCGCGCCCCAAAAGCGCAGAGACTTTGTCTGTATAATCCTGAAATGAGGAAAAATTTATATCAAAGGTAAATCGATTGCCTCCTTCGGCGGTTATGCACTCGGAAAGCGCAAACGCCTCGGAATCACCCTCATATACGGGCATATTGCTTTTAAGAGCGGCTGAAATGACCTCCTTATCAAAATCAAACGGGAAAACAACCGAAATACTTCTGCTGCCCGCAAATTCCCCGTCAATTTTAAGCAGGCTTTCAACGCTCGCCGTTTTTTCCCCGCAGCCGGAGAGCACAACCGCAGCCGCAGCAATCAGCAGAAAAGCAAGAGATACGCAAATTATTCTTTTGGCTTTTTTCATATACAATTTCCTTTCCGTTTTTCATTTCCTTTTTTGCAAGCTTACCGGCATAAGCCGCCCTATTCCTGCTTCAACACGACCGCACGGCAAGGAGAAGCTTCGGTAAAATTCATCTTCAGCGGAAACGCGCAAAGCAGGTATTCACCGTCTGTAACTTCGCTCAAATCTAAATTTTCAAGCACTGCAATGCTTGCGCGCGCAAGCTCTCTGTGGGTTTCCGCCTCGTCAAAATCAACCGCTATGGAGGAAGCGTCGGTACCCACCAGCACTACGTCGCTGTCGGCAAGCACGGAAGCCGCGCTGCGCGACAAAAAAGCCTTGCCGCCGCCCTTGAAAAGAATTCTTGTTTTGCAAAGCGGCAAAAGCAGATCCATATCTTCGCCTGTGAGCACGCCCTCGACCGTAACTATGGTACACTTTCCGTAAAAGGTTGAAAGCCTGAGACTTATTACAGGCTCGCCCATATTGTCAAAATGAAGCGGAGCGTCAATATGAGTACCTGCATGGCTGCTCATACTAAGCATACTGAGGTTATATTCGTCACCGTCGTCAATGCGTTTTATAAACGTGCATTCGGACTTCGGATCGCCCGGATAAACCTCGCTTTCAAAAATTTCGCGTGAAATATCATATAAAAGCATACGCCGCCCCCTTAACTGAAAATGTCTGCGCCGAGATTAATATATTGTATTTTAATATAATACTATATTTTTCCGCAAACAACAAGATAAAAACCGCAAAATTTAAGTTTTTTTAAAAAAGGTTCATTGTAAAATGAACTGGGACAGGTAAAATCGCAGCGGAAATAACGACAACAGAATGTTACAAAATATTCGGCGGTCGCGGGATAAAATATATATGGGTCATATACGGATTGTCTTCCGTACCGAAAAAGCCTAATTCTTTAAATCCACGGTTAAAAAAGGACGGATTGAAATGATAGAAATGAAGCACAGCAACGGTGTGCTGACAGCTGTACTGAGCGGTGAAATAGACCACCACTCCGCCGCAGATATGCGCATTACCATTGACGGTCAAGCCCGGCGATTTAAGCCGAAAATTTTAGAACTCGACTTTGCGGACGTCACGTTTATGGACAGCTCCGGTATAGGGCTTGTAATGGGACGGTACCGCAGTATGCAGCTTTCGGGCGGCAGACTGCGTGTAATAAATATTCCGGACAAGCTTTTAAAGGTTTTTCGCCTTTCCGGGCTTGCCAACCTCGGAATTTTGAATTAGGGGGGAGTAAGAGTGAATATTGTTAACGAAATAAATTTGAGCTTTCTGAGCAACAGTATTAACGAGTGGTTCGCGCGCAGCGCGGTTTCCGCCTTTATACTGCCGCTTGACCCTACTGTGGAGGAGCTTTCGGATATTAAAACCGCGGTAAGCGAGGCGGTAACCAACAGCATAGTGCACGGCTACCGCCAAAAGCAGGGTATTGTATACATAAATGCAAAGCTTACCGACTGCGGTAAGCTGATTATTAAGGTTCGGGACAAAGGCTGCGGGATTGAGGACATTGAAAAGGCGATGGAGCCTATGTACACCACAGGCGGCGAAGAACGCGCCGGTCTGGGCTTTGCGGTTATGCAAAGCTTTATGGATAAGGTGCGGGTAAGCTCCAAGCAGAACAGAGGAACAACCGTTACAATGGAAAAATTTATTAAACACCCCATAGGCTATGAGCGCAAGAGATAAACGCATTGAAGAAAACCTCGGGTTGGTTCACGCCTGCGCCAATCGCTTTCGCGGGCGTGGTATGGAATATGACGATTTGTTCGCCGCAGGCTGCCTTGGACTTGTAAAGGCAGTGGACAACTTTGACGAAAGCCGCGGGCTTGCGCTTTCCACCTATGCCGTTCCCGTTATTATGGGAGAAATAAAGCAGCTTTTCCGCGACGGCGGAGCGGTAAAAATAAGCCGCGGACTTAAAGAGCTTTCAATTAAGGCGCGCGCTGTCACAACCGAATACGCCGGACTTAACGGCTGCGAAATGCCGGTTTCCCTGCTTGCGGAAAAGCTCGGAACAGACGTCTACCGCGCAGCGGAAGCTCTCAGCGCGTCGCAGTCGGTGCTTTCTCTTACCTTGTGCGGCTGCAACAGCGGCGAGGAGCAGTGCGATATTCCCGTCGATTCAGAAGAAGAGCGAATAACCGAAAAGCTTTCTCTGGAGCAGGCGCTGGAGAAGCTCGCGGAACCCGACCGCAGACTGATTGAACTGCGCTATTTTGCCCACCGAACACAAACGCAGACGGCAAAGCAGCTCCAAATGACGCAGGTGCAGGTCAGCCGCAGGGAGAAAAAAATATTACAGCAGTTAAGAATAGCTATGGGCGTTCAGCCTTATTAAATATACGCCGCCTTTCGGCGCAGGTTCAAAATACTGATTAAGTTTCGGCTTAGTCGGTATTTTTTAATTTCCCTTATTTTGCGGCAATCCGAAATTGTTGTAAAAGCGCTGTCGGTTTGAGCTTTTCGAGTGGAATTCCGCCTTATCTTCCGGGAACGGGCGGGCGAAAATTTAACAGCGATTTTACAATATTATGCTTTTGGATTTGACAAATCCGCCGTAATATATAAGCAAGGGCGTGCAAAAGCCCTAATTTGAAAGGAGTATACTCATTTATGAAGAAAAAATTTATTTGGTTTATTTGCATTGCAGTTTCCGCTATGCTTGTTCTTACAGCTATTACGGGATGTTCCTCAAAAAAGCTTTCGGGTACGGTGGCTACAGACGGCTCCACCTCGATGGAAGCGGTAATAGGCGCTCTCGGCGAGGCGTTTGAAGCGGAAAATTCCGGAGTTACGTTTACATACAATCCCACAGGCTCCGGCTCTGGCATACAGGCTGTCAGCGAAGGCCGCTGCGACATAGGACTTTCCAGCCGCAGTCTTACGGAGGAGGAAATGGCGAGCGGTCTTACTCAAACAGTACTTGCATATGACGGAATCGCAATAATTGTTCACCCCGACAACCCCGTAAACAATCTTGACTTAGAGACAATCACAAAAATATATACGGGGGAAATTACCAACTGGAGCGAGATAGGCGGTGCGGATTTGGAAATTGTGCTTATCGGACGCGAAGCATCAAGCGGAACCAGAGACGGCTTTGAATCCATAACAGGTACAGAGGACGTCTGCCAATACCGTCAGGAGCTTACTTCAACCGGCGATGTAATAACCACCGTATCTTCAAACCCCAACGCCATAGGTTACGCTTCGCTTGCTTCCGTTAAGGAAAGTGTAAAAGCTGTTTCCGTAAACAACGTTGCTCCCTCTGAGTCAACCGTTAAAGACGGAAGCTATGTAATTCAGCGTCCGTTTGTTCTGGTAACAAAAACAGACGCCGCTCTTTCCGAAACTGCACAGCAATTCTACAACTTCGCCACATCGGCCGACGCAAACGACATCATCAGCAACGCCGGAGCCGTACCCGCAAATTAAACGGCAAAAGACCGGCGGTTAAGGTTAGCGCTCAGGTTCAATAAGGGGCTTTGCCCCGCCGTTATATGCCGCCGGTTTTATGTACTAACGAGAGGTAATAAGGTATGCAAAAGAAAAAATATATATTGGAAAACCTTGTGTACGGCGTGTTTCTTGTACTTGGTCTTATTACGGTAGGTTTTGTTTTACTTATTACAGTATATTTGATTGTTTCCGGTATTCCGGCAATACGCGAAATAGGACTTATTCAGTTCCTCTTCGGAACAAAGTGGGAATCAACCGCCGACGACCCCTCCTTTGGGATTCTGCCGTTTATTCTGACCAGTATTTACGGCACGTCCGGCGCGGTAATAATAGGCTTTCCTGTAGGATTCTTCACCGCCGTGTACCTTGCAAAGATTGCTCCGCGCAGGGTAAAGACGACCGTGTTAGCGGCTGTAAGCCTGCTTGCGGGGATTCCGTCGGTAGTTTACGGTCTGGTAGGTATGCTCGTATTGGTACCGGGAATAAAAAATCTGTTTAACATACCTGACGGTTCAGGTCTTTTGGCCGCAATAATAGTGCTTGCGATTATGATTTTACCGTCTATTATAAACGTATCGATTACAGCTCTGGAAGCAGTGCCGAAGGATTACGAAGACGCTTCCCTCGCTCTTGGCGCAACGCCGGTTGAAACCTATTTTCGCGTATCTGTTCCCGCGGCGAAAAGCGGCATTGCAGCAGCGGCGGTACTCGGCGTAGGGCGCGCCGTCGGAGAGGCTATGGCTGTTATGATGGTCTCCGGCAACGCCGCCAATATGCCATCCCTTTTACAAAGCGTCCGTTTCCTTACCACTGCGGTTGCAAGTGAAATGGCCTATTCCTCCGGTTTGCAGCGCCAGGCGCTGTACTCAATAGCTTTGGTTCTGTTCTTCTTTATTATACTTATAAACGCCGCGCTGAATTTCTTTCTTAAACGCGGCAAGGAGAGTTTATAATTATGGAAAGCCGAATTTTACACAAAAGAAAAATCTATGCGGCTGTTATGCAGACGCTGATGATAATATCTGTAGTTCTGACCTGCGCTCTGGTTTTATTTTTGCTGGTATATGTGTTTGCAAAAGGTATCCCTAATATTACCTGGGAGCTTCTTTCCACAAAACCCAGCTATTTATCCGGTACAATCGGCATACTGCCGGACATTTTAAATACCGTGTACATAATTATCGTTTCCCTGATTGTTGTTATTCCGCTCGGCGCCGGAGCGGCGGTTTATTTGACAGAGTATGCAAAAAACAAAAAATTAGTTTCGCTGATTGAATATGCTGCCGAAACACTGTCCGGAATTCCTTCGATAATATACGGTCTTGTGGGGATGCTGTTTTTCTGCGAGTTCCTGAATATGCAGACTTCTCTGCTTGCCGGCGCGCTGACGCTTGTGATTATGAATTTGCCCACTGTTATGCGTACAACGCAGGAAAGTCTGAAAACGGTACCGCAGAGCTACCGTGAAGGAGCGTTCGGTATTGGCGCAGGGAAGTGGCGCGTTATCCGCACCGTAGTTCTTCCGAGCTGCGTCGACGGCGTCATTACCGGCTGTATTCTGTCAGCGGGTCGGATTATCGGTGAGTCGGCCGCGCTGATGTTTACGGCCGGATTTGCGCACGCGATTAACGGCTTTTTTACCGGGGTAAAAAGCGCGGGTGCGACGCTGACCGTAGCGCTGTATCTTTATGTAAAGGAGCGGGGCGAATTCGGCGTTGGATTTGCAATTGCAGCAATTCTTATGGCGCTTACGCTCATAATAAATCTGCTTGCCCTTTTTGTCGGCAGATATTTTAAAAAAAGGAGAACCGCATGAGCAGCATCATTTCCGTAAAAGAGCTGTGCCTGTGGTACGGAAATACACAGGCGTTGAAAAACATCGGCATGGAAATACCCGAAAAAAACATAACCGCGCTTATCGGTCCGTCGGGCTGCGGAAAATCGACCTTCCTTAAAACGCTTAACCGTATGAACGATTTGATTCCCAATGTTAAAATAACCGGTGAAATACGCTACAAAGGAAACAATATATTTTCGGCAACAGACGTTAATATGCTGCGCAAGGAAATAGGCATGGTTTTTCAGAAGCCCAATCCTTTTCCGATGAGCATTTACGACAACGTTGCTTACGGTCCCAAAACACACGGCATAAAGAATCGCTCAAAGCTTGAAAGCATAGTTGAGCGTTCGCTCAGGGACGCCGCTATTTGGGATGAAGTAAAAGACAGACTCAAAAAGAACGCCCTGGGTCTTTCCGGAGGACAGCAGCAGCGGCTTTGCATTGCCCGAGCTTTGGCGGTTGAACCGAAGGTTTTGCTTATGGACGAACCGACCAGCGCCCTCGATCCGATTTCAACGTCAAGAATCGAAGAGCTTGTAATGCACCTGAAGGAAAAATATACGATTATCATTGTAACTCACAATATGCAGCAGGCCGCCAGAATTTCTGACCGAACGGCGTTTTTTCTGCTTGGTGAGCTGATAGAATACGGAAACACCGAAAAGCTCTTTTCCGAACCTGCGGACAACCGCACGGAAAATTACATTACCGGCAGGTTTGGATAATGAGAGTTCATTAAAAAGCAGCTTAAAATTGTTCCCGGCTATTAAGCCTTCATTTTTGCTTTCTCCTTTAAAAGCAGACCGTTTTAATGCGGTCTGCTCTTTTTTATCATATTGACCTTCGGCATAAACTCAAAGAACATTTTTAAAAATAAAATCGGCAGAGCATAAATGCCCTGTCGATTTTATGCGCCCGGTTTAATTATTCCACCGGCTCAAGATTCCAGATATTATTAGCATAATCGCGGATTGAGCGGTCTGCCGCGAAAATTCCGGCGCCGGCAATATTCATAAGCGACATGCGGTTCCACTGTTCGGAGTTATTATAAACTAAGGACGCTTTTTGCTGAACCTTTGCATAATCGGCAAAGTCGGCAAGCACCATATATGGGTCTGAATTAAGCAGTGAGTTTGCTATTTCCGCAAACCGGTCGGTAGAATTAATTTCGTCAACCGCAGCGCGGATGATATGATTGTTGCGGTAATAATCGCCCGGAACATAGTTGCGGCTCTTAACTGCCATAACGTCAGGCGTTGTCATACCAAACAGGAACATATTATCGTTTCCTACCGACTGATTAATTTCTACGTTTGCGCCGTCAAGAGTACCGATAGTCAGCGCGCCGTTTATCATAAACTTCATATTGCTTGTACCTGAAGCCTCGGTACCTGCAAGCGAAATCTGCTCGCTTATTTCAGCAGCGGGAATAAGCTTTTCGGCCACCGTTACACGGTAATCCTCAACAAATATCACCTTAAGCTTTTGATTAACGGCGGGGTCGTTATTGATTTTGTCGGAAAGCGCAACAATAAACTGTATAATCTTCTTTGCAAAATAATAGCCCGCAGCCGCCTTAGCGCCGAAAATATAGGTTTTGGGGGTAAATTCGGCATTTGGATTTTCTTTAAGCCACTGGTAAGTTGAAAGAATGTGCAAAGCGTTGAGAAGCTGACGTTTATACTCGTGCAAACGCTTTACCTGTACGTCGAATATGGAATTCGGGTCAACGGTAACGCCGTTATACTTTTTAATATACTCAGCCATATTAACCTTGTTCTGATATTTGATTTTTGCAAGAGCTTCAAGGACCTGCTTGTCATCCCTGTAATCAGCAAGCTTGGTAAGCTTGGAGGCGTCGCTGATATATTCGGTCCCGATAAGCTCGTTTAACAAAGCGGCAAGCTTGGGGTTAGACTGGTTAAGCCATCTTCTGTGGGCAATACCGTTTGTTACGTTTGTAAATTTATGCGGAGTTACATTGTAGAAATCGGCAAATACCGTATTCTTAAGAATCTCGCTGTGAAGTGCCGAAACGCCGTTGACCTTGTAGCTGGCCATGACCGCAAGGTTGGCCATTTTGACAACTCCCTCGTTGATTATAGCCATTCTGCCAACCTGGTATCCGTCAACGCCGCGCGCGTGAAGCTCGGCGCAGTAACGGCGGTTAAGCTCAAACACAATTTGATATATTCTCGGCAGCTTCTGCTTAAACATATCCTCGCCCCAGCACTCGAGGGCTTCTTTCATAACCGTATGGTTGGTATATGCGATTGTTCTGCTTACAATATCCCACGCTTTATCCCACGAATACCCGCATTCATCCAACATAATGCGCATAAGCTCGGGAATTGCAAGAACGGGGTGTGTGTCGTTAAGGTGAATTGTAACCTTTTCGGGAAGATTGTCAAGAGTTTTATATGTGCGCAAATGCCTGTTTATAATATCCTGGATTGTTGCACTTACAAGGAAATATTGCTGATTCAGGCGCAGACTTTTGCCCTCGGAATGATTGTCTCCCGGGTAGAGAACCTTTGTAATGGTTTCGGCCATCGCCTTATTTTCCATAGCGCGCATATATTCGCCGTCGTTAAAAAGCTGCATATCAAATTCCTTTGATTCCGCAGCCCACAAACGCAGACGGCTGACAGCTTTGCCGTTGTAACCGGAAACATACATATCGTAAGGAACAGCCATAACCTTTACATCGCCCACTGTTTTTACGTTGTATCTTCCTTCTATCCACGATTCTTCAAGTCTGCCGTTAAAGGAAACCTCAACCGCCTTGTCCGGATGCGCATGAAGCCAGACGCTGCCGCCGGGAAGCCAAAAATCCGGCAGCTCGGTTTGCCAGCCGTCAACAAGCTTTTGACTGAAAATACCGTATTCATAACGCAAGGAATAACCCATTGAAGGGTAGCCCTGAGAAGCGAGGCCGTCAAGAAAGCAGGCGGCAAGGCGACCCAAACCGCCGTTGCCGAGACCTGCGTCGGGTTCCTGCTCATAAACCTTGTCTAAAGATATATCAAAGCTTTTGAGCGCCTTTCCCATCACTTCCTCCATACCGAGGTTTGAGAGGTTATTCTTGAGCGAACGCCCCATAAGGAATTCCATGCAAAGATAATAAACGCGCTTTTTCCCCTGCGCCGTTTCTTTTTCGGTAAACTCTTTGTACCCCTCGCTCATAAGGTCGCGGCACACAAGCACGCAGGCCTTATAAAAATGCTCATAAGTTGCTTCGTCGGGAAGTACTCCGAATGTATGCGAAAGCTTTGAGCAGATCATATCGATTGCCTGTTTTTCGGTAATATTGTAATTCATTTTTACCTCCGATAATATAAAATTGAACGCTGAATACTGTATTTTCAGCCTTAACAAAACAGTGTCAAAAGTTATTATATAACATTTTCTGTCCCTTTTCAACTGTTATTTATAAAAAATGCGTATTTCAAACAGCTGTTTGGGATTTTTTCCTGACAGAGATTACGACCATACCGCTGCAAAGCGGCGCGCCGGCACAGATTTTTTCAAGATTGGCAAAAAAGGCTTTTATTTTTTTGCCTTTTATATTATACTTAAATATAACTTAAGCAAAGAACGCCCCCTGCCTCTAAAACGGCGGGTTACATCCCGTGCAAGCTTGGCGGAGCGTTGCTCCGATTTAAATAACCGCTTAGATATACTTTTTAAAAATTTAAGGAGGTCGCTATGGGTAAAAACACAATTGACGTTTACATAGCCGGCAGGCATTTTAAAATTAATCACGAAAGCCGCGAATATGTTATGCGGGCTGCCGCCATAGTTGAAGAGAAGTTCTCGCAAGCGCAAGCCGAAAACAGCGAAGGCGAAGTATTGGACAACATGATACTGACCTCCTTGGATTTATGCGACGATATGCTCACCGAGCGCGCAAATGCCGCTGCTGCCGGCAGCGCCGTTGAGAGCCTTAACAAAAAAATAGACAAAATGACCGCTGAAATCAACAGTCTTAAACGTGAAATCGAATATTTTAAAAGTCCCAAGTTTATTATTCCGACCCCGATAAGCAAGGGCGAAAGCAGTATTTCTCCGGAGCAGCTCTGCTTTTTCCCTTTTAAAGCCCGCTCAAGCCTTAAACCCGCCGTAAACGGGCTTAAGGTTGCAAATATCCGGCGCAATTCAAGCCCTGCGGCAAACGGACTTAAGGATTCCAAAAGCAACTGACGGCATAATTTTAAGGGGCGGAAAAATTTGAACAGGAAACAGGAACACGACAAATGAATAAAATAGAGATTCTTGCCCCGGCGGGAGGATTTGACAGTGTAATCGCCGCAGTAAGGAGCGGAGCGGACGCTGTATACCTTGGAGCAAAAAATTTTTCCGCACGGTGCGCCGCACAAAACTTTTCTTTAGACGAGCTGGCACAGGCAGTCTCCTACTGTCACATACGCGGGGTACGGGTATATCTTGCCGTAAACACGCTTATAACCGACAGGGAGCTTCCGGACGCGCTTAGGCTGGTTACCGACGCCGCCGGTCTCGGAACAGACGCGGTAATTTTGCAGGATTTCGGTTTTTCCGAGCTTGTTCACAAAGCTGTTCCCGAGCTTGCAATGCACGCATCAACACAAATGTCCGTGCACACGCCGGCCGGCGCGCAGGCGCTTTACGAGGCGGGGTTCAAGCGCGCAGTTCTTGCCAGAGAGCTTTCAAAGTCGGAAATCGAGCAGATACGCGCCGCCTCCCCTATTGAGCTCGAGGTTTTTGTTCACGGCGCGCTTTGTATGTCTGTTTCCGGGCAGTGCTATTTTTCCTCAATGCTCGGGACGCGCAGCGGTAACCGCGGAGCGTGCGCCCAGCCCTGCCGCCTGCCGTTTAAGATAAAAAACTCAAACGGTTACGCTCTCAGCCTGAAAGACAACAGCATTATCGACAGGATAGCGGAGCTTAACGCAATGGGGGTTAACTCAGCCAAAATTGAGGGACGAATGAAACGCCCCGAATATGTTGCTGCGGCTGTGAACGCCTGCGTTCAAGCCCGCAGCAGCGGCGCTGTTACTCCGGAAAATGCAAAAAGACTTGCCGATGTTTTTTCAAGAACCGGGTTTACCGACGGTTACTATACCGGCAGGCGCGGGCGGAATATGTTCGGCTTTCGCCGCAAAGACGATGTTACCGCGGCAAGCGAAAAGCTTTTTTCAAAAATACGCTCTGAATATAAAGACGAAACGCCGCACGTGGGGGTCAACCTTCGGCTTTATGCAAGAAAGTCGGAAAAGGTCTCTCTGACAGTATCTGACGGCACCCGCTCTCTGACGGTTTATTCCGAGGAAGCCGCGGCTCCGGCGGAAAAGCGGCCTCTTAACGCGGAATTTTGCGCCGGACAGCTCTCCAAAACAGGAGGCACCCCCTACTTTGTTAAAAGCATTACAGCGGATATCGACTCGCTTTGCGCCGTTTCCGCGTCAACGTTAAACGCTCTTCGCCGAGCCGCTTTTAAACAGCTTTCGGAGCAGCGCGCGGCTGTCAACGCTTACCGTACGGAGGAAATAAAAATTCCGCGCGCGGCGGACTTTACCCGCCGTTTAACCGAATTTGAAAAGCGGCTTAGGGTTGTTGACTGCCGCTATTTGCCGATATTTGACGACTTTGACCGAATTATGGTTCCGCTTTTTTCAAACCCGGAGGAGCTTTCCCGGCTTGCAGAGCGCGGACTTTCATTAGCGGTTGAAATTCCACGTTGTATGTTCGGAGCCGAAGAGCAAGTTGTGAAGCGTCTCGCTCGGGCGCGCGAGATGGGAATTACCCATGCCGTAGTACACAATATAGGGGCAATTCCGCTCGCCAAAAGCGCCGGCTTTACCTTGCACGGCGGATTTGGGCTTAATATTGTAAATACCGCTTCCGTTTTATGGGCTGAAAAGGTCGGACTTGCCGATGTTGAACTGAGCTTTGAGCTCAGCCTTAAGCAGATAGAACACATAGGCGGCAATCTACCGAAGGGCATAACAAGCTACGGCCGCCTGCCGCTTATGATAACGCGGTGCTGCCCCAACAAAAACGCCGGCGTGAGGTGCGCGTCGTGCAGCGGTCGCGGAGCGCTTACAGACAGAAAGAACATTTCGTTCCCGTTTATGTGCGACGGCATAACAACTCAAATTTACAACAGCGCCGTGCTTATGCTTTCAGAAAACTTAAAAAGCAGAGGGACGGTCGATTTTGAAATATACAGCCTAACCTTTGAAAAAGGCATTGAAAATATAATGACCTCCTCTCAGCTGCTGCAAAAAACGGCGGCTGAACCGAGAATTACCAACGGGCTTTACTACAGAGGAATGAAATAACTTTTCACGGCTGCCGTTCGACCCGTCAAAAAGCGGCAAGCTTGTAAATCATAATTACGGAGGATGAAAATGGAAACCGTTAAGATAAAACGCCTGCGTCCGGATGCGGTTTTTCCCACGAGGGCTACAGAGGGCTCCGCAGGAATGGATCTGTACGCCTGCATAGAGCAGCCCGTAACCATCGGAGCGCGGGAATCCCGCCTGCTGCCGACCGGCATTGCCATGGCGCTGCCGAATGCAAATTACGCCGCCTTTATTTATGCGCGCAGCGGTCTCGGTGTAAAGCATGGCATTATTCCCAAAAACTGCGTCGGCGTTATTGACAGCGACTACCGCGGCGAGATTTGCGTTTGCCTGCATAACATTTCCGAAAAGGCGTACACCGTCAACCCCAACGACCGTATAGCGCAAATGGTTATAGCCCCTGTAGCTCAACTTCCGTTTGCCGAAGAGGAAGAATTGAACTCTACCGAGCGCTCGGGCGGCGGTTTCGGCTCGAGCGGAGTGTAAATCGCAGCTTTTCTGCCGACTTCGATTTAAAAAAATTTAAATCATTCATATGTTTTTCACAAAAGCCTCTTTTTTTCGCCATAACTTTATGTTATTATATTTTTGGAAGAAAAACGGAGGTGATAAAATGGAGCCCCACAAAAAGCCCGCCGTACTTGTTTGCGTTACTGCGCAGAATTCCTGTGACCGTCTGATAAAAATCGGCGCGGAATATGCAAAAATCAGGAATTGCGATTTACACGTCCTTATGGTTCACCCTCCCGTTTCGGATTACATTTCGATGAGCAGCGAGATGGAATACCTGTATCAAACGACAAAGTACAACAACGGTGAAATGACAATTATTTTTGACAGCGACGCGCCTAAGATCGCGGCAGACTTTGCCAGAAAGCTTCCTGCGGAGCGCCTTGTTACCGGTATGCCTGACGGCAGGCTCAACGGTTTTATAGTCCGTTTCCATGAAGCGCTGCCGGATATACCTATTTCCATGGTATCAAAAGACAGTACGGTTTATAATATGGAAAAAGAAAGCATAATGGCATAATTTCAAAGTGGAGTTATGAAAACATATATTTTATTAAACGCAGCGCTGTCCTCTCCCCCCGAGCTTCAGAGCGGGCAGACCTGTTGCAAAAAGACATTTTGCTGCGAACCAAATTCTTTATTTGAACAATCGGAACAAAACAGTGCGGCAGACGGTAAGATACCGTCTGCCGCAGCTTTTATTTTAATTATTCGTCGTTAAGTCCGAAAGAAATCGATATGGCGTGATTTATTTTATTCATCGACTTCATATCCACCGAGCCCATTTTTTCTTTAAGGCGTTTTTTATCTATGGTACGGATTTGCTCGAGCAGCACAACGCTGTTTTTGACAAGTCCGCTGTCGTTTGAGGCGATCGCGATATGCGTGGGAAGATTTGCTTTTGACTGCTGGCTTGTAATTGCTGCGGCAATTACGGTGGGGCTGTATTTATTGCCGACGTTGTTCTGCACTATCAGCACCGGACGCACACCGCCCTGCTCAGAGCCCACGACCGGACTTAAATCGGCATAAAATATGTCTCCGCGTTTTATGTTCACTATGTTCACGCTCCATAAATTTCTGTTTGATAATATTTTTGCCACTGAAAAAGGCGTTTATACCGTGACATTAATATATTATTTTACAGTTATGGAATTAGTGAAGGCTATTAACCCGGCGCGGGGCAAATCCATTGTCGCGAAATGAATCACGCCCCTACGGACGCGCCTCGAAATTTCTGAATTCAACCGTCATATTCTCAAATTCAACAAAAACAAGATTCCCGCTTTTTTCCTCCGTTACAAAGGTTATGCCGCCGCCCGAATATGTAAAAAGGCAGCCGCTTTCAACCTTTTTTGAATAGGTATAATTTTCGGCGGTGTAAAGTCCGTTTATAAAGCCGCCGAGCTCGGCGGCGAAAGCCTCCTGCGGCAGCTCCGGCGAAGCGTATTCACAGTAAAGCTCCCTATACCCTATGCGGAATATTCCGTCGCTCCATAAATATGAAAAACCGCATAAATTTTCCGGATATGTTACCGATATAAGCAGGTTGTTTTTTCCGTTTGCGGAAATCCTGCACGCAATTTCCATACCGTTGTAAAGCACATCGGCGGAGGACGTAAAGCATTTTACGGGCTCGGGCGGCACAAATTCGCCGCAGCCGGTAAATAAAATAATAAAAAGGAAGCTTAAACAAAAGCATATGGATTTACGCATAACGCCCTCCGGTACGGTTTTTGTTTTAAACTTCCCTATTTTTATTTATTTTCCCGATTTTGCTTATTCCTTTTCCCAAAGGTACATCCCTTTTACCAAATCCTGCGGCAAAAGGTAGCTTTGCGAGGTTTTCCGAGCCAAAATATCGGCATTTTTGCCGTGTATGTACGCGCCGCAAACAGCAGCGTCTTCACCGGACATGCCCTGCGCCATTAAAGAGGATATAATCCCCGCAAGTACATCGCCGCTGCCGCCGGTAGCAAGTCCGGAGTTGCCGGTTGTATTTATAAAGCTTTCGCCGCGGGAAGCGGCGATTACCGTGCGGTGACCCTTGAGCAGAACCGTAAGAGCAAACTTTTCGGCAAAATCAACCGCTGTTTTCTCTCGTTCGTCCTGAATTTGAGCAACGCTTTTTTTGGTAAGGCGCGCCATTTCCTTTGGATGCGGAGTAATGACAACATCTTCGCTTTGCAAACGGTTCAGTACAAATATATGCTGCGATACCGCATTTATTCCGTCGGCATCTATAAGCATTGGTACGGTTATCTGCGCAATGAGCTCGTTTAGCATTTCGACCGTTTTTACGTTGCCGCCCAAGCCGCAGCCGACAAGCGCCGCGTCGGCACCGTTGCAGACATTTAAAACCCTGCTTAAGCTGCGCATGGTCAAATATTCCTCATCGTCCAAAACGGTAAAGACCGCCTCCGGCAAAGCAGAAGAAAGAATAGGATAAACAGAGCGCACGGCGGCGATTCTTACAAGTCCGACCCCGCTGCGCAGCGCGGCGCCCGCCGAAAGCATACATGCGCCCGCCATACCGTAGCTGCCGCAAACGCAGCAGAGAGTTCCCATGCTGCCCTTGTGTGCCTCCGGAGACCGCTTCGGAAGTCTTTCAAGCACTGATTTTTTGTCAACCGAGCGCATAAGCAAACTCTCCTTTATTCTTCGGCTCCGTCTTTTTGGCGCTTAGCTTTCATCATTTCGCGAAACTCATAACGCTGTTCGCGCGGAAGATATTTTCCGACAGCCTCAAGAACATCGTCGTTGGGAGTAAATATAAGACAGCAGTCGCCGTATTTTTGGGTCGGAAAACAGGCAACATAATTGCCGGGAGCATTAATATCGGTTGAAACATCGAAGCGCTTGCCGAATTTGCGGTTGGCAAGCCGCTTGTCGTCAATGTGACAAAACAAAGTTATGTGGCTTACCGTAAGGCTGCATACGTTAAGCCTCCTGCTTTTGTTTATTATTTTATCAACCGTAATGTTGTCGTTTGTTACTTCATATTCATATTCAACTCTTTGTCTGCGTATCACATAAACAAGAAGGCAAATTCCTATTATGAACAGCGTAATTGCCAAAGACATAAAAGCGGGCATATAAAGCAACGACAGAAGCGCCACCACAAACGAAACCGTAATTGTGAGCAGCACAACTACCAGACGCAGCGCATAGTTATCCATCGTTACCTTTTTTTTAATCATTTGCTCAACAAAGCTGTCAGACATAAAGCAAATCACCCGCTTATCCTTATTTTAATTTTGTTCGGGAACAAACCCCGCGATGCAGACGCCTGCAAGCGGACGCGGAACGGCGGCGCGGCTCCGAAGTACCGGAAGCCTTACAAATTGAGCGCAGACGCCGACCGCACAAAGTTCGCCCTCAGTTTTTAATTATGAATATTTGAATATCGCTTTTAGTAATTCACCGGAGCTTATATCCGCATTTGTTGCAAAATATGTGGTCAGGCTCCGCCGGCGTTCCGCAGTGCGGGCAAAACCTGCTCTCCTGAGCGTATCCGGCCGGATCTTCATCAACAGAATATCCGCGGTTGTGCCGTATTACGGGCTGTTCAACCTGCTCTGCAAACGGATTCTCCGACTCGTCAATTGTCGAAACATCCATTTTCATTCCGGCGTCGGTGGTAACCGCGGTCGGTTTCTGCGGCGGCTGTTCATATTCGTTATTTCCGTCGTTACGGTAAGAAGAGGAGCTGTAATCTACCGGCTCGCTGTATACATCCCGCGCGGGCTCGGCGGGATTTTGATCTTCATATGGGTCATAGGCATAGCCTATAAAGCCGTCGGGCGCTTCCGCGCCGCTTGCGTTGTACCCGTTGAATCCGTTTGCCGGGCCGAGCTGTCTGACATATTTCTTATATCCGAGAGCTATAATGCCGTCTATAAATAATATAACTACGGATAAAGCGCCTGAAATAAGAGACAACACCTGAGCAGCCGTTAAGCCTGTGCTGAATGAGCTTTGATAAAATGCGCCGTTTACTTGGGATATGTAACCGATTAAAATATTGCCGAAAAGAAATGCGCCGATGTAAATCAAAATCTCCAGCGCCGCGGCAATTATGCACAGCACACCGTATGCGCCCGCGCCCTTTGCACTCAGCCGAAGCCCTTTTGCGCTCTTGCGCGCCGATGACCAGTATATCATTTTAAATATTGAAAATACAATAATCGCGGCAAATATCAGCGCTACGGCAAAGAAGAAAACACCCCCGGCAAAGGTGAATCCCGAGAATGGGTCGTCGGAATAAGCGCCTCCCATCGCAATCATAATAACGCCGCCGAACAGGCATAAGGCTGTAACAAAAATGCTGCAAGCCATAGCAAGAATTGCCAATATCCAATTTATAGTAAACCCGGCGTCGGGTCTTGCCGACGGATTCGGATTTTTTGACTGAAAATAAATTATAAGCGCGGCGGCAATTATCAGCCCGTTTATAATAAGGGTTACAACAATACCGGGGATCAAAGAAGCAAAGGAAGCTGTGTTGGCGCTGTAGGCGTAGTAGTCGCCGTAACCGTATATTTCGCTGAGTATTTCGTTGGCAACAGTGGGAGCGGAAATAACGCTTGATATTACCGAAATTACAAGCGACACGGCATAAAGAATTGCAATTACCAAGACAAGGGGACGCTTAAAGTAATTTTTAACCGCACTGAGATTTTGTTCGTAAGGATTGTACCCTTCCGGGTTGAAATATCGATTCATATATAAACACCATCTTATTTTTAAATTAACAGACTTTCAGGCCCCCGGCTTGCTTTTAAATACAACGCCGAAGCAGGCGCTTTAGCCTATCGGAAGACGCTTCATCAAAGCGGAAATCCGCGCAAGCTTAAACTATTTCCGCTTCGGCAAAAAACTGCGGGCAGTGAAAATTCGGCTTGTCAAGCGCAATCGGAGCAAAGCTGCCGTAGTGCTCATAGCCCGGGGTTTCGGATATTTTATAAAAGTTGCAGTAAAATTTCGCGCCTTTTTTTAGCTTGGGAACCTGTTTGTACTGTTCAAGCAGGGCAAGAGGAATCAGAGCTTCAAAGGACCATTTTCCCTCCTCGACCTTTGCCGCAGGATTGCACAGACGGTACATTTCATCGGAAATAAACTCGCGTCCCTTTCTCCCCTTTGCCGCTTTTGCAAACAAATTTCCCAGAGAATTCGCCTCAAAATTGAAGTAAAGGACATCGGTTGAAAGCTCCTCTCCCTCTTCGGGAAAAGCAAGGAAACATTCAACGCAGCTGTCGTTGCAAACTCTGCCGTGATATTCGCTTACCTCGGCAAGAGGGTTGCTTTCCTCACAAATAATCTTGTAAAAAAGTCCCTCGCCGGGGATGAACCCCATATAGCCGTACGCTTTGGGAATATAGTCGTTTTTATCCTCCCAGACATACTTATCGATCTCAAAGCGGCTGCAGGATTCGATTTCATCCTTTGTACCGATTGTTTTTACTTTATACTCCATGTTCTTTTCCTCCTAAAATATCTATCCGTAGAAGAGCGGCGGCAGACCCGCGAAAAGCAAGCGTTACGAATGGTCGGTCCGAGGGCAGGCAGCCCATAGATAAAGCCGTTTTCGGATGCCGGATTAATTTTTAAACGCCTTGAATTTTTCAATAAAGGAATTGCGCACCTCAACGTTATATTCGTTGGGGTTAGAGGAATCAAGCGCCGTATCCGAGTAAACAAGCAGATATTTTCCGCTGTCCGACAAAAACGCCTCAACCTTTCCGAGATTCAAAATTTCAAACTCGCCGGTTGTTTTTACGCTGTCGATAATCTCTTTTGCCGTGTCGTTTAGATTATCCGGAGCATAGCTGTAAAGCTCCACGGTTACTTGCTTTCCGTTAAGCTTATAGGTGTATTTATTCCCTTTTTCGGCGCCGATCAGGTCGGCAGCCATTTCGACGGGATCCGCCTCCGAAATAAGGTCGAGCGCCAGCATATACTCATAGATGCCTTCTATACTGTCTTCATAATCGGCGTCGTCAACGGTAATTTCCGAGTCTGTACTCTCGCTCGAATCCGTACTCTGCGGATTAAGCGGATCCTCCGCTCCGCAGCCTGCAGCAAAAGCAAGTATTAAAAGTACAGAAAGCAAACCCAAAGCAATTTTTTTCATTAAACAGCCTCCGAACAGTAATTCAAATTTTTTATATTATAACCTATTTTAAAAACGAAATCAATAGTGTATAATAAGCGATAAGGAAAAAATTGCTGAGTTCCGTAGGCTTACGCTGTCAGGCAATATTAATATTTAAAAGCGTGGCTTTCCGCCGCGGCAAAAGCTTCTCCGCGCGCAATAAAAATATGGAAGTGAGTATTATGTCTGTCAAAAATCTTGCGGAAAAAAAGATAAAATCAGCCGGCTCTTTTGTTTTTGCTTTTATTAAATGGATAATTGTAGCGCTGATAACCGGGACTGCCGGAGGTCTTATAGGCAGCGTCTTTCACCTGAGCATAGAGCTTGTAACGGATTTGCGCGCTCAGCTGCCCGCTTTGCTGTTTTTAATGCCGGCGGGCGGAATAATTATAGTATTTTTATACCGTCTGCTTAAATTTCCGGTTGACCCGGGAACAAACCTTGTGCTAACCTCGGTGCGTTCGGAAAAGGACGGCGTGCCGATGCGGATATTGCCTCTTATTTTTGTTTCTACGGTAATCTCTCAGCTTGTCGGAGCCTCAACGGGGCGCGAGGGAGCGGCAATTCAGATGGGCGGTTCGCTTGCAACGGAATTGGGCAAGCTGCTAAGGCTTAAAGAAAAGAGCGTTCCTATTGTTATGATTTGCGGTATGAGCGCCGTCTTTGCCGCGTTATTCGGCACACCGCTGACAGCCGCGCTGTTTGCTATGGAAGTTATAAGCGTCGGCATTATGTATTATTCGGCGCTGTTTCCGTCGTTCCTTGCGGCGCTTATAGCTACGTGGATTTCAAAAATTTTCGGAATATCTCCGATAAGGTTCGAGCTTGTCTCCCAAATACAGTTAAATATTCCGAATTTACTACGCAGCGCCGGCATAGGTCTTTGCTGCGCCGTTGTAAGCATTTTATTCTGTTACGCGCTTAAATACTCGCGCATTTGGATTTCAAAGCTTATTAAAAATCCTTACCTCAGAATTACAGCGGGCAGCGTGTTTCTTATTGCTCTTACTCTGATTTTGGGAACAGAGCGTTACAACGGCGCCGGATTTGAAACGGTTTCTGAAATTATTAATACCGGGCAGGCAAAGTATTTTGACTTTGTATTAAAGCTTCTGTTCACATCGGTTTCAATAGCTGTCGGCTTTAAAGGCGGCGAAATAATACCTACTTTCTTTATAGGAGCAAGCCTCGGCTGTACGGTGGGAACGCTTTTGGGCCTTGACCCATCCTTTGCCGCCGCTTTGGGACTTGCCGCGCTTTTCTGCGCGATGGTAAACAGCCCGATAACCGCCGTAGTTCTGAGTATTGAGGTGTTCGGCGCGGCGAATCTGCCAATGTTTGCTTCGGCTATCTTTGTAAGCTATACTCTTTCCGGTTATTACGGGCTTTACAGCGACCAAAAAATAATATATTCAAAGCTGCTTGCCGAACATATAGGCATTAAAGCAAAATAGCTTTATTTCGAAAAAACGACATTAATTATAGCATAGGGCGGCGTTTTATGGTATAATAATAAAAAGCAAAGCACCGCTTCGATAAAAACGCGATTTTCCCTTCGCCCGACGAACGTCGGGGACATCATCGCGCGAGCCGTGAGCGATACAGCGAAGAGGGTGTTCACTGCCCTTCACCTATTAAAAGGGACGGTTTTATGCACTGTGAAAAAACAGAAAACGGAATAAAAATTTCCGGCGTCCAGCCTTTTGACCTGGCTCAAACTCTGGACTGCGGGCAAAGCTTCCGCTGGGAAGAAAACGAAAGCGGACACTTTTGCGGCGTTGTCTGCGGAAAATATGCGGAGGTTTCGCTCTCCGGCGGCACGCTTTTAATAAGCGGGGCTCAGCCCGAGGATTTTGAAGCGATATGGAAATCTTACTTTGACCTTACGCTTGACTACGATCAAATCCGCGCAAAGCTGCGGGGAATCCACCCCATACTCGATGAAGCCGACAGATACGCCGGCGGAATCCGCATTTTGCGGCAGGAGCCGTTTGAAGCGCTCTGCACCTTTATAATTTCTCAAAACAACAATATTAAACGAATCAAAGGCATAGTGGCGCGTTTATGCGAAAACTTCGGCGAACCTGTTGACGGCGGGCATTTCGCCTTTGTTACTCCGGAAAAGCTTGCTTCTCTCAGCGTTGAAGACCTTGCGCCCCTGCGCGCCGGCTTCCGCGCGCGTTATTTGATTGACGCGGCTCGGAAAGTTGCCGGCGGTTCGGTAGATTTATGTTACTGCCGCAGCGCGGATTATGAGGACGCCCGACGGGAGCTTATGAAAATAGTCGGAGTAGGCGCAAAGGTTGCCGACTGCACTTTGCTTTTCGGTATGCACCGCGTAGAGGCTTTTCCGTTGGACGTGTGGATGAAGCGAGCTATGAAAAACCTTTTTCCGGGTATGACTCCGGCTGATTTCGGCGAATATGCGGGGATTGCCCAACAGTACATATTCCACTACAGCCGTATGCATCCCGAGCTTTTCAGCGGCTGACTTACAGGCAATGGTTATATATAAACAGAGTTTTTACTTAAAAAAGAGGATGAAATAAATATGAATTACGGATTTTTAAAAACTGCATGCGCTACCCCTGAAATTACCGTTGCGAACTGTGAGAAAAACGCCGCGGAAATTTTACGCCTGCTCAAAAGCTGCGCTGAACGCGGTGTTTCGCTTGCCGTTTTCCCCGAGCTTTGTCTTACCGGCTACACCTGCTCCGATTTATTTCAGCAACCGCTTCTTCAAACTTGCGCGGAAAGCGCGCTTTCCCATATTCTTGCCGAAACAGCCGAGCTGCCCACCGTCTTTATAGTCGGGCTGCCGATTCCGTATAAAAACGCTCTTTACAACTGCGCCGCCGTATGCTGCGGCGGCAGAGTGCTCGGGATAGTGCCCAAAAGCGCTGTTCCCAATTACGGGGAATTTTATGAACGGCGCCATTTTGTCAGCGGCGAAAATATAAAAAGCAAATCAATCGGCATTTGCGGGCAAAAAAACACAGCGTTCGGAACCGACCTTGTTTTCGTATGCGACAGCATACCGCAGTTTAGGCTTGGCGTGGAAATATGCGAGGACTTATGGATTCCGTATTCGCCCTCTCAGCGTCTTGCCGTTGAAGGCGGCGCGACCGTTATTGCGAATCTTTCCGCAAGCAACGAGTCCATAGCAAAGGCGGAGTACCGCCGCAATCTTGTGTCGGTTCAAAGCGGAAAGCTTTGCTGCGCTTATGTATACGCCGACAGCGGCTTCGGAGAAAGCAGCACCGACCTCGTTTTTTCCGGACATAATATAATCGCGGAAAACGGCTCGGTTCTTGCAGAGGGCAAGCGTTTTAAAGACGAGCTTATCTGCACCGATATTGATTTGCAAAGGATTTCGGCGGAAAGACGCCGCATATCTTCTCTTGCGAGCTCCGGAAACGAGAGAGACTTTACCGAATGTCATTTCTCCCTTCCGAACAGTAAAGCAAGGCTTGACAGGAAAATAAGCTCTTCTCCGTTTGTCCCGTCAAATGAAAACGAGCGTGAAAAGCGCAGTCTCGAAATACTAACAATGCAGGCAACGGGACTTGCCGTAAGGCTGAAACACACGGGGATAACCGACGTCGTGCTCGGGCTTTCCGGCGGACTGGACAGCACTCTGGCTTTGATTGTATGCGCAAGAGCCTTTGACATACTCTCTTTGGAGCATAAAAAAATTCATACAGTAACCATGCCTTGCTTCGGCACCACCGTCCGTACACGTTCAAACGCCGAGCTCCTTGCTCAAGCCTACGGCGCGGGTTTTGAGGAAGTAAATATCTACAACGCTGTAAAGCAGCACTTTAAAGATATACATCATGATGAAAATCTGCACGACGTAACATATGAAAACTCGCAGGCGCGCGAACGAACGCAGGTACTTATGGATTTGGCCAACAAATACAGCGCGCTCGTAATAGGCACGGGCGATCTGTCCGAGCTTGCCCTCGGCTGGGCTACCTATAACGGCGACCATATGTCTATGTACGCTGTAAACGCGTCCATCCCAAAAACGCTTGTAAAATATCTGGTGTCATATGAAAGCTGTATTGCCGACGAAAAACTTGCCGGAGTACTGAAGGATATTTTGGACACACCGGTAAGCCCTGAGCTCCTGCCCCCTTCGGACAGCGGGAAAATATCGCAAAAAACCGAGGATCTTGTCGGACCTTACGAGCTGCATGATTTTTTTCTTTACTATTTTCTGCGCTTTTCCTTTGAGCCTGATAAAATACTGTTTCTTGCCGAAAAAGCATTTGAGGAACGCTATGACCGCCAAACAATATTAAAATGGCTCAAAATCTTTATCCGCCGCTTTTTCTCGCAGCAGTTTAAGCGTTCCTGCCTGCCCGACGGACCCAAAGTGGGCTCCGTTACTCTTTCACCGCGCGGCGACTGGCGTATGCCGAGCGACGCCGACTGCTCGCTTTGGCTGAAAGCGCTTGAAAAATAATCCCGGGCGCAAGCGTAAAGCCCTGACGAAAAAACACACGGGCAACACCTAAACAACGGCGCTGCCTTCTGCAATACGGTTTGGTGACCCAATGAGGTATTTTAATGAGGTATTTTATTGAAAGAGTATCATCAGCGGACGGCGCCGTCTTTAAAATACTTGACGGGCTTTGCCGCCCTTTATATCTGGTAAGCACCGTTTACCCGCTTAACTCCTACTGCCTTCATGTTGACGGTGAAAACGGAGCTGCGGCAAAAATCATAAGGATTCCTCTGCCCTCGGTCACCGCTTATTCCGTTTTTTGCGGTAGCTCAACCTTCAGAATTGTACTCAGCGGCGAAAAGTGTGCGTTTCACGGAATAGACTTTTGCATACGCGGAAGCATTCTGTCAAAAAATTACGATATTATAAGCTCTGACAGCTATTTGATTGCCGCCGTTTCCGTCTGCCGATGTGCAGACGCCGTCGAGCTGAATGTTTTTGACGAAAGCCGCTCAACGGCGTGCATATGCGCCGCGGTCTGCCTTAATCTTGCGCAGCCGGTTGACAATATGACAGCGCAGCCTGTATAATCTAAAAGCAGGCG
>CAZXCG010000004.1:31582-66017 GCA_964639205.1 uncultured Eubacteriales bacterium
TAAATAAAATTAATGCCTACGGGCAAAATAAAAAGGAAAGGTGAAAAACATGAACCGTCTTTTAGATATACTCAGTGAAAATTCAAGCTTTACAGCCTCTCAGCTTGCCGGTATGCTCGGCGAGAGCGAGGAAAGTGTAAAAAATCAAATCCGCGATTTTGAAACAAAAGGAATTATAAAGGCATATCACGCCGTTATAGACTGGGATTCCGTTGAAGACGCAGGCGTAGAGGCGCTTATACAGCTTAAAGTAACTCCGAAAAAGGAAAGCGGTTTCGACGAAATTGCCGACCGCGTCTCCCTGTTTTCCGAGGTTGAGTCCGTTTTTCTTATGGCAAGCGGTTCATACGACCTTATGCTCATTGTAAAGGGCAACACGATTCACGACGTTGCAAACTTTGTCGCGAAAAGGCTCTCCGTATTGGACGGCGTAATATCCACCGCGACGCATTTCCTGCTTAAGCGATATAAAGAGGACGGGGTTCTTCTGTGCAACACCGTAACTCAGGAAGAGCGGGAAGGAGTTTAACAGAGTGTTGGATTACAGCAAAATACTTAATAAAAACATACAGAAAGTTCAGCCGTCGGGCATACGCAAGTTCTTTGACATCGCAAACGAGATGGACAACGTTATTTCGCTGAGCATAGGCGAGCCCGATTTTAAAACGCCGTGGCACATACGTCAGGCCGGGATCGACTCTCTTCAGCTCGGAAAGACCTGGTACACGCCAAACCGCGGATTTATAAAGCTTCGCCGGGAAATCTGCAAATATTTTTCAAGGCGTTTCGCCGTTGATTACGACGCCAAGAGCGAGGTGCTTGTAACCGTCGGCGGAAGCGAAGCAATAGACCTTTCTCTGCGATGCCTTGTAAGCAGCGGCGACGAGGTTCTTATTCCCGAGCCCTGCTTTGTCTGTTATGATCCGCTTACCGCAATGACGGGGGCTGCCGCGGTTAAAATCCGCACAAAAATGGAAAACGGCTTTCGTGTTGCTCCACAGGAAATTGAGCAGGCAATCACTCCCCGCACAAAGGTTATCCTGCTTCCTTACCCCAACAACCCAACAGGCGCAATTATGTCAAAAAGCGACTTAGAGGCAATTGCGCGGGTAATTAAAAAGCACAATCTTATTGTTATTTCCGACGAAATTTATGCCGAGCTTACATACACTCCGCAGGGGCACACCTCGATTGCTTCAATTGACGGAATGCGCGAGCGTACCGTAATTGTAAGCGGATTTTCAAAATCATATGCCATGACGGGCTGGCGTTTGGGGTACGCCCTCGGTCCGGCCGAGATAATATCACAAATGACAAAGCTGCATCAGTTCGGCATTATGTCCTCCCCCACAACCGCACAGTACGCGGCAATTGAAGCTCTTCAAAACGGAGACAGCGATATTAAAGATATGCGCGAGCAATACGATATGCGCCGCCGCTTTCTGGTAAACAGCTTTAACAAAATGGGGCTTCCCTGCTTTGAACCGCTCGGGGCGTTTTACGTGTTTCCGTGCATTAAATCAACCGGTTTAAGCTCAGACGAATTTTGCGAGCGACTTCTTATGTCAAAGAAGGTTGCGGTTGTTCCCGGAACGGCTTTCGGCGAAAGCGGAGAAGGCTTCGTGCGTGTTTCTTACTCATATTCGCTTCAGCACCTTAAAGAAGCGCTGACAAGAATCGAAGAATTTTTAGAGGAGATTAAAAAATAATATGGAAGTTAAGGTTTCGGCTCCCGCTAAAATCAATTTAACGCTCGACGTGGTGGGTAAACGCAGCGACGGCTATCATAACATTGAAACCATATTGCAGGCTGTTTCTCTGTATGACAACGTGACCGTGACCGAAAACGACAGTAAAACCATAAGCGTTTCATGCACACAAGACGATATTCCCTGTGACGAAAGCAACATTGCGCATAGGGCGGCGGTATGCTTTTTTAAATATACCGGTATGCAAAACCGCGGCATACACATACACATATGCAAAAACATACCCTCTCAGGCAGGGCTCGGCGGCGGCAGCAGCGACGGCGCGGCGGTTGTGCTTGCGCTCAACTTTATTTACGACGCGCGCCTCAAAGAAAATGAAATGTGCGAAATTTGCGAAAAGGTTGGCGCCGACGTTCCTTTTTGCCTTGTAGGCGGCACTCGTCTTGCAAAAGAAACCGGCGCTGTAATGACAAAGCTGCATAACCTTCCCAAATGCAAAATCGTTATATGCAAGCCGCCGGTTAATGTTTCAACAAGGGAAGCATACGACTTGGTTGATTCGGCGCCGTATAAAAGCGCTGAAATTACCGACCTTGCAATACGCTCCATATACAGCGCGAGTATGCCGCAGATTTGCGCCACACTTTACAATGATTTCGAGGTTGCGCTGAAGCTTGCCGATGTTACAAACGTAAAAAAAATTATGTATAAGCATAAGGCAAAGGGAGCTTCCATGAGCGGCTCCGGCTCGGCGGTGTTCGGAATTTTTTCTTCGGAAAAATCAGCCGAAAAATGCGCGGAGGCTTTAAAAAAGGAATACGGCGCGGTTTTCATTACAGAACCGATAAAGTGCGGCTGCAAGATAGTGAGCTGACCGTCCGCGCGCGGCCGCTTTGCCGCGCAAAAACATTAATTCTCTGTTTTTAAGCCTGCATAAACGCCTTATCGCCTGCCGATAATTCTGTAAAACGGATTGAAAGGCAGGCTTTTAATAATGAAATTAATTTTAAAATCACTTTGCGTTGCTTTTGTAATCACCGCTTTACTTACAATGCTTCCGTTTGAGGCGCGATGCAATAATATTTCTAATGAAATATTCCGCCTGCACATACTTGCCAACTCCGACAGCCCGGAGGATCAGGAGCTTAAGCTCAAGGTGCGCGACGCACTGCTTGAACAGACCGAAGCGCTTTACCAAAACGCCAAGTCAAAGCAGGACGCCGAAACCTTGACAGCGGAAAACATTGATGAAATAATACGGATAGCCGAACAAACCGTGTACGACTGCGGTTACACGTACCGGGTTTCGGCAGAGATAACAAACACATACTTCAACACCAGGCGTTACGGTAACATCACCATGCCGAGCGGCTTTTACGACGCATTGCAAATCAAAATAGGCTCGGGCAGCGGTCACAACTGGTGGTGCGTTATGTACCCTTCCCTGTGTATTGGAGCGGCGGCAAGCCCGGACACACTTAAAAAAGAGCTCAGCAGCGATGAAATGACGATAGTGACCGATGAAAGCAAATTCCGTCTGCGTTTTAAAATACTCGAATATTACGAAACGGTAAAAAGCTGGTTCAGCTGATTAAATAAGGGGCTTTGCTCCGCCATTAAACGTTGCAAGGGCAGCGTCTGCTGCCTGAGAAATCAGCGGGGATTGTATCTCCCCGCTTATTCCGAAAATGGAACCCGCCGCTTTAGAGGCGGGGAGCATCTTTGCCGAAGTTATTTCGGATATAACATATTGACGATTTTCTCCGCCCTTTAGGCGGCGGGGTTAGCTCGCAGCGGCCGATGAAAAGGCAGCCAAGCTTCATCGGGCTTTGCTTAGAGTTAAAACAAACGCTCTATATGGGCAGGAGGTAAATTATGCTGCACTTTATTACCGGCGGCAGCGGCAGCGGGAAAAGCGAGTATATATATAAGCTGTTCTGTGATTTGTGCGCCGCAGGCGAGGACAGACTTTTAATGCTCGTTCCGGATCAGAGCAGCTTTGACACGGAAAAAAACTTTTTGGAAAGGCTCGGCGCCAAAAATTCGCGAAAAATTAAGGTCTTCGGGTTTTCAAGGCTGTGCGACTTTGTCCTTGAACAAGGCGGGCGCGCGATTCCCGCTCTGCTTGAAGAAACCGATCGCGCGCTTATTATGAGCATTGCTCTTGACGAGGCTGCGGATTCGCTTGTGCTGTACGGGCAGAAAAAATCGGCGGAGGATTTCATAACCCCGCTGCTTGACGCAGTTGACGAGTACGAAAACTGCGGTATATCTCCGCAGCAGCTCCGCAGCGCCGCCGCGCGCACCAAGGACCCCTCCCTTAAGCAGAAGCTGAAGGACACTGCGCTTGTATACGAAACTTACAACGCGGTTCTTGAAAATAAATATACCGAACCGATTAAGCGGCTCGGTATTGTAAAGGACTTTATAACGGAGCGGAATCCCTTTGAAGGCTATATAATAGCCGTAGATTCCTTTTCAAACTTCACCGCCGTCGAGCTTGAAATTCTTTCGACCTTGATGCGCGGCGCTGCGGAAATGTATTTTACACTTACTACGGAAAATTACACCGAAGACAAGAACGGGCTCTTCTTTACAACAAACCGAACCTACCGCTTACTTGAACGCAAAGCAAACGACAACGGCGTTAAAATCGCTCCGAATATAACTCTCATCCAAAACCGCCGTACAACCGTGGAGCCGCTTGCGGCGCTTGAAAAAAACATCTTCCGCACCGAGACCGAAAGGTTTACGCAGGAAACAGACGCTATCCGCCTCTACCGTGCCGACACGGTCTATGAGGAATGCGACTTTGCCGCAAGCGAAATAAAGCGTTTAATTGTCGAGGAAGGCTTTTTCCTCAATGATTTTGCAATTCTCACGCGCAATACGGAAGACTACGGTTTGATCCTTGAAAACGCGCTTAAAAAATACGGGTTGCGCTATTTTAACGACCGCCGTGAAAACGTATCCGACAAACCGCTGATGAAGCTTATCTTCTACATATTTGACGCTGTATCGTCGAGCGCTTTTGAACCCGAAAGCATACTGCAAATTCTTAAAACCAGCATGCTTCCGGCAAGCGTCTGCGAAACGGCGGATTTTGAAAACTACCTTTACTGCTGGTCGGTTACATCGCGCGACATTCAGAAACCGTTTACAAGGAATCCGCGCGGCTTTGCGCCCGAATTCACCTCCGAAGACAGAGACAGGCTCAACGAAATTGAACGTCTGAGAGGCAGTGTGGTAAATCCGCTGATTAAGTTTCGCAAATGCTGTGCTGACGCAAACGCGCGGGAAATCACAAAGGCCTTGTATCTTCTTTTGCTGGAGCTGCAAACAGATAAATGCCTGCTTAAGCTCAGCGAGGAATACCGCAGTCTCGGCAAACTGAAATTTGCAGAGGAACAAACGCGCCTTTGGGACTGCCTGATGCATTGCTTTGACAAGATTGTTATGATTGCGGGAGAGCGCCCGATGAGCCTGAAGCGCTACGCAAAGCTTTTGCAGCTTCAGCTCTCGCGCGCCGATATAGGCTTTATCCCGCAGGGACAGGATCTTATTACCCTCGGCTCTGTTGAAAGGATAAGGCTGCACGGCAAAAAAGTTATATTTATTTTGGGCGCGGTTGAAGGGAAATTTCCACTTACACCCGAAGCTTCCGGCATTTTTTCCGACAATGAGCGCAGGCGGCTTATAAACCTGGGTTTGGATTTGAATTACAGCTGCGAGGATTTAATAAAGCAGGAAAAGTTCCTTGCTTATACCGCGCTGACCGCCGCCTCGGACAGACTTTACATAAGCTGGTATGTGCAGAATCTTGCCGGCGAAGCTTTTTCGCCCTCCTGTATTGTGTCTCAGCTTTATAAAATCTTCCCCGCGCTCAAGACCGAGACCTTGCCCGTAAGACTTGACTGCGAACGCATGCTTTATTCCGAAAAAGCCGCCTTTGCGCTTTGCGCCGAACGCTTTCAAAGCCGCGACGCGCTCTCTGAGCAGCTCCAGGAATATTTTGCGGAAAAAGAAGAATTCTCGCATAAGCTGAAGGCGATGAAACGCGCATTAAAGAAAAAGCAGACCGATTTATCCGAAAAAAGCACTGCCAAACAGCTTTTCGGGGAAAATTTGCGCGTATCAGCCTCGCAAATAGAAAAATACTACGGATGCCGTTTTTCTTACCTTTGCAATTACGGCTTCAAAATAAAGGAGCGGCGTAAATACACTATAGACGCGCTTGAATACGGAAGCTTTATGCACTACATTTTGCAGCGATTTTTTTCCGAAAACAAAAAAGAAAGCTTTTCTTCCTTAAGCCGTGAGGAAATCTCGCTGAAAACCTCGGAATATATTAAAGATTATGTTGCCGGTAACCTCGGCTGCGCAGAAGATAAAGGCAAGCGCTTTGCATATCTGCTCGGGCGCATTCGGGACGCAGCCGCAAAGCTGATTAAGCATATAGCGGATGAAATTGCGCAAAGCAAATTTACCCCCGCTTTTTTTGAGTATAAAATAGGTCCCGGCGCGCCGCTGCAATACATGCTTACGCTCGGCGGAGGAGAAACCGTAAGTATATCCGGAAGCATTGACAGAGTCGATTTGATGGACGCCGAGCCATACGACAATTCCGGCAAACCCGCAAGATATGTTCGCATTATCGACTATAAAACCGGAGGAAAGCAGTTTAATCTATATGATATTCTCTACGGGCTTAATATGCAGATGCTTCTGTATCTTTCGGCTGTATGTCAAAGCGGCGAGCTCACCCCTGCCGGTATATTATATATGCCGGCGGTTTCGCCGATAATAAACTCCGAGGACGGCGACCGCGGCTCAATAGAAAAAAAGCTGAGCAAAGAATATACAATGAACGGTCTTCTGCTCGACAGCACGGAAACGCTCATCGGAATGGAAGAAAAGCTTGAGGGGAAATATATTCCCGTTACAGCAAAAAACCGCGGCAAAACCGGCTGCTTGATAAGCGAAAAGCAGTTTAAACAAATTTTTGCATATCTTGATACAAAAATCTCGCTTATGGCAGAAGAAATTTACAGCGGTAAATTTTCACCGCTGCCGTCAAAGGGCGGCGCCGACTCCTGCGCCTGGTGTCCGTACGGAGACGTTTGCTGTTTTACCGACGGTCAGGAACAGCAAAACGTTTTTGCCGTTGACAACGGCGAGGTCTTTAAAATTATAGAGAATGCTTGCGGAAGCGAGGCGGAACAAAATGGCAAAAAACTGGACGAGTGAGCAAACAGACGCTATTTCGGCACGCGGAGGAGCGCTGCTTGTTTCTGCTGCGGCGGGCTCGGGAAAGACCGCTGTCCTGGTTGAAAGGGTACTCAGACGTATTTGTGACGAAAACAACCCTACGGAGCTTGACCGCCTTCTGATAGTCACCTACACAAAAGCCGCGGCTGCCGAAATGCGCCGGCGAATCGGCGCGGCAATTGCCGAACGCCTGAGCAACGACCCGCACAACCCTTTTCTTTTACGTCAGCAGGCGCTGCTTCCGCGCGCCAATATCTCTACAATAGACAGCTTCTGCGGGAATCTTGTTAGGGAATATTTTTATATGTTGAATATCTCCGGCGATTTTCGCATCGCCGACGCAAGCGAGCTGTCTTTAATCAAAGCCGACGCTCTTGCCGATACCCTCGACCGCTTTTACAGCTCCGAAAGCCCCGACTTTTACCGATTAGCGGAGGCGTTTTCAACCTCAAAAAGCGACTCAAGCTTGGAAAATCTCATTCTGCGTATTCATGAATTTCTGTGTTCACATCCGTTCGGCGAGAAGTGGATTGACAAAATGCTCCGCAATTATGACGGCCATGAAAATATTTCCGAGTCGGTATGGGGAAAGACCGTATTAAATTATACTGAAGGCGCTCTTAAATATCTGCTGAACCTGTGCGGTAAAAGCGCCTCTCTTGCGCAAAGCGACCAAACTCTTGCGCAAGCCTTGGGCGATTATCTTAATATATACACCGCCATGCTGACCAGAGCTTTACGGGAGACGACCACTAACTCAAACTGGGATAAAACGCGCAGCGCCGTCCTTGCCTTCAATCCGCCGCGCTTTCCCAATATTCGCGGATACAAGGACAACCCTGTAAAGCTGATAATACAGGAAAACCAGAAAAGCATAAACGAAAGCATGAAAAAAATTGCGGCGCTTTTTGCATTTGACAGCAACGAAGCGGGCGAACAGCTCCTCACCCTGCGCCCGGTAATTGCTCAAATGTTCGCCTGTGTTAAGGATTTTACGCGGGAGTTCGAGCGGATTAAGCGGAGAAAAAATCTTGCCGATTTTTCCGACCTCGAGCATTGGGCGCTTTCCCTTCTTGTTGATGAAACTCAAGACGGATATAAGCTTTCCGAGCTTTCCGCACAAATAGCCTCGCGCTTTGACGAGGTTATGGTAGACGAATATCAGGACGCAAACGAAGTCCAGGACGCCATATTCCGCGCTTTAAGCGGCGACAACCGCCGCCTGTTCATTGTGGGCGACGTTAAACAGAGCATATACAGTTTCCGTCAGGCCATGCCGGAAATTTTTCTTGAACGCAGGAGCCGCTGCGCGCGTTACAATGCGGAAGCACCGGTTTTCCCCGCTGCCGTTATCTTAGATAAAAACTTTCGAAGCAGAAATGAAATAACCGAAACCGTGAACTTTATTTTCAGCCGACTTATGTCTTATGAGGTCTGCGGTATGTCCTATACTCAAGAGGAGTTTTTGAAGACCGGCGCGGTTTATCCCGAAGCAAAGGAACCCTGCATAGACTTTATGCTTATAGACGCCGACAAGTGCGCTTCGGCGGATTCAAACACCGCCGAAGCGTGCGCAATCGCCGAAAAAATTTTGAAAATGAAGAAAGACGGTACTACCGTTACCAAAAACGGGGCTTCCTCACGCGTTGAATTCGGCGACATTGCGATACTTATGCGCAGCCCCAACAAAAACGCTCCCGTGTTTGCCGCAGTTTTAAAAGCGTACGGCATACCTGTTTCCTGCGAAAAAACCGAAAACTTCTTTGAAACATATGAGGTGCGCGCTCTTCTGAATCTGTTGCGTATTATAAGCAACCCGCTTCAGGATATTCCTCTGCTGTCCGTTCTGATGGGTCCCCTTTACGGCTTCAGCTCGGACGATATAGCCAACATACGCATAAGCTCCCCAAAAAGCACGCTGTACGCCGCAGTTATGAAAGCCTCCGAACAGCCTGAGCTTGGCTGTTGCGGTGCGGCGCGGGACTTTTTAAATCAGCTTGCCGAGCTGCGCGCTTACAGCGTCACTGTAAGCATCGGCGAGCTTATATCGTATATTTTTGATGTTACGGGCTTCTGTTCAATCTTAAACGCCGCCCAAAACGACCGCCGCGTTGACAGTAACCTGAATATATTCTGCGAATATGCCGCCGCTTATGAAAAAACCGGCAGGCGCGGTCTTTCGGCATTTTTGAACCACATGGACAGACTCAGTGAAAACGAGTACCCGCTTGTTGCCGCGGCAGATACCTCGGCAGCGGATTCAAACACCGTAAAAATTATGAGTATACATAAAAGCAAGGGGCTTGAATTTCCGATTTGTATTTTGGCAAATACCGCTAAAAAATTCAATATGACCGATCTTCGCCAAAAGGTACTTATCCATTCTCGCCTCGGCGTTGCCGCAAAAATACGCGACGCGGAGCTTTCGTGTTATCTTCCTTCCTTGCCGCACCGCGCGCTTGCGCTTGAGCTTAAACGCGGAATTTGCTCGGAGGAACTGCGCATATTGTATGTCGCCCTTACCCGCGCGCGTGAAAAACTTATCTTTACCGCTTCGGTTAAAAATGCCGAAAAAGAAATAGCTAAAGCGGCTTCAATGATAATCGATTCACAGATACCGGCGTTTAACGTGCAAAGCTCGGACAGCTATTGCTCCTGGCTTTTGATGTGCGCTCTGCTGCATCCGGACGCCGGGGAATGGCGCAGAATAGCACGTCTTGAAGACTACAACGGCGGGCAGAGTAAGGCTCCGCACTGGAATTTTGAAATTATTGAAAGTATTTCCGATACAAAACCGAAAAGCGACGGCGAATATATACCCTCGATTGATAAATCCCCAAATGCAAACGGCGACGTACTGCAAACTCTGCGGCGTTATGCGGATTTCTCCTATCCGCTTGCGGCAATCGGGAATCTGCCGGTAAAGGTCAGCGCCTCGGAGATAGCGCACAGGGAAATTCAGGATTTATTTACTCCCGCACTAACCGTTCCGTCGTTCTTAAAGGAGCAAAAAAGCACTGCGGCTCAGAAGGGCAGCGCAGTGCACCGATTTTTACAAATATGCGATTTTAAAAGCGCAAAGGACAATATGGAAAACGAGCTGCAGCGCCTGTTTAGTGAGGGAAGGCTCAACGCCGAGGAGGTGGCTGCGGTTCGCGAGAAAAATCCGCGCTTTTTCTCCTCGGAGCTTGCACGGGAGGCTATGGACTCAACCGAGGTATTCAGGGAATACAGGTTTATGGTTTCAATTGACGCCTCTCTTATTGATCCGAGCCTAAAGCCCCCGTTTGACAAACGGCAGGTGCTTATGCAGGGCTCCGTTGACCTTGCATACCTGAGAAATGACGGAAGCTTTGTTATCGCCGACTATAAAACCGACAGAATTTCATACGTCGGCGAGCTTGTTACACGCTACAAAACGCAGTTAGCGCTCTACAAAAACGCGTTTGAGCAAAGCAGCGGTCGGCGCGTTTCAAAATGTATTCTTTACTCCGTATATCTCAACGAAAGCATAGAATTGGACATATAGCCCGGGGCAAGGCTGTCCAAAAAAAAGCTACAGCTTGAAATCATCGGCGGAAAAGCTCTGACGCTCCCGCCTCTGCTTGGGGATGCGTAAAGTGGGATTATATTCAAATTTTCGGCATTTTCCGTTGCGCAGCGTCCTTTTAACGCAGCAGACATGGGAGCCGCCGTTAAAAATACCGTTCTGGCAATATGAGCAGTCGGGCGGAATGTTCGCCCCAAAAAGCCGTACCTTTTTCATAATAAAGCATTTCCTTTCATATGTATTGATATTGACTTTCAAGGAGGACGCGATGCAGATAAATTCATCGGTTATGACGCTTAATACGGTGAAAAACGTCCCGTATTTAACCTATAACAGTTTTTCAAGGCTTAAAGGGATACGCCACGCGTTTTCTACTCGTTTGGGCGGAGCTTCAACAGGCGAATTTGCGGAAATGAACCTTGCCTTCGGCAGAGGGGATTCGCGCGAAACAGTGCTTGAAAACTACCGCATATTCTGTAACGCCGCGGGTTTTTCAACCGAAAGTCTGACAGCCTCGGCGCAGGATCATCACACCTTTGTGCGGCATGTTACCGCCGAAAACAGAGGCGTTGGGATATACAAACCCCGAGATATGCAGAGCGTTGACGGACTTATAACAAACGAAACGGGAGTTACCCTTGTAACCTATTATGCCGACTGCACTCCGCTTTTTTTTGCAGACGTTAAACGACGCGCCATAGGTCTTGCGCATGCAGGCTGGCGCGGAACGGCGGGTAAAATCGGCAAAGAGGTCGTTCGCAGACTTAATGACGAATTCGGAAGCGAACCGCGCGACCTTATATGCGCTATAGGTCCGGCAATTTCAAAATGCTGCTATGAGGTTGACGAACCTGTGGTAAAGGAATTTCAAGCCGCATTTGACAGCTGTGAGGACTTTATATTTGACAACGGCGGCGGTAAATATATGCTCGACCTTTTGCAGGCAAACCGGCGTACTCTGATTGATTGCGGAGTTCCGGATAAAAATATAACCGTATGCGATTTATGCACGCGCTGTAACAGCGAGCTGCTGTGGAGCCACCGCGCAACCGGCGGCAGACGCGGAACAATGGCGGCGTTTTTGGCGCTTGAATAAAACATTTGAACCGGCGCGCCGGCAAGCTTGCAAAGCCCAAGCCGGCGATAAACGGCGGTCTCATCCGCGCATAAGCTGTAACTCACGCTGAAATTCTTAAACGAAGCCCCGCCTTGTAGGCGGGGCTTCCGCGTTTGGATTATATAGGCAGAGCATTGATAATAATTCCAGACAAAACGGCAACGGTATAGAGGATTACCAAAATCAGGAAATTTTCTTTTTTTCGGCGTCTGTTCGCTTTAAACAGTACGGCAATACCGAGACCGGCGCCGGTTGTGAGCCCCGCCACAAGCGAACCCATTGTAACGCTGCCGTCAACAAAGCACTCCGTCAGAATTACGGATGCGGCACAGTTGGGGATAAAGCCTATGAGCGCGGTTAAAAATGGCTGAAATACGCTGTCGGCAAGCATTATACGCGCAAACGAGCTTTCCCCTATAAAATAAATGATGTATCCCAAAATTAAATTTATAATCAGTACAAAAGCCGTTATGCTTACCGTATGTTTTAAGGCGGAATAAAAAATGCCGTGATGCTCGCAGTCGCAATGCTCGCATACCCCGTGATAATCCGTGTGGGTCTCTTTTTTTAAAACAAAACGCACAAACAAGTCGATAATCAAGCCGGAAATAACGGCAATAATTATTTTTATAACAAGGATTTGCCAAAGCGATGATATATTTTCCGGATGCGCTAAAATTATCGGAATGGCTTCGTCGCTTGTTGCAATAAATACGGAAATAAGCGTCCCTACGGTTATAATGCGCGTAGCGTAAAGGTTTGCCGCCGCAACGGAAAACCCGCATTGCGGAACACAGCCTAAGATCGCGCCCCCTATTGAGCCAAACAAACCGAAACGGCTGAGCGCGCGCTCCATCTTGTCGTTAGCCTTGTGCTCCAAATACTCTATCAGCAAATACGCCAAAAACAAAAACGGAAGCATTTTCAGCGTATCGAGCAGAGCATCTGCTAAAACATCTAACATTTTAACCTCACAGTCAAATTACATCTTTTCTGGGCAGGAAATATTAAACATAACAAGAACATTCCTGATTACCGTTCTTACGGCATTGCAAAGCGTCAGTCTTGCCTGCATAAGCGGCTCGTCTCCGCACTTTACCCTACAGGCGTTGTAAAACTTGTGGAAAAGAGTTGCAAGCACGGTAACATAGCGAGTAATTTTAGTCGGATCGTATTCTTTAGCGGCGGAAATTATTTCATCGGTATAAGAAGCAAGGTGCATAATAAGCTCGGTTTCTTCCGGGCGGTTCAGGCGCGCAAGCTCCTCCGGCGTGCATATGCGCGGGCTGATTCCTTCCGAAGCAAGAGAAGAAAAAATACTGCAAATCCGCGCGTGCGCGTACTGGACATAATACACCGGATTCTGATTATCCTGCGCGACGGCAAGGTCAAGGTCAAAATCCATTTTTGAATTTGCCTCGCGGGTGTTGAAAAGAAAACGCGTGCTGTCAACGGGAACCTCATCAAGCAGGTCTGAAAGTTGGATAGCTTTGCCGGTTCTCTTGCTCATTTTTACCGGCTTGCCGTCTTTAACAAGATTTACAAGCTGCATAAGCAGAACCTCAAGACTGTCGCCGCTGTAGCCGATTGCCTCCATTGCGCCTTTCATCCGCATAACGTGACCGTGGTGGTCGGCTCCCCAAACGTCTATAAGCGTTTCAAAGCCGCGGTCGAATTTATTTTTATGATATGCTATGTCTGCGGCAAAATAAGTCGGGGTTCCGTTTTGACGTACCAAAACATCGTCCTTAAGCTCAAGCTTTTCAATCTCGTCCTCTGCTTTGCCCATAGCCCGCAGTCTGCCGGAAACAACCTCGGCGTTTTTATACCAGAGCGCGCCGTCCTTTTCATACGTAAGACCTTTTCGGAACAGCAAATCGATAACATTTTTTACCTCGCCGCTTTTGTGGAGGGAACTCTCAAAAAACCAGTTATCATAAGTAATGCGGTACTTTTTCATATCCGCCTGCATCTTTTCGATGTTTTTAGGCAGCGCGAACTCAACAAGGGCGCTGCGCCTCTCCTGCTCGCTTAAACGCAATAAGGAATCGCCGTTTAACTCGGCGTATTGGGCTGCTCGTTCTGTTATGTCGGCTCCCTGATACCATTCCTCGCTGAAGGGCACCTTCTCCTCGCCCAAAAATATCTGCTTATAGCGCGCGTCAAGAGAGCATCCGAATTTCTCTATCTGATTTCCTGCGTCATTTACATAAAACTCGCGGTACACGCTGTAGCCCGCTGCTTCCAGCACGGAAGCGAGGCAGTCGCCGAGCGCACCGCCGCGGGCGTTACCCATATGCATAGGTCCGGTAGGATTGGCGGAAACAAATTCCAGCATAACCCTTTTTCCTTTGCCGAAATCGGAGCGTCCGTAATTTTCCCCGCTTACTTCTATTTCCTTTAATACGCTTGCAAAATAAGCGGGACTGAAAAACAGATTAATAAACCCGGGACCGGCAATCTCAAATTTTTCAAAAACATCTTCGTTCAAAACAAGATTATCCGCAATTGCCTGTGCAATTTTGAACGGAGGCATTCTGAAAGCCTTGGCTCCCGCCATAGCCGCGTTTGTCGCCAAATCTCCGTTTGTTCTGTCGGCCGGGGTTTCTATAATAAATTTCGGGATTTGCTCATTGGGGAGCTTACCTTCTTCTATAGCCTTTTTTATTGCATTTTCTATGCAAACGCGAAGCTCTGCAACCGCGTTTTGCGCCGTCTGCGACATAATTACTACGCACCCTTTCGCTTAACCTTTATAGTAAACTCGTTATTGCTCATATACCCGGCGTTAAAGTCCAGCGTATAGCTGACATACAGCTCGCCGCCGTCATCATTCAAGCTTGATGAGATGGCTTTTGTATAAACGCCCATCATAAGCTCGCCGAGCGGAGTATGATAATGACAATGATGCCGTCTTTCCTTTTCGAGAGTAAGCCGCGAATTGTTTTCGCCCGCGCGGAAAACAGTCACCGTGTTTTGATCGGGCATCAGGCGAACCATACTGTTATGGAAAATCCGAGGATTATCACAGTCATACTCCGTATATGAAACGCAGCGTTCGCCGTGATGTTCAAAATATTTTCCCTCGGTCAGAACATTAACCTCGTCACGCTCGCCGTCAACCACCTGAACGCCGCATATTTCAATTAAAAAATCACCTGAAATTTTTTCCAAATTCTTCACCCTAATATTGTTCAATATCTATCTGTGTTACACTGTGCCGCATATCCTCGCCGAGAAAAAGCCCCGCAACGTTTACAAAGCCCTCGGGAGTATCGCTTACAAAAAACTCGCGGTCGGCCTCCCGCGTTTGCGTATTAAGCAGACCGTTCTCATTCAAAAGCTTGGCGGCATAAACGGCGGTCTCTTTACCGGAATCTATCAGAGCAACCTTAGAACCGACACAGCGTGAAATCGCCTCTTTAAGTATAGGATAATGAGTGCAGCCGAGGATTACCGTATCTACCCCTGCCGAGAGCAGATCCGACAGATAGCGTTCAACAACGAGCCGCACCACACTGTCGTCAGCCGAAACAAAGCCGTTTTCAACAAGCGGAACAAACAGCGGGCAATCCTTTTCAAAAACCTCCGTTGAAGGAGAGAAGCGGGCGATCTCCCTTTTATAGCTGTGGCTGTTCACCGTCGCGGTAGTGCCTATTACTCCGACCTTGCCGTTTTTTGTGCGACTTGCCGCGGCATATGCCGTAGGACGCACAACACCCGTGTACAGGCAGCCCAGCTGCCTGCCCAAATCCGGCACGACCGAGCTTACCGTACCGCAGGCGGCAATAAGCATTTTTACGTTGTGAGAAAGCAAAAATCTTGCATCCTGCAAAGCGTATTTGCGGATAGTCTCATTACTGCGCGTCCCGTACGGCACTCGCCCCGTATCGCCGAAATATACGATATTTTCGTGCGGGAGCGCCTTTGCAAGCTGTTTCACCGCTGTCAGTCCGCCCAAACCGGAATCAAACACGCCCACAGGTTTTGACGACATAAGCAAGCCCCTCCTTGTACGTAAGTCTGTTTTTGGAGTCCGCAAGACCCCAAAATTAACTTGGGCAAAGATGCCACCGCCTCTAAGGCGGCGGGTTCCATTTTCGAAATCAACGGGGTATACAATCCCCCATCGATTCCTCAGGCGGCCAACGCTGCCCTTTGCCACGTTGAATGACGGGGCAAAGCCCCTTATTGAAAACCGCCGCCCTTTATTTTATCATACGGAATACCTCTTTGCAAGCTTTTAAACGCTGCCGATGAAACCTTGCCGCTTATCCGCTCAAAGTGCCGTTTCCGCTTTCGGAGCTGCCGCCGATTTTACCGGATACAAGTCCCGGCGGAATGTCGTTTAGCCTTGGCATAAGAGGCTTTTTCCTGATTTTTTCGACTATAATGCAGAGGAACAACACTAAAATTCCGGTTAAAGATATAAACACGCCCGGGACAAACCCTTTGGGAACATATTTCAACTTTACCGTATGCGTGCCGCTTGAAATCGGGAAAGCAAGCATTGCGTTTCCTACCGGTGTGACTTCAACTTCTTTTCCGTCAAGATAAACGCTCCAGCCGTCCTCATACGGAATCGAGGTGTAGAACAAGCCGTCCTGCCGAACGTCAATTGTTCCCTCAATAAGCGTGTCCCGGACAGTTTCACACTTCATTACGCTTTGTGAGAGGATGTCTAAGCCCTCATCAAAAACATCGCTGTTAAAGCAGGCGCACCGTACATATGCGCTGCCGCTTGCCTCCCGGTCAAGGTCAACGTAAAGGGAAATCTTGTCCCCCGCCTCAAAGCCGCCGGCACAGCCTATATAACCCCGTTTTATATAATAATCACCGATCTCTTGGTCGTTTTTCATAAGGGTTAAATCGGTAACGTTTGTAACGCTGATGTAGAAGCATATCATAGTTTCCTGCGAGACGTCGTCGGGAACAATAAAGTTATACTTCAAATGCGGCTCTACCTCGGAATCGTTAGTGTGAAAGCTGTAAACACCGCTGCTTTTCTTGGAAACCGTCAGCAAATCGCTGCTTGTGTGTCCCTGCGACACTACCTCAAGCTCGCGGTATACGTCCTTATCAAGACCTGTTGCAAGCCTGAAAAAGTAATTTTGCGCCGCTATGGGATTATTTGGGTAGTCCCCCACCTCGTAATAATCGGCAAGCGCGCTGTCGGTAACAAATCCCATGGGGAGGTAGGCGGTGTTTTTCAAAAGCTTCACCGCGCCGCTGCTGTATACCTCCTTTAAATAATCGGTATTTCCATAGTTACCGTCGCGCGAAATAATGTATTTCAGGTTTAAAAACAGATTAGTTACCGGCGAGCTTTCATAATAGCAGTAGCGATTACCGCTTTGCCATCCGGCAAGACCGAATTCTTCGAGGAATTTTGTTATATTTACATTCAGCATAGAGCTGAATGCCGAAACACCTACAGTACCGTTAAGAGCGCCGTCGTTGAGAGTTTGTGTCTTGGTAAATTCGCTTCGCCACAAATCTACGGTGTCCTCTTCCAAATTATTCATCTCGGTTATTACTGCTTCCGTATCTTCTCCGCCCCGCGGATAATCGGTTGCCGTCGTCACCGCTACGGTATTGACCCCTTGTATAACGCTGCAAGTCATTTCCGCAGCAACTATAAGGCAGAATGCCGCCGTAAGGAAGCGCTTGTTGAGCATTTTGCGCGTGTAAAGGAAAACGGTAACAAAACATAAAAGCACGATTATCGCGCTTATAACTATTGCCTGAGTTGATTTGATAAACAGCGCGCTGACAATCACCATACTTGACAGTATCAGCGCAAGAAGGGCGTCAAATACGGAGAAGCTGTCAATCATTATATAGGCTCTGTAAGCCATTGCCACAAGGACAAAGCTGAACAGGAAGCTGAAGCGGTACGGAATCATATTTGTAAAATGGAAGCCGTGCCATATATAGTCAAGCTGCCGTATGATAAAGCTCATAATGAAGAAAACAAGTAAAGCAACGTTCACTATTTTTTCTTTGAGCTTTATTTTGCGCGAGAAAAGGAAAAGAAAAGCCAAAAATACCGAAATCATCCCGCAGTATATATTCGGGAGCCCCGTTTTTGCGGTAGGCTCTGTAAAAGCTATGCAGTTGCTGATAACCTGACGGATCGCGTCAATTGTGCCGGCAAGGTCGTTTGTCGAGCCTATATTTATGGCATATGATTCGGGGAATTTATTTACGGCAGAGTACGTGTTTTGAAGCGCCAAAAACGCCGGTACGGTCAAAATTGCGGTTATGGAAAGAGCGACAAGCGTAGTCCAAGCAATACGCCAAAAGTTTTTGCCGAAGCTTTTGAGCGAGCGGCAGCAGCAAATGTTGTAGCAAATGTAGCACAGCAGTATAAAAATACAGGTAAACAAGCCTATATAATAATTCATAAGAACCGACAGAGCAAGGGTGATTATATAAAGCTTGTATTTCCCGTTTGTCTGAAGAGCCAAAAATCCCGCTACAACAAGGGGCAGAATTGCCGTTGTATCGAGCCAGATGACGTTCCAGTAATAGCCCATAAAAAACGCGCAGAGCGCAAATAAGCCGGAAAAAAACGCAATTGAAATATCGTTGCGCCGGTAGGTACTGCGCAGAAAATAGGCGAAGCTGAAGCCTGCAAAGCCGATTTTAAACGCAACGGAAAACGCAAGGTATTCCCTTAAAAATTGCGACGGCACAAGCACGGACAGAAAATTAAGAGGACTTGCAAGGTAATATGACATAAGCGCCGGATAATTTTCTCCCAAGCCTATTGACCAGGTATACAGCAAGGAGCCTCCCTCTTTAAGCTTGTTTTGCAAATCCACCAAAAAGGGGTAGTACTGATGCCATAAATCCGTAACTAAAATTTGATTCGTACCGAAAGGCGATACACCGGCGAAAGCAAAAGCCGCCGACATCAGCACAAACGGCATGGCAAACGCCAAAAATAAATATTTGTTTCGGCTGAAAAAGCCCTGCTTTTCTTCAAATTCGGCAGTTAATCTCCGTGGTTTTTTCACTTTTTCATTTACCTCCGCCGCAGATAAATTTTTATTTTTCGCATTTAAACCGGAGCAACACTCCGGCAAGCTTGCCTGTAACGGGGCGGCGCCAGCGCTCAGGCTTTAATACAATATCGTATTAATTTTAACACAAAAAGCATATCAGGTAAAGTGTTTTTTATCTTTTACTTTTTCGCAGCCGCATTTTGCATTGGCAAATACACGTAATTTTGCCGTCAGCCGAGCAGACCACGCCTACCGGGTACTCCCGCAAGACCCTGCAAAATACGAAAAAATAAAAAATATCTTGACAAAACAATTTTTGCGGTGTATTATACTCACATAACAGCAAGGGCGCTGCGGATTCACCGCAGCGTCTTTATTGTTTATTAATAATCTGTCTTGCTTACACAAGGGTGTGTGTCAACGGTGACGCACACCCTGTTTTTTATGGCAGATGAGGAGGCTTTTTTATGTCAAATATAACGGTTCTTTTTTCCGACGTTAACACAATGTGGGTTCTTATAGGAGCGGCGTTGGTGTTCTTTATGCAGGCAGGCTTTGCAATGGCCGAAAGCGGCTTTACGCGCGCTAAAAACGCCGGAAACATAATTATGAAAAATCTGATGGACTTTTCAATAGGAGCGCCTCTTTACTGGATTGTGGGCTTTGGAATTATGTTTGGAACACAAAGCGCGGTATTCGGGGGAATCGACTTCTTTACACGCGGCGATTACTCTGCCATTCTCCCCGAGGGAGTAAGCTTTTTTTCATACTTTATCTTTCAAACCGTTTTCTGCGCAACCGCGGCGACTATAGTAAGCGGCGCAATGGCTGAAAGGACAAAGTTCTCGGCATACTGCATATACAGCGCCGTGATAAGCCTTATTATTTACCCCGTGTCGGGTCACTGGATTTGGGGCGGCGGCTGGCTTCAGCAGCTGGGCTTTCACGATTTTGCCGGCTCTACCGCGGTTCATATGGTAGGCGGCGTATGCGCGCTTATCGGAGCTGCAATACTCGGACCGCGCATAGGCAAATATGACAAGGACGGCAAGCCTAAGGCGATCCCCGGACACAATCTTCCCATGGCGGCTCTCGGCGTATTTATTCTATGGTTCTGCTGGTTCGGCTTCAACGGCACTTCAACCGTTTCAATAACCGACGGAAACGCCGAATTGGCAGGCAAAGTGTTCTTTAACACTAACCTTGCGGCCGCCGTGGCGACGGTTGCTGTTATGGTTATCACCTGGATTCGCTACAAAAAGCCGGATGTTTCGATGACTCTTAACGGTTCTCTGGCGGGGCTTGTAGCCATTACCGCCGGCTGCGACGCCGTTAATCCTTGGGCTGCTGCGATTATAGGCATCTGCGCCGGTATAGCGGTTGTTTTCGGAATTGAATTTATAGATAAGGTTTTAAATATAGACGATCCCGTAGGCGCGGTAGGTGTTCATATGATAAACGGCATACTCGGCACTGTTTTGACAGCTGTGTTCGCCTCAAACGAATTCCTTGCCGACGCGGGGATGACCCGCATATACTTTGTCGGCGTTCAGCTTCTCGGCGTCTTTTCGGTTTTGGTCTGGACGGCCGCAGCTATTACCGTAGTATTTTTGCTTATTAAGAAAACCGTAGGTCTGAGAGTAAGCGCCGAAGAGGAAATCGGCGGTCTTGATTTGCCCGAGCACGGTCTTGTAAGCGCCTATGCCGACTTTGTTCCTGCGTTAGCGTCTACCAACACAAACATAATAAACGAGATACCAAACGGCAGCGTGCCTGTCGATGAAGCTGTGCCCGTTCAGCTTAAAACAGCGCCGCCCGAAAAGGCCTTCGCGTCTGATGTTAAGCTTACGAAAATTGAAATATTTATTAAGCAGGAACGCTTTGAGGCGCTTAAAAACGCTATGCTTGAGATCGGCATTACGGGTATGACCGTTACAAACGTGCTTGGCTGCGGAATTCAAAAGGGAAAGCCGGAATACTACCGCGGCGTTGCGCAGGATATAAATCTTCTCCCGCGTCTTCAGGTCGAGGTGGTTGTAAGCACGGTTCCGGTCAGTCTGGTTATCGAAACCGCAAAAAAGGTACTCTATACCGGTCATATAGGCGATGGGAAAATATTCGTTTACGATGTTGAAAACGTTGTGAAAATCCGCACCGGTGAAGAGGGATGCGCCGCGCTTCAGGATGTGGAGCAATACTGATTGATTTACACTTACGTATTTACCTTTTTCAATAATGGGCTTTGTCCCGGCATTCAACGTGGCAAAGGGCAGCGTTAGCTGCCTGAGAAATCAATGGGGGTTGTATCTCCCACCGGTTCCGAAAACGGAATCCGCCGCCTTAGAGGCGCGGGGGGACATCTTTGCCTAAGTTACAAATAAAGCGCATTTAACCCGGTCAATTCAAAAGCAGCTGTGTAAAAACAGTTGCTTTTGCTTATTCGAGCTTTAATTGCTGCGTGCAAAAAATTGCATTTAAATTTCAAAATGTTGCAAATGCAACTTCAGTATTTTCCCGTATTATGATATAATTATTATGGTTATTTATGATTATTTACAGAATCGTATTAAAGCTATTAAAATGCAAAAATAAAATTACATTTTAAAATCGGAGGACTGATTATGCATTGTACAACAGAAATAGGCAAAAATTTATACTACATCGGCTCAAGCGACCGGCGTATTGCGCTGTTTGAAAACGTTTATCCGCTGCAAAACGGCGTTTCCTACAACTCCTATCTGCTGCGCGACGAAAAAACCGTTGTTTTTGATACTGTAGACAGCAGTATTTCCGGACTGTTTTTTGAAAATCTTGAATACGCTCTTGACGGAAGAGCGCTTGACTACATTATAGTTAACCATATGGAACCCGACCACAGCGCCACGCTCGGCGAGCTTATACTGCGTTATCCCGATGTAAAAATTATAGGCAACGCAAAAACCCTTGCTATGATAAAGCAGTTCTTCGGCTTTGACGTTGAAAGCCGCTTTACAACTGTTAAAGAAGGCGACACGCTTAACACCGGAAGCCGTGAACTGACTTTTGTTATGGCTCCGATGGTGCATTGGCCCGAGGTAATGGTAACCTACGACGCCACCGAAAAAATCCTTTTTTCCGCCGACGCTTTCGGCACCTTCGGTGCGCTTTCCGGGAATATTTTTGCAGACGCTTACAATTTTGAAAGCGATATTTTACCCGAAGCACGCCGCTATTACACAAACATTGTCGGCAAATACGGATCTCAGGTTCAAGCGCTGCTGAAAAAAGCTTCTTCTCTGGAAATAAATATGATATGCCCTCTGCACGGTCCGGTGTGGAGGAGCAATATCTCCGATTTAATTGAAAAATACGTAAAGTGGAGTACCTACGCCCCGGAGGAAGCCTCGGTAATGATTGCCTACGCCTCGATTTACGGCGGTACTCAGAACGCCGCCGAAATAATGGCGGCCGAGCTTGCACAGCGCGGCGTCAAAAACATAGCGGTATACGACGTTTCCGTAATGGATTCGTCATATATTGTTGCCGAAGCGTTCCGCTGCTCGCACCTGATTTTTGCCTCCTCCACCTATAACGCCGGAATATTTGCCAAAATGGAAACCGCACTCCTCGATATTAAGGCTCATAATCTGCAAAACCGCACCGTCGCCTTTATTGAAAACGGCACCTGGGCGCCAACCTCCGCCGGGCTGATGAAAAAAATTTTCGAGGGTATGAAAAACATAACCGTACTCGATAACACCGTTACAATTAAATCAACCGTTAAGGAACCTCAGCGAGCCGCAATTGCACAGCTTGCGGAAAGCGTAGCCGCCACCATGCCGAAAAGCGAAGCGGGTATACCGACCGAACAGAAAATCGACAACAACGCGCTGTTTAAAATTTCATACGGTTTATTCGTTTTAAGCGTTAAAGACGGAAGCAAGGATAACGGCTGTATTATTAACACCGCCATTCAGGTTACCGATTCGCCCAAACAGCTTTTAATTGCAGTTAACAAAGCAAATCTGACGCACGATATTCTCTTGAAAACAGGGGTTTGCAACCTTTCTGTTCTTTCCGAAGAGACGCCGTTCAGGGTGTTTGAGCATTTCGGGTTCCAAAGCGGAAGAGAAGCCGACAAATTTACAGACGGCGAATTTACCGCGGTCACAGACAACGGTCTGCGCTTTGTGAAAGAGTATTCCAACGCGGTTATCAGCGGCAAGGTGACTGCAACCCAGAATTTAAGTACACATACCCTGTTTACTATAGAGGTTACCGAGGCCAGGGTTCTTTCATCCGTTCCTTCGGTCACCTACACCTATTATCTCAAGCACATTAAGCCGAAGCCGCAGGCGATTGACGGCAACAAAAAAGGCTGGGTGTGTAAAATATGCGGCTATGTTTATGAAGGAGAAAATCTGCCTGCCGATTTCATCTGTCCGCTTTGCAAGCACGGCATTGATGATTTTGAGCCGCTTAAATAAAAAAGCAAAGCTTACGCAGCAAACCGCCGAGGGATCTACTCCCCCGGCGGTTTTATTTTACAAATGCCGACTGTGGCAGAATCGGCTATGCGTCCGTTGCAGTGCAGGGCGCCGCATCAAAAATCATTTAAGCACATTTTTTCAACCGCAAGCGCCAGTCCGTCGTTGTCGTTTGACTCGGCTATTATTCTTGCGGCCTGCTTAGCGTTAAACGAGCCGTTTGACATTGCAATGCCCATTCCGGCGTATTTTATCATGGAAACATCGTTGTCGTTATCTCCAAACGCCATACACTCGCTGTCAGCAACGGAAAGCTTTTCCGCCAAAAAGGCAAGCGCCGCACCTTTGCTGACGTCGGGAGAAACAATTTCAAGCAAAAAGGGCTCGGAGCAAAAGCAAGAAAGTCTCCCGTAAAAGCGTTCACGCAATGCAAGCCCGACGCGCGAAATTACCTCCGGCGCGCCGGAGAGCAGGCATTTGTTGATCGGAAAATTGACATATTCAGACAGGTTTTCCCCTACATATTTACAGGGAAGTCCCAAAATTTTAGAATTATTTACGGTATACGCGGTAAGACGGTTGGCGGCTATAATCGTATCGCCCTCGTAGCCGGAAATACCAACGTCTTCCCCCTTTATCAATTCGCAGATTTCCGGAAGATATTCAGCGGGAAACCGCTTTTCAAGCAAAGGCTTTTCCGGCTGAGCCGCGCTGACGATTTTCGCCCCGTTAAAAGACATAATGTATCCGCCGAATTTTTCGAGCATAAGCCGCTCGGAAAAAGCTTTTACGGCACATTCCGGGCGACCTGTAGCTATCACAAGCTTTACTCCGCGCTGCTGTACCGCAATCAGGGCTCTTTGGGTTCGTTCGGTAATTTCCTTTTTTGAATTTAAAAGGGTTCCGTCTATATCCGTGGCAATCAGCCGAAACATTATATCACCTCAGTCAAATATACATTCCGCCGTTCACGCCGAGTATCTGACCGGTGATAAACGCCGCGCGTTCACTCGCAAGGAAAACAGCCGCGTCGGAAATTTCCTTTGGAGAACCCAGCCTGCCGAGAGGAGTTTCGTCGCAAATTGCCTGTATTTCTTCTTCGTTAAAGCCTGATAGCATTTCGGAAGATACCGCGCCCGGAGCAATGCAGTTTACGCGGATTCCCGAGGGGGCGACCTCCTTGGCCAAAGCCTTTGTCAGCCCTATTACCCCCGCCTTAGCCGCGCTGTAATGCACCTCGCACGACGCTCCGGTCTGACCCCAGACGGAGCTTATGTTTATAATCACTCCTCTGTGCCGCGGAAGCATATTTTTGAGCGTTTCCCTTGAAGTGTAAAATACGCCGTCAAGATTTACTCCCCGCATAGTCTGCCATTCCGTGTCGGTAATTTCGGTAAAAAGACTTTGCCGGGCTATTCCCGCATTATTTACAAGCACGTCAATATGACCGAACTCGTCTTCAACTCTGCTGACCATGGAGCGCACCTGCTCAGGGTCGGACACATCGGCCTGCAGCGCAAACGCCGCAATACGGTAGCTGTCAGAGAGTACCCTTGCAAGGTTTTCGGTTTTTTCGCGGCTTTTATTAAAATTAAGCGCGAGGGCGCAGCCGCTTTGAGCAAAGCCCACGGCGAGCGCTGTGCCGATTGCTCCTCCCGCGCCGGTTATCAGTACCGTTTTCATTGCTTCTTTTTAAAGCCGTCCTTAAGCGACACGCTGCGGTTAAAAACGGGCTTTTCGGGCGTGCTGTCTTTACTGTCAAGGCAGAAATAGCCTGTACGCATAAACTGGAAGCTCTCGCCCGTTTCGGCGTTTTTGAGCGAGGTTTCCGCTTTGCAGTTTTTAAGGACTTTAAGCGAATCCGGGTTTATATATTCAAGGAAGTCGCGCTCTCCGCTCTCGGGATCCGGAACTGTAAAAAGATTGTCGTAAAGTCTCACCTCAACGTCAATACAGTTTTTTGCGTCAACCCAGTGAACTGTGCCGCGCACCTTCCGACCGTCCGGCGTACTGCCGCCGCGCGTCTCGGGGTCATATACTGCGTAAACCTCGGTTACGGTGCCGTTTTCGTCCTTTTTGCAGCCGGTGCATTTTACAATATATGTGGACTTGAGGCGCACCTCGTTACCGGGATAAAGACGCTGATAGCCCTTTATCGGTTCTTCCGTAAAGTCCTCGGCTTCTATCCAGCTTTCGCGCGAAAAGGTTATCGTCCGTTTACCGTCCTCGGGGCGGTTAGGATTATTTTCAACCTCAAAGCACTCGCTTTTATCCTCCGGATAGTTCGTAATAATGAGCTTAATCGGGTGGATAACCGTCATTACACGCTTTGCGTTTTCGTTTAAATCCTCGCGCAGACAATGCTCCAAAAATCCGTATTCAACAGTGGAGTTTACCTTTGAAACGCCTATACGGTCAATAAAGCTGCGAACCGCGCGTGCAGTGTAGCCCCGGCGGCGAAGACCGCAGAGAGTGGGCATCCGCGGGTCATCCCAGCCGCTTACATAACCGTTTTCAACAAGCGTTCTGAGCTTTCTTTTGCTCATTACGGTGTTGTTAATGCCCAACCTTGCAAACTCAATCTGTCTCGGCTTTGCGGGAAGGGTAACATTATTTATTACCCAATCGTAAAGCGGGCGGTGATCCTCAAATTCAAGAGAGCACAGACTGTGGGTTATGCCTTCAAGCGCGTCCTCAATCGGATGGGCAAAATCATACATCGGATAAACGCACCATTTATCGCCGGTACGGTGATGATGGGTACGGTTTATGCGGTAGATAACCGGATCGCGCATATTGAAATTGCCTGAAGCGAGGTCGATTTTTGCCCTGAGTGTCATTTTGCCATCCTCAAATTCTCCGTTTCTCATACGCCTGAACAGATCGAGACTTTCTTCAACAGGTCTGTCGCGGTAGGGGCTTTCAGCCGGGGTGTTCAAATCTCCGCGGTACTGCCGCATCTGCGCCGCGTCAAGCTCGCAAACATACGCCAGCCCCTTCCGAATAAGCTCAACGGCAAAGCCGTACATACTTTCAAAATAATCTGAGGCATAGTAAAATCTGTCGTCCCAGTCAAAGCCGAGCCAGTGAATATCCTCCTTTATTGCATCGACATATTCAACGTCTTCTTTTGTGGGGTTGGTGTCGTCCATGCGCAAATTACATATACCGCCGAATTTTTCGGCGGCGCCGAAGTCGATACATATTGCCTTTGCATGTCCGATATGCAGATAGCCGTTCGGCTCGGGCGGAAAACGCGTGTGAACCCTCTTACCCTCGTATCTGCCTCCTTCGGCTATGTCCTGTGATATAAGCTCAAAAATAAAATTACCCGTTATTTCTTCGGGAGAAGCACTTTTAATTTCATCGCTCATTTTATCTGCTCCTTACGCTAATTTTTGAAGTCCGGTTTTCATTCTGCGAAGAGATTCTTCCCTTCCCAGGATGTCCAAAATTTCTACCGCGCCGCCCGGGGTAACTGCCTTTCCCGCTACAGAAACGCGCGCGGGCCACATAACCGTGCCGTTTTTAACGCCAAGCTCGCCCGCAAGGGATATAAGCGCGTCATGCAGAGCCTCCGCCGTCCAATGAGGCAGGGCGCTGAGCCTTTCATATACGGCGCTGAGCATTGCAGGCGCGTTTTCCGGATTGGTCTTGCTTTTTTTGTTGTAAAAAAGCTCCTTCTCATAACAGGGGAGCCGCACAAAAAAATCAACCATTTCCGGAATCTGTGTAAGCACGGTGACCCTTTGGTGAAGGATTGCGGCAAGCTTCTGCCAGTCAAGCTCTTTTTCACCGAAAACAGAGCGGAAGTACGGCATTGCTTTTTCCGTGAATTTTTCAAGCGGCATATTTCGGATATATTCCCCGTTAAGCCATGTGAGCTTATCATAATCAAAAACCGCCGGAGATTTGCTTATGCCCGATATATCGAAAGCCTGCTCCAATTCGCTCAGGGTGAAAATTTCCCGATTATCCTTGGGGCACCAGCCGAGCAGGGCAATATAATTAATTATTGCCTCCGGCAGATAGCCGTTCCGAACCAAATCCTCAAAGCTGACGGCTCCGTGACGCTTTGAAAGCTTTGAAACCGAGCCGTCTTCGTTTTTGCCCATAATAAGCGGCAGATGAACATAGGTCGGAACCTCCCAGCCGAAAGCCCGGTACAAAAGATTATATTTGGGCGTTGAGCTTAAATACTCGCATCCGCGCACCACATGAGTTATTCCCATAGTGTGGTCGTCTATAACATTTGCAAAATTATACGTGGGATAGCCGTCGCTTTTAATAAGTATTTGATCCTGAAGCTCGGAATTATCAACTGTAATTTCACCGAAAACGGCGTCGGTAAATGAAGTAGTGCCGTCAATTGGCATTTTTTGGCGGATTACATAAGGCGTTTTTTCTTTCAGCAGGCGGTCTGTCTCCTCCTGCGGCAGATCGCGGCAGCGACGGTCATAGCCCCCGCCGACATTATCCTCCTGAAGCTTTTCAAGGCGCTCCCTTGTACAAAAGCAGCGGTATGCCTTGCCCTCGCGTATAAGCTGTTCCGCATAAGGCAAATACATATCCTTTCTTTCGCTCTGAATGTACGGACCGTATTCGCCGCCTATATCCGGACCTTCGTCGTACTTGAGCCCGGCAATCTTCATGGTTTTATATATAATATCAACGGCGCCGTCTACCATGCGTTCACGGTCGGTGTCCTCTATTCTGAGCACAAATGCGCCGCCCTGTGATTTTGCAATGAGGTATTCATAAAGCGCCGTTCTCAGGTTGCCGACATGCATAAATCCTGTGGGACTTGGCGCGTATCTTGTACGAATTTTCATTTATACAACTCCATTCAATAAGGGGCTTTGCCCCGTCATTCAACGCGGCAAAGGGCAGCGTTGGCTGCCTGAGGAATCAACGAGGGACTTACCCCCATTGATTCCGAAAATGGAACCCGCCGCCTTAGAGGCGGGGGACATCTTTGCCTAAGTCATTAAAATATTCCGCCCGCAATGCTTCCGCATACTTCGGCTATTATTTTGCCCCGGTCTGTTTTGTACAGTTTCTTCTTCAATTCCGAAAGGCTCCCGCATAATTACCCGTTCGCAGGCACAACGCTTTTTATCGGTTGTTTATTTACCGCAGCAATTTTTATATTTTTTCCCGCTCCCGCAAGGGCAGGGGTCGTTTCTGCCTATTTTTTTGCCCTTAACCACGGTTCGGTTTCGGCTGTCGGTTCCGTCGCCCGATGTGGCGGTGGGCTGCGCAACCTGCTCGCGTTTTAGCGAGATCTGCACTGCCGACGGCTGCGTTTGTCGCTCTTTATTCTGCCCCAGCATTACCTGATGCGCGGCGGCAGCCTGTTTTTGCATTTCAATACGCTTTTTTTCAATTTCCTCGCGCCGGCGCTGTATTTCAATCACTCGGCGCGGCGCAACCAGCATAAGCTTTGCGGTATCCTCCTGAATGTTTGCAATCATTTCGTCAAACATATCAAATCCCTGAACGCGGTACTCGACAACCGGATCCTTCTGACCGTATGCCTGTAGGCGGATGCCCTGCTTGAGCTGCTCCATATTATCAATATGCTCCATCCAGTGAGTGTCTACGCTTTTAAGCAGATATACCCTTTCCATTTCGCGGATGGTTTCTTCCGGGAGGAGCTTTTCGTTTTCCTTGTAGGTATCCATAGCGGCGGATATTATTTTATTTGCAATATCCTCCCTGCTTATTTTATCAAGCTCGGAAGCGTCAAAGTGCAGGTCGTTTAAATCCATAATATTCCAGCTGCAGAAAAACTCCCGCAAAGCGTTGAGATTCCACTCTTCTTTAGGCACGCTGTCAACACAGTAGAGAGCTACGGTGCCGCTGATTGTTTCACGTATCATTTTCAGCACGGTTTCGTGAATATCCTCCCCGTCAAGAACCTGATTACGCTGTGTATATATAATTTCTCTCTGCCGGTTCATAACATCGTCGTACTGAAGCACGTTTTTACGTATTCCGAAATTGCGGCTCTCCACTTTTTCCTGCGAGCTTTCTATAATTCCGGAAAGCATTTTATTTTCGATAGGGGTATTGTCGTCAACATTAAGGCGCTCCATCATAGCCTTCATCTTATCGCCGCCGAAGAGGCGCATCAAATCGTCTTCCGTGCTTAAATAGAAGCGGCTTTTCCCCTGATCGCCCTGACGTCCGGCACGGCCTCTGAGCTGATTGTCAATACGGCGGGAATCGTGGCGCTCCGTGCCTATAATAAACAGACCTCCGGCTTCACGTACTTTTTGCGCCTCATCCTTAATTTCTTCCTTATATTTTTCGTGAAGCTCGGCAAACCTCGCGCGCGCTTCCGTGATGCTTTCATCGTCGGTTTCCGCAAAGCCCGTTGCCTCGGCTATTAGCTCGTCGCTGTACTTGAGCTTGCGCATCTGTGTTTTTGCCATAAATTCCGCGTTGCCCCCGAGTATAATGTCGGTTCCGCGGCCCGCCATATTTGTGGCGATTGTAACCGCGCCGAGCTTGCCCGCCTGAGCGACGATTTCCGCCTCTTTTTCATGATTTTTGGCGTTAAGAACATTGTGGGCTATTCCGCGTCTTTTCAGCATTTTGCTGAGCAGCTCGGACTTTTCTATCGAGATTGTTCCGACAAGAACCGGCTGGCCTTTTTCGTGGCACTCAACAATCTGGTCGATAACAGCGTTGAATTTTCCGCTTTCGGTTTTAAATACAACGTCCGGCAAATCTTTTCTTATAAGAGGACGGTTAGTCGGAATTGCTATAACGTCCAGCTTATATATTTCGCGGAACTCTTCCTCCTCGGTAAGCGCAGTACCGGTCATACCGGAGAGCTTTTCGTACAGGCGGAAGTAATTTTGGAATGTAATTGTTGCGAGCGTTTTACTTTCGTTTTGAATTTTAACGCCCTCTTTTGCTTCAATAGCCTGATGAAGTCCCTCGTTGTAGCGCCTGCCGAACATTAAGCGCCCGGTAAACTCATCGACAATTACAATCTCGCCGTCTTTAATTACATAGTCAATGTCTATCTTCATTACGCTGCGAGCCTTGATAGCCTGATTTATGTGGTGCTGCAAAGTAAGATTTTCCGGGTCGGTAAGATTTTCTACGCCGAAATGCTCCTCGGCCTTTTTAACGCCTATTTGAGTAAGCGTGGCGGTTTTTGCTTTTTCATCGACTACAACGTCTATTTTGTTTTCGTTGTAGAACTCTTCCATATCCACCTTATTGTCAACTTCGCTGAAGCGGTGAACCTTGAGAGTTTTTGCAAACGAGTCGGCGCGCTGGTAAAGGTCGGTGGATTTATCGCCCTTACCGGAAATAATAAGCGGAGTACGCGCCTCATCTATAAGAATTGAGTCTACCTCGTCAACAATAGCAAAACAATGACCTCGCTGTACCTTTTGCTCCTTATAAACAACCATATTGTCGCGCAAATAGTCGAAGCCAAGCTCATTGTTTGTGCCGTAAGTAATATCACAGCTATATGCCCTTTTTCTGGCTTCACTGTCCAAATCGTGAACTATGAGTCCGACGCTGAGACCTAAAAATCGGTAGAGCTTTCCCATCCACTCGGAATCGCGGCGGGCAAGATAATCATTCACCGTAACAATGTGAACGCCCTTGCCGGTCAGTCCGTTAAGATAAGCCGGCAGGGTTGCGACAAGGGTTTTGCCCTCGCCGGTTTTCATTTCGGCAATTCTTCCCTGATGCAGAATGATACCGCCGATAATCTGAACCGGAAAATGGAACATACCGAGGACGCGCCGGGACGCTTCGCGGCAGACCGCGAAAGCCTCGGGAAGAATATCGTCGGTCGTTTCTCCGTTTGCAAGGCGCTGCCTGAAAATATCTGTCTGTGCTTTAAGCTCGGAGTCGGTCATATCTTTATAGGTGCTTTCCAGCGACAGCACCTTATCTTTTACGGGTTCTACACGTTTAAGCTCTTTTTGACTGTAATCGCCGAAAATTTTTTTCAAAATTCCCATTTAAAGAATCTTCCTTTCAATATGTATAAAGTAGTATAAAGTATAAATATGTATAACGTATAAATAAATCGGACTGAAATCTATTCCGTTTTACCGTGAAAATGTGTTTTGCAAAACACATTTATAAAATAACCCGATAGTAAACCATACATTGCAGATTATATCACAATACGCATAAAAAATAAAGAGTTTTTCTTCAGCCTTTTTAAGAATGGTCAAATTTTCTCATTTGACAAACCGTAATATACTGTTGTATAATCAGTGCAGCGCAAAGGCAGTTCGTAACCATCCTGCCTCGAAAACAGCCGATAGGTTTTTTCAAATCAAAACTAAGGGAGTATTGGGGCTGTTATGCCCTTAAGCGTCCTTTGGACGCTTTTTTATTTATTATGGAAAGATACAGTAAAATTAAAGAGAAAAGAAAAAGAGAAATCGTACTTCTTCGCGGCAGCGGGTGCGCTTACAAAAAATGTGCTTTCTGCGACTATCACTACGACTGCTGCGGTGATGAGAGCAAAAATTTTGCTCTCAATAAGGAGGTTCTCGGAAATGTCACCGGCGAGTTCGGCGATTTGGAGGTTATCAACAGCGGCTCGGTTTTTGAGCTTGACCGCAAAACTCTCGCCCTAATTAAGAATATATGCCGCGAAAAGGGCGTTTCTGTCATCCATTTTGAGTCGCACTACATTTATGAGCAAAAGATTCCCGCGCTCAGAAGGGAGTTTTCCGAGTTTGATTTAAAGCTTAAGCTCGGTCTTGAAACCTTTGACTTTAACCTGCGCGAAAGCATTTTAAAAAAAGGCGTTCAAGCCCACAGCGCCGCAATCATCAGCCGTAATTTTGACGAAGCTAATTTTCTTTTCGGAATCGGCGGGCAAAGCGTTTTGTCAATGGAGCGTGACATAACGCTCGGTCTTAAATATTTTGAGCGCATCTGTATTAACATTATGTGCGCAAACTCAACCCCGGTTAAACCCGATGATGAAATAATTTCTCTCTTTATGCAAAGACTTTACCCCAAATATCGTAATAACGAGAGAATTGATATTTTAATTAACAATACTGATTTCGGGGTGGGCTGCTGATATGATAAACGAGATTTTACTTATAGGCTCCGTAATTTTTATTTTTGCGGCGGCTGTTGCTGCATATAAGCTTTTTGGGAAAGCCGGATTATACTGTGTGTCCGCGCTTGCGACAGTGCTTGCAAACATAGAAGTGTTAATACTGATAAATGCATTCGGGCTGGAGCAAACCCTCGGCAACGTACTTTTTGCGGTAACGTTTTTGATAACGGATATTTTGTCGGAGTGCGAGGGTAAAAAAGCGGCGAACAAAGCAGTTTGGATAGGAATATTCAGCTCTCTGTTTTTCCTGCTGCTCAGTCAAAGCTGGATGCTCTATATTCCGAGCGGCAGCGACCGGGCGATGGACTCCGTAAAAAACGTTTTTTCAAACACGCCGAGAATGGTTATAGCCTCTTTTTCGGTTTACGCGGTAAGTCAGATGTTCGACGTATGGCTTTACCACAAATGGTGGGATCTTACCGAGAAAAAATGCGGAGATAAAAGAAAATTTCTTTGGCTCAGAAACAACGGTTCAACTCTTGTAAGTCAGCTTTTAAATACTTTCCTTTTCACCCTGTTTGCTTTTTACGGAACATACGATAATAAAACGCTTTTGTCCATATTTGCTTCAAGCTATGTTATTTATATTTTCACTTCTCTGCTTGACACCCCGGCGGTATATCTGGCAAGGAGAATAAGCGACAACAGAAAACAAAACCGGTTGAAATAGCTTTAATCCCGTCTTCCAAGTTTTACGGAAGACGGGACTGCTTTTTTCACAGCGCCCGAAAATTCTATGTTTTTAAAAACACAGACGGCGCTGAAAATGGGCGCTTTACAAGCGTTCCCTCTGCGTTTTATGGGCGTCTATAACTTAGGCATATCTTCAGCTTTTCCTCCCTTTGAGTAAAGCAATTTTATGCAAAATGGGAAAATATTCGCCCGGCTTTTTCAAAGTTATGCTTCCCACCCTACGATTAAGTTAAAATTGTGCTAAAATACTTGATAATATTTTTAGTGTATGATACAATATTTCTAATATTTACGTCTAAGCGGCGCCCCGGCGAGCTTGAGTGAACCGAAGCGCCGCCGCAATTGCAACATGCGCGGGAGCAAATCGGTCGTCTGCTCAATAGATAAAACGGAGGCATAAAATAAGATGAAGAAAATAAAAATACCTGTATGTATACCGCTTACGCTTGTATTTGCATTGCTGCTTACAATGCTTACGTTTGCAGCGGCGGCGGAAAGCTCGGAAGATTACAGCTATACCGTTTTGGATGACGGCACTGCTGAAATAACCGGCTATTCGGGGAATTCCGCCGCATTGGAAATTCCCTCGGAAATTGCCGGGTATAGGGTTACAAGCATAGGCTACAGAGCGTTTTATTATTGCACAAACCTTGAAAGTGTGATAATTCCCGATAGCGTTACAAATATAGGTTTCGGCGCGTTTTATTATTGCACAAACCTCGAAAGCGTTGCAATGTGCAACGGCGTTACAAGCATAGGCAGTTACGCGTTTTTTTATTGCATAAGTCTTGAAAGCGTGACAATTCCCGACAGCGTTGCAAGCATTGGCGGTCATGCATATTTTTATTGCACAAGCCTCGAAAGCATAACGGTAGGCGAACAAAATTCCAATTATTGTTCAATTGACGGAAACCTGTTTAATAAAGAAAAAACCGAGCTTATTCAATATGCAATCGGGAAAAAGGCTTCAAGCTATGTAATACCCGACAGCGTTACAAGCATAGGCGATAACGCGTTTGTATCTTCCACAAGTCTTGAAAGCGTTACAATCCCCGCCGGCGTTGCAAGCATTGGCAATAATGCGTTTGAACATTGTACAAGCCTTAAAAGCATAGCAATCCCGGACAGCGTTACAAGTATAGGCAATAAGGCGCTATATTACTGCACAGGTCTTAAAAGCGTGACAATCGGTAAGAGCGTAACGGCCATAGGCGATAACGCGCTTGTATCCTGCACAAGTCTTGAAAGCATAACTGTTGACGAACAAAATTCCAATTATTGCTCAATAGACGGGAACCTGTTTAATAAAGAAAAAAACGGGCTTATTCAATATGCAATCGGGAAAAATGCTCCAAGCTATACCGTTCCGGACAGTGTTACAAGCATCGGCGATCATGCGTTTGAAGATTGCACAAGCCTTGCAAGCATTACAATTCCCGCCGACGTTGCAAGCATTGGCGACAGTGCGTTTAAATCTTGCGCAGGCCTTGAATACGTA
>CAZXCG010000005.1:0-55727 GCA_964639205.1 uncultured Eubacteriales bacterium
GAGATGATGTAAATTCTGGTTGTGTTAATGCTCGAGTGACCCAAAACGTCTGCAAGCTTGGCTAAGTCTTTGTCGGCGCTGTAAAAGCACCGCGCGAACAAATGCCGCAGATTGTGCGGAAAGACTTTCGCCCTTTCCACCCGGGCGCTTTTGCATATGCTTTTCATCTGCTTGCAAATGTTGGAGCGGTCGAGCGGCTTGCCGCTTCTTGTAGCAAACACGGGTCCGGAGGTGATTTTGCGGCGCGAGAGGTACTTTTTGAGCTCGCGGCAGAGCTTTTCCGGCAGCAGAATGACGCGGTTCTTCCCCTTTAAGCGTATGCGCGCCTCGCCATTTTTAACCGCCTGCGCCGTAATAAATTTAAGCTCAGAAACACGTATCCCCGTTGAGCAGATGGTTTGTATGATTAAGGCGAGCTTTTCCTTTTTTTGCCGCTTTGCTTCTTCCACAAGGCGCAGGTATTCTTTTTTGCTCAGCTCGCGCTCTTTGGAGCAGTACGCCGAGCGCTGGATTTTGAGCTGCTTTACTCTAAGGTCGTTTCTGTTTATAAAAGCAAAAAAGCCGTTAAGCGCCGCAAGCTTTGTGTTTACGCTTGAGGCTTTGTATTCCTCCTGGAGCATTCCTTTGTAGCGTATTACGGCTTCTTTTGTGATTTCCCCGCCTTTTAAACGGGTTAAAAAGCGCAGAATATCCCTGCAATACTGCGCGGCGGTGCTTTCGCTCCTTTCCTCGCGCAGCAGGTGCTTTCTGTAGCTTGCAAGCTCTTTTTGACAAATTGTCTCCATTTTATTTTTCCTCCGTCCTTTAAATTCCCCCGGCTTTTTCGGCGCGGGCTTTTGGCAAAAGCGTTTAGGGGGGGTACTCTAATTATCCCTCATTTTTTGCCGGAGAACACCGAAATTTTAAAAAATTCCGAATTTTTTTACCCGTCAAAACACCCAAAAGCGAAAGCACTTTACAAATCGGAGTTTTTGCTGTATAATTAAGGCTATTATGGGGACAAATGTTATTAAAATAAAACGGAGGTATGCTTTATGGGCTATACAATCGCGCAAAAAATCATTAAAGAACATCTTTTAAGCGGCGAAATGAAGGTCGGCTCCGATATAGGGCTTAAAATCGACCAGACTCTTACTCAGGACGCAACCGGAACGATGGCTTATCTTGAGTTTGAGGCAATCGGAGTGCCGCGCGTAAAAACCGAAAAGAGCGTGGCGTATATCGACCACAACACCCTGCAAACCGGCTTTGAAAATGCCGACGACCACCGTTTTATTCAATCTGTATGCAAAAAGCACGGAATTTATTTCTCACGCCCGGGAAACGGAATCTGCCACCAGGTTCATTTGGAGCGCTTCGGCAAGCCGGGCAAAACGCTCATCGGCTCGGACAGTCACACTCCCACCGGCGGCGGTCTGGGAATGCTTGCCATGGGTGCCGGAGGACTTGACGTTGCCGTTGCAATGGGCGGCGGCGCGTATTACATAACAATGCCGAAAATGGTGCGCGTAAACCTCAGCGGCGCTCTCAGCCCGTGGGTAAGCGCCAAAGACGTTATCCTTAAGGTGCTTGAGGTTATGTCGGTTAAGGGCGGCGTAGGCAAAATTGTTGAATACGGCGGGCAGGGTGTAAAGTCCCTTTCCGTTCCCGAGCGCGCCACCATAACAAACATGGGCGCAGAGCTCGGCGCTACAACGTCGATTTTCCCATCCGATGAAATTACAAGGGAATTTTTAATCAAGCAGGGCAGAGAAGAGGACTACGTTGAGCTTTCGCCGGACGCAGACGCGGTATACGACGAGGTTATAGACATTGACCTTTCTTCTTTAAGACCGCTTGCGGCGTGCCCGCACAGCCCGGACAATGTAAAGCCGGTATCGGAGCTTGCCGGAAAGAAAATCGATCAGGTGTGCATCGGCTCCTGCACAAATTCGAGCTATCTTGATTTAATGCGCGTCGCCGCAATTCTTAAAGGTAAAACGGTGCATCCGGACGTATCTCTTGCGGTTGCCCCGGGCAGCAGACAGGTGTTCAATATGCTTGCAAAAAACGGCGCTCTTTCAATTCTTATTTCCTCCGGCGCGAGGATTCTCGAATGTGCCTGCGGCCCGTGCATAGGTATGGGTCAGTCGCCCAACAGCGCCGGAGTTTCTCTGCGCACCTTCAACCGCAATTTTGAAGGAAGAAGCGGCACGGCGGACGGTCAGATTTACCTTGTTTCTCCCGAAACTGCGGCGGCGTCGGCTCTTGCCGGGGTGTTTACTGACCCGACCTCTCTCGGCGATGAAGTTAAAATAGAGCTTCCCGAAAGCTTTATTATAGACGACAATATGATTATACCTCCCGAAACGGAGGAAAATATGGACAAGGTTGAGGTACTGCGCGGACCGAACATTAAGCCTTTCCCCGCAACATCTCCTTTGGAAGAAACCGTCAGCGCAGCCTGCGCGCTCAAGGTCGGCGACAACATTACGACAGACCACATTATGCCGGCAGGCGCAAAAATTTTACCTCTGCGCTCCAATATTCCCGCGATTTCCGAATATTGCTTTACTGTTTGCGACAAAGAGTTTCCCGCAAGGGCAAAAAGGCTCGGCAGCTCGATTATTGTCGGCGGAGCAAACTACGGTCAGGGCTCCTCGCGCGAGCACGCGGCTCTTGCTCCGCTGTATCTCGGCGTTAAAGCCGTGCTTGTTAAGAGCTTTGCAAGAATCCACCGCAGCAATCTTATAAACGCGGGGATTCTTCCTCTGACGTTTATTAACGAAGCGGATTACGACAAAATCAGCCTCGGCGACAGCCTTGTGATCCCAAATATAAGGCAAATTCTCGAAAAGGGCGGAGACGTTTTGGTGCAAAACGCCTCAACCGGGGAAACAATCGGCGCAAGGTGCGAGCTTACCGAACGCACAAGGGATATAATCCTTGCGGGTGGTTTGCTTAATTACACAAAGCAGAACTCCTGATTTATGCTCCTTAACCGTTTACATTTAAATTATTTTTGGGAAAGGAAGACCGTCAATGAAAAAAATAAAAATGACTACCCCTTTGGTTGAAATGGACGGAGACGAAATGACCCGCGTCATTTGGAAAATGATTAAGGATATTCTTCTTCTGCCTTATATTGACCTTAAAACCGAATATTATGACCTCGGTCTGGTACACCGCAATGAAACGGACGACAGAGTTACATTTGAAAGCGCCGAGGCTACCAAAAAATACGGCGTTGCGGTAAAGTGCGCTACCATTACTCCCAATGCCGCGCGTATGCCCGAATATAACCTCAAGCAAATGTGGAAGTCGCCAAACGGAACAATCCGCGCCATACTTGACGGCACGGTGTTCCGCGCGCCGATTCTTGTAAAAGGCATTACTCCGTATATTCCCACATGGACAAAGCCTATATGCATTGCCCGTCACGCCTACGGCGACGTTTACAAAAATACCGAAATGCAGGTTTGCGGCGGAAGCAGAGCCGAGCTTTGCGTTACAAAGCCCGACGGAACCGAGGAACGCAGCCTTATTCACGATTTTAAAACCGACGGCGTAATTCAGGGTATGCACAATATCGACGCAAGTATCGCTTCATTTGCGCGCGCCTGCTTTAACTATGCCCTCGACCTAAAGCAGGACATATGGTTTGCAACCAAGGATACTATCAGCAAGAAGTACGACCACAGGTTTAAGGATATTTTTCAGGAGATTTTTGACGCCGAATACAAGGAAAAATTCGACGCTGCCGGCATCGAGTATTTCTACACCCTGATTGACGACGCGGTTGCAAGGGTTATCCGCAGCGACGGCGGCTACATATGGGCCTGCAAAAACTATGACGGCGACGTTATGAGCGATATGATTGCCACTGCTTTCGGCTCTCTTGCAATGATGACGAGCGTGCTCGTTTCGCCCGACGGTATATACGAATATGAAGCTGCTCACGGAACGGTTCAGCGCCACTACTACAAGCATTTAAAAGGGGAGGAAACCTCCACAAACTCGGTGGCAACCATCTTTGCCTGGTCCGGCGCTCTGCGTAAAAGAGGCGAGTTGGATAATATCGGCGAGCTTGTTTCCTTTGCCGATAAGCTCGAAAAAGCAACGGTTAAAACAATTGAAGACGGCGTTATGACCGGCGATTTGTATCTTATTTCAAAGCTTGAAAATAAGACGAAGGTTAATACCGAGGATTTTCTCCTTGCGGTAAACGAACGCCTTGCCGATATGCTTTGATTGCCCAAGGTCAGCCTAACGGTATCGTGTAACTTAGGCGAAGATGTCCCCGCCTCTAAGGCGGCGGGTTCCGTTTCCTAAATCATAGGGGTACAATCCCCACTGATTTCTCGGGCAGCTACTACCCCTTTGCCACGTTAAATGACGGAGCAAAGCCACTTACTGAATCAAAAACAGCGCTTTCCCGCCGCCGTTAAGCGGTTGAAGAAAGCGCTCTTTTTATGCAAAATCAGGTATGCGTTTTGTTTATTGGCACTGCAAAAAGCTTGCGGATGCCGTTGTTTGCGGCACCCGCAAAATTTGACTTTAAACGGTATATTATCTTTCACTTTCGTGCCAGTCAACGCTCTCAAAGATAAGGTCGTCAATATCGCCCTGAATCTGCTCAAGCTCTGAGTAATAGTCCATTCTTACACCTCCAATGATACATTGTGCGGTGCAGATATGCTTTAAAGGCGGTTACTCTTGTTTTTTAAGATTGCCTGCCGCACAATCGATATAATGTTCAATAATATCCACAACCTGTTCATGAGAAAGCTTGCCGCTGTCCAGACACAAATTGTAGTTTGCAGCGTAGCCCCATTTTTTACCGGAATAAAAGCTGTAGTAATTTGCTCTTACTTTATCTGTTTTGTTCACAATTTGTTCGGCGCGATCGCTGTCGATATTATGAACCCTTATGGAGCGCTGTACCCGATATTGTAAATCTGCGTGAATGAAAATATTGACGCAATTTGGGCGGTCCTTTAAAATATAATCCGCGCATCTGCCGACAATAACGCAGGGACCCTGAGAAGCCAAATTCCTGATGATTTTGTGCTGTAAAATATAGAGTCTGTCGTTTACGGGCAAATCGCCCATTGAGGAAAAGCCGTTTAATCCGTATAAGCCCATAGAAAGCGAGTAAAGCAGACTGTTTGCGGCGCGTTCGTCAACATTGTTAAAAACTTCCGGATCCACGCCGCTTTCCTTTGCCGCAAGGGAGATTAGCTCCTTATCGTAGAAAGGAATTTGCATTCTCTCTGCCAAAAGCTTTCCTATTTCACGTCCTCCGCTGCCAAACTGACGGCCAATAGTGATAACTACGTTGTTTTTCATGGCAATTTCCTCCGTTGAATGCGTTTTGCAGGTTTTAAACAGTTGAGCGCCTCCGGCACTGAAAATCAACAGGTCGGCAAAGTTATTTTAAATTGATTATAACACACATTCCGAAAAAGTCTACTGTTTTTTTAAATTTTTTTATATATTTTATCCGCTTCATATTTAGGGCTTAGCTCTTTACGAATATTCTTACTTATAAAGCGAAAATCATTATTTTTATTGTAAAATTCGCGCCGTTGTGATATTATAGGTTCAACAAGAATTGCAGCACAGCCGGTTTGGCGGCAGCGTCAGCTTTCGTTTTTGACCGCCGCGTTTATTTGGCTGACGTTTTGTGATTAAAATAAAAGGCTCGGAGGCGTTTTACCATCACTCAAAAAGAAAAAGCCGCTTTTGCGGTTGAAAAGCTGAAAAAAGAATATCCCGGCGCCGTTTGCTCTTTGGTATATACCGACCCGCTTCAGCTCCTGGTTGCGACACGTCTTGCCGCACAATGTACCGACAAGCGGGTAAATATGGTAACGCCCGATTTATTTAAGCGTTTTCCCGATGTTGAGTCCTTTGCTGCGGCTCAGCCCTGCGAGGTTGAAGAGTATATACGTACCTGCGGGTTATATAAAACAAAAGCAAGGGATATTGTTGCAATGGCGGTCGTCTTGCGGGATAAATTCGAAGGCAAAGTACCCTCAACAATAGAAGAACTCATCACTCTGCCGGGCATTGGAAGAAAAACCGCAAATCTTGTGGTGGGCGATATTTTTCATAAGCCCGCCGTGGTCGTAGACACCCATTTTATCCGCATAACTTCAAGGCTCGGCTTCCATAACATAAAGGACGCAACAAAAATAGAGCTGATTATGAGAGACCTGCTTGACCCTGCGGAAAGCAACGATTTTTGCCACCGCGTCGTTTTGCACGGCAGGGCGGTGTGCGTTGCCAGACGCCCGCGCTGTGAAAAATGCTCTATGCGGGAAATTTGCGATTATTACGCTCAAAATAACCTGAGCGTCGGCGTCCTCGACCTCTGAGGCGGCGGGTTTTGGTTCGTCATTTCAGTGGTGCTGTAATATGCGGGAAGGTTCGCGCTCATCCTGAAAGCCCGGGTTCCCGGGCGGAGATTATACCGAATAACATTTTATTTTATGTATATTGAGTATTGACAAAATATTTTGGAGTTGATTCAATGAATACTTTAGACAGACAAAAAATTGCCGACGGAGTTTATTTCAATACAGTGCGTGACGAGCGCTTCAAGACCGTTCGAATAACGGTAAACGCCTATCTTCCCATGAAAAAGGAAACCGCCGCAGAAAACGCTTTGCTTTCCCAGGTGCTGACCCGCAGCTGTAACCGTTACCGTACTCTTACCGAGCTGAGCAGACGTTTGGGTTATCTGTACGGAACCTCGCTTTACGGAGGAGTGTCAAAAACCGGCGACGCCCAAAGAGTGACAATATCGGCCGCTGCGCTTGACGACAGGTATACAGCCGCAGGAGAAACGATTTCCGCAGAGGTTTCCGCTCTGATTTGCGACGTTTTGTTTGACCCGTACGTATCCGACGGGGCTTTTGTTTCCTCAGAATTAGAGCAGGAGCGCCGTCAGCTTTTTGACCTGATTGATTCCGAATTTAACGATAAACAGACTTATGCTCGCGAATGCTGCAACCGCCTTATGTGCGAGGGGGAGCCATACGGATTGCCGCGCTACGGCGACAGAGAGTGTATCTCACAGGTGAGCGGTAAATCCCTTTACAGCGCATGGAAAAATCTTCTTGAAAATGCAATTTTTGAAATAATGTATGTTGGGTGTACGGACAGCAGAAACGCAATGCAAACCTTTTCAAAGGCGTTTGCCGGCAGAAAGGCAGCTCCGGCGGAGCTTAAGCATGTGTTGGTTTCTGCGCCTGCGCAGCCGCGCTTTTTTGAAGAAAGCATGGGACTTTCACAGTCAAAGCTTGTTATGGGATTCCGCACCGGCATAGCCGAGGATGTCTGCGATACCACGGCAATGCGTCTTGCCTGTACTGTTTTGGGTTCCACTGCAAGCTCAAAGCTTTTTAATAATGTGCGGGAAAAGCTGAGTCTCTGTTATTACTGCTCATCTCAGTATAACCGGCTCAAGGGTATTTTGCTTATCCAAAGCGGTGTGGAGTCGGAAAATATAGAAAAAGCAAGGGAAGCAATTCTTCATGAAATTGAGGATATGAAAAACGGCAATATATCCGACTTCGAGCTTAACGCGGCAAAGCTTGCTGCCTGCGACAGCTTCCGCAGCATGACGGACACCGTCGAGGGTCTTGAATCCTGGTATACTTCACAGCTTTTATTTAAAAGTGCAAATACTGTGGAGGAAGAAATTGAACGCTTTAAAAAAGTTACGAAGTCTGAGGTCGTCGGCGCTGTCCGAAGCGTCGCGCTTGACACGGTGTTCGTGCTCAGAGGCACAGGGGAGGCAGAATAATGCAGATAAATGAGTACTATTCAGAAAGGCTTAAAGAAAAATATTACAGCTTTACACATCCTGCGGGGCTCAAAATAATTGTCTGCCCCAAGGAAAATTACTCTTCTTCCTTTGCAATGTTCAGTACGAAATATGGCAGCATTGACCGCAGCTTCTCGGTAAACGGCGGTAAAAAAATCACAGTTCCCGACGGCATAGCTCACTATCTTGAGCATAAGCTTTTTGAAAGCGAAGACGGCGACGCCTTTAAGCGCTTCGCCGAAACAGGAGCAAATGCAAACGCTTTTACTTCCTTTGACAGAACCTGTTATCTTTTTTCCTGTTCGGATAATATTGAAAAAAATCTTGAAATACTGCTTGATTTTGTTCAGTCGCCTTATTTTACCGAAAAGACCGTCCAAAAGGAGCAGGGAATAATCGGTCAGGAAATCAAAATGTATGACGACGCTCCAAGCTGGCGTGTTATGTTTAATATGTTGGAGGCTATGTACCATAATCACCCTGTAAAAATCGATATTGCGGGAACCGTTGAATCTATTTCGCATATTACCGCAGAGCTGCTTTATCAGTGCTACAACACCTTCTATAATCTTAATAATATGGCGCTGTGCGTTGCGGGCAACGTTACAGTCGATTTGGTCAGGCGCGCTGCCGATAAAATGCTCAAGCCCTCTAAGGAGTGCCGCATAGAACGATTCTTTGAAGACGAGCCGGACACTGTTGTTAAGTCTTATGTCGAGCAAAAATTTCCCGTTGCGGTTCCGCTGTTCCACTTGGGTTACAAGGAAAAAGCAAAAAAATATACGGTTAAGGAACTTGCTGCAATTGAAGTTTTACTCAGTATGATAGCCTCTTCTTCCGGCGAGCTTTACGAGTCTCTGATGAGAGAAAATCTTATAAATTCAACCTTCAGCTATGAGTTTTCCGAGTCGGAGAGCTACTCGCTTATAATTTTCAGCGGAGAAAGCCGCAACCCCAAGCTTACAGCGCAAAAAATTCGGGAATATATTGCTTCCCTGCGTAAAAGCGGCTTATCAAACGAATGCTTTGAAATAGCCCGCCGAACGGTTTACGGAGATGCGGTTTCCGCCTTTAATTCTATTTCCGATATTGCCGCAGGCTTCACTGAATACGTATTTTCCGGCAGAGATTACTATGCCTATATCGACGCTGTGGCGGAAATAACATTTGACGAAGTTTCGCATTGCCTTTATGAAATACTTGATGCCGACAAGTCGGTGCTTTCCGCTGTTTTACCGCTTGACATGCAATAAGAGGAGGCAATTATGTACAACGTCTCTTTTCCGGCTTTGGGTCTGGAGTTTCAAATCAATCCCATTGCGTTTTCGATAGGCAATTTTCATGTTTATTGGTACGGTATTATTATAGCCGCGGGGCTGATACTCGCATTTTCTTACGGATACGCAGCTGCTCCGCGTTTTAATGTAGAGCGAAACAAGCTTATGGACTGTGCGATTGTTGGAATTATAACGGCAATAATCGGAGCAAGACTGTACTATGTTCTTTTTAAGTGGGACAGCTACAAGGGCGACCTTTGGAAAATACTTGATATAAAAAGCGGCGGACTTGCAATTTACGGCGGTATAATAGGCGCGCTGATAGGCGGAATCATTGCAGCTAAAATAAAAAAGCAGAATATCCTCCCGCTGCTCGACGTTGCCATGCTCGGCTTTTTGATCGGTCAGGGCATAGGCCGCTGGGGCAATTTTACCAATCAGGAAGCCTTCGGCACTCCAACCTCGCTTCCGTGGGGCATGATGAGCGAAAAAACCGGAAACGTTACGGTTCATCCGTGCTTTTTGTACGAGTCGTTATGGTGTTTGCTTGGATTTCTGATTCTGCATTTTTACAGCAAAAGGTTTCAGCGCTACAGCGGGCAAATATTCTTTATGTACCTCGTGTGGTACGGCTTTGAAAGAATGATAGTCGAGGGTCTGCGCACGGACAGCCTTTATCTTCCGTTTTCCGTCTTTGGTTATACGCCGAGAGTTTCGCAGGTGCTTTCAGCGATAATTATGCTTGTCGGGATTATCTGTCTGATAATATTCGGAAGAATAAACAGAAAATACAAAAGCAAAAGGAAGAAAGGACTGAAGCTTAATGTCAGTGATTATTAACGGCAAAACGGTTTCCGCCGATGTTCGCGCAAAGGTAAGGGCAGAAGCCGACCTGCTTAAAAGCAGCGGTATCAATGTAGGTCTTGCTGTCGTCATAGTGGGCGACGATCCTGCCTCGCGCGTGTATGTAAACAACAAGAAAAAGGCTTGCGCAGAGGTCGGCTTTGTTTCCGAAGAATACGCCCTGCCGGCGGAAACAACCTGTCGGGAGCTTTTGCAGCTTATTGAAATATTAAACGCAAGAGATGATATAAACGGGATCTTGGTGCAGCTCCCGCTGCCCGGGCATATAGACGAGAAAGCGGTAATTGAAGCGATAAATCCGCTTAAAGACGTTGACGCGTTCAACGCTGTCAACGTGGGTAAAATTATGATCGGCGATTTTGATTTCCTGCCCTGCACCCCCGCCGGGGTTATGGAATTGCTCGGTTACTATGATATTGACGTATGCGGAAAGTCCTGCGTGGTTATCGGGAGAAGCAACATAGTCGGAAAACCGATGGCAATGCTGCTCCTGCACGCAAACGGAACCGTCACCGTCTGCCACAGCCGGACTAAAAATCTTACCGAGATTTGCGCACGGGCGGATATTCTTGTCTCGGCGGTCGGAATTGCAAAGTTTGTCAAGCCCGAAATGGTTAAAGAGGGTGCGGTTGTAATCGACGTAGGTATGAACCGTGATGAAAACGGCAGGCTCTGCGGCGACGTGGATTTTGAGGCGGTAAAGGACAAAGCATCGGCTATAACTCCCGTGCCGGGCGGCGTAGGACCTATGACAATATCCATGCTTATGAAAAACACGCTTAAGGCGGCAAAAATTCAAAACGGAATTTAACACTTAAAAAAACATTTGACAAATAAAAATGTTTATGCTATAGTATTTAAGCCGCTTATTGTGGGTATTAAGCGAGTTTTGCTCCGCCTACCGTAGCGAGTCTTAATTGAAGGAATGGTCTAAAGTAATATGTACGCAGTAATTGAAACGGGCGGAAAGCAGTATAAGGTGGAAAACGGCGACGTTATCTATGTTGAAAAGCTTGCCGCACAAGACAATGCAACCGTAGAATTCAAGGTTGTTGCACTCTCCGATGATAACGGCGTTAAGTTCGGAACACCTTATGTTGAAGGCGCGGTAGTAACCGGCGAGGTTGTTAAAACGGGCAAAGGCAAAAAGCTCACGATTCTTACTTACAAGCCTAAAAAGGGTGAAAAAAGGAAGATGGGTCACAGACAGCCGTATACAAAGGTTGAAATCAAGTCAATCAACGCTTAATTAATGATTGAGGCTGAGTTTTTTTCATCGGGCAGCAGGCTTCTCGGCTTTTGCTTGCAGGGTCATTCCGGTTTTGCCGGGGAGGGCTTCGATATTATATGTGCAAGCGTAAGCTCCGCGGCGTATATGACCGTAAACACGATTACGGATGTTATCGGTCTTAATCCCCAAATATTAAGGGTTGACGAAGCTCTGATGGAACTGAGGCTTGCCGCAGAAGATGCAGCCGGCGCCGAACAAATACTTTCCGGCTTCCGCCTGCATATGCTCCAGCTTGAGGAGCAGTATCCCAAATATGTTACTTTAAAAATTTCGGAGGTGTAATGTAATGTTAAAGTTAAACATCCAGTTATTTGCACATAAAAAAGGTATGGGTTCAACAAAGAACGGTCGCGACAGCGAGTCAAAGCGTCTTGGCGTTAAGCGTGCGGACGGTCAGTTTGTTCTTGCCGGCAATATTCTTGTTAAGCAAAGAGGAACCCACATTCATCCCGGCATAAACGTAGGCAGAGGATCCGATGACACGCTCTTTGCAACGGTCGACGGTGTAGTACGTTTTGAGCGCTTGGGAAAGGACAGAAAGCGCGCTTGTGTATATCCCGTTGAGCAATAAGCTTTCGTACAAATAACGGTTAGGGCGGATTATATTATCCGCCCTTTTTTACAATATTTTAAATTTATTGTGTAAAGATATACTCAATAAAGGGCTTTGTCCCGTCATTATATTAAGCGCGTTTGCTTTAAATAATTCTTTTTATTTTGAAGCAAATTGTTAAAACAGTGTAAAGCGGCGTGTTTCCAATGCTTTTAAAAGCTTCGGCAGAATCATACTTTGCGCCGCATTTTGGAGAATTTTTTATGTTTGTAGATGTTGCAAAAATAAAAATAAAAGCGGGCGACGGCGGCGACGGAGCCGTCTCATTCCACCGTGAAAAGTATATAGCCTCCGGCGGACCCGACGGCGGCGACGGAGGCAAAGGCGGAGATATTGTCTTTGTTGCCGACAGCAATATTTCATCTCTTGCCGATTTCCGCTATAAGCGCAAGTACGAGGCAAAAAAAGGCGAGAACGGTCATGGCGGCAGACGTGCCGGAAAAAAGGCGGAAAATCTCGTAATTCGTGTTCCCGCAGGCACTCTGGTAAGAGAGGTGCAAAGCGGTCGTCTGCTTGCAGATGTTTCAGGAGCAAAGCCCGTGATTGTGGCAAGGGGAGGTAAAGGCGGTTGGGGTAACGTGCATTTTGCCACCCCGACGCGACAGACGCCGCGCTTTGCAAAGCCCGGGCTTCCCGGCGAAAGCTACGAGGTCAGCCTTGAACTCAAGCTACTTGCCGACGTCGGTCTTGTGGGTTATCCGAACGTGGGCAAATCCACCCTCGTGTCGGTAGTTTCTCAAGCAAAGCCTGTAATAGCAAATTACCATTTTACTACGGTCACACCCGTTTTGGGAGTAGTTTCAATGGGCGAGGGCAGCTCGTTTGTTATGGCGGATATTCCCGGACTTATAGAGGGTGCATGGCGGGGAACAGGCTTGGGGCATCAATTTTTGCGCCATGTTGAGCGCTGCCGTATGCTTGTTCATATTGTTGATGTTTCCGGTAGCGAGGGCAGAGATCCTGCTGCGGATTTCAATACCATTAACGAGGAACTGCAAAAATTTAATCCGGAGCTTGCAAAGCGTCCAATGATTGTTGCCGGCAATAAGTGCGATATGGCAACCCAGGCTCAAATAAACGGATTTAAGGCTTACGTGGAAGAGCGCGGGTACGTTTTTTTCCCGATTATGGCGGCAATACGCAATGGCGTTGATCCGCTTCTTAAAAAAATTCAGGAGATGCTTTCCGAGCTCCCTCCCATTGCTACCTATGAGCCGGATCCGCCGCCCGTGATAAGCGCGGAGAATATTAAGAGGAACGACGTTCAAATAACCAAACGCGACGGGGTTTATTTTGTAGAGGCGCAGTGGCTTTTGAATGTAATGCGTACTGTAAACTTTGACGATTATGAAAGTCTGAATTACTTTCAGAACGTGCTTGTAAACGGCGGTGTAATCGACGCGCTGCGCGAAGCCGGAATACAGGAGGGCGACACTGTTTCAATTTACGAGCTTGAATTTGATTTTGTGGAATAAAGGGCGCATAATATGGAAATGCTTTTGAATAAGAAATGTAATGTAAACGAAATTTCACCGCTGACACTTGCCTTTGTCGGCGACGGCGTTTACGATTTATTAGTGCGCGAATACCTTGTAAAATGTGCCAACCGTCCGGTGGGTGAGCTTAACAAACTCAAGGTTTCATTTGTTTGCTGCTCCGCTCAGGCGCAGCTTTACCCTTTGCTTGAGAAAAGCCTTACCGAAAATGAAATAAGTATCTACAAACGGGGGAGAAACGCCGCCCCCACTTGTACCCCTAAAAACGCTTCCAAGGCTCAGTACCACAGCGCCACGGGCGCGGAAGCGCTTTTTGGATATCTTTATTTGGAAGGTAAAATCGACAGAATTCGCGAATTATTTGGTATGATAACGGATGAATTTGAAAGAAAAAATCAAAATCAATAAAAGAGCGGCGTCAACAAAAGCCGTCGATTACCTGCTGATTGCGGCAGGGGCGTTTATCTGCGCGTTATCGGTTGATATGTTTACAGCGCCTAACAATATAGTTGCAAGCGGATTAACCGGGATTGCCACAATGCTGAATTACGTTTTCGGCCTGCCTATCGGGGTTTGTATTCTGGTAATGAATATCCCTATGTTTATTTGGGGAGCCGCCGAAAACGGCAGAAGCTTCCTTACAAAAACGGTAACCGCCACGGTGCTTGTTTCAATAGCTATAGATGCTTTGAAGCCGGTAGCCGTCCCTTATACCAACGACGTGCTGCTCGCGGCAATTTTTGCGGGCATACTTTCCGGTATAGGCTTTGCGCTTATAATCTACCGGGGCGGAACCGCAGGTGGAGTTGATATTTTAGCACGCAATCTCAACAACCGTTTCCCGTATGTTTCGGTAGGCAGTTGTATTTTTATAGCCAATTCCGTTATAATCCTTATGGCGGGGCTTGTCTATAAAAATATTGAAAGTATGCTTTATCCGGTTGTTGTAATTTTTGTTTCCGTTAAAATTATGGACTCCGTTCTTTACGGCTTTGCGCATAATAACGGGAAGCTTATGTTCATAATATCGGAGCATTACGATGAAATCAGCAGTGAAATCATCTCCCGCATTGCCAGAGGACTTACCTTGCTGGATTCACAGGGCGGCTACGGCAAAAAAGAAAATAAGGTTATACTGTGCGCTGTGCGTCCGTCGCAGGTGCATAAAATAAATAAGATAGCGCTGGATATAGACGAAGCGGCTTTCATAATTACCACCACCGCAAACGCCATAAACGGCAAGGGCTTCGCCGAAAAAGACTAAAGCAGCGTAATATTAAGCGGGATTAAAACCGCATATGTCGGAGGATATTCTTATGACAGAGAAAATTCAAGATTTTTTTAAATCTATTCGCTCCAAGCGGGTTGCATTTTGCGGCATCGGCACGAGCAACCTGCCTTTAATTAAAAAATTTGCCGATTACGGCGCAAAGGTCATAGCTTGTGACCGCAGAAGCTGCGAGCAGCTTGGCGGCAGCGCCGTTCTTGCACGGGAAGCTGGCGCGGAATTGCATTTAGGGGACGATTATTTAAAAAATATCGACGCGGACATTTTGTTTCGTACTCCCGGTATGCGCTTTTATTCCGACGAGCTTAACGAAATTCGCCGCAGAGGTGTTGCCGTTACCTCTGAAATGGAGGTTTTTTTTAAGCTTTGTCCCTGCAAAATTATAGCCGTAACCGGCTCGGACGGAAAAACCACTACTACGACAATAATTTCGAATATGCTCAAAGCCGAGGGAAAAGCAGTGCGTTTGGGGGGCAATATAGGCGCCCCGCTTCTGCCGATTATAGAAAATATTGAAAGCTCTGATATAGCGGTTGCGGAGCTTTCAAGCTTTCAGCTTATATCCATGCGCCAAAGCCCCGACATTGCCGTTGTAACAAACCTTGCCCCGAACCACCTCGATATACATAAGGATATGCGGGAGTATATCGACGCGAAAAAAAATATTTTTATTCACCAGGACGGCTTCGGAAAAACAGTATTAAATTCGGATAATGAAATTACAAACGCTTTTTCAAACGATGTTCGCGGCAGGCTCATAAGCTTCAGCCGCCGTAAGCCGGTTGAAAACGGAGCCTTTCTCGACGGAACAAAAATCAAATACAGCGATTACGGCAGGGTCAGCGAAATTATGGATATTTCCGATATTAAAATTCCGGGGCTTCATAATGTTGAAAATTACCTTGCGGCAATAAGCGCGGTTTGGGGAATTGTTTCGCCGGAAAATATGAGGAGTGTCGCGCAAACCTTCGGAGGCGTTGAGCACCGTGCGGAGTTTGTTCGGGAGCTTGACGGAGTAAAGTATTATAACGACTCAATAGCTTCAAGCCCTACGCGCACCGTCTGCGGCACACTTTCGATTTACAGTCAAAAAATCATTCTCATTGCCGGCGGCTATGATAAAAAGATTCCTTACGCACCTCTCGGACCTGTTATCTGCGATAAAGTCAAAATTTTAATTCTTATCGGGGCAACCGCTCCGAAAATCGAGGAGGCGGTTAAGTCCTCCGCCAATTATTCTCAGGGAAATCCGTGGATTTTTCACGCAGAAAATATGGAAGACGCGGTTGCGGCGGCAAGAAAATATTCAGTTGCGGGAGATATTGTATCCTTGTCTCCTGCCAGTGCCAGCTTTGATTTGTATAAAAATTTTGAGGAGCGCGGCAATCACTTCAAACGCTTAGTCGGCGAGCTCAAATAATAATTACAGAGGAGTTTTATGAAAAAGTACAGTAAAATAAAGAAAATACTTTTTGCCCTTTGCTCCGCTGCGGCGGTTTCGGGCGACGAATCGGCAATGTTTTCACTGTGCGAAAAGCTTTTGCCGGAATCGGCGGAGATTAAGTCTGATCATAACGGAAATATTCTTGCGTTTATCGGCAGCCGCAATTCCGGGAAAACGCTTGTTTTAGACGCGCATTTGGATCAAATCGGGCTTCGCGTTACTAATATATGTTCAAACGGCTTTCTGCGCGCCGCAAAATGCGGCGGAATCGACGCCCGCGTGCTTCAGGGGAGCGCCGTTACCGTTCACGGCAAGCGCGACATTCCGGCTATTGTCGCTTGCACGCCGCCACACCTTTCAAGCGGAAGAGAGGATAAGGCATGCACAGTCGAAAAGCTTTGGATAGATACGGGGCTTACCGATGCGGAAGCGTCTGAGCTTATAGAATGCGGCGATTCCATAACTTTTTGCAGTGAACCGAAAACCCTGCTGAATCACCGGGTTTCCGCTCTTGCCACAGACAACCGCGCCGGCGCCGCGGCGCTCATCCGCACAGCGTGGCTGCTTGAGGGAGCGGAAACAGCCGCCTCAACGGTTTTGCTGTTCAGCTCACGGGAAGAAATAAACGCTCTCGGCGCAAAAACAGCGGCTTATACCCTTGACGCAGACGAGTGCATAGCTGTTGACGTAAGCTTTGCAGAACAGCCGTCCGGAGGATACGCAACGCCCGGAATCCTCGGAAAAGGACCTATGCTCTGTATTTCTTCAACGCTTGACAGGGCGACGGCGCAAGCCGTTATGAGAATTGCGGAAGAAGAACATATACCGTATCAAATTGAAGTCTGCGCTGCGGCCACAGGCACGGATGCCGACCATATTTCTGTTACAAAATCGGGAGTTAAAACAGCTCTTTTGTCCATTCCCCAGGAAAATATGCACACTCAGGCCGAAATAGTGGATTTGTACGATATTGAGTCCACAGCGCAGCTTTTGGCGGCGTACGCAAAGCGAGGAGGAAACTGCAATGTATAATAAAAGCTTGCTTTCCCGTCTTTGCGCGGCAAGGGGAATTTCAGGCGACGAAGCGGAAGTAAGAACAATCATAAAGGATGAAATTGCCTCCTATGCCGATGAAATGATAACCGATCCCCTCGGAAATCTTATTGTATTTAAAAAGGGCAAAAGCAGACCCAAGCACCGCGTTATGCTTGCCGCTCATATGGATGAAGTCGGTTTTTTGTTGACCGACATTACCTGCGACGGGTATCTTAAATTTGCTCCTGTCGGCGGTATTGACCGCCGCGTCGTTTACGGTAAAAGCGTAAAAATAGGCGGAAAAGGTGTAAACGGCGTTGTCTGTGTCAAGCCGGTTCACCTTTGCAGCGCCGACGAGACGCTTGACGTACCCAATATTACCGATATGTATATAAGCATTGGAGCTAAAGATAGAGACGAGGCGCTCGGGTCGGTTGCTCCCGGCGACTGTATAACCTTCGATGTGCCGCCCTGCTTTACGGACGCCCGTATCATGGCTCGCGCAATTGATGACAGAGCGGGCTGTTACCTGCTTTGCGAGATGATAAAATCAGAGCTTGAGTATGATATGTACTTCACATTTACCGTCCAGGAGGAGGTGGGACTGCGCGGCGCAAAAACCGCAGCGTATGCGATAGATCCTCAGTTTGCTGTTGTGGTTGAATCCACAACAGCATCCGATTTGCCGGATTTGCCGCCCGATAAACAGGTTTGTACGCTCGGCGGCGGAGCTGTTATCTCATTTATGGATTGCAGAACTATTTATGACAAGGAGCTTTACAGGCTTGCTTTTAATATAGCAAGGGATAATAATATTCCGCTGCAGAGCAAGCGTGCCGTAGCGGGCGGAAACGACGGCGGCGTCATTCATACAAGCCGCGCCGGCGTACGCACTTTAGCTATTTCGCTTCCTTGCCGCTACATCCATTCCGGAATATCCATGATAGCTGCCGGTGATTTGGAAAGCGCCCGGGATATTCTGCCTAAGCTTGCGGAAAAAATCTGCGTGCTGTAACTTTTTCCCGCCCAAACGCATAGACCACGCACTTTGCAAAAGCTTAAATCGCAGGAGCTCTCCGCAGGCTTGCTTAAACCGGAAATATTAACGGCTGAAGCTTGCTCGCAGAGAGGTCGGCAAACTGCCTGTTTTCAGGCTTCAGCTTAAGCTGCCGACATGCCTGAAAGCGGAAAGGAAGATAAATATTGAACAGTCCTTTTTTTGATATAGATCCTGAAATTCTCCGAACCTCGGAGGAAGCTGCGCGGCTTTGTTCCGCTCAGTTTGCCGAAATCGAAAAAATACAGGAGTATAACCAGCAAAAAATGCTGAAAGCGTTTCAGCTCGCAGGCGTGAGCGAGGCGCATTTTGCGGGTTCAACCGGATACGGAATAGGTGACAGAGGTCGTGAGGCTCTTGATAAGGTTTACGCCTATGCCTTCGGTGCCGAACAGGCGCTTGTCCGTCATAGCTTTGTTTGCGGTACTCATACGCTTGCCGTCGCTCTTTTCGGCGTACTCAGACCGGGCGATACAATGCTTTGCGTTACCGGTACGCCTTATGACACAATCCGCGCTGTCATAGGCACAGAGGGGAACTGTTCCGGCTCGCTTAAGGATTTCGGCATAAAATACGAACAGCTCGATTTAAAAGAGGACGGAACAGTAGATTACGAGGCTCTTGAAAACGCGGTTGACAACAATCTTAAAATGGTTTATATACAGCGTTCGCGCGGCTACAGTCTGCGTCCGACTCTGACGTGCTCTCAAATCGAGAAAATTGCCTGTATTGTCCGCAAAAAATCAAAAAATGCGGTTATTATGCTCGATAACTGTTACGGTGAATTTGTTGAAACGCGCGAGCCTCTTGCCTGCGGAGTTGATATAATGGCGGGATCGCTTATTAAAAACGCAGGCGGAGGAATCGCTCCCACAGGCGGTTACATAGCGGGCAAGAGCGAGCTTGTGGAGCAGTGCGCATACAGACTTACAACACCGGGAATAGGCGGTGAACAGGGCGCGACGCTCGGTCTCAGCCGCGAGCTGTTTTTGGGAGCGTTTAACGCCCCGCATGCGGTCGGCGAGGCTCTTAAAACCGCGGTTTTTGCTTCGGCGCTGTTCGAACTTTTGGGATACGACGTTACTCCACACTATTATGAAGAGCGCGGCGATATAATTCAGGTGCTTAAGCTGGGAACGCCTCAGCGTCTTATCGATTTTTGCCGGGGAGTGCAGTCCGGAGCGCCGGTTGACAGCTTTGTCTGCCCCGAACCCTCTCCGATGCCGGGCTACAGCAACGACGTTATCATGGCTTCCGGCGCTTTTACGCTCGGCTCAACCATTGAACTTTCTGCCGACGCGCCCCTTCGGCCCCCTTATGCCGCATGGCTCCAAGGTGGGCTTAACTTTCACAGCGGGAAAATAGGCGTTATGCTCGCAGCCAACAGAATGAAGCTGCGCGGCGGTTGCCAAAATATTATATGAGTGTTATAATTACTGCGGTATTGATTTTATACGGCGCTGTGCTCGTGCATATCCCGGCGCGCCGTCCGGTCACATAATTTAAGAGGTGTTTTTATATGAATATAGCGGTACTTGCGGGAGGCTTAAGCACCGAACGCAATGTTTCCATAACTTCGGGCAAAAAGGTTGCGGCTGCACTGCGCGGCAAAGGACATAACGCGGTTCTGCTTGACGTTTTTCTCGGCTGTAAGGGCGGCTTTGAAAATATTGAGGGTTTATTTAACAAAAACCGTGATTTTATTGCGGAGGTTCCGCTTGACGGTAAAATTCCCAATCTCGATGAAATCATAGCTATGCGCGGGGGTGATTCGAGGCGCTTTTTGGGCGAAAACGTTGAAGAAATCTGCCGCTTTGCAGATATTTGCTTTCTGGCGCTCCACGGCGACGTCGGCGAAAACGGAAAGCTTCAGGCCGCTTTTGATTTGCTGGGAATCCGATATACCGGTTCCGGCAGCTTTGGTTCCGCGCTTGCCATGAACAAGGGCGTTGCAAAAAGTATTTTTCTTAACGGCAATATACCAACGCCTAAAGGCGCGGTTTTTACCCGGCGGGATATTGAAACCGGCGGCGTCTTGTCATGGAATGACTATCCCTGTGTGGTTAAGCCCTGCTCCGGCGGCAGCAGCGTCGGAGTATCTGTAGTAAACTGCCCGGAAGATTTTATTTCTGCTGTGAACGCAGCGCTCGGATATGAGGAGGAAGTTCTGGTTGAGGAATTTATAAAGGGGAGAGAATTTTCGGTAGGAGTTCTTGATGATAAGGCGCTTCCGGTAATAGAAATTATTCCAAAAGTCGGATTTTACGACTACATAAATAAATACCAGTCGGGCAGAACGCAAGAGGTATGCCCGGCAGACCTCGACAGCGAAACAGCACTTCAGCTTCAAAGTCAGGCTGTAAGGGCTTTTAAAGCGCTGCATCTTAATTCATATGCCAGAATAGATTTTCTGCTTGACAAAAACGGCCGCACATACTGTTTGGAGGCAAACACGCTTCCCGGTATGACCCCGGTAAGCCTGCTCCCGCAGGAGGCGGCTGCAGCGGGTATAAATTATGAAGAACTGTGTGAAAAAATAATTGATATTTCTTTGAAAAAATACGGAGTAAACGCATGAAGATTATTTCAGTTTCAGAAGCTTTGATTGCCTGCGGCGGCACCTTTTACGGAGATGAAGCCGTGCTTCAAAAAAACATCACGTCAATCGTTACCGACAGCCGCCAAATTTCTGAGGGTGCGCTTTTTGCAGCTATAGTCGGCGCGCGCGCCGACGGTCATGATTTTGTAAACGGCTGCTTTGACAACGGAGCTGTGTGTGCTGTTTGCGAGCATAAAATTGAAAACGCGCGCGGCGCGTATATTCTTGTAAAATCCACGGTAAAGGCGCTCGGTAAAATTGCGGGATATTACCGTTCGCTGTTTTCAATACCGGTAATAGGAATAAGCGGGAGCGTAGGGAAAACCTCAACCAAGGAAATGCTCAGCGCCGTGCTTTCTCAAAAGCTCAGCGTTCATAAAACACCGGGTAATTTTAACAATGAGCTCGGTGTGCCGCTTACCATTTTCGGCATCGAAGAAAGCGACGAGGCTGCAATTGTTGAAATGGGAATCTCCGATTTCGGAGAAATGACGCGCCTGTCCGAAATTGTATGTCCGAATTTTTGCGTGCTGACCAATATAGGCAACTGCCATCTTGAAAATCTCGGCGACAGAAACGGAGTGCTTAAAGCAAAAACCGAAATGTTTGAAAATATGGCGGAAAACGCAAAGGTATTTCTAAACGGCGACGACGATAAGCTTGCCTCAATCGGCGAAATAAACGGAACAAAGCCCGTTTTTTTCGGCTTGTCCGATAAAAACGATTTTTATGCCGAAAATATAAAGAGCAGCGGCTTTGAGGGAATCTCCTGTACGCTGTGCTGGAGTACGGGTAAAATAAAGGTCAAAATCCCCGCCATAGGTAAGTATATGGTTTCTAACGCTTTAGCATCAGTCGCAATTGCCAAGGAGCTCGGACTGTCAGACGAACAAATTAAAAACGGAGTGGAAAGCTACCGCGCTATAGGCGGCAGGGCAAACGTTATCAGAACAGATAAATATACCGTACTCGACGATTGCTACAATGCAAATCCCGCTTCTATGAAAGCGGGGATTGATTCATTATCCGATTGCAAGGGTCGGAAGGTTTGCATTCTGGGCGATATGAAGGAGCTTGGCGGAGCGGAACTTAAAATGCACCGCGAAATCGGAAGATATCTTAACGGCAAAAATATAGATCTTCTTGTCACGGTGGGGGAGCTTGCAAAGGAAATCTACAATACTGCCGAAGTAGCCGATAAGCACTGCTTCAACTCGGTGCAGGAAGCAATAAATTCACTGCCCGCTTTGCTTTGCGGGGGCGACACTGTGCTTGTTAAAGCGTCAAATTCCATGGGCTTTTGCGATATAGTGGAGGCGCTGCAGAAATAAGCTATAAGATGCAGCATAGGCAGAGCATTTCAAGTATTTTATCGTATTCGGCTTTAAAATCAGAAAGCGGAAGCGGATTTTTTCCAATCCCTATTTCTACGGTAAGAGCCGGCTTGTGCATTTTCTCTATTACCCAGTCTTTAAAACCGCCGCCTATTGCAAGCCCTTCCGGTTCACAGACGGTATAACCGCTTGAGCGGGCAAGAGCTTCGGCAATTTCAAAGCTGCGTTGAGGAGTATTTTTGCCGTAGCTGCAATATATTTCCCTGCCCTGAGAATGAAATGCAAAAGCTTTGGAAAATCCGCCCTTGCCGAAAAGTTCGGCGAGCAAGCGGCTTTCCGGTTCGCTTTCGGCGTATTCTCCGCCGTAGCGCGTTTTTGCCGGCGCGCATATGCCGTTTTCAAGCTCAAGCTGTTTAAGCTGAGACCAACCTGCGTTAAAATTGTGGTTAAGGTCTACGCCTCTGGCGTTTGCCTGCCAGCTCGAGGTGTTTTCGCTAATGCTTTCAATCAGGCTTTTATATTGCTTTGCCGCACTGCTGCCGCATATGGCTGTTTGCGTTCCGTCCGGATTTACACATGGCACAATGCAAACGCCGTGTTTTGAAAGAAAACGCCACATATGAAAGCCCGCAAGCGCTGTTTTGTTTTCAATGCTTAAGCAAATATCCTCTGCTAATTTAAGCATCGTCAGCACTGTCAGATATTCGCTGCCATGGATTCCGCCGCAAAGAAAGGCTGCGTTTTCCTTTTTTCCTATGTAAAGGGCGGTCAGCGGACGTGAGCAAAGCGATTTGCCGTAAAAGCACCGTCTGAGAAATTTAAAACGTTTCCTGAGGTCATCGGTAAACTTGTTAATAAAATTTTCGGTAGGTAAGCATATTTCCATTTTTTACCCCTCCGGTTATGTGAATTTTGGATTTTTGGAGGTTTGTACTATGAATCTTATTGAAAAAACCGTCGGCAGAACCGAGATATACAACGGAAAGATTATAAAGGTTTCCGTAGATGATGTTCTGCTTCCGAACGGCGAGCCGGCTAAACGGGAGCTTGTTGAGCATCCCGGCGGAGTTTGCATAGCCGCGCTCGATGAAAAAAACGAGCTTCTTTTCGTAAGACAGTTCCGCTATCCGTATAAAGAGGTGGTTTTGGAGCTTCCTGCCGGAAAGCTCGAAAAAGGGCAGAATCCTCTTGAAAATGGGAAGCGTGAATTAAAGGAGGAAACCGGCGCGGAGGGGTACTCGTACATTTCCCTCGGTCAGGTTTATCCCACTCCCGGATATTGCGGAGAAATTATTCATATGTATATGTGCCGTGTTAAAAGCGTCGGAGAGCAGCAGCTTGACAGCGACGAGTTTTTGAATGTGGAAAAAATCCATATTGATAAGGCAGTTGAAATGGTGCTCAATAACCGCATTGCGGACGCAAAAACGCAGATAGGCATTTTAAAAACCGCCCTGCTGCTGAAAAGCTCCGAAGGCGGCGTTTGACGCTATGCAGTGCTTTGAAGAACATGTCCGCGTCACCGGACGAAAAAGCGCCGTTGCCCTCGGCTTTTTTGACGGCGTTCATTTGGGACACAGAGCGGTTATTTCCAAAGCGGCCGCCTGTTCCGCAGAAGGGCTGACGCCTGTGGTATATACTTTTAAAAAAAGCCCGAGGACGTGTATTTCCGGTGAGAATATTTGCGCAATAACAAGCATAAAGGATAAAGCGCAAATCATTAAGCAGCTCGGTATAGATTATCTCTATACTGTGGATTTTAACAAAATAAGGAGCTTGCAGCCGCGCGAGTTTATTTCGGAAATCCTGTGCGGCGTGCTCAGCTGCGCCCGCGTTTTCTGCGGCTTTAACTACCGTTTTGGAGTTAACGGCAGCGGAGATTCAAATCTGCTTAAAGCAGAATGCGGCAAGCACGGCATAGACGTTACGGTCGTTCCTCCGGTTTTGCTCGGCAAAACTGTTGTTTCATCAACCGAAATTCGCCGGCTTCTCGAAAGCGGCAACATAGCGGGAGCAAACAAAATGCTCGGTTATAATTTCGGTTATCAGGGGAAAATAATTCCCGGCAGACAGCTCGGTCGTATACTCGGCGCGCCAACTATAAACCAGAAGCTTGAAAAAGAAACCGTAATACCGAAATTCGGGGTTTATGCTTCCTTCGTCTCGATTGAAAACAAGCTTTACACGGGTGTTACAAACATCGGCGTAAAACCGACCGTAGGGTCCTCCTGCATTCTCGGAGAAACATGGCTAACGGATTTCAGCGGCGGCTTACTGTACGGTAAAAACGCCAAGGTAGAGCTTTTGGAGTTTTTACGTCCCGAACGGAAATTTGCGTCTTTGGAGGAGCTCAAAGAGGCAATCCTTTCCGATGGAAAAAAAGCTGCGCAAGCGGTTGCCGAACACAAGACCTTTGCACAGAAATAATATGAAGCCTTCTGTTTTTTACAGATATTCGGAATAAAACCCGCACCTGCGTCAATAATAACGGCGGAGGTGCTTTTTTATGAATAATGAATCAAAGAAAAAAACCAAACAGGAAAAGCTCGGCTTTTATATAGCTTTGTCTGTATGCCTTGTGGCGGTGGGTCTTGCAGCGTGGTCAACATTTGACAGCGTAAGCAAATATATACAGACCGATGAAACCGAAGCCTCTGTAACGTCTACGCTTGCTCCTGTTGATAATAACGTCACCGGCGTAACAGAGACCTTGACCGCCGAAACAACCCCTTCGGAGCATACCGGTCTCTCAGTAACACAGCCCGTTACGGAAGAAGATGAAAAAGCAGATGAACCGGATCCCGAAGAAACGCAAGGTGAAACGGAGGACGCACTGCAAACCCTTCTGCGTGTTACCGAAAGTTTGCAGTATCCTGTAAGCAGTAAAACCATAACTCGGGAATACAGCGAAGATGCGGTAAAAAATGAAACAATGAACGACTGGCGTCCTCATACGGGAGTGGATTTTGGCAGTGAAGAGGGAGAGCCTGTGCTTAGCATGTGCGACGGAATTGTTAAGGAGACTTACACCGACGGAATGCTCGGCAATGTTGTTGTTGTAGAGAACAACGAACTCGTTATACGGTACTGCGGTCTTGATGACGATGTTGAGGTTAAAAGCGGGGACGAAGTTGCTGCCGGCGACCAAATAGGCAAAGCAGGCACAGTCCCCTTTGAAGAAAAGGACGAATCTCATATCCATGTTGAGATTACTGTAAATAACAGATATATTGACCCTGTGTCGGTGATCGATAACAACGAGTAATAAATGCTTAAAAGCAGACGCGAAGTCTGCTTTTTTATTGTTGCACTGATTCAATGCCGATTTAAATCACAGCGGCGCTCCGTCATGCTTGCATGGAACTAAGCGCCGCTGTGATTTCGGTTTACGCGGTGAGCGTCAGCTTCTCAGGCTTCATTGGGAGATTACAGCCTCCGCTGAAATTCCGTAATTGAACCGCTGCCTAAGAGGCGGGGAATGTCTGAGTTTAAGTTAAATTTCGACTATTGTTATATTTTCAAAGTCTATCTTATACTGTGACTGCACCGCATCTTTAACAATCAATGTCGAGGAATCTTCAAGCTCGCTTTTCAGAACTATAACCGTGCAGCTGCCGTCGCTTATGTAGCAGAGACATTGAGAAAAGCCTTTGGCCTGTAAAATTCCTTCTATATTGTTTTGCGCAAGTATCATGCCTTCAAGCTTTTCAAGATTTTCCGCAGCAAGAGCCTTGCTTTCATCGGAAGCTTCAAGCTTATCGGCAACCTCCTTTATCGATTCCAGCACACTGTCCTGCGTCTGCTGCCTTTGAGTAAGCGCGTTTGCAAAATAGTCGTCTTCGGCCTTTTTTAGAGTTGCTTCGATCTCGTCGCCCGGGTCGGTTTCTGCGTCGGTTTCCTGCTGCGGAACCGTTACGGAGCTGTTTACATACTTAGCCTGCCCCAGCTCCTTAGTATCATCCGAAGCGGTGTTGACTAAGCCGGGAGCGTCGGAAAATTGCCAGTTCAGGTATACTGCGGCTCCCAAAGCCAAAACAAGCGATGCAAGTACGATATGTCTTTTTTGAATTTTCATTTTGCTCCTCCTAAGTAATATTGTCTGATAATTGTGCTACACAAATTTTCGAGGCGGAAATATCAAGAACGCTTTGCAGCGCCCTTATTACGCGTTGAACAACCACGGGATCCGAGCCGCCGTCGCAGACGACGACAACGCCGCGTATTTTCGGTTCAATTTGCTTTGTCTGATATTCTGATTTTTCCTCATAGACCACCTCTGCCGAATTTTCAATAGTAAGCAAAATATCGGCGCGCCCCACGCCCTCAATACTTGATATGACGTTTTGAAGCTGATTTTGCAGCTTTTCGCAGTAGCTGTCAACCGAAAAGGCGCTTTCAGCCCCTGTATTTGCGGAACCGAGATCAAAAAAGCTTGAAATGAAAATCAGCGCAATGCCCGAAAGTCCGATTATTATTATGATTTTTTTGACGTTTTCTTTTTCAAACAGCTTGTGTAAAGAAAATCCCGCTTTATGTTCCATTGTCGCTGCCCACCGTAATGTTTGGAACAAGTCCGAAATTCGTTGAAACCAAGGTCTCGATTTTTAAAATATCCACATTTGATGCCTCGTCAATATATATGTTGATGCTGTCAAGTTTTATGCTCTTGTTGCTGCTGATATGTGCATTTACGGATATGTCTTTTGCCGTAATTTCTTCGTCAAGCAGCATATTGTTAACAGAGTTTGCAAGATTTTGAACGGTCTGCTCAAAGACAAGCTGCTCGTAGTCAAACGCCGCTTCCGGCTCTCTTTGTGTTTCCTGGACGCTGAAATCAAAAGCCCGGGAAATTGCTTCGACGGCATTTTTTACGGGTGAAATAAGGCTGCATATAAAAAATACGGCAAGTACAATTCTTGCGGGCTTCTTCATTTTGGAGTTAGGGGATATAAGATTGAGAACAGAACAAACTACTGCGCATCCGCATATGAAGGCGACCGCCTTTGAAACGGCGCTCAAAGCATTCCTCCGGACATAAGGAGAACGGTTGTTGAAATTACAAACACAGCCAAAATGCAAAGTATAATGACAAGCGTTGTAGAGATGACGTCGCCGCTGACTTCCAGCACCGTACACGCCGCGTCCTGTGCGAGTATTTCGGCAGCGCCCTTGCTCAGACTGATTGAAAGCATCCACAGCAGCCCCTGTATTATAACAGGCATAAATACTATGACGACAGCTATAATCGAAAAAATTCCGATTCCCGATTTAAGCAGACGAACGCTGCTCTGCACGGTTTTGTATGCTTCCGACAGCGCCGAGCCCACAATGGGAACAAACGAAGAAAGAGAAAATCTTACAGCTCTGGTGGAAATGCTGTCCGCCACGGCGGTAATCATTGTTTTAAATGTTAAAGCAGCGGAAAACAGTGACATCGAGAAGCCGAGAGCCCATTTAATAAGCCTGTTCAAAGCCTTGCATATGCCTTCTAAACGAAAAACCGGACATACAGCTCCGGTAATACTTAGGCCGAAAAATATATTCAGTAAGGGTGAAATTACCGAAGCACAGAGCTGCGATATTCCATGACAAGCAAATATCATTATCGCATAATATGAGCCGGAGGTTAACATATTGCCGGAGGCAATCAATACGCCGGTTATAACCGGAACATATGCCAGCATAAATTTTGAGCTTGCGGAAATAGCCGAAACGGCGCTTTGAATAAGCTCGGTTACCGGCAAAATTAAAATAAAGGTTACGCTCAGCACCGTCACAACCTTCATGACCTCCTGCATTGCGTCGGTGGTTAACCCGTCTCTTATGGTATCGAGCACAGCGAATATCAGCAGTATTCCCACAATTGACGCAAACGCTCTTGAGGGAGCGCCTGCCCTTTCGGCGATTGCCCGGCTTACGGCGGAAAAAATATCCGTAATATTTAATTTGCTAATTTCGCTTGCATTAGGGGAGGTTATGCCGAGCTTATTTAATGTTTCCAATGCTTCCGGACTGAGCGCGTCTGTAAGCTCGGCGCCTATTTCCGTTTCAGTAGAGGGAGTATTTTCCTGCGCGTATGTATGCGGTGCAAAAACAAGCGCAGCGGAAAGAAAAGCCATTCCAAAAACAATTCCGATAATTACTTTTTTCATATTCCAATTAACTCCGTTGAAATGTCAAGGATCTTTTCAAAAAGCGGAAGAGCCGTAATTATTACCAAGATTTTTCCGGCAAGCAGCGTGTTGCCTGCCAATGCGCTTTGACCTGCGTCTTTACAGCAGTCGTAAGCAAATTCTGTTAAAAAGCAGATACCCATCGCTTTAAAAATAACCGCAAGATATTCACTGCTTACTCCGGTTCTTTCGGCAATGTCGCTAACCCGGGAAATGGCCTGTGCGGCGTTTGTAAAAGACCAGATAAGAATCGTAACGCACGAGCATATGCTTAAAATCATAGATAATTCCGCATTGTGTTTTTTTATTGTCAGAGCGAGAGTCGCGGCGGAAATTGCCGCAGCGCACAGCAGGGTCACGCCGTTCATAGCCCGAATACCGATTTTATGGTGTCAAACAGATTGCTTATCTCGCCTATAATCATCATAAGCGCCACAATAAGTCCTGCCAAAGTTGTAAGCAGCGCCTGATCCTCTCTGCCGCTTCTGATAAGAAGCTGGTTTAAAACTGCAACTATAATACCTATCGCGGCTATTTTAAAAATCATATCTATATCCATTTTTACCTCGTTAATTTCAAATAAGGGATATTAGCCGCGGCAAAGGCTTAAAGTATCGTGATTGCCGCCGCGGTACCCGCGAAAAATCCTAACATTTTGTACAGCTTCCCGTTTTTTAAAAATGACCGTTCGGCGTCTGAAAGGTGTTTCTGAGCAAGCGTTTCATACAGGCATATATGCTCAAGCTGTCCCTGCATATCTGTGCTTCCGAGCGGCATGCCGAACTCCCGCAGGAGAGCGGCGTCCTCGTCGTTAAGCGAGCTGGCGGCGCAGCATTTGGCAATTCCTTTCTCCCACAGCGCCTTAACCGGAGCGTCGCTTTCGGCGGAAAATTCACCGCAAAGCGGCTCAAGCGAGGGGAACCTCCCACATTTCCCGACTAAGGTTTTTATGTCTGTACATTCATAGCGCAGCCTTGCTTTAAACAGTGAAAGAAAGCTTATAAAATCCTTGAAGAAAACACATCTTCTGCGCAGTTTGTCGGAACGGTAAAAGCCCAACAGCGTCGCCGATGTTAAAATCATCAGCGCACCGATTATTTTAAGCATTCAGAAGCTCCTGCGGGCTGTCGAAAATAATTTCCGCTTTTCCCGCGTTTTTTCTGCTCTTCAGGAAAACTGTTTTGTCAAACCCTTTGCCGATAAGCTTTGCTATATTTTCCTTTTGTAAAAGCTCCTTTGCATCGGAGCAATGAACCGTAGCCGCAAAGCGCACTCCGCTGTGCAGCCCCTGCTCTATTGCCGCTGCGTCCCTTGCGCTGCCGATCTCATCACAGATTATAAAATCAGGGGCAAGGCATCTTATAGCCTGCGTAATGCCCGCCGACTTCGGGTAGCCGTCTAAAATGTCGCATAAGCCTATGTCGTTTTGCATTTTGCCTGCTGTGCAGGCGGCAATCTCTCCGCGTTCGTCGATAACGGCGGTGTTATAATTTTGCAAAGACAGTGTGCGGGCTATATCGCGTATTAGCGTAGTTTTTCCGCTGCACGGCGCGCCGCAGATCAGCAGTCCGTTAAACTCCGTCCCCACGCGGGCGAGTATTTCATTCGCACAACCGGGTCGTTCCGAGGCGATACGTATATTTATCGACGTAATATCTCTTATATTTGTTATAATACCGTCGTCGGCTACTGCGGTTCCGCAAATGCCGGCGCGGTGTCCGCCCTGCATGGTCACAAATCCGTTGCGTATTTCGTTTTGTTTGCTGTAAATCGAGTAATTGCAGATGTTCTGAAAGGTTTCCATAATATCAGCTTTTACGGCGCGCAGCATCGGTTGCTCCGACGCGGCGTTGGTAACGCTGCCGTCTGAGGTTATGTAATAATTCTCCCTTCCGCAGCATATACTTACCGGACGGTTTACACGCAGGCGTATTTCCTGCGCGCGTTCTTTGATATCGTCCGGAACGGCAAATACCCGAGGGTACAGCGCCGTACACAGAGCGGTGCAGGCATCGTTAAAACGGTTTTTCATTTTTTTCACTACCTTTTTCAGTCTTGCTACAGCATATGTGGGACAGGCGGTAAATATGCGCAGATAAATTTTTAAAATCACAGCAATGCTCCGGCAAGCCTTCGCGAATCGGAGCGCTGCTGCATTTGCAGCGCGTGTGGGCTCATCAGCTTTTCTGTGAAATATTACCGCTTCCGTTGAAATTTTGAAACGGAATTATCTCTCTTAAAGGCGTAAGACGTCTGCGCCAAGGCTATATGCAGATTGAAAATTTTGAAATATTTTGGTAAAAAAATTCATTTGCTGCCCTAAAAACCCCTTAATTTCCACAAATATTTTAATAATACTGAATTTTTAGGATTAAAACTTGTAAAATCCCGGAATGTATGATAAAATAAAAAAAGTAAGGGGAGTGTTTCAATGAGTTCGGAATACAGTAATTTAACTCCTGAGATTATTGAATTAAGCAAGCTTTGCTCGGAAAACGGCAAAATTAATCCCGAGCTTTATTTAAAATACGATGTAAAACGCGGTTTACGCGACGCTAACGGTAAAGGGGTGCTTACCGGTCTTACGGAAATTTCCGAGGTTAACGCATTTGAAGAAAAAGACGGAGTGCGTGTCCCCATAGACGGACAGCTTTTTTACCGTGGCTATAATATCCGCGAGCTTGTAAACGGCTTTATAAGCGACGGTCATTTCGGCTTTGAAGAAATTGTTTATCTTCTTTTGTTCAGCAGACTGCCAAATTTCAAGGAGTTTGAAAGCTTCGGCAAGCTGCTCGGCTATTACCGAACGCTGCCCAACAGCTTTGTACGCGATATTATCATGAAAGCTCCGAGCCGAGATATTATGAACGCGCTTTCGCGCGAGGTACTGACTCTGTATTCATACGATGAACGTTCGGACGATACTTCAATCCCAAATGTTTTGCGCCAATGCCTGCAGCTTATCGCGCTTTTTCCTGTACTCAGTGTTTATAGCCTTCAGGCTTATAATTACTACTATGGCAACCAAAGTCTTTACATACATTCGCCGCAGCTTAATCTTTCAACGGCGGAAAATATTCTTTATATGCTCCGCCCGGACAGCAGATACACAAAGCTTGAGGCAAAGCTGCTTGATATGGCGCTTGTCCTTCATGCCGAGCATGGCGGCGGCAATAATTCCACCTTCACAACTCATGTTGTCACAAGCTCCGGAACCGACACATATTCGGTCGTTGCGGCTTCTCTCGGTTCGCTTAAGGGACCGAAGCACGGCGGGGCAAATCTCAAGGTTGTAAAGATGATCAGTGAGATTAAAGAAAATGTCAGGGATTTTTACGATTATGATGAAGTTGAAGCCTATGTTTCAAAAATCCTGAATAAAGAGGCCTTCGACCGTACGGGGCTCGTATACGGTATCGGTCATGCTATTTATACAAAGAGCGATCCCCGCGCCTTGGTTTTAAAGGGCTTTGTTGAAAGTCTGTCTGAGGAAAAGGGCAAGCAAGGAGAGTTTGCTTTGTACCGCAATGTCGAAAAAGCCGGTTGCAAGCTTATAACCGAGCGCCGCAAAAGCATTAAGGGAGTAAGCGCAAACGTAGATTTATACAGCGGTTTTGTCTACAGTATGCTTGATTTGCCCGAAAAGCTTTACACCCCGCTTTTTGCCATTGCCCGTATTGCCGGCTGGAGCGCTCACAGGATAGAGGAGCTTGTTAATCCGAGTAAAATAATCCGTCCGGCATATCAGAATGTACAGCCGCGCAGAGCTTACCTGAAAATGTCGGAAAGGTAAAATGTAAATCTTAGCTTACGCCCGTAAAGGAAGCATTTACGGGCGTAAATCTTGAAAGGCAAAAAAGTATTGACATATAAATTCAAATGATGTAAAATTATTAATAATCAATATCAGGGAAGTGGTACATTGTGGAAATCGCAGCCTTTTTCAGGTGTGGAAAAACGGTTTCCGTAATATTGGTTGCTTTTGATTTGTAACGGCTGGTCGTACAGGGGAGCGTTCCTTTGGCGAACAGCTTAATTTCTATTATCATAAACTTTTATCACAAGCTGTTGATTTTCAATGCGTTTTTTAATAATGTACGGGAAATTTTACGTGAAGAAATCAACGTTTTTTTGGAAAGGAATTCCGCAAATGAGCTTTTCAATATTAGGCACAGGCAGCGCGGTGCCGAAGTTTATTCTGACAAACGAACAGCTTACAGATATGGTAGACACAAGCGACGAGTGGATAACCACAAGAACAGGTATAAAGCGCCGGCATATTATGACCGATGAGACAATAACGCAATTGTGCGTTCAGGCTGCAAAAGCTGCGCTTGAAAATGCGGACGTAAAAGCCGAGGAGCTGGATCTTATCGTATGCGCTACTCTGCGCGGCGAGTTTATAACTCCTTCTCAGGCTTGTGTAATTCAAAAAGAGATAGGCGCTTCATGTCCTGCTTTCGATGTAAACGGCGCATGCTCCGGCTTTGTATATGCACTCGACGTGGTTGACGGCTATTTTGCGCGCGGCAGGGTAAAAAAAGCTCTGGTTGTCGGTTTCGACAATCTGTCAAGCGTTACCGATTGGAGCGACCGCAATACCTGCGTGCTTTTCGGCGACGGCGGCGGAGCTGTCGTCCTCGGTACGGGCGATGATCTTCTGTCAATAGATGTAACGGCTAAGGGAAATTACAGCGTACTTTACGCCCCGCGCGGGGAAAATCTTTCTCCGATGAATAAGGTTAAAACCGCGCCTCCGGCAATTTATATGAACGGAAAAGAGGTTTATAAATTTGCTGTTGTTTCAATGGTTCGCGGCATCAAAAAAGCAATTAAAGATGCCGGCCTTAAGCAGGAAGACATAGATTTGGTTGTCCCGCACCAGGCAAATTACCGCATTATTGATGCGGCGGCGGATAAGCTCGATATAGATAAATCAAAATATGTGTGTGATATATCGGAGTACGGCAACACCTCGGCGGGGTGTATGCCTATTGCTCTTGATGAAATAAATCGCAGCGGCAGGGTTAAAAAAGGCGATTATATCGTTTTGTGCGCCTTTGGAGGCGGCCTTACAACCGGCAGCTGTGTAATTCGCTGGAATAAGTAATTCGGAGGATGTTACAATGATTTCTACAGTTATAAATGAAGCCCTCGGAATTGAATATCCGATTTTTCAAGGCGGTATGGCATGGGTTGCCGACGCCGAACTTGCCGCAGGTGTTTCTAACGCGGGCGGTTTGGGGCTTATAGCCGCAATGAACTCAAACGGAGAGCAGCTCCGAGCGGAAATTCGCAAGGCAAGAACACTCACGGACAAGCCCTTCGGCGTTAATATTATGCTGATGAGTCCTTTTGTTCAGGAAACCTCTCGGGTAATTATTGAAGAAAAAATCCCGGTTATCACTACCGGAGCGGGAAATCCCGGAAAATATATGAAGTCCTGGCTTGAAGCGGGCATAAAGGTTATTCCGGTCGTCCCGTCTGTGTCGCTTGCACGAATGGTGGAGCGCCAGGGAGCTTTTGCCGTAATAGCCGAGGGTGGCGAAAGCGGAGGTCACGTAGGCGAGCTTACAACCATGGCGCTTGTTCCCCAGGTTGTTGACGCGGTGTCGGTTCCCGTTATTGCAGCCGGAGGCATTGCTGACGGCAGGCAGGCTGCGGCTGCGTTTTTACTCGGAGCTGTAGGTATTCAGGTTGGAACAAGGTTCCTGGTTGCAAAGGAATGTACGATTTCTCAGGAATACAAAAATAAAATATTAAAGGCCAAGGATATAGATACAGTCGTTACCGGCAAACGCCTCGGGCATCCGGTGAGATCGTTGAGAAATGCGTTTACGCGCGAGTATACAAAGGCGGAATACAGCAGCGAAGTATCAGACAGCGAGCTGGAAAAGATGGCGGTAGGTCTGCTTTACAAGGCGGCGCGTGAGGGCGATGTTTCAAAGGGCTGCGTGCTTGCCGGGCAGGTTGCTTCTATGGTTAAAGAAGAGCAGACCGCGCGTGAAATTATTACTGACATTTTTGATAAGGCGGAAACTGTATTAAGCGAGGCAGGCAAATGGGTAAAATAGCATTTGTTTTTTCCGGACAGGGGGCTCAGTATACAGGCATGGGAAAAAGTTTGTACGAAAGCTCCACGGCCGCAAAGGAAATATTTGATATGGCTGACAGTGTTCGCCCGGGCACCTCGGAGCAGTGCTTCAGCGCCGACGCCTCGGAGCTTTCGCTTACTGTAAATACTCAGCCGTGTGTTTTTGCAGCCGGTCTTGCCGCAGCAAAGGCAGTCGAAGAAAAGGGGATAAACGCCGACTGTATGGCGGGCTTTTCGCTCGGCGAAATTACCGCGCTGGGGTACAGCTCGGTTATGACCTATGAACAGGCTTTTACCCTTGTTTGTAAGCGCGGTGAGTTTATGAATAACGCCGCACAGCGGAACAAGGGCGCTATGGCGGCAGTTATGAAGCTCCCCGCCAAAAAAGTTGAAGAGATAGCTTCCCGTTTCAATAATGTTTGGCCGGTTAACTACAACAGTCCGGAGCAGACGGTTGTGGCGGCGCGCGCAGATGAAATAGAAGTTTTCTGCGAGGCAGTCAAGGCGGAAAAGGGCAGAGCTATCCCGCTTGCGGTAAGCGGGGCGTTCCATTCGCCGCTTATGCATACTGCGGCGCAGTCGCTTGCAGAGTATCTTTCGGACAAAACCGTTTCCAAATGGAAAATTCCCCTGTATTCTAACTTCACCGCCTCACTGTACGAGGGCGACTACAAGGCTCTTATAGCCGCGCAGGTTGAAAATCCGGTTCGTTGGCAGAAAATAATTCAAAACATGATTGAAACCGGCGTTGACACTTTTATAGAAGTCGGTGTGGGCAAGACGCTCGCCGGGCTTATCAGAAAAATCGATCCCGACGTTAAAACGTTCAAGGTTGAAAACGCCGAGGACTTAAACAATCTTGAACTGTGAAACAGAAGCAAAGGAGAAAATATTTATGTCTTTACATAATAAAACCGCCGTTGTTACGGGCGGCTCGCGGGGAATAGGGGAGGCAATCGCCGTAAAGCTTGCAAAGCAGGGAGCCGATATTGCCGTTGTCTATGTTGGTGAAGAAAGCGAGGCGCTTAATGCAAAAAAGAAGATTGAAGAACAGGGCGTAAGAGCGGAGTTGTATTACTGTGACGTTTCCGACTTTGAGCAATCGGCTCAGACTGTGGCGAAAATCGTTGAAGATTTCGGGTCTATAGATATTCTTATAAATAATGCCGGCATAGTACGCGACTGTCTTGTGCTTTCAATGAAAGAATCCGATTTTGACAGTGTTGTAAAAGTCAATCTTAAAGGCGCTTTTAATATGATTAAGCATACTTACAGTATTTTTATGCGAAAAAAGGGCGGCAGAATCGTAAATATAGCTTCGGTTGTAGGCTTAAACGGAAATGCCGGTCAGGCAAATTACGCTGCTTCAAAGGCCGGTATAATCGGAATGACCAAATCTGTTGCGCGCGAGCTTGCCGGCAGAGGAGTTACCTGTAACGCGGTAGCTCCGGGTTATATTGAAACCGATATGACAAAAGCACTCAGCGATAAAGTAAAAACCGCTATTGAAGCCTCAATACCTATGAAAAAACGCGGCAAGCCCGAGGACGTGGCAAACGCCGTCGCTTTCCTTGCAGGCGACGAAGCGTCTTATATTACGGGCGAGGTTTTGCGCGTAGACGGCGGTATGGCAATGTAGCAAATCCTCCGCGGCAGCCCTGCCCGAACTCACGCGGCATTTTAATAAAGGAGAAAAATAAAAAGTGAGAAGAGTTGTTGTAACCGGCGTCGGCGCGGTAACTCCTGTCGGAAATGATATTCCAACAATGTGGAATTCACTGATAAACGCGGAATGCGGAATAGACTTTATAACGCGCTTCGATACGACTGATTTTAAGGTTAAAGTTGCGGCTGAAGTAAAAAACTTTGATCCAACCCTATATATCGAAAAAAAAGAATTAAGAAAAACAGATCTATATTGCCAATATGCGCTTGCTGCTGCCTCTCAGGCTGTAGATGACAGCGGAATCGAGGGAAATGTCGAGCCGAACCGCTTCGGCGTATATGTGGGGGCCGGAATCGGCGGTATGAACACCTTTGTCGATAATACCCTTGCACTTGAAAAGGGTGGGGCAAAAAAGGTTTCGCCGTTTTTTATTCCGATGATGATAAGCAATATTGCCGCCGGTAATATTGCAATTAAGTTTAAAGCAAAGGGCGTTTGTCTGCCGGTAGTAACCGCCTGCGCAACCGGAACCCATTCAATCGGAGAAGCTTACCGCGCGATTAAGCACGGCTATGCGGACGCAATTATTGCCGGCGGCGCCGAGGCTGCGGTTTCGCCTCTTTCGGTTGCGGGGTTTACAAACTGCAAAGCCCTTTCCGTAAGCGGCAACCCAAAGCGCGCTTCAATTCCTTTTGACAAAGAAAGAAACGGTTTCGTAATCGGCGAGGGCGCGGGTATAATGGTTCTTGAGGAATATGAACACGCTGTATCAAGAGGCGCAAGGATTTATGCGGAAATCGCCGGATACGGCAATACTTGCGACGCTTATCACATTACTGCGCCGGATCCTACGGCCGAAGCTCCGGCACGTGCCGTCGGTTTGGCTTTTGAGGAAGCCGGCGTAACCGAGAGCGACAGCGTTTATATTAACGCTCACGGTACAAGCACGCCTATGAACGATAAAACCGAAACCCTCGCAATTAAGCTTGCGCTCGGGGAACGGGCAAAAGATATAAATATCAGCTCAACAAAATCCATGACAGGGCATATGCTTGGCGCTGCTGGCGGAGTTGAAGGCGTAATTTCAGCGCTTGCGCTAAAAAATTCAATTATTCCCCCAACGGTAGGATACAGTGTCCCCGATGAAGAATGCGACCTCAACTATACTCCTAATAAGGCTGTTCAAAAGGACATCACCGTTGCGGCTTCAACCAGCTTGGGCTTCGGCGGACATAATGCCTGCATAGTTTTCAAAAAAGTCTGAGGAGGATTTAAAATGTTTTCTATCGGAGAAATAAAAGATCTTATAAAAACCTTTGACGAATCAACTTTGACCCGACTTGAAATAAACGGCGAAAACGGCTGCGGCTTTAAGCTTGAGCGTAAATTTAAAACCGCGCCGCGGCAGAACGCCGCAGCCGCCGAAGCTTTATATCCGCCTGAGTCTGTTTTGCCGTCGCCGCAGTCCGAAGCTGCCGAGCAGCAGGAAGATTCTTATGACGAGAATGATGTAATTTCCTCACCGATGGTCGGCGTGTTTTATGAAGCGCCCTCACCGGACAGCGCGCCGTTTGTCACCGTTGGGCAGAGGGTATCTAAGGGTGAAACGGTCTGTATCATAGAAGCTATGAAGCTTATGAACGAAATAGCCGCGGAAAAAAGCGGAGTTATAACCGAGGTATGCGTGGACAACGGCGATATTGTGGAGTTCGGTCAACCCCTGTTCAGGCTCAAATAAGGAGGGTATATTTTGAATCAGGAAGAAATCAAGAAAATTCTTCCCCACCGCGAAAATATGCTTTTGGTGGAGGAAGCCGAGCTTATAGACGATGTTACTTCTAAAGGGAAATATACCGTGCGCGGAGACGAGTTTTTTCTTCGGGGTCATTTCCCGGGAAATCCTGTAGTGCCGGGGGTAATTCTTTGCGAGATGATGGCTCAGGCAAGCTGTGTCCTTCTTGCGGGCAAGGCTGAGGGCTGCACGCCGTATTTTACAAAGCTTGACGGCGTTAAATTTAAAAATAAGGTATTGCCGGGCGATACTTTGGAAAGCGTCTGTACTCTTACAAAAAACAGAGGCTATTTTTACTTTGTAAGCGCAAGGGGTTATGTAAACGGCAAACTGTGCGTCCAGGCTGAGCTGTCGTTTGCCATTGTAAAGGATAGTCCCGTTGAATAAAGCGGCTGCGGTTTAGCTCGCGCCGCATTTTGGCGATGGTTTTAAAGACTTAATTGGATGTGAAAATATGTTTTCAAAAATACTGATAGCCAACCGCGGCGAAATTGCAATAAGAATTATTCGCGCCTGTCGGGAAATGGGCATTAGTACGGTTGCTATATATTCCGAAGCGGACAAAGAGGCAATGCACGTAAAGCTTGCCGATGAAAGCTACTGTGTGGGCGGCGCTTCGGTTGCAGACAGTTACCTTAATATGGCGGCAATTCTTACAATTGCTACCGAAACAGGCTCGCAGGCTATTCATCCCGGTTACGGGCTTCTTTCCGAAAACGCAAAGTTTGTTTCCTTGTGCGAAAAATGCAATATTGAATTTATCGGTCCTACTTCCGAAATGATTTCCCTTCTCGGAGATAAGGACCGTGCACGCAAAACAATGCGCGATGCCGGAGTACCCGTTACTCCGGGCTGCGATGTTTGCTCAAGTCTTGAACAGGCGAGGCTTCAGGCTCAGTTAATCGGCTTTCCGCTTCTTATTAAAGCCCGTTCCGGCGGCGGCGGAAAGGGAATACGCAAAGTAAATACTTTAGAAGAATTTGACAATGCGTATAATGCCGCTTCTGCCGAAGCCGCAGCTGCCTTTGGCGACGGCGCTGTTTATATGGAAAAATTTTTACATCCGGTAAAACACATTGAAATGCAGCTGCTTTGCGATAAGTTCGGTAATTATCTTTGTCTGGGTGAGCGCGAATGTTCGGTTCAGCGCAAAAGCCAAAAGCTCATCGAGGAAACTCCGAGTCCGTCAATTGACGCAAAAACCAGAGCTGAAATGATGGAAGCCGCCGTTAAAGCCGCAAAGGCAGTCAATTATATAAACGCCGGCACCGTTGAGTTTCTGCTTGACAGGGAGGGGCATTTCTACTTTATGGAAATGAACACCCGTTTGCAGGTTGAACACGGAATAACCGAAATGGTAACCGGTATAGATATAGTCCAGTGGCAGATAAGAATAGCGGCCGGCTCAAAGCTCAATAAGACCCAGCAGCAGGTTTTCACTCATGGGCATGCCATTGAATGCCGCATAAACGCTGAAAATTACAAGCTTAACTTCCGCCCCAGCTGCGGCAAAATAACGTGGCTGCATATTCCGGGCGGTCCGTTTGTGCGTTTTGATACCTCGATTTATCAGGACTATACGGTTCCTCCGTTTTATGATTCAATGATCGGTAAGCTTATGGTTCGGGCGCGTACGCGCGAGCTTGCAATAAGGAAAATGCGTATGGCGCTTTCAGAGCTTAATATACACGGCATTGACCATACGCGTGATTTACAGATTGAAATTCTCTCCGCACCGGAATTTGTAAGCGGAAAATATACAACCGATTTTATGGCTGATTTTGAAAAGCGAAGGGAAAAGGAGGAGAAGTAACCTATGGATTTGCTTACCTTTTTAAAGCCTAAAAACGACCTCGAGGCTGCCTCCGGCGACGCGGAAGCAAATCATCCGTTTGTTCCGGATTCCATGTGGATGAAATGTCCTAAATGCAACGCTCTCCTGCTGGAATCTGATTTGGAAGAAAATTTGAAGGTTTGTACTAAGTGCGGGCACCATTTCAGACTTTCGGCTCGTGAACGTATAGAAATACTTGCTGACACAGGCACTTTTTCGGAAATGAACAGCGATATTACCGCAAAGAACGTCCTTAATTTTCCCGATTACAGCAGAAAGCTTAAAAATTCACGTTTAAACAGCGGAGAAAACGAATCGGTTGTAACAGGAAGCGCTAAAATAGGCGGAATCGAAACGGTACTCTGTGCAATGGATCCTAATTTTATTATGGGAAGTATGGGCTCTGCAACGGGCGAGAAAATTACGCGTGCGTTTGAGTATGCGACGTTAAATTCTCTTCCGGTTATTGTATGCACTGTTTCCGGAGGCGCAAGAATGCAGGAGGGCATTTTATCCCTTATGCAAATGGCTAAAACCTCCGGCGCGGTGAAGCTGCACAGTGACGCGGGACTTTTATATATAACAGTTCTCACAGATCCAACAACGGGAGGCGTTACCGCTTCGTTTGGAATGGAGGGAGATATTATTCTCTCGGAGCCCGATGCGCTTATCGGCTTTGCCGGACCGAGAGTTATCGAGCAAACTATAAGACAGAAGCTCCCAAAGGGATTCCAATCCGCGGAGTTCCTTCTTGAAAAAGGCTTTATTGACGCTATTGTTCACAGAAAGCAGCTCAAATCCACCATAATCGATCTTTTGCATTTGCATCATTATTCTTCCGAGGAGGTAAAAAGTGATGACGGCATATGAACGCGTCCTTGCCGCAAGGGATATTAAAAAGCTTACGACCGTTGATTATATTGAACGCCTTTTCGGCAGCAGCTTTATCGAACTTCACGGCGACAGACGCTTTTCCGATGATAAGGCGGTAATAGGCGGTCTGGCTATGCTTTACAATATGCCGATAACCGTTATCGGTCTTGAAAAAGGCAGAAATACAAAAGAACGTATGGACCGTAACTTCGGTATGGCGCACCCCGAGGGCTACCGAAAAGCATTGAGACTTATGAAACAGGCGGAAAAATTCAACCGTCCCGTGCTCTGCTTTGTTGATACAAGCGGCGCATACTGCGGTATTGGCGCGGAGGAACGCGGTCAGGGTCAGGCTATCGCTGAAAATCTTATGGAGATGATGACGCTCAAAACTCCCATATTATCAATACTTATCGGTGAAGGAGGCTCCGGTGGTGCGCTCGCGCTTGCGGTTGCAGACGAGGTCTGGATGCTTGAAAACGCCGTTTATTCCATAATTTCTCCCGAGGGCTGCGCAAGCATACTTTGGAAGGACGAAAGCAAGGCTCCCGATGCGGCAAAATGTCTCGGGCTTACTGCCCACGATCTGTTTAAGCTCGGCGTAATCGAGCGTATTATACGTACACCCAAAGCGGACGATGTAAAAATGTTCGAGAATTTTAAAATTCTTATAAACCGTACTTTTGAAAAAAATTCTGCCCTTACCGGCGAGCAGCTCACCGAAGCGCGTTATAAACGCTTCCGCAAAATCGGCGTCTGATTTTAGTTTTCAAGAGGAATTAATTATGCTTTTAATCGCTTACCCCAAATGTACTACCTGCCTGAAAGCCGCAAAGTGGCTCGATGAAAACGGATTTAAATATTCGGTTCGCAATATTAAAGAGGAAAATCCAAACTATTCCGAATTAAAAGAATGGTATCGCTCAAGCGGTTTCCCGCTTAAACGCTTTTTTAATACAAGCGGACTGCTTTACAAATCTTTAAACCTCAAGGATAAGCTTGACGGTATGAGCGATGAGGAGCAGTTGATACTGCTTTCATCCGACGGTATGCTTGTAAAGCGCCCGATTCTTGTTGCCGACGGGTGCATACTCATAGGCTTTAAACAAGCTGAGTGGACTCAGGCGCTTATTAAATAATTGTATGCTCTCCCAATTTTACTTTCGCATAAAAAAGCTCCCGCACTAAAACAGCCGGGAGCTTTTTGCTTGTAACTTAGCCAAAGATGTTCCCGCCTCTAAGGCGGCGGATTCCATTTTCGGAATCAATGGGGATACAATCCCCATTGATTTCTCAGGCAGCCAACGCCGCCGTTTGCCACGTTGAATGACGGGGCAAAGCCCATTATTGAAAAGTCGTGCTCGTATCAGCGCCTTACGGCATTTTTAATACAAATAAACAGCAGACATATTCCAACTCCGACCAGAATCCCGAAAAAGTCTAATAAAATGTCTTGAACAGATGAACCCCTGTCGACGGCAAATATCTGAATTGTTTCATCTGAAACAGCTGCGGCAAGACCGAAAAACAGCAGGGAAAAAATGCTGCGATACGGCTTGACCTTGTAGGTACATGCTGTAGAGGTCAGCAGAATACCCAAAATAAAAAACTCTGCAAAGTGTGCGAGCTTCCTTACAAAATCGTGAGATAACGCAACGTTCAGCTTTAAGCCGATAAAAAAATTATTAATAAAGGTTGTAAGACCGCTGCTTTCCGCGCTTGAAGTTTCTGCGGACATTGCCGACTGCAAAAATATAAGACAAATAAAAACTACGGTTATTACTGTCATTAGGACTTTGGATTTTGAAGTACGCGCGTTTTTTCTGTTCATAAAAACTCCCCAAGGTTTATTAATGCGTCTGTTACCGAAGAAAGGTATGAGCATTTCTTTATTTTTCAGATAATAATTTTAAATTAAGAATTCCGCAGCTGTTCGCCGCGGAATTCGCAGGTCAAATTAAGATTTAATATTTTTGTCGGTGCCTTTGCCTGTGCTGCCGGATTTCTTTAGTTTAAAAACTATTATAACCGCTGCAACGATAACCAAAGCAATTACAATTACGGCGATTATGATTATGGTGGAAAAATCTGCGGATGAATCGGATTTCTCACCGTCATCTGCCGCTGATTCTTCCGTATTCCAGCTGAATTCTCCTACAACGTCGCCGTCTGAGGTATCGTCATCGCTGAGTGTGTTTTCAATTTCGGTTTCCGGAACGGTTGCGTCCTCCGGGCTTATTTCACCGACGCCTTCTTCATTATTTACAAAATCTCCGCTGCTTGCGCTTTCCTGTCTTTCCGGATCAAGTATCGGAGCTGTATCGGTTACGGCGGGATTGCCGTTTACGGATATGTCAGATGTGAGGGTATAGGTTTTAAGATAATCTCCGGGACCGTACTCATATATGTCATACAGGTCGTAAATGTAGTAAGTTATATTCGTTGAACCCGACTTTAAAACCGTAAAAGTAAGCGAAATGATTTCTGTCTTTTCGGTAAAATCGTATCCTTCAACTCCTTCGGTGGCGTTCATCATAACCTCGCCGTTTACGCTTGTATTGGCAAGATAACCCGGAAATCCGGCGCAGCTTAGCTTGTCGGCGTCAAGCTCGAGATATTCGCTGTCATAATAAACGGATAACTGAATACCTGCAACAGGGGAAGGTACATCGGCAAGATTAAGCGTATATGTTACTGTGTCGCCCACATTCGCCGACGCTCCGTTTATATTAAGTTCGGCGGCAAAAGCCGAAGCAGCCGAAATCACAATGAGAATAAACGCGGCAAAGACCGCAGATAATTTTTTAAAAGCCTTCATAACAAATATTCCTCTGCTTTTGTTCTTAAAACTGTATTCCTAAATAGGCGACCTCATTTTAAACCGACGGTACAATTCTTATATGCTCTTATTATACTACATTTAAGTCCTATTTTCAAGTGATATAAAACGGCTGTCTTCAATATAAGCCGATTTTGAGCACCTGTAAACTTGTCCGAAATTACTGTCGCCCGGCGGCGCAGTATTTCACAAGAAGATAGCTTAAAGGCAAATTAGGGTCAAATCCCTAAAATGCACTTCATATCGGATGTAATGGATTCGGTTATCGCAAGAGCTTCTTTTTTATCCTTTCCGACCGCCGTTATATAGAGCTTAATTTTGGGTTCGGTTCCGCTCGGACGCACAATTGCGGCGTTACCGCCTTCAAGGTGATAAGCAAGGACATTTGATTTGGGAAGATCAATTTCCTTTTGAACACTGTTTGCAATATCTTTTTCAACGCTTTCAAGATAATCGCAGAATTTTACAACCGTAAAATCGGCAATCGACTCCGGCATATTTTCACGCAGAGAATTCATCATTTTTGCCATTTTCTGCATTCCTGCGGCGCCGTCAAAGCTGAAGCTTAGGGTTGTGTTTAAATAATATCCGTACTCATCATAGATTGAATCGATAACCTGAGACAAAGTTTTGCCCTGCTTTTTGTAATAGGCTGCCATTTCGCATATAAGCATAGAGGCCACAACAGCGTCCTTGTCGCGTACATAGGTGCCGGCAAGATAGCCGTAGCTTTCCTCAAAGCCGAATACAAAGCGGTTTGTTTCATTGGCGGGTTCAAGATTCAGAATAACTTCCCCTATATACTTAAAGCCTGTAAGCACATTTTTAAGTTCACAGCCGTATTTTTCGCACAGGCGTTCAATCAGAATGCTTGTAACGATTGTTTTAACAATAATGGGCTTTTCGGGAAGTGTACCCTGCGCCTTGCGGCAGGAGAGGATATAATCCGTAAGCATAATGCCTGTTTCGTTTCCGGTAATCAAACGGTAGCTTCCGTCGGAATCGGGCACCGCAATACCGACTCTGTCTGCGTCGGGGTCAGTGGCAAGGAGAAGGTCGGGTTTCTCGGTATTACAGAGATCAAGTCCTTTCTGCAAGGCTTCCTTAATTTCCGGATTAGGATAAGGGCAGGTTGTAAAGTTGCCGTCCGGAAGCTCCTGCTCCTTAACAACAACAACGTTCTGAACGCCTATTTCTTTCATTATACGGCGCACGGGTTTATTGCCCGTGCCGTTAAGCGGAGTGTAAACAACCTTTAAGTTAGCGTCTTTGCATATTCCGGCGTTTATCTGTTGCTGCTTTACGTTGGCAATGTATTCATCATATACGCTTTCTTCAACATAAGCGATGCTTCCGTCGGAAAGCGCCCTTTCAAAATCGACTGTTTTAACATCGTCAAAAATATCAAGCTTGCTGATTTCGTCGTAAACCATACCTGCTGCAGCATCTGTCATCTGACAGCCGTCCGAGCCGTAAGCCTTGTAGCCGTTATATGCGGCCGGGTTGTGGCTTGCTGTAATCATTATGCCCGCCTTGCAATTGAGATTCCTTACAAGAAAGCTCAGAACAGGAGTGGGCTGAAGCTCACGTGTAATATAAGCCTTTATACCGTTGGCGGCAAGCACTTTTGCCGCTTCAATCATAAACAAGTCGGCTTTAATTCTGCTGTCGTGCGAAATTGCAACCGCGCCGCCGCCGAATTTTGTGTTTATGTAGTTTGCCAGTCCCTGAGTAGCGGCGCGTACAATGTAGATATTCATTCGGTTGGTACCCGCGCCTATAATACCGCGAAGTCCGGCAGTGCCGAATTCGAGAGATTTATAAAAGCGCTCGTAAATTTCGTTTTCATTGCCTGAAATGCTTTTAAGCTCGTCGATAAGCTCGGAGTCTTCGACAGCCATTTCAAGCCAACGTTCGTAGGAATTTTTGATATTCATAGCATAGTCCTCCATTTTTCAGATTTTTAATATTTATTTGCTCTTTACTTAATTATAGTAACATAAAGCTTTGCCGATAACAAGCGAATAATAGATTTTAAACGGATATTTTTTTTACATTTACCCAGGTAATTCTTTGTTCGCATATTTCGCTCACGGTAAGAACAAGCCCATCAAATTCCAAGGACTGACCTTGTATGGGAATTTGCCCGAGACTGTTAAAAATAAATCCCCCGACAGTTGTGCTTGAGCTGACGCTGCCGCAGTCCTTTTCAAACAGTTCGGTAAAGCGTGAAAATAAAAGGTCTCCGCTGACAAGATATTCATTTTCGCCGAGCTTAATTATGCTTTTTTCTATTTCTTCGTCCTCATCCCATATTTCGCCGACAAGCTCTTCAAGCAGATCCTCCATTGTAACTATACCCAGCGTACCGCCGTATTCGTCGGTTACAACCGCAATATGCAGTTTGTTCTTTTTAAATTCGTTGAGCACAGCCGAAAGCTTTTTGTTTTTGTAAATAAAAAACGGCTCCTGAATCAAAGAGGTTAAATCCGACGCTTTATCAAAGCAAAGCGCCTCAAGATAGTCACGTGTGTGCAGAATCCCTACGATATTGTCTAAATTACCCTTATAAACCGGAATACGCGAATACCGTTCGCCGGCTATGAGGTTTTTGATTTTTTCAGCATTTTCGCTTATATCGACAGCTGTTATATCAACGCGCGGAGTCAATACCGATGCAACGGTTTCCTCGTCAAAAGCAAGAGCGCGGCGTACCATTTTGCTTTCCTGCTCTTCAAGCACGCCCTCTTCCTCTATACTTTCAACAATGTACTTCAGCTCGTCCTCGGTCACAGAAGGCTCTTTTGCATCGGTTTTTACAAGTCCGAGGACTGCGGTTTTTAAAATGCCGAAGAGCATAATAAGAGGGTAAAGTGTAAAAATCAAAGCTTTTAATATGCCGGTTGTTGCAAGCACAATTGAATCCGCTTTTTGCTTTGCAAAGCATTTCGGAATTATTTCCCCAAAGGTTAATATAACAAGAGTTGTTACGCCGGTCGCAACAGCGGCGCCTATGTCGCCGAAAATATTTATGCAAAGCAGGGTTGCAAGCGAAGAACCGCCGAGATTTACAATATTATTCCCTATAAGGACGGCAGTTATGGCTTTATCGTAATTGTCAATTATATAAAGGGCTGATTTTGCTTTTTTGTTACCGTTTTCGGCGCTATGCCTCAGGCGCACGGTGTTTACACTGGAGAACGCGGTTTCCGTGCAGGAAAAAAACGCTGACAGAAGAACGCATAAAAACAGTACAACGGCTATAATGACGTTACCGTTCAAGGTTGAAAACCACCTCGGTTAACACTTATTGCTTCTTTACGAAATCCTCATTCCTATTTTACTAAAAAATATTTTAAAATGCAATAAACAGACAAATATTTATTGCAGATTTATAAAAAAAATGATATACTAAAAAACAACACGGGTTTACCGCTTTTTCCAATGCTCGGTACGGCGTACATTTTTTTGCATTCTCCGGAAACACTATATGCGGAGGTGCATATAAATGTCACAAAAGCAAAAGGAAAAGGTTCGCAGTCAGCATGACGCGGGCGATTTTCCGCAGCAGGAAAGCCCTGTCGGCGAGGAAAGTACCGAGCAAATAAACGAAACCGGCTCCGTTATTGTTTCGGGGAATGGGGCGACCATACACTGTTTAACGGTTATAGGTCAAATAGAAGGTCATTATATTCTGCCTTCGCAGAACAAAACAACCAAGTATGAACACGTTATACCGCAGCTTGTAGCCGTGGAAGAGGACGATAATATAGACGGCCTTCTTCTTATACTGAATACAGTAGGCGGCGATGTTGAGGCGGGTCTTGCCATAGCGGAAATGATTTCCGGTATGAAAAAGCCCACGGTTTCTTTGGTTCTCGGAGGAGGTCATTCCATAGGAATTCCGCTTGCCGTCGCCGCAAAAAAGAGCTTTATTGCTCGAAGCGCGTCTATGACAGTTCATCCCGTACGTTCTTCCGGAGTTATGGTGGCTGCCCCGCAAACCTTTGATTATTTCCGCAAAATGCAGGATCGGATAACTTCATTTGTAGCGGATAATTCAAAAATATCCAAGGAACGTTATCTCCGGCTTGTTATGAATACAGAAGAGCTTGTAATGGATATAGGCACGGTTTTGGAAGGCGAAGAAGCGGTTAAAGAGGGGCTTATTGACGCGGTGGGCTCCATTTCAGACGCAATAGACAGTTTGGCGGCCCAAATCAAAAAGCGCCGCAAAAGCCGCAAAACCGGAAAAAAATAAATTGCGCCGGGTTTATCCGGCGAATACATAAATATAATAACGTGGCAAAGCCCTTATTGAATCATCTTATTTTAGGTTTAAGTAAAGCGCGATCGCATGGCTTTTTCACAGAGTTCAATCGGTTTGTTTAGATTTATGCTGTTATATAAAAAATTGCGGAGGTATGTTTATGTCGTATTTGGAAGCTGTAATTCAGGGAATTGTTCAGGGACTGACCGAGTTCCTGCCTGTTTCAAGCAGCGGACATTTGTCAATTGTTCAGCATATAGTCGGAGTTACCGAAAATAATCTTTTCTTCAATGTTATGCTGCATCTCGGCACGCTTGTTGCTGTGTGTGCGGTCTACCGCAAGCTGATTCTTAAATTAGCTGCAGAGCTTATACATATGATAAAGGATATTTTTACCGGTAAGTTCCGCTGGTCTCAGATGAATTACGAGCGCAACCTTATTATGATGCTTATTATCGGGCTTTTGCCGTTGCTCTTGCTTTTTGTTCCCATTCCGTTTTCGGGCGGGCTCAACGCAAACGATCTTGCGGAAATATGGTCGGGAGGAAAATATTTCGCAGTGGTGGGAATTTCTCTTATTTGCACTTCCTTGTTGCTGCTGGTCGGCGATATTGCAAATAAAAATACTACTAAAAAATATATTCAGCGCGGCATAATGAGGGAGGACGGCGCAGGCAGAAGAAAATTTAAAGTACCCGATGCCGTTTGCGTCGGGATAATGCAGCTGATTGCCGCAGTTTTCCCCGGACTTTCCAGATCAGGCTCAACGCTTGCGATGGCCCAGGTTCGCGGAATAAACAAGCAAAAAGCGCTTGATTACACATTTGTTCTTGCCATCCCGGCGATTTTGGCAGCTGCTTTGCTTGAATTAAAGGACGCTGTATCCGCGCCGGAGGATATTTCAATAAATTTCGGAGTTATCATTGTCGGTATGGCAGTTTCGGCTGTTGTGGGATATATTTCAATTATACTTTTTAAATGGCTTTTAAAAACCGACAAGATGTACATTTTTATGATTTATACTGCTGTAGTGGGGGTTTTGGTTGTAATCATCAGCATAATTGAAGGGGTCAAGGGAGTCAATATTTTTTCCGGCGCCGCGTTGTGATCGGCAGAGTTTTATTCTGCTGAACAATAAAGTTATAGATATAGATAATTGGAGTGAATATTTTTGGCAGAAAAGAAAAAAACTGCTGTTAAAAGTACTAATACAAAAAGCAAAACAAAAAATTCAAATGTAAAAAATAAAAAGAACACAGGTGAAGTAAGGAATAATAACAGCGCGGGGAGAAAGTCAAATCCCCAGCGCAGGGCAATCATTTACTTTGCGATCGCCGCATTTTTGCTTTGCCTTATAATTATTCGCGGGCAGAATGTCTGGAGTGCGGTTCGCGGCTTTATATTCGGCGTCTTTGGATTTTCGTCGCTGCTCCTTCCTGTTTTTTTCGGCTATCTTACATACCTTACTGCGCGTCAAACCCGAATGCGTCACAAAAGCGCCAAGCTTTGGCTCTCGTCAGGCGTTATTATCTTAATCGATATTATGTTTTTCCTGCTTGACGGTGATTCTCTCGGGCAGGCAAAGTATGCCGACGTTCTTGTAAATCTTTATGAAATTTGCTACAACGCTTCGGGACCGTTCAGCTGCAATGGGGGAATAGTAAGCGGATTGTTCGGATATCCGATTTTAAAAGCGTGCGGAAGAAGCGCCGGAATTGCGCTGGTTATAATTCTACTTTTGGTTTTTATTCTGTTCATTACGGGGATTTCACTTTCCGATGTCTTCCGCGCTGCCAAAAAGCCTGTTGACGCGGTGTCCAACCGTATTTCAAAAAGCAAAAGAAACGCTTCCAAAGCGCCGCATACCGATGAAGGCGGAACAGTGGAGAAGCCTTGCCGCAGAGACGAATATGCCGATCAGCCGTCCTTGTTTGATGCTTCCGCACGGGCAGAGCGTATTGACATTAAGCTTGACGATTATAACACAACCGGCGAAGAAGCTCGGAACCTGACTGCCGCCGAGGTTTTGCCTGATAAGGAGGAAAACGCGTTATCCGCCGATGCCGCTGCGCAGTTCAACAGTATTCTTAAAATGAGCGAGGCTGAGCTTGAGGATGGAATCAGGGGAGATCCCGCTTCTGTTATGGCCGGAATCATAAATAAGGAGAAAAAGCAGAGCGGAGCCATACCGGCGCGTCAGCATAAAAATTCCGGGGATGCAGAAAAGCGGTCTGCCGAAATTGCCGACGGTACGGACGGCGAAGCATTTACCGTACCTAAGGAGGAGACTCCCGCTCAGCAGACGCTGTCTGAGACAAATTACAATTATCCTCCTGTCCGGCTTCTCAAACCGTCTCCGCTTCAGGATGACGTCGGCGCTATGAATGAGCTTCAGAGCAATGCTGCAAAGCTTATAAACACTCTCAAGAGCTTCGGAGTTGGGGCAAGCATAATAAATATCTCCCGCGGTCCGTCTGTTACAAGATATGAACTTCAGCCCGCTTCCGGTGTTAAAATCAGTAAAATAACAAACCTTGCCGACGATATAGCCCTCAATCTTGCCGCAAACGGAGTAAGAATAGAAGCTCCAATACCCGGCAAGGCGGCAGTGGGGATTGAGGTCCCCAACAAAATGATAACAACGGTGTCTATGCGCGAGCTTATTGATTCCGAGGAGTTCAGAAGCAGCAAAAGCAAGCTTACAAGCGTTTTAGGTAAGGATCTTACCGGAAATATTGTTTTGACCGATCTTGCGCAGATGCCGCATCTGCTTATTGCAGGTACTACCGGCTCGGGTAAATCGGTCTGCGTCAACTCGATTTTACTCAGCATATTATATAAAGCAAGACCCGATGAGGTAAAGCTTTTGCTTATTGACCCGAAAATGGTTGAATTTTCAAAATATAAGGGTATACCTCATTTGCTGGTGCCGGTGGTTTCAGACGCTAAAAAGGCTGCGGGCGCGCTGAATTGGGCAGTTTCCGAAATGCTCCAGCGCTACAAAATGTTTTCGGAATATGACTGCAAAAACATCCATGCTTTTAACCGTTTAGTCAAAGCAAACCTTAAATTCATTCTTGAAAATTCAACGGATGATGAGGAAAACTGTATGGAGGTGAACGGTTTACCAGTTCCCAAAGAAAAAATGCCGCAGATTGTCATCGCAATCGACGAGCTTGCCGATTTAATGATGGCGGCTCCTAACGAGGTAGAAGAATCAATCTGCCGTTTGGCTCAGATGGCGCGCGCCGCGGGAATGCACCTTGTAATTGCAACGCAAAGACCGTCGGTAAACGTAATTACAGGCGTGATAAAGGCTAACATTCCGAGCCGTATCGCCCTCAAGGTGAGCTCTCAGATCGATTCACGTACAATTCTGGATTTTGGCGGTGCTGAAAAGCTGATAGGGCGCGGTGATATGCTGTTTTCGCCGGTCGGCGCCGCAAAGCCGGTGCGCGTTCAGGGCTGCTATGCTTCGGATGAGGAAATCGAAAAGGTTACCGGATATATTAAAAAGAATTATAATGCCCAGTATAACGGTGAAATTGAAGAAAAAATACGCAGAATAGCCGCAGAGGATATAAATTCCGCCAAAAATAAAAAGGAAACGGAAAATTCTGCCGCCGAAAATGAGATGGACTCCAAAATGGAGGAAGCTATCCGCTGCGTTATTGAAGCCGGACAGGCTTCAACGTCAATGCTCCAGCGTAAGATAAAGGTCGGCTATGCCCGTGCCGGCAGGATGATCGACGATATGGAGCAGATGGGAATTGTAGGTCCGTATCAGGGTTCCAAGCCGCGGGACGTGCTTATGACCTATAACGAGTGGCTTGAACGAAGTAATATTTTGGGAGACGACCTTCATTTTGATCCCTCTGATGATGAATAAGCGGTATTTTACATAGACGGAGAGAAAAATGCGCAGTGGTAAATTTTCCGTGAGCTTTAAAACCAAAATTTTTATTGCGGCGGCTGCGGCAATTCTACTGTTTTCCGCTGCTGTTAATAACGGTTGGCTCAAGCTTTCTTCAATCTACAGAGATCCGCTCCTCACCGAGGCTTTCAGCTATGATTTTTCGGTTCATTATATTGACGTGGGGCAGGGTGACTGCATATATATTACAAATAACGGATACGATATTCTCATCGACGCGGGAAATACTCAAAGTTCTTCGGCGGTTCTTGAGTACCTCCAAAAGTGTGAAGTTGACGATTTCGAAATTGTGATTGCGACCCATACAGACAGCGACCACATAGGTGGAATGGACGATATTGTTCAAAATTATGAAATCGGCGAATTCTGGCTCTTTAAGGAGTCTTTCGACCAATCTGAGCCTACTTCTGCCGCTTACGGTCTTTACAACCTGCTTGAACAGTATTCGGTCCCGGTTGTATCTGTCCGGGCTGGAAAATATGCTGTATGTTCGGATATGCGTGTCGATGTTCTGTCTCCTTATAAGACCTATTCTAATGATAACGATAATTCGGTCGCCGTCAAAATAACCTACGGAGGCAACAGCTTTTTGTTTATGGGCGACGCGTCAAAGAGTGTGGAAAAGGATTTGCTGCTGCAAAACTCAGATGTTTCCGCTGATGTGCTCAAGCTCAGCCATCACGGCAGCAAAAGCGCATCATCCGAGGATTTCCTCGCAGCGGTAAATCCCGCTTTTGCCGTTATCAGCGTCGGAGAAAACAGTTATGGCTTGCCGTCACAGGATATATTGAAACGTCTTAACGGTATGCAAATCGATTATTACCGCACAGATTTATACGGTAATATTGTCGTTGCTTCAGACGGCACTAAGCTTTATATACTCACTTCGAAAGCTGCTTAAAAACGCATTTGAGTAATATATATCATTATTAAATATCATTGGATTTTAAAATTTTTCAATTAAAATTCGGAAAGGAATTTAGAAATGGGAGTTTATGACGAATTACAGGCGAGGGGCTTAATCGCTCAGGTTACTAACGAAAGTCGTGTTAAGGATTTACTCAACAATCACAGGATTGCCTTTTATATTGGTTTTGACCCTACAGCGGACAGTCTTCACGTAGGTCATTTTGTGCAGATAATGGTTATGGCGCATATGCAGCGCGCAGGGCATATCCCGATTGCTCTCTTCGGCGGTGGTACCGGGATGGTTGGCGATCCATCCGGGAAAAGCGACATGCGCAAAATGCTTACGCGTGACGATATAGATTACAACATATCCTGTTTCAAAAAACAAATGTCCTCGCTTATTGATTTTTCGGACGGGAAAGCCATAATGGTTAACAACGCCGATTGGCTTCTTGATCTTAACTACATTCAGTTCATCCGTGAGTACGGCGTTCATTTTACCGTTACTAAAATGCTTGCGGCCGAGTGCTACAAGCAGCGAATGGAGCGCGGCGGACTTACCTTTTTTGAACTTAATTATATGCTTATGCAGAGCTATGATTTTTACTGCCTTAACCAAAAATACGGCTGCCGCATGCAATTAGGCGGCGACGACCAGTGGAGCAATATTATCGGCGGCGTTGAGCTTATTCGCCGCGTTGCAGCAAAAAAAGCCGAGGAAACCGGCGAGCCTGTTCCCGATTCGGCCGAATGCTACGGGATGACGTTTACGCTTCTTACTACATCAGAGGGCAAGAAGATGGGCAAAACCGAAAACGGCGCTGTTTGGCTCAATCCCGAAAAGACCTCCCCGTACGATTTCTATCAATATTGGCGCAATGTTGCTGATGCAGACGTTATCCGCTGCCTTAAAATACTAACTTTTCTTCCTATTCCAGAAATTGAGGAATATGCAAGGCTTGAGGGCAGTCAGCTTAATAAAGCAAAGGAAGTTCTTGCCTTTGAAGTAACAAAACTTATTCACGGCGAACAGGAAGCGATAAACGCGCAGAATGCCGCAAGGGCTCTTTTCACCGGAACGTCTGATATTGCCGCAATGCCGGCTACCGATATTACTGCCGCCGATTTTCAAAACGGTGAAATCGGCGTGACCGATCTTATGATAAAGTGCGGTCTTATTGCTTCTAAGGGTGAAGGCAGGCGCTTGATATCTCAGGGCGGGGTCTTGGCTAACGGACAAAAAATAACCGATCCGTTTGCAAAGCTTATTGCCGGCGATTTTAAAAACGGTTACGTAATAATTAGAAAGGGGAAAAAGGTTTTCCACAGGGTAAATCTTAGCGAATGATAAATGAAAGGGAGAAGGTATAAAAAGCAGGGCTTTTATAATTTTATTTCACCGTTGTCCAATGCGGCTCTTTATCGCTTTGTGTGCGTTTTTATGATTTTAGCTTTTCTGGTTATAATTGTTTCCGGAGTGCTAATCGGAAGAGAGCTAAAAAACGAACTCAAAGACAATGAAAGTTCCCAAAGCAATTCCATCGGAGACGGGTCGGACGCTCCGTCTTCTCTGCTCGGAGCAGTAACCTCTGTAACGGAAGATGATTCACAAATCGGGTACGGTGATCTCATACTTGTAAATTATCAGTATCGGTGCGCCTATGATAATCCGGACAGTATGGTTTCGATGCTTGATAATTCTGCATATAATTATTCGGTATCAGATTATGAAGTCATGATAATGAATTCTGTGTTTGACTACGCCGATAAACTTTTGGGCGATTTTGAAGCTCAAAGCAGTGACCCTTCCTATCTGAATGTCGCCTGCGCTTACCGAAGCAGTGAATTACAGGAAACTCTTTACAATGATAAGCTGCAAACAGACGGTCAGGAGGAGGCCGACAGGTGGATTGCAAAGCCCGGATACAGCGAGCATCAGACGGGTTTGGCTTTTGACCTTTCCATTTTTAAAGACGGCGCCACATATGACTATACCGGCGACGGCGAGTATTCGTGGATTAACGAGAACTGCTATAAATACGGCTTTATTGTACGTTATCCCGTAGACCGAACGGAAACAACCAAAATTGAGTACGAGCCTTGGCATTTTCGATATGTTGGAGCTCCGCACGCCGAATATATCTTTAAAAGCAATCTTTGCTTTGAGGATTATATAGATTTGCTGCACACAAAAACCGTAAGCAATCCGCTGGTAATTGCCTCGGAGAACGGAAACTACGCCGTTTATTACTGCCCCAAGGACAGTAACTCACAGTCTACCTCAGTTACCGTGCCGCTGCAATATGAATATACAATATCCGGGGATAACATCAACGGATTCATAGTGACGGTTAAGCTGCCCTGAAAAGCGGCATTTATAACTTAGGCAAAGATGTCCGCCGCCTCGAAGGCGGCGGGTTTCGTTTAAGAATTTCAGTGGGAATTTTAACCTCCCCCTGAATACTATTGAAACAAAGTGTCTGTCTAAGATAAAGTCCGGTTAGTCCGAATCCGGTTCTTTGTAAGTTAATTGGGCGAAAAATTCGTGCTTTATCTGCGCCGTAATTGTATTTAAAAGTCTATTTACCTTACCTGCCGGATGGGCGCTAAATAAAGAAATTTGCTTAAAACTATTGACAAATCAATGCATATATGATAAAATTCTTTTCGTCAACTGAAACGGAGAGGTGTCCGAGCGGTTTAAGGAGCTAGTCTTGAAAACTAGTGATTCCGAGAGGAACCAAGGGTTCGAATCCCTTCCTCTCCGCCACTTATTTTTTGTTTCTGTTGTAAAACAACATATCTTTATTACTTTGGCATTTGGAGGATTACTCAAGTGGTTAAGAGGCTCCCCTGCTAAGGGAGTAGGTCGGGAAACCGGCGCGAGGGTTCAAATCCCTTGTCCTCCGCCATCAAGAGGCTATAAAAAAGATATAGCCAAAGAAAACCCCGATTTTATCGGGGTTTTTCGCTGTCTATACGGGCATTTTTCAGGATGTAAAATCATAGATGTAAAAAGGCGTTTTTCCCTTTGCGGAGAGTTTCGAACTCAAACCAAACCTAATATTTTTAATGCAGGCGCATGGAACAGAAAAATCCATGCGCCTTTTTCTGTATGACGGGCATGTCCGTGTACTGTGGTGAAAGTCCACCGAGGCGTAGCTACCGACGAACTTTATAGCAACTCCCAAGGTTTGCACCGTGAGATGTAGGCGAGAAGAAGGGATAGCGA
>CAZXCG010000006.1:0-53871 GCA_964639205.1 uncultured Eubacteriales bacterium
TTGACAACGCAACCGACAGCGCCGTAAAGGCATTCAGCAACACACGGTATAAGGGCGAGACATATGTGCCGGAAGAGCTTGCAAATCAGATAATAAAAATTGCCGATTTTGTCCGAATTGATAACGCCTCCCGCCCATTGAGCCGACGGAATCGTCGGCAGCGAAAGCGTAAAGCAAATAAAAGCCTTCCAAACCAAAAACAAGCTCAGCTCCGACGGCATCTGCGCCATTAACACGTGGAAAAAGCTGCTGAAGGTTTAATCCTTGAGAGGCGAGAAAGATGAATATTAATATAACCGGCGGGACGCTGGCGCAAGAAGAAATTAACGCCTATATTGCAAGAGCAAGGCAAAAATATCCTAACGCCACCGTTACCGGGCTTGATATTGCACTTGACGGTGATTTTGCCGATATAACCTATCACTACCGCGAACCGAATTTTGAAAGAATCCGCAGAATCACGGGTTATCTTGTAGGGACAACGGAGCGCTTCAATAACGCTAAGCGCGCTGAAGAACGCGACCGTGCGCGCTCAAGTTATCGGTTCGTGTCGGAAATCGGCGACAACGTCGGCAAGCTCAAAGCGTATAACCTTTTTAAGCGAGCTCAAGCCGAGCTCCACCTGACAGCCCACCCTTCCGCCGCTGAAAATAATAGTCTCAAAATCCGCAGCTGTGTTGTTAATAACCGTCCTGAAAAACTTTTTCATACCGATAGGAGAGCATCCGCCGTGAACATAACCGGTAAGCGGGAGCAACTCCTTTGCTTTGAGCATTTCTATAGACTTTTCGCCGACTGCGTTTGCGGCCTTTTTGAGATCAAGCTCCCTTTCAACGGGAATAACAAAAACGTAGTGCGCGCTCGTCCTGCCCGTAGTAACCAGGGTTTTAAACACATGTGCGGGGTTCTCCCCCAAAGCTGCCGCCGCCTCTCTGCCGCTTAGCGCGCCCTCGGCGTTGTAAAAATATACTCCGTATTGGATTTTCATACTGTCAAGCTTTCGCATAACATTGGTTTTTTCTTTTCCCACTTAAATTCTCCCTTTTTTGTGAAATTGTTCCGAAACAGGTAATATTATTTGTAAATTCAATAAGGGGCTTTGCCCGCCATTCAACGCGACAAAGGGCAGCGTTAGCGGGGGACATCTTTGCCTAAGTTATTATTACAAGGCATATTTGACAAATATATCAAAATATGATTAAATATGCTCATGTTCATATGAGCTTGTCTATCGGCAAAACAAAAATTTATCCGCGCCTTTCCGGCGCCGAAAATTTTTCTCAAAAGCAGGGGGCTTATATGAAGATCACAGAGCTTTTTATTATTGCAATCGGTCTTTCTATGGATGCGTTTGTAGTCGCAATATGCAAGGGGCTTGAATTGGGCAGAATCGAGCGCGCCCATATGCTCAAAACCGGCTTGTATTTTGGGGGATTCCAAGCTTTAATGCCGCTTTTGGGTTATTCCTTCGGATTTTGCTTTAAGGACTTAATCGCAAATGTTGACCATTGGATTGTATTTATTCTGTTGTTTGCTATCGGGATAAATATGGTTCGTGAAGCTTTCCGGAAAGAAACCGGAAAAGCCGGAGATCCAACCTTCAAATTCAGCGAAATGCTGTTGCTTTCACTGACCACAAGTATTGATTCTTTGGCTGTGGGAGTAACCTTTGCTTTCCTTGACGTTTCGATTTTACGGGCAATAACCGTAATAGGGTTTACGGCATTTATTTTTTCCGCCGCAGGTATTAAAATAGGTAATGTGTTCGGCGAAAAATATAAATCAAAAGCCGAGGCTGCCGGCGGAATAATATTGATTCTTACCGGGGTTAAAATTCTTGTTGAACATTTGTTCTTCAGCTTATAACCCAAGCGCAGACGCCGTTGCAAATAAGCGTCGGCAACGTTTCCGGCAAGCCTGCCAAAGCGCCGAATGATTTAAAAAGGGCTTCTGAAAATGCTGTGAAAAATATTGTATTATTTTGTCCGTTCTGATATAATAATATAATCTTAGAGCAGACGTTCCCGCCTCTAAGGCGACGGGCTTCGTTTCCGGCAAGCTTGCCGGAGCGTTGCTCCGATTTAAATTGAACAATAGATAATAAACCGGTAGATTTCCGGTAAATCGGTAAAAATTATGGAGTTGCTATTATGGATTATATAGGTTGTGAATGTCCTGTTTGCAAAAAAGCATTTCACGCGGACGATGATATTGTGGTTTGTCCGGAATGCGGCGCCCCTCATCACCGTGAATGCTATGAATACGAGGGACACTGCCATTTTGAAAATCAACATAAAGACGGTTACGAATTTAAAGCGGCCGGCGATGAGCCCTCCCATGATAACAGCAATACTCTGAAATGCCGTTCCTGCGGAGCGGAAAATCCGGGCGACGCCCTCTTCTGCTCACATTGCGGAACTCCTATACAGCAGGACGGACAGCAGAGAAAAAACGGACAAGCTGTTGACAATAATCAGTTTTACGGACAGGCAAAAACGGTTAATATGAACGCCATGAGTCCCGATGACAAATTTGAAGAAGGCGTTACGGTCGAAGACGTTACAAAATACGTTCAAAATTCCGTTCCTTATTATATGCGTGTTTTCCAAAATATAAAACGTTTTTCAAAATCTCGCTTTAATTTTGCGGCTTTCCTGTTTTCCGGGGGATTTTTGCTTTACCGCAAGCAGTATAAAAAGGGAATAATAATTACCGTAATTATGGCGCTCCTTATGCTTGCTTCAACTATAATTTCTTTCTCATCGGCATATGCGGAAATGGCTTCTGAGCTTTACAGCGCCGCAGGCGACCTTACCTCATTTACGGATATTATAAATGTCTACGCGTCGCTGGATAAGCTGAGTACCGGACAGGTTGTTATTTTTTATTTACCCTCTCTGTTTCAACTTATTGAATATGTAATAATGTTCTATCTCGGCCTTACGACAAACCGTTCTTATTACAACAGCTGCATAAGGGAAGTGCAAAAAATAAAAGCGTCCGCGGGGAATCGAGCGGAAGCGGACAATCTTCTTAAAGCCCGCGGAGGAGTTAATGTTGCGCTTGCCGTAAGCATATTTGTGGTTTATTTGGCAATAACTTACCTGCCATATTTGTTCGTATAATACGCTTTTGCTTCGGTAATTTCCGAACTTAAAAGCCCGGATAACATAGTTATAACTTAGGAAAAGATGCCCCCTGCCTCTAAGGCGGCGGGTTCCGTTTGAGAATTTCAGCCGGGGTTATAATCTTCCGGCCGGAGCCCTTAGGAGCTAACGCTCCATGCACACATTTCCAATCTTTTCGGCGCTCTGTTTCGGGCAAGCTTGACAGAGCGCTCCCAATTTAAAAATCCGCCGTTTTCCTTTCGGAGTAACCGGCGGATTTTGTTATTCGATTGCCTTCATTGATTCAACCATACTGATTTTTTTTAGTTGGAAGTGAAGCACAAACGTCACCACGGCAGCGAAGAAAACTGTAATCAGCGCAGCCATAATATAGCAGAAAGGATTCATATCGGACGCAAACATTACAACGTCGACCTCCGCAGTGGAAACAACAAAGCGTTCCAAAAAAACGCCGAGCACCAGTCCGAGCACAATGCCGATTGCGACTGAAATATTATTTTCTCTGTAAATATAAGCCGATACCTCTTTATCGTAAAATCCGAGTACCTTTATTGTGGCAAGCTCATTTCGCCGCTCGTTGACGTTGATGTTTATAAGATTATACATAACTATAAACGCCAAAGCGCCGGCAGAAATTATTATAAGCCAGACAATGCTGTTAAGGGTTTTTACGGTATCCAAAAAAGAAGACGCGGTATCCTCGGTAAATGAAACGCCCAAAATATCGGAATTTTGAAGCAATTTTTCCGAAACAGCATTGCTTTCCGCTTCCTCCTGCTTGTTAAGGAAAAAGCAATTGTACTCTACTTCGTCCAAATTATAAATTTCCCTGTAAAGCTCAGGCGTCATATAAACATAATTAAGGGCGTAATTTTCGTTTACATCAGCGACGGTAACTTCAACCGTCCGCCCGTCGGAAATATCAACAGTAAGCGTGCCGCCGGCATAAACTCCCAGCAACTTTGCGAGCTTTTCGTTTATCACCACGCCGCTTTCATCGAGAATTATCGGCTGTCCGCTTGAATAATTTTTAAGCACTATATAATCGGAAAAGCTGTCGTTTTCCTGCGGGACTATAAGGTTTGCGCTTACGGTGCGCTCGCCCCCCGAAACATCCACTGCCTTGTAAACGGCCGCAATCGAGCTTTTAACGCCCTCAACACCGTTTACCTCGTTATGCAGCGCATCAAAGTCATCCACCTTGTCAGATGTTATAACCGTTGCGTCGGCAATAAAAACATTTACAAACTGTCTGTCGGCTATTACTCCGATCGCATAGCGCAGACCGAAGCCCGTAAGAATAAGAGCGGTACAGCCGGCAATACCGATAATAGTCATAAGACTGCGTTTTTTGTAGCGTCCTATATTTCTAAACGTTACCTTAAAAGAAAAGCTGAGGCGCCGCCATATAAACCGTATGTGCTCAAGCATTATTCTTTTTCCTATTTTGGGAGCTCTGGGGCGCATAAGCTGCGCCGGTACTATTTTTAGCGCGCGGTATGAAACGCAAAAGGCGGTAACGCCCGTACACAGCATACCCACTAAGGTGCAGGCTATGGCGTAGTTCCAGCGGAAGGGCGTTAACGGCGCGGGAAAACGGTACATAGCCGAGTAAGCGTTTATGATTACCTTTGGGAAAAGCTGAAATCCTATAGATAATCCTAATATACTGCCCATAATGCTTGCGGAAATTGCGTAAATAATATATTTTGCAATAACCCTGCCGCTGCTGTAACCCAGCGCTTTAAGCGTACCCATTTGTATTCGCTGTTCATCTACCATACGCGACATTGTTGTGGAGCACACCAAAGCGGCAACCAATACAAAGAAAAACGGGAAAACGGCGGATATTGAATCGACCTTTTCAGCGTCCTCCTGATAGCCGGAATATCCCGGATTTTGACCGCGATCGAGTATATACCATACAGGCTCCGGTATATCGTCGATTAATTTTTCGGACTCCTGAATTTCATCCCTTGCGGAGGCAAGCTCTTCTTCCGCTTCGCGTTTGCCCTGCAGATATTCTTCATATGCGCTTTGATATTCCGCTTGAGCGTCGTTTAGCTGCCGCTCAGCTTCATTAAGCTCCTGCAAGCCCTTGACCTTTTCCGTTTGAAGAAGGTCTTCCGCTTCGCTCAGGGCTGCTTCTCCGCTTTCAATTTCCTCTTTGGCAATGTCGAGCTCGGCTTTTGTTTGTGAAAGAGTGTTCTCCGCCGCTTCAAGCTCGGCATATGCACTTTCTATGCCTGATTCAAGCTGAGTCTCCGCGACTTTAGCCGCCTCTATCGCGGCGCTTTGCTCGGAAAGATTTGAGGTTGCCGCGTCAGTATACAGTGTAAGCGCATATTTCAGCTCGGCTTTTATTTGAGGATTATCTGTGGTTATATATTGCATAAAAAGCTCGCTTATGCTTTGAGGTGCGATTGTCTCGGGATCGTCTTGAGTATTGCTTATCAAATAATCAAACTGAGCGATTGTCTGTAATTCTTCCGTTGGTATTTCTTCAGACGGTATGGTCAGATTCTCATACTTTGCTGTAATTGCTTCGGCTGCGGCGTTTATTTCCCACGCTAAGCGTATTTCAGGCTCATTTTCGGCTATTTGTTCTCGAATTTCGCTTAGCTGCGCTTCATACTCGGAAATTTGCGCAAGAGCCGCCTGTTTTTGTGCGGAAAACTCTTCAAGTCCTTTATTATATTGAGCCAATCCGCTTTCATACTGAGCTTGCGCGTCAAGAAGCTTTGCTTTATTCAGGGCAATTTCCGACTCGGCGTCGGCGATTTCGGCGTTATATGTGTTTAATCCCTCTTCATATTCCGCTTTTCCGTCGTTAATTTGCTTCTGTGCGTCGTCTAACTGTTTTTTACCTTCTTTTAGCTCCTTATTTAATTCGTCCTCGGCGTCTGCAAGCTTTGCTTTGGCTTCCTCAAGCTCTTCGCTTACAGCGGAAAACCTTCTGTCATAGCTCAGCTGCGCCTGAGTGTCGGCAACGGAGTCAAGCTCATCGCTCTGAGCCGAAACAATGTCTTTATATTCATCTTCAAAGGGAGAAAGCCCCTGTGCGGCGCTCAACGTAACATAAACATCGGTATAAACATCCGATGTAAAGTCGTCTTTGTTTATATAAAGATAAGAATCCAGCTTTCCGTCTCCAATAAGGGTAGTGCCGTGCTCAAAACTGATGTAGCTTGAAGATTCTATAAATCCGACAACTTTAAACTCGGTAATCTTCAGCGAATCTGAAATATCGGACGATTTCAAAAAAACGGAAACAGTACTGCCTATATCAATATTTTCACCGTAAGCGGAAGTTTCCTCCAAAGCACATTCGCCGCTGTTCTCCGGCAAACGTCCGGAAACAAGCAGGGGTCTGTTTATGTAATTGTCGTCATCCGGCTCCACGTTCGGGTCGTACGAGAGTATTTTAACCGTCAGATTCGATACTTCATCACTGTTAAGAAAAGCGTCTACGCTGTAAGCGGGCATTACTCCGCGCGCGTCAAGCAAATTTTTAACCGACGCAACATCGTCGTCATTAAAGCCCAAAGTGGAAACAAGGCGCAAATCCGCAAGATTGGTATCTTCAAAATACTTTTGCGCGGAAAGCTTCATATCCGGGCAGCTTGATTTCAGCCCCGCAAAAAAACCGCAGCCTATTGCAACGATGGCTAAAATTGACAGGTATCTACCCTTGCTTTTTCGTATTTCGCGTAATAAATCTTTTACGAGAACGTTTCTCATTTAAACACCAGCTCTAATGTTACCACTCTATTTTTTCAACCGGAGTCGGGTTGGGATTCAGCGTTATACTGTGCACAGTACTGTTTTTCATAGTTATTACTCTGTCCGCCATCGGCGTTATGGCCTGATTGTGAGTTATAACGACAACGGTCATTTTGTTTTGTCGGCAGGTGTCCTGCAAGAGCTTCAAGATAAGCTTGCCGGTATTGTAATCGAGCGCGCCTGTCGGTTCGTCGCATAATAAAAGCTTCGGCTTTTTTGCTAACGCGCGTGCAATAGAAACGCGCTGCTGTTCGCCGCCGGAAAGCTGCGCGGGAAAATTATTGCACCTGTCCCCCAACCCGACGCTTTTAAGTATAAGCTCCGGGTCGGCGGCGTCACGGGAAATTTGAGTTGCAAGCTCCACGTTTTCTTTAGCGGTGAGGTTTTGTATCAAATTATAAAATTGAAATACAAATCCTATGTCGTAACGCCGGTATTCAATCAGCTCCTTCGGGCTGTATTTGGCAATATCCTTGCCGTCAACAATTACCTGCCCTTCGTCGCAGGTGTCCATACCGCCCAAAATATTTAAAATAGTGGTTTTGCCGGCGCCGCTGCTCCCAACTACAACGACGAATTCGCCCTTTTCAATTTCAAACGAAACGCCGTTTGAGGCCGTGATAACCACCTCGCCCATTTTATAGCGCTTGTAAACGTCCTTTATTTCAACAAATGAGCTCATCGGCCTGTTTCCTCCCTTTTAAATATCAACAGTAAGCTCTACGGGACAATGATCCGAGCCGAAAATTTCCGTGTGTATTTTTGCATCCGTCAGTCTGCTGTCAAGCGACTTTGAGGTGCAGAAATAGTCGATGCGCCACCCGGCGTTTTTTTCGCGCGCCCTAAAGCGGTAAGACCACCAGGAATAAATATTTTCATATTCCGGATAAAAATAACGGAACGTATCTGTAAATCCGCTATCTAACAAAGCGGTAAGCTTACCTCTTTCTTCATCCGTAAAGCCTGCGTTTTTGCGGTTTGTTTTAGGATTTTTTAAGTCTATTTCTTTATGGGCAACATTAAGATCGCCGCAAAAAATAACCGGCTTTTTTTCTTCCAGAGATTTAAGGTAAACGAGGAAAGCGTCCTCCCAGCGCATACGGTAATCAAGGCGCACAAGCTCATTCTGAGAATTTGGGGTATAAACGTTCACAAGGTAAAACTTATCAAATTCGAGAGTTATTACTCTTCCCTCTTTATCATGCTCGGGAACACCGATACCGTATGCAGCGGACAGAGGTTTTGCTTTGCTGAAAACGGCGGTGCCGGAATAACCTTTTTTTTCGGCGTAATTCCAATACTGAAAATAGCCGTCCAGTTCAAGATTTATTTGTCCCTGCTGCAGCTTTGTTTCCTGCACGCAAAAAATATCGGCGTTTATACCGTTGAAAAAATCCAAAAAGCCTTTTTGAACACAGGCTCTAAGACCGTTAACATTCCATGAAATAAGCTTCATAAAAACCCCCTGACGAAGCATTTCGCCGATAATCCTTACCGTATCCCGTACAAAGCGGCAATACTTTTTAAGCGGCAAAGCAAAGATAATTTGAAATTAAAGGCGAAAAGCAGCAAAAATAAAAAAAATTACTTTGTCCCGAAAATTCTGTCTCCGGCGTCGCCGAGCCCGGGAACAATGTAGCAGTCTTCGTTAAGGCACTCGTCCTTTGCCGCGCAGAAAACCTGAACGTCGGGGTGCGCCTCGGTAAGCGCTTTAATGCCCTCGGGAGCGGCAAGAATGCAAAGGAACTTTATTGAGCGCGGATTGCTTTTCTTGATTATGGTGATTGCGTCGGAGGCGCTGCCGCCTGTTGCCAGCATAGGGTCAAGTACAAAAACATCCCGTTCGTTTATATCGTACGGAAGCTTTTTATAGTATTCAACCGGTTTATGCGTTACCTCGTCACGGTAAAGACCTATATGCCCGACCTTTGCGGCAGGCACCATAGACAGCATAGCGTCGAGCATACCGCAGCCGGCGCGCAGAATCGGCACAAAAGCCAGCTTCCTGCCCGCAATCACTTTTGAGCGCGTAGGAGCAATGGGCGTTTCGATGTCGATCTCCTCAAGCGGCAGGTCGCGCGTTGCCTCATAACACATAAGCATTGCAATCTCGGACGCAAGCTCTCTGAAAAGCTTACTGCCCGTATTTTTGTCACGCATTAAAGTAAGCTTATGCTGAATTAAAGGGTGATCAAAAACTGTTACCTGGTTTTCCATAATCGATTCTTCTTTCCTTATGTTATTATTCTTAATACCGTATTAAAACGGAGCGATTCCGTTTTCAATATCGGTTATCATTTGAATTCTGCGAATATGGCGGTCTCCATCAAAAGGGGTATGTATAAAAATATCGGCAAATTTTACCGCCTGTTCTTCGTTTATAACTCTTCCGCCCATACACAAAATATTAGCATTGTTGTGCCTACGGGTTATTTCGGCGCAGAATTCGCTGCTGACAACAGCCGCCCGGATACCCTTAACCTTATTTGCCGCCATTGAAACGCCTATGCCGGTGCCGCAGCAAAGTATTCCGAGCTCGCACTCGCCGGAAGACACCGCGTTGGCAACCTTATATGCGTAAATCGGGTAATCGACACTTTCCTTGCCGTAAGAGCCGAAATCGAGATACTCCACACCGTTTTTCTTCAAATAATCCATAACAGCGGTTTTGATTTGATACCCGCCGTGATCGCAGCCCAAAGCTATCATAATTTTCCCCCGTTGCTTAATTTAAATTTTGTTTTTTCCTTAATTCACGCTCTGCCTGCGGCAAGCGTAAATATCCCGGCATTAACTGCTCGGCGGTCAGATATTTGTCGCGTGGGATCCGCAGCGCCGCCATAGCGGCCCCCGACGCGCGCTGAAATCTCATATGCGCGGCAGCTAAAGCTATGTTCGGCAAGGAACCGCCCAAAAGGTTAAAGCAAAACTGCGCTCCGTCGCCGACAAGAAGTACCGGTCCGTCAAATTTTGAAAGCTCATCCTTCAGCTTTTCGATTGAAATGGCTCTGTCCTCGCACAGACGCTCAATATTTTCACCGTTAACCTTGAACAACGCGTTATAAAACTGAGAACATTTTGCATCCATAACCGCGCAGACAATGGATTTTGAGCCTGTCATACCCACAGCCATAGCATATAATGTAGATATTCCGATGCACGGCTTTTCAAGAACCGAAGCCATCCCTTTAACGACGGAAACGCCTATACGAACTCCGGTAAATGAACCGGGTCCGCTGCAAACCGCAAAGGCGTCAATATCCTCAATATCGGTTTTTGTGTTTTTAAGCAGGGCGTCTATCATAGGCACAAGCGTTTGACTGTGAGTAAGCCCCGTATTACAGAAAAATTCCCCTATAATTTTGTCCTCACAGGCAAGCGCCGCAGAGGCACTTACCGCGGAGGAATCCAACGCTAAAATTTTCATAGCCGACAAACCCTTTTACTATTAAGAAATAAGCTGCTCAAAGCATAAAACACGCGAGCCTTCGGTTTTTCCTCTGCTTATTGAAATTCTGACGGTATTTTCCGGAAGAGCTCCGTCAATATTTTCGCTCCATTCAATGATAAGAATTCCGTTTCCGAGATAATCGAAAAAGCCCGTTGAATATAAATCGTCCCAGGTGTTGACCCTGTACATATCGAAATGATAGATTGGATATTTGCCGTGGTATTCGTTTACAAGCGCAAAAGTAGGGCTTGAAACTCCGTCGCTTACACCCAGACCTCTCGCAAGACCTCGAGTAAATGCGGTTTTTCCCATACCCATGCCGCCGAAAAGAGCAACCACTTCGGTTCCTTTAAGGCTTTGAGCAAATGCTTCTCCGATTTGCTCCGTTTGTTCTTCGCTTTCCGAAAGTATTTTTTCCATCAGAACAATCCGGTTATTACTCCGCGGTCGTCAACGTCGATTTTTTCGGCAGACGGCAGCTTGGGCAGACCGGGCATAGTCATTATGTCTCCGGTAAATACCACAACGAAGCCGGCTCCGTTTGAAAGACGCACATCTCTGACTGTAATTGTAAAATCCTTCGGGGCGCCGAGCAAAGACGGATTATCCGAAAGAGAATACTGAGTTTTGGCAATACATATCGGAAGCTCTGACGCGCCCAGAGCTTCAACCTCTTTAATTGCTTTCTCCGCGGCAGATGTGTATGCAACGTCCGCAGCGCCGTAAATTTTTGAGGCAACGGTCTTTATTTTTTCTTTAAGCGAAATTCCGAGCGGATAAATCGGTGCAAACGAAGACGGTCTTTCAACAGCCTCACAGACCTTTCGAGCAAGCTCTATGCCGCCTTCTCCTCCCTTTTCAAAAACTTCCGAAAGAGCAAAGTCAGCGCCTGCGGAAACGCAGTATTCCTCAATAAATTTGAGCTCCTGTTCGGAATCGGAGCCGAATTTATTTATAGCGACAACAACAGGAACGCCGTATTTACGCATATTGTCAATATGAACTCCTAAGTTTGCTATTCCCTTTTTAAGCGCCTCCGGATTTTCTTTAGCCACCTCGGACTTTGGAACTCCGCCGTTGTATTTAAGCGCACGGCAAGTTGCAACCAAAACCACAGCAGAGGGGTTTAAGCCGGCATAGCGGCATTTTATATCAAAAAATTTTTCAGCGCCGAGATCCGAACCGAAGCCGGCCTCGGTTATGCAATAATCCGCAAGCTTGAGCGCAAGCCTTGTGGCGCGCACGGAATTGCAGCCGTGAGCAATATTTGCAAAAGGTCCGCCGTGAACAATAGCGGGAGTTCCCTCAAGCGTCTGCACAAGATTCGGCTTTATTGCATCTTTAAGCAAAGCCGTCATAGCGCCGTTAGCCTTAAGGTCGCGCGCATAAACCGGAGCCCCGCCGAAAGTATAGGCAACCAGGATTTTCCCCAGCCGCTCCTTCAGATCCGAAATATCGTTTGCAAGACAAAGAATAGCCATTACCTCGGAAGCAACCGTAATAATAAATCCGTCCTCGCGCGGAATTCCGTTGACCTTGCCGCCAAGACCGACTACAATGTTTCTCAGCGCCCTGTCGTTCATATCAAGGCATCGCTTTATTAAAATTCGGCGCGGGTCGATACCCAATGCGTTACCCTGCTGCAGATGATTGTCAAGCATAGCGCACAGCAGATTGTTGGCAGAGGTAATTGCGTGCATATCGCCGGTAAAATGAAGATTAATATCCTCCATCGGCAAAACCTGGGAATAACCGCCGCCGGCAGCGCCGCCCTTTATTCCGAACACCGGACCGAGCGAAGGCTCACGCAGCGCAATTATAGCTTTTTTGCCTATTTTTGCCATTGCCTGACCGAGACCGGCGGTAGTGGTTGTCTTGCCCTCGCCCGCCGGGGTGGGGTTTATTGCCGTAACAAGAATAAGCTTACCGTCCGGCTGTTTGCCGAGGCGTTCAAACAAAGCGTCTCCGAGCTTCGCCTTATAGCGGCCGTACGGCTCAAGCTCCTCTTCGTCTATACCGAGCTGCTCCGCTATTTTGGCAATGGGAACAAGCTCGGCGCGCTGTGCAATTTCGATATCCGAAAGCATAATGACCTCCTTGCAGCAGAAAATATTTTCTGCTTTTCTGTAATTAATATAATCTTGCAAATAAAACTTGAATGCAAAATTCCGATTACTGGTAGTATAGCATATTATGACAGATTTCACAAGTGCCAACATCTACAATATTATTCAAATATTTATATTAAAAAAGAAATACCGTTTTTCTTAAACTCGGGACTTGTCATTGAATAATTTATTTTATATAATAACTTAGGCAAAGATGTCTTCCCCTGCCTCTAAGGCGGCGGGTTCCATTTTCGGAATCGGTTGGGAGATACAATCCCCACCGATTTCTCAGGCAGCTAAAGTTGCCCTTTGCCGCGTTGAATGATGGGGCAAAGCCCCATTATTGAATTAAAAAGCTCTATCGGCAGGCTTTTATCATTTTGCTACAGTTTGCGGAAAATTGCGGAGGACACGGCTACGAAAAGGATTCTTTCAACAATTCGGGATTATTTTTCAGAAACAAATAAACTATTATGGATAATATGCCTGTGCGTTTCAATATACAGTCTTATTCTGATTTACAGTATGCAGCGCGTAGGCGAATATAATTTTTTAAAAAACCAGCTTCTTGCGGTAAGTCTTGGATATGCCGGCGCTGTATTTCTTTCCGTTGTTGATTACCGGTTTTGGGTAAAGCATTGGAAATGGATAGCGGCGATAGGTCTTATCATGTTGATTTTTGTGTTTATATTCGGTATTCAGGTTGAAGGAACCGACGATACAGCCTGGCTGCGGCTTCCCGGAGGGATAACGTTTCAGCCCTCGGAGCTTGTAAAGGTGCTGTTTGTAATTACCTTTTCAAAGCATTTAACCTATCTTCTGGAAAAAGATTATCTTAAAACCTTTTCCGGCGTTTTAAGCCTTGTGATACATGCGCTGATTCCCATTGTCATTATCCATTTGCAGGGCGACGACGGAGCCGTTTTGATATTTATATTTCAATTCCTTTTGTTATGCTTCGCTGCGGGAGTGCAGCTCAGGTATTTTGCCATATTATTCGGCGGAATGATTATATGCGCGCCGTTGATATGGACCTTCTTTTTAAACGACGAACACCGCAACCGCATTTTGGCGCTCTTCGACCTTGACGGCAATGCAATGACTGACTACGGATGGCAGCAATATCAAGGGAAAGTATCTATTGCCTCGGGTGGGTTCTCCGGCTATGGACTCGGAAAGGGGCCGCGAGTTGAATACGAAATTGTTCCCGAACAGGAAAATGATTTTATACTCACCGTAGCGGGCGAAGAGCTCGGCTTTATAGGATGCGTCCTGATTCTCTTACTGTTGTTTATTTTATGTCTTTGCGTTGTTTTGACGGCGAAAAAAACAAACGACGCTTGCGGAAAACTGATATGCTTCGGTGTTTTTGCGATTATTGCTTCCCAGTCCGCGGTAAACATCGGGATGGTGCTCGGATTTATTCCGGTAATAGGCATTACGCTGCCGTTTTTCAGCGCCGGCGGAACGTCTGCTATGTGCCTGTATTTTGCAATCGGTCTTGTTCAAAGCGTATATATGCACATTGAAACTCCCGATATTGTAAGAATACCCATTGGAAGTGAAAACCGCGTGAAAATATAACTTAGGCAAAGACGCACCCCCGCCTCTCTAAGGCAGCGGGCTCCGTTTCAAAATTTCCGCTTGATTTACAGCTGAAGCACCGGGAATCCGGCGCTCAGATTCAAAGTGGAAATTAAGCCATGGCTTATTTAATACAACACATAACGCACCCCGGCTTTTAAACCGCCCGAAAGCAGAGGGTGCGTTTGCTTTTTACTCTTTTTTAGCGTCATTCATATGAACAACAAGCTGCTCGTATGGGATTTCTATGCCGTTTTCATCAAAGGCAAGCTTTACGGCTTCCTGCATTTTATGGTACACATCGGCGTAATCACAGTTTTTAACCCAAATTCTTACAATAATCTCCACACCGTGCGCCCCGTGCTCCCCTACTCCGACAACAGGCGACGGTTCGTCAAGAATTTCCTCCGACTGCGCAATTATACCGTAGAGTACCGACTTAACCTTTGATATATTGTCGTTATACCCAACGGTATAGCTTAAATCAAGGCGGCGGGTATCCGTGTAATTGCAGTTAATAACGTTGTTGGAAGTAAGTCTGGAATTCGGTATTATAATTTCTTTGCCGTCAAGCGAGGTAAGAAAAGTATTAAAAAGCTCGATCTTTGAAACCGTTCCGACGGTTCCCTCAAATTCAAGCAGGTCGCCGGCTTTGAAGGGCTTGTTGATAATTATAAGTATTCCGCTGGCTATATTTGAAAGACTGTTTTGCATCGCTAAACCTACTGCAACCAAAGCTGCGCCGAAGGCGGTAATAATCGAGGTAACGTCTATGCCGATAATTGCAAGGACGGTTATAACAACCAAAAGCTTGAGGGCAATATTGACAAGCGCAATTATAAAGCCGATTACCGATTGTTCGACCTTGCCTTTTTGCAAAGCGTTGCTTATTAATTTTTTAACAAGCGAAGAAAGCCACAGACCTATAACGAGAACAAGCAAAGCAATCAGGATGTGCGGCAAAATGCCGAGTACCCAATCGAGCGCTTCCTGAAAATAATCCGCTCCCTTTTGGATAGTTTCTTCTACTTCATCGCCTATATCGGCTGCAATTTCGAGAAACATCATTAATAGCCCTCCTTTACAAATCATTGAGCTCTATTATCTTTTTTTCGGCGAGCTGTTCTCCGTTTTTCCATTTGGTAATGATCAGGCGTCCTTTGCCGTCGAACGATATACATACGCCATCCTTCTTTCCATTGTGAAAATCGGCGATATATTTTATTGAACCGCTTTCATCGAAGCGGACTCCGGTCCCGTCGGGTCTGTCGTCATGCCATAAGCCCGCGTGTATTTCGCCTCCGACGCTGCGAAAACCCATACCCATTCCTTCGCGCTTATTTTCTTTCCAGTTTCCGAAATAACAAGGCTTGCCGCTTTTATAATAATAAGAGCCGAAGCCGCTGCGCTTGTCGGCAATATATCCGCCGTAATAGGTCAAGCCGCCGTTTTTCATCATTGTTCTGCCTATACCCGTGCGGTCGCCGTTTTCATCGATTTCACCGTAATAAAGGTATTTTTCATTGGAGCTGTTTATGACGCAATCGGGCTTGTTGTCATGTTCACTTAAAGAGAGCGGACTTTCACTCTCGGGAGTTGGGCAAAAATCCTCATCGGATTTTTCGTTTAGAGCCGAAGTGGGAGCTTCTTCGGCAGCGATAGCTTTGTCAGCGTCCGAATTATCGCCGAGCGGCGCTTTTGTTTCCTGATGAACGGGCTTATCTTCTCTACAGAAAACGTGCCTTTTTTCAGAAAGCACCTCCGATAATGCGTCTTCGGCTGTCGAAGCCTTTTGAGCCGCTTTTTCAAAATCAAAACGAGCGGCGTTCTGTTCGGGCTTGCCGGAAAAATCCCGCGGTACAAAAGCAAACCCGTATTTTTTGGTTTTAAAGCTGCGGCTGTCACGAATTGCCTGTGCCTGTGCAAGCATTAAGTCAATATCGCCTTGTGTCGCGTAGTATTCGGTATTTTCAGAGCAAACAAGCCTTAGCGGAAGGGGTACCGCGGCGCGGTTTGCAAGCATTTGAGCGTCAAAGCCGAAGGGCGGTTTAAACAAAAAATAATTAACGGCGACGCTCGGCTTTCCCCCCTCGCTGCACTTAACAACCGCCTCCCCGTTTTTATATATAAAATCGAGCTCGCATAACTCAGCGTTCGCCTTATCGGATGAAAAATATACGACTTTAAGATAATTATGTTCAGGTGTAAAAACACATGTTTTTTTTAACGATGAATCGAAATTGAGAAACTCCACCGCGTACATTCCCGATTTAAGCTTTTTTGAACGGGCTGTAACAGAATTGCCGCGCCTAATATCGAGCCTGAGCGGTTCGCCGCAAGCCATATGATACGAAGCAGTAATTATATCTCCGGTTCTGACGTCGTTGAAAGTTTCGTTTTTACGGCGTATTCCACCGAATCTAAAGTAAGACTTTCTTATATTTGACAGTATGCTCTCCTCAACGCCGGGAGTATCGTAATATGAAAGAAAAACGCTTTCAATCGGTAATATATGGTAATTTAAAAAATCCCGAGCCATAAACATCCCTCTGAAAAAAGTAAAATTTGAAAAAACGCGAAAGACCGGCAATCCTTCGCGTTTTCCTTATTTGCACAAACAGCCCCAAGCAGAACCGTTTGCAAAAATCATATAGAAATATCCATTGCAACCTGATAAAGCTTTTTATCAAATATACGCGGCATACTGAGCCCTTCGGTTATATCCAAATCAACAATTCTGCCGTTCTGCATTACAACCACACGGTTAGATGCCCCGTTTTTGAGCAGTTCAACCGCCTTGTAGCCCATTTCGCTTGCCACGATCCTGTCACGGAGCGTCGGGGAACCGCCGCGCTGCACATGACCGAGAATGGTCGCACGCGCTTCAATGCCGGTTCTTTCCTGAATTGTTCTGGCAATTTGATCCACACCGCCGACTCCTTCGGCAACAATAATTATAAAGTGCTTTTTGCCTGTTGCCTGCGTAGCGATAATTCTTGAAATTACATCGCGGTCAAAATCATATTCTATTTCCGGGACAAGAATCGCCGTAGCGCCTACGGCTATACCCGTTTGAAGGGCAATATCTCCGCACCGCCTTCCCATAACCTCGACAACTGAGCAGCGGTCGTGCGACTGCGCGGTATCGCGAAGCTTATCTACCATTTCCATAGCTGTATTCATCGCAGTATCAAATCCGACGGTATATTCGCTGCATGCAATATCGTTATCAATAGTACCCGGAATGCATACGCAGGGCGTTCCCTCGGCAGTAAGGTCGCGGGCGCCGCGGAAAGAGCCGTCTCCTCCGATAACCACTACTCCCTTTATATCAAGCTCTTTGCACATTTTTGCAGCTTTTTTAACGCCCTCGGGAGTATTAAACTCAGCGCTCCTGGCAGTATAAAGACAAGTTCCCCCGCGATTGATTGTATCCGACACAGAGCGAAGGTTCATGTCGATTACATCGCGGGCGAGCAATCCGTTATAGCCCCTGCGCACACCCAAAACGCCGAATCCCTTGTTTATACCGGCTCTAACCACAGCTCTAACCGCAGCATTCATACCGGGCGCGTCGCCGCCGCTTGTTAAAACCGCAATCTTTTCTTTTGCCATTATAATAACCTCCATTAGAGATATAATCCATATTTGTTTTTTATTATATACGTTTCGCTCGGAATAATCAAGTGCTTTTTTCAAATAATTGCCGAATAGCGTCTGCAAAATAATTCGCCCTGTTATATTGAAATTCGACAGGCTTTAAGCTATAATTAAACAGAGTAAAGAAAAATTTGCAAGGTCTGGTTGCTCGGGCGTCTTTGGAGGTATGAATGCTTACGGCGGTTTACTTTGTCCGGCGTAAAGCTTACGGGATTTTTATTCAACAGACCTTTAAGCTTAAAGAGCCCGGCGCGGGCGGGAAGGCAAAGGAAAAGGTATATGAAGCTGAGTTATTTTATAAAGGTTATGAACGGAATTCGTCCGTATAAGCTGAAAAAATGCATTGATCTGGTGCATAAGCGTTCCGGGAAAAATAAGGCGCTTATTTTTTTGGATATGGCCCAATGCGCTCTCCGCTACGGTTCGGGCTACAATGATTATATGATTTTTGAGTTTTACAGATTGAACAACCGCCAAAGATCTACTTATATGACAAGATTTAAAAACAAAAAGCTTATAAATATGATGAACGATCAAAAATACACTTATATTTTCGATCGAAAAAACGAATTTTATAAAAGATTCAGAAAGTATCTGGGACGGGAATTTTTAGATCTGTCCGATTGTACCCGAGCCGAGCTCAGGGAGTTTTTGCAGAAGCGTCAGGCGATAATAGCCAAGCCCTCGGAAGGGGAATGCGGTAAGGGAATCGAAAAGATATATCCGGGGGATTTCCATAATATAGAGGAAGCCTGCGATTATCTGCTTGACAAAGCCAACGGCTTCGGAGTTGTGGAGGATGTAATTATACAGCATAATAAGCTGAGCGAGCTTTACCCTTATTCCATCAATTGCTTCCGTATGGTAACATTGCTGCACGATGGAAAGCCGCATATGCTCTATGCGGTGCTTAAAACAGGAAGCAACGGGAATTTTGTGGATAATCTGGAAAGCGGCGGCTTTGCCTGTCACTTTGATATTAAAAAAGGCGAGATCTGCGGACCCGGGCATACTTCCTCTACGGATACGGCGGAGGTACACCCGACCACCGGCGTTTGCTTTACAGGATTTAAGGTGCCATATGTAAAGGAAGCCGTGGAGCTTGCCAAAAAAGCTGCCCTGGAGGTACCTCAGGTGCGTTATATCGGGTGGGATATTTGCATTACGTCCTCGGGTCCGGCAATAATAGAGGGTAACAATTATGCCGCCTACGACTTTCCTCAGCTTCCCGATGAAGGGCGGGAGCGCGTAGGGCTTTTAAAGCAGATCCGCGACATTGGCGTCAATATATAACTTAGGCAAAGTGTCCTCCGCCTTAAAGACCGGCGCACAAGAGTTCGGGTCAAAACAGAATATGAATGTCATATATCGGCAGGGGAAACGGTCTGTACAGCTTCCGCAGATAAACTCCCTTATTCGGCTGTCTATGCTGTCTTTCTTTTGTGCTGCAGGCCGGTTTTTTAAAAATCAAATCATCCCCTCAAATTCGCTTAAAGTTTTAATTTCCATAAATTCATTTTCCCTGCAAACCGCTTCACATATTTTACGCGTCTCTTCATTCATTCCGTTATCGAGACATATAATGCAGGACGAAAAGCCTCTGCCGAGCCATTTCATACGGGCTGCGGCGCTGCGCAAAAGCAGCTCGGCGTTTTCGGGATCATCATTAAGCCCGGTAATAAGTAAAAAATTCTTGTCATTTTTAACCGAGGTTGCGCAAAAAATAATTTCGTTTATAAGGTACACGACGCCCAAAACCGCAAAAATCAAAAGGAAAACGCTTGCTGCTATACAAAGCATATATTTCACCTCAATTACAGTATATTTTAAATCAAAATAAGTGTGAAAGCTCTTTTAAATCGGAGCAGCGCTCCGCCAAGCTTTGCCTGTAACGTAACCCGCCGTTTTAGAGGCGGGGCATCTTTGCCCAAGTTATATGTATAATTTAGACATCGAGGTTAATACTATAGCAGGCGCAAGCCGAATTTAAACAGCGAGGTTGTCAAAATGGATAATTCAAAAGCAAATCAAAGTATCAGATGTACGGTTACAAGCTGCAAAAATCACAACAACACGATGGATTACTGTTCGCTTGACTGCGTATCTATCGGTACGCACGAGAGCGACCCTAAAGTATGTCAATGCGTAGACTGCGAAGATTTTGAAGCGAAATAAGTTATTTTCAAAAAAGTGCGGTCTGTAAGGCTCTATCCGGTCTTACAGACCGCACACTTTTTTAAAAAATACATAATATATCACATAACGGAAAAACGGTGTGATAAACAATGAATATCAATTCGCACTCTACCTTTGGGATAATCGGCGGCGACAAACGCCAGCTTTATGCGGCAAACTCCATTTACCTTGACGGCTGCGGCGTAACGGTAAGCGGTTTTGACGCCGAGAAACCCTGTGAGGGTATAAAAAACACAAGCCCGGAACGGGCGGCTTTAAACAGTGAAATAATAATTCTGCCTTTACCCGCAATGCGCGGCGGCAAAATTTTTTCTCCTCTTGCAGAGCAAAGCCTTGATTTTTCGGCCGCGCTCGCAAAAGCGGTTGAGGGCAAAAAAATATTCTGCGGTAACGCGGAAAGCCTTGCTCCCGTGTCGGCATATTTGAATAAAAGCCTGATTTTTGATTTTTTAAAGCGCGAGGACTTTGCGGTTTTAAATGCGGTGCCGACAGCCGAAGGAGCTTTGGAATGCGCTTTTCACAATTATGAGGGCACGCTGAACGGGAGCCGCTGCCTTGTCTGCGGATACGGCAGAATCGGAAAAATATTGGCTTATGATCTGAAAATGCTCGGCGCAAGCGTCACAGTCAGCGCTCGCAGATCGGACGACATCGCTTGGATTAAAGCCAATAATTTTACGCCGGCATACACCGACAGGCTGTGCCTGGAGAAAAAATTTGACATTATTTTCAATACCGTTCCCCGCCTTATTTTTGACAGCGGTCTGCTTGCCGAAATTGCGCCCGGCGCGCTGGTAATCGACCTTGCTTCCCCGCCGGGAGGCGTGGATTTTGACGCATGCCGGATTATGGGAATAAAAGCAATACACGCCCTGTCGCTGCCCGGAAAGTCCTCTCCGAAAACGGCGGGTGAAATTATAAAAAGCACAATATTCAAAATGTTGGAGGAGGAGAAAAATTGAAAAAAGCAACGGTAGGCTTTGCCATGTGCGGCTCTTTCTGCACATTTTCAAACGCGATTGAACAAATGCGCAGGCTTAAAGAAACCTGCGATATTTTACCGATTATGAGCGCCAACGCCTACGGCACCGACACAAGATTCGGCAAAGCCGAGGATATAAGAAAAAAAGTGGAGTCGATTTGCGGCAAAGAAATAATACACACCATAGCCGGCGCCGAACCTTTGGGCCCACAAAAAATGTGTAATTTACTGATTGTCGCTCCCGCCACCGGAAACACGCTTTCCAAGCTTGCAAACGGCATTACCGACACCTCCGTTACAATGGCGGTCAAATCCGTTCTGCGTATCCTGCGCCCCGTTTTGATTTGCGCCGCAACAAACGACGCCCTCGGCGCAAGCGCCAAGAACATCGGTTTGCTGCTGAATACAAAGAACATATATTTTGTTCCGCTCCGCCAGGATAATCCCGATTTAAAGCCGACCTCACTTGTCGCCGACTTTCAAATGATTCCGCAAGCCGCCGAAGCCGCGCTTGAGTGCAGACAGCTTCAGCCCGTTTTATTTTGAAAAGAAAAAATTGCCCGCACCGTTAAACGCAGGTACGGGCAAAATTTTCGGTTTTAATCAGCTTACGAAAGCAGAAAGCAGATCGTCAATGCTGTCTGAGCCGTAAGTAGTGACAATAATTACAGACATATAGTTGTCAAGCTTCCTTACAAAATAATACTGCTCCAGAGCATAATCTGTAATTTCCGCCTTAAGCAAAGTGTATGTATTTGAGCCGATTTCCTGCTTGGAGTAATCGCCGAAATTACATTCCAGACCGCTTAACTGTGAAGGCAGATTATCTTTTAAAACGTCAAGATATTCCTCCTCGGTTAAACCCGTTGAAGCAGAATATGCAAGGTTCTCGTACATTACAACAATGCTCGAACCGTTTGGAGTTGTTACCATGGCATCGTATATTGTTTGCAGTTTAAGGACATACTCTTGAAATATGTTTGATTCACCGTCGGTAATCTTATCAACAGTGATATTCATCAAAGAAGCCAAATCATCATCCGACGATATAGTCCAGCTGTCGTCGGCGGTTATTTTAATTCCGGTAGATTCGTTAGAAAATGTGTTGCCCTCCCATACCCCATGTGAAAGCTGTGTACCTGAGCCGCAGCCTGCAAACGCAAGCAAAGCAAGGAGCGCGGCGATTAAAACAGACAGTGTTTTCTTCATCAAAATTTCTCCCTCTAAATTTATTGCTTTTTATTATATATTAATTTCAGTAGCGAGTCAAGATCCTCAAGTCGATTGTCGATTACCCTTTCTCATATATTTATCACCGATTTTAAACCTCGCAATATAATGGCTACTGAAAGATGTTCAATAAGGGGATTTGCCACGTCATTCAACGTGGCAAAGGACAGGGTCAGCTGCCTGCGGAATCGGTGGGGGATTGTATACCACACCGATTCCGAAAATGGAACCCGCCGCCTTAGAGGCGGGGGGACATCTTTGCCCAAGTTATACTCTGAGAGGTGCAGTCAAAAATGGATAATTCAAAAAGTCTTTGCGATCTGTCTCCGGGGCAAAGCGCAAGAGTTAAAAAGCTTACGGCAACAGGCAGCATCAGAAGGCGGCTTCTCGACATAGGGCTTATTGAAAACACAAAGGTGGAATGTATCGGCAGGAGCCCGTCTGGCGATCCAACCGCATTTTTAATCCGGGGAGCCGTAATTGCAATCCGCAGCGAGGATTGCTCGAATATCCTTATATATTCTTAAGGCTTAAAATAAACTACGCCGTAATAAAACTTATTCCGTGGGGGTGTGCGAATGGGGCTGACAAAGAATTCCGTCGGAAAAAACGCCGTTGACTCCGAGCTTGAAATCCGCCGCAGGTCGCCTGACGACAGAATAATCGCACTTGCGGGAAATCCCAATGTGGGCAAAAGCACGCTTTTTAACAATTTGACCGGAATGAATCAGCATACCGGGAACTGGCCGGGAAAAACCGTAAGCAACGCTCAGGGCAATTGCGAGAGCAAAAAGCATACGTATACTTTTGTTGATATTCCGGGAACATATTCTCTGATGGCTCACTCCGCCGAGGAAGAAATAGCAAGAAATTTTATTTGCTTTTCCGAGCCGGACGCCGTGGTTGTCGTATGCGACGCGACAGTAATGGAACGAAATTTAAATTTAGTGCTGCAAACATTGGAAATATCAAGCAAAGTTCTTATATGTGTAAATCTTTTAGACGAGGCTAAGCGAAAAAACATAACGGTTGATTTAAAAGCAATCTCCGACAAGCTCGGAGTTCCGGTTGTGGGAACGGTTGCGCGCAAGAAGAAAAGTCTCGGTGAATTTTTGGATTGTCTGGATAATCTGACAGACGGAAAAACAGTATGCACTCCGCTGCACGTTAAATACGTTAAACCGATAGAAGACGCCATAGCCGTTATGGAGCCTGTTGTAAAAGCAAAAACCGGAGAAAAAATAAATTCACGCTGGCTAAGCCTGAAGCTGCTTGACTACGATGAGTCTCTTGGCAGAGAGTTAAAAAAATATTTCGGATTTGACGTAATTAACGACCGGGAAATAAGCGCGGCTCTTGAAAAGGCTTTTAAAATTCTTGACCTTGCCGGAATTAACAGCGGCAATATTAAGGACAAAACCGTTGCCTGCATTGTGCTTACATCGGAAGATATATGCAACGAAGCGGTACGATGCAGCAAAAGCGCTTACAATGACGCAGACCGCAAAATTGACAAAATTATTACCGGAAGACGTATCGGCCGGCCGCTTATGATAGCCCTTTTGGCGTTGGTTTTCTGGCTGACGATTTCCGGCTCAAATTATCCGTCTGACCTTATTGCACGCGGACTGTTTTATATTCAGGATAAGCTTACCGAGCTGTTTAACTTCCTAAACGCTCCTCAATGGCTGCATGGAATGTTGGTTCTGGGAGTATACCGCGTGGTTGCGTGGGTGGTATCGGTTATGCTTCCGCCTATGGCAATTTTCTTTCCGTTGTTTACTCTTTTGGAGGACGTCGGGTATCTGCCGAGAGTTGCATATAATCTCGATAAACCGTTTAAAAAATGCAGTGCCTGCGGCAAGCAGGCTTTGACTGCCTGTATGGGGTTCGGGTGCAATGCCGCCGGCGTGGTGGGCTGCCGTATTATAGATTCGCCGCGTGAACGGCTTATCGCGGTTATAACCAACTCCTTTGTACCCTGCAACGGGAGATTCCCGGGACTTACAGCGATTATAACCATGTTTTTTATCGGGACGGCGGGCGCGTTTTATAAAACCGTTGTTCCCGCTTTGATTCTTACCGGAATAATTGTATTTTCCGTTTTGATGACTCTTGCGGCTTCAAAGTTTTTGTCCAAAACATTCCTTAAAGGAGTGGCATCGTCGTTTACGCTTGAGCTTCCGCCCTACCGCAGACCTCAAATCGGCAAAGTGATAATCCGCTCGATTTTTGACCGCACACTTTTTGTATTGGGGCGCGCTGTAAGCGCGGCCGCTCCCGCGGGACTGATAATTTGGTTGATGGCGAATGTGACCGTCGGCAGCGGTACGCTGCTTTCTGCGTGCTCGGGCTTTTTGGATCCGTTCGCACGTCTGCTGGGACTGGACGGTATAATTTTAATGGCGTTTATTCTCGGCTTCCCCGCAAATGAAATAGTTTTCCCGATTATCCTTATGGGATATTTGGCTCAGGGTACGCTCGGCAATATTCAGGATCTCAGCGCCGTACACTCAATTTTGGTACAAAACGGCTGGACCTGGATAACGGCAATTTGCACAATGATTTTTTCACTTATGCATTGGCCATGCTCAACCACGGTGCTGACAATAAAAAAGGAAACCGGAAGCCTGAAATGGACGGCTGCGTCAATTTTGCTGCCCGCACTCTGCGGAATGATAATTTGCCTTCTGTTTAACTTTACCGCGAAGCTGTTGTCTTAAATGGCTTGAAAATAACGCGAAAAAACCTAACGGGCTTAAAAAGCTTACGTTAGGTTTTTGATTATTTAAATAATTTTAAATCAAACGGGATGAATTCCGTTTACTTTGTCGTATTTTTCCGAATTTATACCAAGGCGCGCGTTCTTCCTTTTTTCAAAGAAATCGGATGCGACCTTTGGAAACTGAGCGTAGGAAAGCACGTCTTCCTCCTGCTCAATATATTCCGCCGGTATTTCGGCGCGGAGCTTTTCAAGCTCAGGCTCGAGCAAGTCGGCTGGGCGGCAATCAACAGGCTTCATATCGCCTATTATTTGTTTGCGGAACTCGGGATCTATTGGCATGGGCGTTGTTCCGTATTTGCCCGCAACCAAATCCTTGAATTCGTTGGTACACATCTTGTAGCGCTCGCCGGTTATAACGTTGAACACAGCCTGTGTGCCCACTATTTGAGAAGTGGGCGTAACAAGCGGAGGATATCCCGAATCCTTCCTTACGCGCGGAACCTCCTGAAGTACGGCGGAAAGCTGATTCTCCTTACCTGCCTGCTTAAGCTGTGAAAGCAGGTTTGAAAGCATACCTCCGGGCACCTGGTAAATAAGGGCGTTGGCGTCGGCAGCAAGCATTTTGGGATCAAGCAGACCGTTCTTGATGTATTTTTCGCGCAGAGTCATAAAATACTCGCGGATTTCGGTAAGCTTTACAAGGTCAATTCCCGTGTCGTATTCCGTCCCCCGCAGAGCGGCTACCATGGATTCGGTAGGGGCGTGAGAAGTACCGAGAGCGAGCGGGCTTATGGCAGTGTCTATAATGTCGGCGCCGGCCTCAATACCCTTAAGCAGACACATAGAAGCCAGACCGGAAGTATAGTGCGTGTGAAGCTGCACCGGAATATCGACAACCTTCTTAATATCGCGAACAAGACTTTCGGCGGCATAAGGAGTAAGCAAAGCCGCCATATCCTTAATGCAAATGGAATCCGCACCGGCATTGGCAATCCTTTTGGCATATTCAACGTAGTATTCGTTTGTAAACACCGGACCTGTGGTATAGCTTATTGCCACCTGAGCGTGGGCTCCCTCTTTTTTTGCAGCATTAATAGCCGTCTGAAGGTTTTTAATATCGTTGAGAGCGTCAAAAATTCTGATAATATCTATACCGTTTGCAACGGAGCGCTGAACAAAATATTCGAGAACATCGTCAGCATAATGGCGGTAACCAAGCATATTCTGACCGCGGAAAAGCATTTGAAGCTTTGTATTCGGGCAATGCTTGCGGATTATTCGCAGACGCTCCCAGGGATCTTCGTTAAGATAACGCAGGCAGCTGTCAAAGGTCGCTCCGCCCCAACATTCAAGCGAGTAGAAGCCGACTTTATCAAGCTTATCCAAAACAGGAAGCATATCTTCCGTGGTCATCCTTGTCGCGATTAAGGATTGGTGCGCGTCGCGCAGAGCGGTTTCGGTAATTTTAATTTGTTTTGCCATTGAATGTCGTTCTTCCTTTCAGCAGCTTTGAAATCAGTCGAGAGTAAGCAGCGTTTTGCCTGAATCTACTGTTTCTCCCTTTGAGCAATTTACGGAAACAACCGTGCCGTCCTGAGGCGCACAGATTTCATTTTCCATTTTCATAGCTTCAAGCACAATGAGCACGTCGCCCCTTTTAACGCTCTGACCCTTGTTAACAGCAACCGAAACAACGGTTCCCGGCATGGGAGCGTCTATTTTAATATTTCCCTGTCCGGAGGATGCTGCCGGAGCTGCGGCTGCGGGCGCCGAGGGCGCAGGCGCGGCGGCAGGAGCCTTAACAGCGGAAGCGGCGGACGAGTCCAGTTCTTCCACAACTACGTCATATGCAGTACCGTTGACGGTGATTCTGAGGTTTTTCATAATTTGTTTTAACTCCTTTTACGGTAATTTCGATTATTTTTAAATAGTGGAATGCTTTTTAGCCAGTGTGGGAACACGCTTTGAGGAAAGCATATCGAGCGCTGCAATCAGCTTTGCGCGCAGATTATCGAAAGTTACTATATCTTCAACATATCCTTCCTCGGCCGCCTTAAATGCACTGAGGTTTTCCGCGGCAAATTTTTCGGCGGCGCTCTTTTGTTCCTTGGGCGGGACGTTCATTTTTTCCGGAGCTATAACGGCTGCGGTAGCCTCAACTCCAATCGGGGAAATCACCGCGTCCGCAAGAGCCAATGTAAGATCGGTTGAAGCGCCGGTTCCCGCCATTGCAATATAAACCGCGCCGACAGCCGTACCCGAAACTACCGAAATTTTAACATTCGTAGCCTCAGCATATGCGGCGGTTACCTTTGAAGCGCTTTTGAGAGACGCAAAGCCGGTGCTGTCTACTATACTTATAACGGGAATCGAGAACGCGTCGCAAAAACGGACAAATCCCGCGATTTTATTCGCCGCCGGGCAGTCGATTTCAGCACCCTTTGTGCCGACTATTCCCACTGCTGTGCCGTTTATTCTCGCAAAGGAGGTCGCCGCATTCTTTCCGAAATCCTTATAAACCTCGAGCAACGAATCCGCGTCGGCTATTTTTGCCGCCGGACAGCTGCCGTCTGCGGCAGGTTCGACCTCGAAAGCCGCCGGAGCAATACTGAGGTTATTTTCGGGGAGAAGCGTAACAAGCCGTCTTGCCTTTTCGACCGCATCCTGTGCGTCCTCGGCAATCAACGCCGCTACTCCCTTTTCGGCATTATGCCGCCAATCGGAATTCCCGCCCATAATATCAAGTGAAAGCTGTGCTTTTTTGCTCATTATAACAAAGTCCGCATTTGTTGCCGCAACCGCTCCCGTACCGAGGCAGGTTCCGAGAATAACGGAAATTTGCGGAACAACGCCGGACAGTCTGCCGCTTAAATTAAGCATTGTGCCGTAAGCTGCAAGCAGTGCGTTGCCCTGACGCAGTCTGCCGCCCACGCTGTCGTAAAAACCAACAATCGGCTCGCCCGTTTTAAGCGCAAGGTCATAGAGCTTTTTAAGCTTTGCTGCCTGTGCCCGGCTCATTGCGCCGCCGCATACGTCGCTGTTCTGTGCAAACGCGTAAACCGGCAGTCCTTCAACCGTACCGTACCCGGCGACGGCCTCGGCATAGTTATCGTCTGATTTTGCAAAAGGGTCAATTTCAAAAAAAGTATCCTCATCAAAAAAATCCGAAAGGATTTTATATGCTGAGGAGGCGTCTATTTCAGCCCTTGCCTGAGTTATTTTTTCAACACTCATTTAAAGTCCTCCGTTTAGATTTTTTCGGAAGCATTTGTATAAAATAACAAAACTCCAAATTTCCACAAATACATTATATTAGAAAATTTTGTAAAATACAAGACCAAATGTACTTCAAAAGCAATTTTTACGCAATTTGAATAATTGTGTAAGATTAATCGATAAATAATTATCAAATTCTTTAAAATCAAACTGTTTTAAAAGAGGATAGTACTCTTCTTTTTCACAGCACACAAGATATAAATTACGGTTAAGCGCGTATGAACCGGCGGCACGCAGAATAGCGTCTGCGTCGGCATAATGTGCGGGATCCGCCTTTTGCGAAAGATCAAAGCCGCGGATCGAAAAACCTATTATAAAAAGGCAATCGTCGCGCTGTTCCACAACTATATGCCCGACCTCGCGTCCGCCGCTTTTGGAGACAAGCAGCGCGGCGTTTTCGGTTTTCGGATTATATGACGCGATAAGTTTGGGGTTATCCTCCGGCAAAATTGTAAGCATAGTATAAATATTCCCTTTCAAACTCAAATTTAACTGCTCAACGCAAACGCGGAAAATCAAGATCGGAGGTAAGCTTTTTAACTTCCTCCGGCGTTAAGTCTCTCCATTTACCGGGTCGGAGCATACCCATTTTTAGCTGTCCTATCGCCGTACGTTTTAAACGCGCCGTCTCAAGACCTAATTTTTCGCACATTTTACGTATTTGACGGTTGCGCCCTTCACGAAGAACAATTTCGAGAACGGCGCGTCCTTCCTGCTTTTTAACAACTCTAACCTCCGCCGGCGCCGTTTTGCGTCCGTCGATTTCCACTCCTGTTTCCATGGAAATAATCTGTTCCTCGTTAATGGATGGTCGAACGGTAACACGATATACCTTGCAGACATGTTTTTTGGGGTGCATAATGCGGTTTGCAAAGTCGCCGTCGTTTGTCATTATAAGCATTCCCTCCGAATCTCTGTCCAATCTGCCTACCGGAAAGAGCCGTACGCCCGCGTCCTTTACCAAATCGGCAACGCATTTGCGCCCCTTTTCGTCCTTCATTGTGGTAACAAAGCCGCGCGGCTTGTTAAGCATTATATAGCGATATTTCGGTTTTGTCCCCGCCGTAACGCGCTTGCCCAGAACATATATTTTATCCTTGCATGGATTCGCCTTATCTCCCAATTCGGCAATTCGGCCGTTTACCTTAACCTTGCCGGCAGCAATCAGCTCCTCGCTTTTACGGCGTGAAGCCACGCCGCTTTCCGCAAGAAGCTTTTGAAGTCTGATTTTTGTATTTTGAGGCATAGTTTTAATTCCTTTATTTTTCGTTTCCCGAAAAAAATTCGAGAAGGGATTTCCTGATTTTTGACGGTAAATTCGGTTCATACAGCCCGACGCTTCTGTCTGCGCAAAGCAAGGAATACGCTATTTCTTCGCCGTTGAGCATATAAGAAATTCTGCCGTACGGCAGTTTAATTCCCACAGGAGCTTCCAAAGACTTTGGAGCCGTAACCACTCGCCGTACATTTGCGCGTTCCCCGGCTTTAATGACCGCATGTACCGAAAACGGCGAATAAAGATTTACATGTAAATCCCCCGCTGCGTTTGTAACGGGAATTTCCAATACCTCCGAGCTGTCGTCGGCGGTAAATAATTCAAGCTGCGAAAAACCGTATTCGAACATAGCTATATGGTCGTTCCAGTCGTTTTTGTCGTTCATAGTGACGGCTATAAGCATAATACCGTCCTTTTCCGCCGCTGTTACAAGGCAGCGTCCCGCCGAAAGCGTATAGCCTGTTTTTCCTCCCACGCAGTACCGATACATGGAGAGCAGCTTGTTATGATTGGCATATGTAACGGATTTATTATACGGTTCAATAAAATTTACCGTCGCCGACTTTTGCGACGTAATTTCGGCAAAATCCGGGTTCTCCATCGCATAAGACATAAGAACAGCCAAGTCGCGGGCGGTAGAATAATGATTCTCATCGTCAAGACCGCTGGGATTCATAAAGTGGGTGCCGGTCATTTCGAGCTGCCGCGCGCGGCTGTTCATAAGCTGAGCAAACCCTTCCAAGCTGCCTTCAAGACCGATGGCGATAGCATTGGCGGAATCGTTGCCGGAGACAAGCATCATTCCCTGCGCGAGCGAGCGGAGAGTCAATGTATCTCCTTCGTTAAGGTACATTGAGCTGCCTTCGGCTGTCATCTCCGCAGTGAACGTAATCTCCCGCTCATACTCCGAGCTTGCCTCCAAAGCAAGCAGCGCGGTCATAATTTTGGTAGTGCTTGCAGGCTTCATACGTTTATCGCAGTCTTTTTCAAAAATAACCTCAGAATTATTTGCACAATACAAAACTGCTGTTTCGGCGGAAATTACAGGCTCGGCGCTTTCTTCGGCGGCTGCGGTAAAACAGACCGCCAAAGAAATCATCAGCGAAAGGGGAAAGCAGACAAATTTTAATCTCATCGAAATCACCTCATATATACATATGAGAGAAACTCGGAAGTTAAAACAAGCCTGTTCGGCAATTAAACCGTTTGCTTAAGGTTAAATCCGGGGATCCTCGATTTTTATATCGTCATCGGCAGCAGGCTTTTTTTCCTTCTTAAAAAGCGAGGAAACCTTATCGATAACCTCCGGCACCATATTGATAACGCGGTCAAAGGAGCCGTCGCAGCTTTCCATATTAATGAACCTTACCTCTTCGCCGGAAACAACAAGAAAGCCTATCGGCGAAATTGAAACCCCCGCTCCGCTGCCGCCGCCGAAGCAATCTTTCCCCTCTTTTTTAGCTGGAAAATCGCCGCCGCCGGCCGCAAATCCGTAAGAAACCTTGGAAACCGGTATAACGGTAGTGCCATCGGGAGTAGTTATAGGATCTCCTATTATTGTATTTACATCTACCATTTCTTTGATTTTTTGCATGGTTGTTTCCATAAGACCGTTTATCGGATGTTCGCTCATTATAAAAACTCCTTTTTTCGGCAAAGCTAAAGCCCGCCGTTATTTTTTAATTTTATATAGCCGACAATAAATTTAAGCGCGCATACAAGCAAATGAAAAATTCTGACCTTGCAGTTAAGCGCGGCTGATATTTCGGTTTTTGCGTCATCGTTGAAATCGGGTGTAACCTTGATTTCCGATTTACGGCAGGCAACGTTTGAAATAATAAAAGAAGCCGCAGGATAAACAACGGCGCAGCACTTACCGTAGCCGATTGCCGTTTTTGCGGCGTCGCCGCCCGCATAGGAAAGATATATTCTGAAATTATTTATTATAATATGCGACTTCAGGTGAGAAAGCACAGACGACAACAGCCTTGCCAGCTCTTTAATTATGTCAAGAAAGCCCGATAGCCCTTTTTCGTGCAATATTTCGCGCAGTCCCTTTTTTTGCTCGGACTCGGCGACTTTTTTTTGCCGTTTTTCTTTCTTCCCTTTACTTTTCTTCTTTTCGTTTTTTGATGGGAGCAGCGGTATTTTTACAAAAAGCACCCTTATGCTTAAAGACAGCTTGTCCGTATACTCTGCGCTGATATGGACATTAAGCGCAAGAGCAAGCAAAATCAGCAGAAGCAGCGACAACAATATTATCAGCAATATTTTTAAAATTATCACCGCTGTTCCTCCCCTTGTGTGAATCGGAGCAAAGCTGAGGCACAAAAGCCCGAAAGGGAGCGTACAAATTCCCTATTGCTAAGCGTCGGTCGTTTGCTCGCCGGCATTGCGTTCCGGCAGCGGCGGGAGCTCTTCAAGCGAAGAAATACCGAAGCACCTCAAAAAATTTTCGGTAGTACCGTAAAGCAAAGGTCTGCCCGGAAGCTCAAGCCTGCCCTTTTCTTCCAAAAGCCCTTTTGTACACAGCGAACCTATAACGCCGCTGCAATCAACGCCCCTTACCTGTTCAACAAACGCCTTGGTTACCGGCTGATTGTATGCCACCACCGCCAAAACCTCAAGCGCAGCCTGAGACAGCGGAGTATTGCGTTTAAGATCCATAACTGTACGGATTTGCTTTGCGTATGCTCTTTTAGTAACCATTTGATATGAATTATCAAGCCTTATAATCTCAACGCCGTGAGCGTTCCCGGCGTAATCGGCCGCGAGCTCGTTTAAAAGAGTTCGGGCGTCGTTAGCGGACAGCTCGAGAGCTTCTGCCAATTTTGCAAGCTCAACGCTTGAACCGCTTGCAAAAAGTATTGCTTCTATTGCCGCTTTACATTCAGTTTTGTCCATATTTCCTCCGAATTTTCAGAAGCAGCCCGCTCTTACTCGTCTTTTTTAAGCAGCCTTACCGACGCGTCGCTTCCGCTGCCGTCAATCCGTATACGCTTACCCTTTACAAGCTCCAAAACCGCAAGAAAGGTTGCGACAAGCTCGCTTCGCCCGCGCGCTTCTTTAAACAGTTCGCGGTATTTTAACTCGGACTTATGCCAGAGACTGCGTATAACATAAATGATACGCGAGCTTACGGAAATTATTTTTTTTGAAACAATCCCCGAAAAAGCGTCCTTAGAGGGCGGAAGCTTCTTTCTGCCTCTGCCTGTTGCGTCCTCCATAGCTTTTGCTATATCCTCCTTAGGATGGATACGGCTGTATGTAAGATCATATTCAACGGGCGACGGAGGACGGCAGAAGCGGTCAAAGCTTATAATAGAAGAAAATTCGGCCGCCGCACGCTTACACTCGAGATATTCGATAAGCTGCCCGGTCAGCTCCTTTTTCAGTTCGTCGGCTTCCTGCTCATATTTTGGCAAAAGCACAACCGATTTAATATAAACGAGACGCGACGCCATTTCGAGAAATTCCGAGGCAACGTCCATATCTTCGTTTTGCATTGCGGAAATTTGCGCGGTGTACTGATCCACCAGTTCCGTAATCTGTATATCGTATATATTTATTTTATTTTTTGAAATCAAAGTAAGCAGCAGGTCAAGCGGACCCTCAAAGTCGCTGAGCCTGTACTTAATTACAACCTGCGTTTCCAACTCCTTCAAACTCCCAAAAAGGCGAGAAACGGCAGACCGGTCAGCCACATAACAAAGCGGTAAAGCAAGTTTTCGGCGATTCCTATGGGGTAGCTGAGCACGCCGAAAAATACAAGCATTATCAAAACGACGCTTATAACCCGCTGATAGCGGTAAAACCACATTACCGCCTTATCCGGCAGGAAAGAAAACAAAACCTTTGAACCGTCAAGCGGCGGTATTGGAATAAGATTAAAAACCGCAAGCGTCAGATTTACGCTGATATAATATGTGATGAAAACATATATAAGGTAGCCCACCTGATTTGTCACCAAAAAGGTATATGCGAAAGCAACCAAAGCGTTAAGTATAAGCCCGCCTGCCATGGCTGCTATAATATTGGCTATGGGACCGGCAACGGCAGTAAGAGCCATACCGCGTTTCGGGTGCTTAAAGTTGCTTGAATCCACCGGTACGGGTTTTGCCCAACCGTAACCGAACAGCAAAAGGAAAAGCGCTCCCAACGGGTCAATATGCTCAATCGGGTTAAACGTAAGCCGCCCGCGATATTTTATTGATGTGTCCCCAAGCTTATACGCAACAAAAGCGTGTGCCCATTCATGGAAAGGCAGTACAAGAAAAATTATAATCAGCGTAGCCAGTATTTGCGCGACTACCGTTTGTGTATCAAGGCTGCCGCTCAATAAGGAAAAAAGCATAATTACCTCCCGAAATTTCAAAAAGCAACGAAAACACTTTTAATAATAAGCATTCTAACATATTTTTCTTTAAATTACAATATTAAGAGAACCGTTTATCCTTTCTTCGCTTAAAATTTTGCATATGCCCGATAAAATAATATATGCCGTTGAAAATTAAAAAGGCAATAACCGCAAGTATTGCAAAAATCAGCATTAAGCGTATATTTAACGCCGCTATTGAAAAAAGGTCTTTAAACGCAAGAACAAAAAAAGTAAAGCCCGCGGTAATAAAAATAAACAGCGCTGCCCTGATTTTTGTAAAGGGCGTTGAAATGCGGCATATCAGCATAAACTCGGTAACAGCCGTCAAAACTACCGCCAGCGTTGAAATTTCGGCGTACGGAAGCGAGAACACTCTTCCCGCAAGCAGCGAAAGATAAATATTAAGCACTATTGTTACCGCCGCCGGAATTGCTTTGGAAATTACATTTTTCAAAAATCGACCCGTAACCCGCTCGTTATTCGGCTCAAGCGCCAGAACAAAAGACGGAATGCCTATCGTAAAGGCGCTTATCAGCGACATTTGAATAGGCTCGAACGGATATTGCGCCTTAATGAAAATAAAGCTTACCGCCAAAAGCATGGCGTACAGCGTTTTTACAAGGAAAAGCGAGGCGCTGCGCTGAATATTATTTATGGTTCTGCGCCCCTCCCCTACTACTGAGGGCATTGCGGAAAAGTCGTTATTAATAAGCACAAGCTGAGAGATATTTCTTGCCGCCTCGCTGCCGGAAGCCATTGCCACAGAGCAGTCCGCTTCCTTAAGCGCAAGAACGTCGTTTACGCCGTCGCCCGTCATGGCAACGGAATGTCCGTTATTTTTAAGCGCCTTTATGAGTTGTTTTTTTCTTTGCGGCGTTACCCGCCCGAAAACAGTGTATTTTTCGGCCGCCTGCGCAATCTCCCGTTCTGTCGTTAATACGGAAGCGTCGATGTAATTTTCACATCCTTCTATTCCCGCCTGCTTTGCCACATTAAAAACGGTTTTGGGATTATCGCCGGATATAACCTTTATTTTGACTCCCTGCCGCTCAAAATACGAGATGGTTTCGGCCGCTCCCGAGCGGACTGTATCACCGATGAATACAAGGGCAATAAATTCAAGCTCGGGCGGCAGACATTTTTCGTCTATTTCCGCGTTAACAGACGCAAGCGCAAGCACCCTGTAATTTTCAAGCGGAACGTTAATATCCGCAATTGCGGATAAATATTTTTCTTTGTTTATAAATTCCCCGGCCCCTATAACATAGGATTTTCCGTTTTCAAAAAAAGCTCCCGACCACTTTGATTCAGAGGTAAAATCGATAACTTTTTTTGCGCAAAGCGTCTCATATTTTTGAAACGACTCTCTGATTGCTGCTATCGTCGAATTGCCGTCGCGCGAGACCTTGCCTAAAGAGGCAAGCGCCGTATTCACCTCCGATAAATCGGCGCCGCCCAATGCCTCGACGCGCTCAACGCGCATTTCGCCGGTTGTTATTGTTCCGGTCTTGTCAAGGCAGAGAACATCTATATGGGCGAGCGTTTCTATACAGTAAAGCTCCTGAACCAGAACCTTTTTTCGCGATAATCGGACGACGGAAACCGCAAGCACCGTGCTTGTAAGCAGGATAAGCCCTTCGGGAATCATACCGATTAGAGCCGCCGTAACGCTCACCACGGCGTCGGACCATTCAACTCCTGCAAGCGAAATCTGCCTGTACAGAAGAACGGCTCCGAGAGGAAAGATAATAATCGCTGCGAAACGTAAAATTTTGTTCAGCGAATTCATTATTTCGGAATTCACCTTTTTAACATATTTTGCCTCGTTATTTATCTGAGCGGCATAGCAGTCTTTGCCTATTTTTTCCACTCTTGCATAGCATTCGCCGGAGGAGATGAAGCTTCCGGAAAAAAGCTTTTCGCCCTCGTATTTATGTATTAAATCGCTTTCGCCCGTAAGCAGTCTCTCATCGGCAGAACACTGCCCGCTTACAACAATGCAGTCGGCGCAAATCTGATCGCCCCGCTTAAAGCGCAGCAAATCGTCGATGACAATATCGTTTACGCCGATTTCCGTCAGTACTCCGTCGCGTATTGCGGTTGCCTTTTGCGAAACAATAATTGCGAGCTTATCTACCGCGCGCTTTGAACGTATTTCCTGGATTATTCCTATAGCGGTATTGCACAGTACCACTCCCAAAAAAAGCAAATTTTTTAAACTGCCCGCCAGCAAAACCGCAATTGCAAAAATAAGATTTATTAGATTAAATAACGTAAAAATATTCTCGTATACTATTCTTTTTACGGTTTTTGTTTTAACCGAATAATCGCTGTTGACCTTCCCCGCAAGCACGCGCTCCTCTACCTGAGCGCCCGTTAAACCTTTTAAAGATTCGTACATTAATATACCTCATTTTAACTTCTTCGGCAATTTCTGAAAATATCGACGCAATTATGCTTGTTCTGACAATTTGCCCTTCCAAATTAAATTTTTAAAAAAAATTTTCCTTGATATTATACACTATTGATTCAAAAAATAAAAGAGGCAACGGAAAGAAGGTGATTTTTTTGAAGAAAAATTTTTTAAAAATAAGTGTTGCCTCAGCCTTTATTACCGCCGCTGCGATTATCTCCGGCAGCTGCGCCGGCGGCGGCGCAAGTTCGGGCTGCATAGATGCTTGGTACAGCACGGCGGAGAAAAGGGTTATAGTAGGCGGATTTCCTTTTGGCGTAAAGCTTATGTGCGACGGCGTAATAGTAATAGACATTACCGACGCTCCGACCGGCGTTAAAGACCGTTCCCCTGCAAAAGAAGCCGGAATAAAGCTTAACGATGTAATCGTCGCCGCCGACGGACAGGCTGTTCATTCAAACGAGGAACTTTCGGAAATAATACAAAGCAGCAGCTCTTCTGTCGAGCTGAAGATAAGGCGCGGTGAAAGCGATTTGACTCTCGTTCTTACACCGGCAGCGGATTCAAACGGAATAAAGCGCGCCGGAATGTGGGTTCGTGACAGCGCCGCAGGCATAGGGACGGCGACGTATATTGATCCGGAAGCCCAAGTCATCGCGGGACTCGGGCACGGAATATGCGACAGCGAAACCGAAATGCTTATGCCGCTGGAAAGCGGTGAAATCTGCCGCGCCGTTATTACCGCCGTCACTGGGTCCGCAAAGGGCAGCATCGGGGGACTGAACGGCTATTTTGAAAACGAAGCAATAGGCGAGCTTGAAATAAACGACGATTACGGAATATATGCCCATAGTATTGCCGATTTCGGGGGAAATATGCTTATGACCGTCGCGCAGCCGTCTGAGGTCGAAACAGGAGAAGCAACGGTAATTACAACAATCGACGGAGCAACGCCGAAATCATACGGGGCGGTTATTGAAAGCATTGACAGAGGCGGCGGAATAAGCACAAAAAATATGGTAATACGGATTACAGACGGGGAACTGCTTGAAAAAACGGGAGGAATCGTTCAGGGTATGAGCGGCAGTCCGATTATACAAAACGGTAAGTTGGTCGGAGCAATAACGCACGTTTTTGTCAATTCACCCGAGAAAGGCTACGCGATTTTCGCCTGCAACATGATTGAAAATTATGAGCAAAATTGCCGAACCGGCTCGCATTGCGCCGCTTGATTTCCGATTTTTTCGGAAAGATAATAAAAGCATAAAATTTTTCCAAAAAATTTGTTGGATAACTATTGCCAAATTTGGAGTCTTATGGTAAAATTATTTCACATTTAAATTCAAACAAATTATTTGGAGGTAGCCCGCATGGAAAATAAAATTAAAATTATAATAACGGAAAATGCCGGTGAATTTTCGCGTGAGGAGCTGTCGGCTGTCAGCGCTGCAAATATCGAGTTGCTTTTCAGCGGCAAGGACAGCGCCGAGCTGATTGCAAAAATAATACAGCTTCAGCCCGACGCCGTAATCACAGACGCGTTTTTGAAAAACAGCGATTGTCTGAGCGTAATTAAGGATGAGGCAATTCTTTCTATGGTTAAAAGGCCGATTTTTATTGTCGTTTCGTCTTTTAACAGTAAAATCCTTGAAGAAGAGCTTTTATCCGACGGCGCAAAAATGTATATTGTCAGACCCTACAGCTTATTGGCAGTTTGCGAAAAGACAAAATCCTTGCTGGAAAGCAGCTTCGGAGCAAAAAATTACAGAGCCTTTAATGAAATTGCCGTTGAATTACAGGTAACGGAAATTTTGCATCAAATAGGCGTTCCGGCGCATATAAAGGGGTATCATTATTTAAGAGATTCAATAATAATGTCGGTAAAAATTCCGGAAATTATAAACGCCGTGACAAAACAGCTTTATCCGGCGGTAGCAAAAAAGTATAACACCACCTCCTCCCGAGTTGAGCGGGCAATCCGCCACGCAATTGAAGTAGCTTGGGACAGAGGCGACGTTGACGTGCTGAATTCCTATTTCGGGTATACCATCCACAACAGCAGAGGCAAGCCGACAAACAGTGAGTTTATTGCAATGATTTCCGACAAGCTGCGTTTGAAGCTTAAATCCGTAAGCTGAAAAGCAACCGAAAACAGACTTAAAATTTTAAAGCAAATTACAGCGCCGCCCCGCGGAATTATTTCCCGCGGGGCGGTTTTTTAATGAGCTTTTAAAATCCGACGCGGATTACTGCTCTCCATCGCCGCCTGTTATTGCGGAAATATCGATTATCGGCGTCGAGCCGGTTGCATACGGAAGCTGACCGTCCCATTTTTGAATTTTTTCATATTCTATAACCGAGCTGCTGAGACTTTCCGCAATAAGCTTGTTTGCATCTGCCTGAGCCTGCGCCTTCGCCGCTATGGCGTCGGCCTCCGCCTGCGCGGCTATTACTTTTTGCTGAGCCTCCGCCTCGGCAATAACAATTGCCTGCTCCTGCTCCGTTCTTGTTTTTATAAGGTTCTGCTCGGCAACCTGCTTTGCCTCGATAGCCTCGTTGAATTCGCTGGAAAAATCAAAGTTTACAATATTGAATTTTTCGATTATTATTCCGTAGCCGCTGACTTTTTCCTCTAAAGCCGTCTGAATCTCGCTTCCAACCTGCGCGCGCTCTGTTATAAGCTCTTCGGCGGTATATTTGGCGCTGACGGATTTCATGCTTTCCTGCACAGCGGGGAGCAACACTACATCTTCATAGTCTTTACCGATGTTTTTGTAAACGTTTGCGCTTGAATCGAAGCCTACGCGGTAATTAACGGCTATCCTGCTGCTTACGGTCTGCAAATCCTTGGATACCGCCGCGGCGTCAACCTCTTGAATTTGTATTTTGTTACTCATTACAACAACGCTCTGTACAAAGGGAATTTTAAAATTCAGCCCTTCCTGCATTACGTTATCCGACACTTTACCGAAAGTCATTACAACACCGGTGTTGCCGGCGGGAATAACCTGTATGGAAGCGATTATCAGAATTACCGCCAAGATCACCGCGGCAATTAACGGGATAAACCTGAGTATTTTCTTTTTTTCGGTCATTTTAATTATTCTCCATTCTTTTATTGCTATCGGTTATTGCTCAAATTGGAGCAACGTGTTGCTTTATGTTGTCTTCAAACTCCTTGTTTGAAAGCTCCCTTATGCGGGCTGCAACAAACGCCAAAGCCATCACGTAAAGCGCTTTTTGCAGTCTTTGCTTCGATCCCGCTTCCTTTTCTTCATAGCCTTCCAAGCTTTCGGAAATTATTAATTTCAGGTGTTCTGCGCTGTAGCAGTGCTTAGGCTCCATTTTAAAAACAATTTTGCAGAACATATTAAAAAGGTCCTCATCGCTTATTATGTCGTCGCCGGTATCTTCAACGTTGCCGTTGATATATTCCATCAAGCAGGCGATTTTTTCTATTTGCAAAGAACCCCTTACGCTGTTAATCAGCATTATGCGCAGCAACGAACGTTTGCTGTAACGCTTATTTTCGGGCTGCGGCACCCAACCCCTGCGTACCCAATTTTGAATTGTCGAGGTTTCGAGCCCGGTTATATCGCACACCTGTGCAAGCGTCAGTCCTCCGGTTATACTGAATACCGGCTCGATTTGCGAAAACGCCTTATCTGAAACGCCTTGCTGACATTGAATAACGGTTCCCGGTATGATATGCTGCATTGGAGCGCCTCCTTTCTGTGTTTTCTTGATTATAACACATTGTTGCCTGATTGTCAACAATAATTTTATGATTGTTTTAATATTCATTTGATTAAATAAATTTTAAAAAAAGCGCCCGAGAAAAACGGGCGCAAAAGGTAAATATTCTGTTTAAAAGGGGCAGTAATTTTGCAAAAAGTTAAATCACCTGCAAAACGGGATTCTTATTTTCATCAACCGTAAGATGAATCCCGCAAATATCATCCGTTCCCCTGCTGATAATTTCCGTTGTAATTTTGTCCTCGGCCTCACGCCGGATAATGCTGCGCAGATCGCGCGCGCCGCACTGACCCTTTTCGGATTTTTCGGCTAATGCGGAGCACACGGCGGCGTCAAAGGAAAAGCGTATGCCCTTCTCAGCAAGAGTGGAAACATATTCGCTGAGCATAAGATCCGCTATAGCGGTTAAATTTTCGTACGAGAGGCTGTGGAAAAGGATTATCTCGTCAACGCGGGCTATAAACTCCGGGCGGAGAAAATCGCGCAGAGCCTTCATGGCGCGTTCGCGTGTCGCATCCTGCTGAGTTTTTCCGAAGCCGAGAGCGGCTTCTTTACGTTCCGACCCGGCGTTTGAGGTCATAACAATTACCGTGTTTTCAAAATTAACCACCCTGCCCTGAGCATCTGTAAGCTTGCCCTCGTCGAGAATTTGCAAAAGAATGTTCAGCACATCGGGGTGGGCTTTTTCTATTTCGTCAAACAAGAGGACGGAGTACGGGCGGCGGCGTACCTTCTCGGTGACCTGTCCGGCCTCATCGTAGCCCACATATCCCGGAGGCGAACCGATAATTTTTGAAACCGAGTGCTTTTCCATATATTCGCTCATATCAAGGCGAATGAGAGTTTCGGGCGTATCAAATAGCGCCTGTGACAATACTTTGACAAGCTCCGTTTTACCGACCCCGGTAGGTCCGACAAAAATAAAGGACGCGGGACGGCGGCGCGGAGAAATCTGTACGCGGCTGCGCTTTATTGCGGCGGCAAGAGCCTCGACGGCTTCATCCTGCCCTATTATTTTTTCTTTAAGCTGTTCTTCAAGATCTGCCAGCTTGGAAAGCTCGTTTTCTTTAATGCGCGACGACGGAATCCCCGTCCAAAGCTCTATTACTCTTGCAATATCATCCTCTGTGACAACGGTTGAAATTTTATCCTCGCTTATGGAAGAAAGCTTCTGGTCAATCTGGGCAAGCTCGCTTTGCACCGTTGCGAGGGACTCGTAGTTTACCTCCTCGGAGTTCATAAGCGATTCGCGCTCAAGGTTAAGGTTGCCTTTGCGCCACAAGAGATTTTCGTATTCTTCTCTGTCCTTATTGCGAAGAGCGGCGCAGGCGCAGGCTTCGTCCAGCAGGTCTATTGCTTTATCCGGCAAAAAGCGGTCTGTGATATAGCGTTCGCTCAGTACTACTATTTTTCTTGTCATTTTATCCGGAACCGTCACGTTATGATGTGTTTCATAATAGGATTTAATCCCGGAAATGACCTCTATTGTCTCAGCAACCGAAGGCTCGTTGATTTTAACCGGCTGAAAACGTCGTTCAAGGGCGCTGTCCTTTTCAATGTATTTGCGGTATTCGTTAAAGGTAGTAGCTCCTATGACCTGTAATTCACCTCTTGAAAGCGCGGGCTTCAGAATATTTGCCGCGTTCATAGAACCGTCGCTGTCGCCCGAGGTACCCACAAGATTGTGGATTTCATCAATAAACAATATAATGTTTCCGGCTTCCTTAATTTCTTGAGTAAGCCCCTTAATGCGGCTCTCGAACTGCCCGCGGAATTGTGTTCCGGCTATAAGCGCGGTGAGGTCGAGAAGCTGTATTTCCTTGTTTTTAAGGCGCTGCGGCACATTGCCCTGAGCGATTTTAAGAGCCAACGCCTCGGCTATAGCGGTTTTGCCGACGCCGGGTTCTCCGATGAGGCAGGGGTTGTTTTTACTGCGGCGGGAAAGAATTTGAATTACACGCTCAAGCTCCTTTTCTCTGCCGATAATACGGTCAAGTTTTCCCTCGCGGGCTTTTCGCGTTAAATCCTCACAGTACAAACCGATATGCTTGCGGTTTTTGGGCTTTTTTTCCTTCTCTCGTTTTTGTTGCTGATTCTGGTTGGTTTCCTGCTGCGCATTGTTGTTATTCTGTCCGCCGAAAATATTGGAGATAAATCCCGGAAATGTGGGCGCGCCGCCTGCAAGAAAGTCCTCGCTGTCTTCGGATTCGCCGCCGTCGTTATTTGCCGGAAGGGCGCCAATCTGCGACAAAAGCTCGGGATTTGCCATTGACTGCATAAGGTCGTTTAAATCTCCGTTTTCCCCTATTTCACTCATCAGATTATCCATCTGCTCCTGAATGGTTCCGACGTCATCATCGGAAATACCCATCTTTTGCAGCATATCATTGACGGGCTTTATGCCCAACTCTTTTGCACAAAGCAGACAGTAGCCCTTCGGAGGCTGCGAGCTTGAAGAATTTCCGTTAGAAAGAAAAACAACAGCAGGGCGTTTCCCGCATTTTGAACAAATCATTTCGTTTTCTCCTTTACATTCTCCTTTAATTTTTTAGCTTCAGTTGCTTTCTTAAGGAGAGCGTGATATATCAAATAATATTTAACCAATGCAAAAAGCATCATAATTGTTGTTACCGAAAGCAGCAGTATGTTAAGAATCGGATTTTCATACTGATATACGGCCTTTAAAAACACAATTGTACAAACGGATATATAAAACAGTAAAGTAGCGACCTTACCGTACCATCGTGCAGGCGGAGGCGTACAGCCGGATTTTATAAGACGCATACCGCCGATAAGCATAAGTAAATCCTTTGCAACAAGGACAACCATAACCGGTATTACCTCAGGCGTTAATATACTTATGCAAACCACAACGGCAAGCAGGGTAAGCTTGTCGGCGATGGGATCCAAAATTTTTCCGAAAGCCGAAATCTGATTCAGCTTACGGGCAATGAATCCGTCGCAGCAATCACTCAAGCCCGAAATTGCAAGAATAACGCTTGCCAATATGTAATTTTCGTTTAAAAACGAAACAACAAACGGCGTTATTAATATAATTCGGATAAAAGTAAGAATATTGGGAACCGTAAGTATCTCGTTAAGATTTGTATTCCCGTTTTTATCATTAGAATTATTTTCCTTAATCTCACCCATAAATTAAATTTATCCTTCCGTTTTTTTATTCATTTTGTAAGTTAAATTGCAATACCGAGTGAAGCATTGACCTCAAACTCATTTTGCCGACGGTAACTCGGAAAAAAATCAGCCGATAAGATTTAAGACGGCGTTCAAAACATCCCCGCGGTAAAAATATTTAAACAATAGCGACGATTCTATATATTCCCGAGCAAGAACGGATCCACCGTCGGAAACAGTCAGCGATCTGAACGCAGCAGTAATCAGCAAGACGACAATAATACCCTGTACCAAGCCGCAGATAAACCCAAGAATTCGGTTAAACTGTTTTAAAACCGGCAAACTGAAGATGCGGTTGACGGAACGTATAATACAGGAAAATATGATTTTAATCAATAAAAACACTATTATTACAAGAGCCGCCGACATAACCGATATAATTACGGGAGCAACCGCAAGCTCAACCGCCTGAGCCGCAGCGTCCGCCGCCGCACCTCCCGCAACGGCGTCTATATCTATACCGTTGAATTCGAGAAGGGAGTTTATAAACTCCGGGAAGACGTCGGTCACGCTTTGCAGCGCCTGAGTGGAATTTTCCGCGATTTGCGCCGCTAACGCTTCGGTCAGCCTTTCGGAAATAAACGAGTTATATATCCAATTAGCAAGCCATGCGGAGCAAAACAGTGAAAGCACAAAAGCCAACGCGGTAGAAATAAGACTTAATAAAGTTTTTATGCCTCCGCGCAGAGTTCCGACAATAACAAACACGGCTATACACAGAATAAGCAGTAAATCAAGTATCATACACACTTCTCCGAAATTCTTTATCAAAATACCGTCTTTTAATTACATAGCGCATTAAAATCCTAATTTTCAGAGGCTTCCTCGCCGGAAGACTGCTGCCGGCTTCTGAAATCAACAAAGCGTATATCGCTTATACCCACAACGTAAGCCTCATTTTCAGATAAGAGTTTAATTATTTTTGCGCTGCTCCCTGCATCTGCGGAATAAAGGAGCTCGCCTTCCTTATTATATTCATAAATTGTTCCTTCCGCAAGAACGGCAATTTTGTCTTTATACATACTGACTGAGCTGATTTTCAGGTCGGTGGAAACGGTGTTTTCCTTTTCGCCGAGTGAATTATAGTAATCTATATCGCACATTCTTCCGTCGCCGCTGCGGGAAAGTACAAGTGCAAAGCATCCTGTATCGTTATTAATACAGTACTCGGCTAAAACGCGACCGTCATATTCGTTTTTAACCTGCGTGCCCTGTTTTAAATTGCAAACAATAGATGAATCGTCGCATATTACGGCGGCAATATTGTTTGAAAGATATTCTACACTAAAAACAGTTGAATTGTCAAATGATGTTACGGCAGTGGGCTCCTCAGAGTTTAAATCGAGCAGATAAACCAAAGACTGCATGGCGCCGTTCTTTGTGGAAACGGCTCCCACGATTGCCTGCGTACCGTCGTCATTTATATCGGCGCAGTAAGCGTAATATTCCGAAAACGAATAGGAATATTTAAGATTCCCTTTCTTATCGTAAACATAAAGCTTTGAAAGATAGCCGTCGGATTTTGTAATCAGGGCATAGGTTCCGTTTTTATTGATTGTCCCGTAAAATATATTGTTTTCGGCGGTTCCGTCTATTTGAACGCCGGATGCGGTTAAGATCTGGTAGCCTTTGCCGTCAAGATTATACACAATGCCATAGGTTCCGGCAACTTTGGCTACCGGCTTTGAATACCGGATCTGGCTGCTGTAAAGCTCGCTACCGTTTGATTTCAGAGTAACGCAGGCGGTATCCGAAACATAAAAGAAGTATTTTCCGTCGAGCAAGTCCACATTCCCCAATTCGATATTTGTGCCGTTTATATCAACAGGATACCCCTCGCCGCGGCTTTTACCCAAAAGGTCGTAATTGACCCAGTTGCTTATTGCCTCAAAGGAAATTTTATCCTTATTTGCGTACACAAAAACCACGCATCCGCACAAAATGCAGATAACCGCCGCTGTAATGAGCCTTTTTATGGACTCGGATTTTGTTGTTTTTGAAACGGGTTCCTGCGGAGAATACCTTTCAAGCTCTTCTTCGCTGAAAGCGGCCTTGCGGTTAACGGGCTTCTGCCGGTAGCGTTTGGGCATATTTTTGCGTCGCTTAAGCGCTTTTTGCTCCTTATCAAATTCAACCTCTTCCCTGTTTTTTATATGCTTCATATTATCATACACTTTCTCAATACGTAACTTTATTAAGATACAGACCGCACGGCGGAGCCGTGGGTCCTGCGAACCTTCTGTTTTTCTCCGCAATTATCTGCGGTATTGAGTCCGGCGTAAGCTTGCCCTGCTGAATACGCAGCAAGGTACCCACCATTATACGCACCATATTGTATAAAAAACCGTTTCCCTCAACCGTCATGGTTATCAGCTCTCCGCTGCGTTCAACACTGAAAGAATAAACCGTGCGTGTAAAATCGCCCTTTTCGCGCTTATCGCAAGTGCAAAAAGAAGTAAAATCATGCGTTCCCACAAAAGCCTGCGCCGCTTTATTCAGCAGCTTTTCATCAATAGGATAACGGTAATGCAGGGCGTACCCGTCGTAAAAGGGCGAACGGGTTTCGCTGTTCCAAATTTTATAAATATACTCCTTGGATTTACAGCTGTAGCGCGCGTGAAAATCCGGAGCAACCTCACAAACCTCCAAAACGGCAACGGATTTCGGCAAAAACCTGTTGAGCGCCGATTTGAGCCGATGCGGCTCGATCTTATGAGCAGTTTTAAAGCTTATACAATAACGGTTGGCGTGAACTCCGGAGTCCGTCCGGCTGCACCCCTTAATCTCGGCGCGTTCGCCGATTATTTTCTCAAGCGAATTTTGAAAAACTTCCTGAACCGCAACGGCGTTTTTTTGAACCTGCCAGCCGTGAAATTTACTTCCGTCGTAACAGATTGTTACCAACAGATTTCTTAAACAGGGATTTTCAGAAATATATTGCACAGCACCACCCCGGCAATCAACAAAATAACCGCGGACATACAAACAAAATCGTATGCCCTTAATTTGAGCGTTTTCATTCTTGTTCTTCCGCTGCCGCCTCGGTAGCAGCGGCACTCCATGGCTGTCGCCAACTCATAAGCGCGCCGGAAGGCCGAAACAAACAGCGGAATCAGCACGGGAATAAGCGCCTTTATTCTTTGAATAAGACCTCCGGATTCCATATCTGCCCCGCGCGCCTTCTGCGCCTGCATAATTTTATCGGTTTCTTCAAGCAACGTCGGAATAAAGCGCAGAGCGATAGTCATCATCATAGCTATTTCATGCACCGGAATATGCAAAACGCTCAGAGGCTTCATCAGACGCTCCAAAGCGTCGGTAAGGTCGGTAGGAGAGGTGGTAAATGTAAGCGACGAGCTTACAAGAATAAGCGAGATTATTCTTACCGCCACGAAAACCGCGTTTTTGATTCCGTCGTCTGTTATTTTTAAAATTCCAAGCTGCCAAAGCACGTTGCCGCTGCCGTAAAAAAGGTTGAGCAGCGAGGTGAATATTACTATGAAAATAATAGTCTTCAGACTTTTAAGATAAAGACCGAGCGGGACGCCGCTCATCAAAACAACGGCAATAACGGAAAGCGCCATAAGCGCGAGGGAAACATAGTTAAAGGTACAGAATATAGTTACTATAAAGGCTAAAAGCAAAACCAGCTTCATTCGCGGGTCAAGGCGATGCAGCGGACTTTTTCCGGGAAAAAACTGACCCAGGGTTACGTCGCGTATCACAGCTTTCCCTCCTTTTTCAGACAATCCAGCAGTTCACGCACCGCCTCGTCCACTGTCAGAATACCGTCCGAAAAATCGTATCCAAAGCTTTTAAGCCGCTGCATAATCTTAGTTATCTGGGGAACACAAAGACCCATTTTCTCAAGCCTTTCCGCGTTTGAAAATACACTGCGCGTTGTGTCGAACATTTCAAGACGCGAATGATTCATCACAAGGATCTTTTCGGCTGCTTTTGCTATATCCTCCATGCTGTGTGAAACCAAAACTACGGTATTGCCGCGCCTTTTGTGATATTCCGTTATCTGACTGAGTAATACCTCTTTGCCCATAGGATCAAGCCCCGCGGTAGGCTCGTCAAGTATTAAAATTTCCGGATCCATAGCGATAACTCCCGCTATTGCGGCGCGGCGCTTTTCGCCGCCGGACAGCTCAAAAGGAGATTTATCAAGAAGCTCCGGGCGTAAACCGACAAATTTTGCGGCGGAACGCACCTGCTTGTCAAGCTCATTGCCTTTAAGACCCTTATTTGAAGGTCCGAAGGATATATCCTTGTATACTGTCTCTTCAAAAAGCTGATACTCGGGATACTGAAAAACGAGCCCGACTTTAAATCTAACCTTGCGTATTTCCTTTGGATTTTTATGAATATCCTCGCCGTTGAGAAAAACCTTCCCGCCGGTAGGCGTAATAAGGCCGTTAAGCATTTGAATCAGAGTGGATTTTCCGGAGCCGGTATGACCTATAATTCCGATGAATTCGCCTTCATTTACAGAAAAGCTTACCGAATCGACTGCGGTTTTTTCAAACGGAGTGCCCAATCCGTAAACAAAGCTGAGGTTTTCCGCGCGGAGTATTTCACTCATTTTGCAAAACCTCCTTAAGCGCGGTCACGCATTCTTCGGCTGTAAGGGGAAGGCGCGGTATTTTGACGCCGCACCCTCGCAGCGCGTAAGCAAGCTCTGTAGCCTGGGGTACGTCCAAACGGTGCTTTTTGAGCAGCTCAACTTGAGAAAAAACCTCGCGCACGCCTCCGTCAATCAAAATTTTTCCGTTATCCATAATGACAACTCGGTCGGCCTGAACGGCTTCGTCCATATAATGTGTTATCAGGACAACCGTCATCTTTTTTTCCGTGTTGAGCTTTTTTATTGTACTCATAACCTCCTGCCTGCCGCGAGGATCAAGCATAGCGGTCGGCTCATCAAGGAGAATACAGTCCGGCTCCATTGCGAGAACCCCGGCGATAGCCACTCTTTGCTTTTGCCCTCCGCTGAGCTTATAAGGGGCGTGAGACCGGTATTCATACATATCAACCGCTTTAAGTGCTTCATCGACGCGCCTGCGAATTTCCAAAGGAGCTACGCCCAAATTTTCGGGACCGAAGGCTACGTCCTCCTCAACAATGCTTGCAACCAACTGATTATCGGGATTTTGTAAAACCAAACCGACCTTGCGCCGTATATCATAGCACTTATTTTCTTCGGATGTATCGGTTCCTTCTATATATACTCTGCCCCCCGTTGGGAGCAACAGAGCGTTGAATTGCTTTGCAAGAGTAGATTTGCCGCAGCCGTTGTGCCCGAGTACAGCAACAAATTCTCCCCTTTTTATGCTTAGATTTATATCGTCCAACACAAGAGCCGGCACGGCGCTCCGAGAGTCGTCCTCGCTGTCGTAGTTGAAAGCCAAATTTTCAGTGCGAATAAAATCCATAGTCCTCATTTTCTCCTGCGTTAAGTACGGTACAGGCTCATTACATAAGGTACGCTTAAAGCGAATTGCCGAAGGAGTTTAAAGGATTACCTTTGCCATACGGCGGTTGACCCGCATGGCAAAATCAGTCCGCTTTGCGTAACCGGCAGCCCTATTTCGCTTGACGATACACTTCCGCCCCTGCGCTTTTGCAGCAACGCAGAGAGAATATATTGCATAACCGACGGCGAAAGTCCGGCAGTATATGAATTAAGAATAAAAAACACAGCGTCGTCGGAAAGTACGGAATTGCATAGCTCAACCAGAGGAAACAGCTGCTCTTCAAGCTTCCAAACCTCTCCGCCGGGACCTCTGCCGTAAGACGGAGGATCCATGATAATACCGTCATATTTATTGCCGCGGCGCTGCTCGCGCTGTACAAACTTAATGCAGTCGTCTACAATCCAGCGCACGGGTCTGTCTGCAATTCCGCTGGCGGCAGCGTTTTCTTTGCCCCATTGAACCATACCTTTTGAAGCGTCAACATGGCAAACTCTCGCGCCCGCTTTCATACAGGCGACGGTCGCACAGCCGGTGTAGCCGAACAAATTAAGTATGTTCAGAGTTCGGGCTTCTTTGCGTATTATATCGGAAGCTAAATCCCAGTTTACCGCCTGCTCCGGAAAAACGCCCGTATGTTTAAAACCCATAGGTTTAATTTGAAAGGTAAGATTTCCGTAAGAAATCCGCCATTGCACGGGAGTTTTTTTATATTGCTCCCAGGCGCCTCCGCCGCTGCTCGAACGGCGGTAACGTGCGTGAGCGTTTTTCCATAAATTGCTTTTACGTTCGGTGCGCCATATTATCTGTGGGTCGGGGCGGATAAGAATAACCCTCCCCCAACGCTCGAGGCGTTCGCCGCAGGAAGCGTCGATAAGCTCGTAATCCTTCCAGTTTTCTGCAACTCTCATCACGATAATCTTTCTTTTACAAGCTTTGCCGTTTCGTTTGCAAGGCGGGTTATCAAATCGACGTCGGAGCCTTCAAGCATAACGCGGATCAGCGGTTCGGTTCCCGACACACGAACCACTATACGCCCATCTTCGCCGAGAATGTCTGTAACGCGCCTGATTTCGGACTTAATTTCTTTATCGGTATAAAAATGCGTTTTCCCCTCGTGCGACACTTCAACATTAATTAGTATCTGCGGGTAGCGGCGCATAATTCCGGCAAGCTTGCTTAAAGCTTCCCCGCGGCGGTTCATAAGGCTTAAAAGCTGCGCGCCTGTCATTTGACCGTCGCCGGTTGTGGAATAATCGAGAAAAATAATGTGACCGGACTGCTCGCCGCCTATATTATATCCCTGCTGAAGCATTGTTTCAAGAACATAGCGGTCGCCGACCTTTGTTGCGGCAAAATCAATTCCGTTTTCCCGGCAGAATCTGTTAAAGCCCATATTGGTCATAACTGTGCCGACAACAGTATTGTGTCTGAGTATATTGCGGCGTTTCATATCCTCGGCGCAAATTGCCATAATAAAATCGCCGTCCACAAGATCTCCGTTTTCATCAACCGCAAGACAGCGATCGGCGTCGCCGTCGAAAGCAAGCCCCGCGTCAAGCTTATTCTCTTTAACATAAGCCGTAAGCGCTTCCATATGTGTTGAACCGCATTTATTGTTTATATTGACTCCGTCGGGACAGTCTGAAAGCATATGGCACTGTGCGCCGAGAGACTCAAAAATTATTTTAGCTGTTTTTGAAGATGAACCGTTTGCACAGTCGAGCGCAATTTTCATACCGTCGAGGCGGCATTCGACTGTGCTTATAACGAAGTCGGTATAATCCTTAACGGCGTTTTCCTCGACTTTTACTGTACCGAGAGCTTCGTTTTGCGGCAGAAAATACGGCCGGGCATTATCAAGAACAATAGCCTCTATTTCTTCTTCCAAATCATCGGGCAGCTTATAGCCGTCCTCGCTGAAAATTTTAATGCCGTTAAATTCAAACGGATTATGAGACGCCGAAATCATAATTCCGGCGTCGGCGTTGTATTTTCTTACAAGGTATGCCACGGCGGGCGTGGGAATCTCTCCCAAAAGCCTGACGTTCGCACCTACGGAACAAAGACCGGCAACAAGCGCGCCCTCAAGCATTGTGCCGGAAATGCGGGTATCCCTTCCGATAAGCACGGTCGGCCGGGCGGTTTCGTCGTTTATCAGCACCATAGCCGCCGCCTTGCCTATATTCATAGCGAGCTCGCAGCTAAGCTCCGTGTTTGAAATTCCCCTTACTCCGTCGGTTCCAAACAGTCTTCCCATGGTTACGCACTCTCCCAACAAAAATAAATAAAGTTAAATAAACATTAATCGAACAGGCTCGCCTGATCCGTGTAGCTGTCCCCGATTTCAAGCCCCATATGCTGATAAGCTTTAACGGTAACGCATCTTCCGCGCGGGGTTCTGTTCAGGAAGCCGATCTGCATAAGATAAGGTTCATAAACATCTTCAATAGTCACGGCTTCCTCTCCTATTGCGGCGGCAAGGGTTTCAAGTCCTACGGGTCCGCCTTTATAATATTTAATCATAGCTTCAAGCATACGTCTGTCGTTGCCGTCAAGGCCGAGTTCATCGATTCCCAGCCGTTCAAGGGCTGTTTTTGCGGTCTGCAAAGTTATTACGCCGTCGCTCAAAACCTGTGCAAAATCGCGCACGCGTTTAAGCAGCCGGTTTGCAATGCGCGGGGTCCCCCGCGAACGGGAGGCAATTTCATAAGCTCCGTCGTCACAAATATTGATTCCGAGTATACCGGCGCTCCGCTTTATAATCAGCAGAAGCTCCTGCGGCGTATACAGCTCAAGGCGAAGCACAACGCCGAAGCGATCGCGCAGCGGAGCCGTGAGCTGACCCGCTCGGGTTGTTGCCCCTACCAGAGTAAAGCGCGGCAGCGGCAGGTGATATGAGGTTGCCATCTGTCCTTTTCCGGTGATGATGTCAAGTGCAAAATCCTCCATTGCAGGATACAGAATTTCTTCAACATTGCGGCTCAAACGGTGTATTTCATCGATAAAAAGAACGTCTCCGGGATTAAGGTTCGTAAGAATGGAGGCCAAATCACCGGGCTTTTCGATAGCCGGTCCGGAAGTGATTCTGAAGGAAACTCCGAGCTCGTTGGCTATAATCTGCGACAGGGTGGTTTTACCGAGACCCGGAGGTCCGTAAAGCAGCACATGGTCAAGGCTTTCGCCTCTTTGGCGGGCAGCTTCAATAAACACCCTCAGATTTTCCTTAACAGCGTCCTGCCCTATATAGTCGGAAAACGTTTTAGGCCGCAGGGAAACGTCCGACTCGGCGGCGTCTGAGGCTATTTCGGAGGGCTCAACAATTCTGTTTTCAAAATCGAATTCATCTGTAAATTCTATACTCATTATTTACTTCCCATTTTCTTTAAAGTCTCTCCTATAAGCTTTTCAACCGGCAGCGCAGGGTCGAGCGTATAAAGAACAGGCGACACTTCGGCGCTTGCATAGCCCAAAACCGAAAGAGCCTCCGTTGCTTTGGCGTAATTTCCCATAAGCGCAGAGGAAGGCTGCCCGTCGGAGGAGAGGGATTCGCCGTTTGAAAGACCCGGTAATTTATCCTTCAGCTCCAGAATAATTCTTTGGGCTATTTTATTGCCGACGCCCTGAGCACGGCTGATTGACCTTGCATCCGCCGAGGCAATTGCCAAAGCCAGCTGTTCTGGGGAAAGAACGGATAAAATTGCAAGCCCCGCCTTCGGCCCCACTCCGCTGACGCTTATGAGCATTTTGAATGTTGACAGCTCAGTCATAGAAGAAAAGCCGTACAAATCGACGGAATCCTCTCTTACGCTGAGATAAGTATACAGCGTTACTTCCTTATTCAGCTTTATATTGCGCTGTGTGTTTAATGTGGTCTGGCATTTATAACCGACTCCGGCGCATTCCACAACGGCGATTCCCTGCTCGGTATGTGTTAAAATGCCACGTAAAGAATAAAGCATTTATATGATACCCCTCTTGACCATATTCATCCTTGTTTCGGTTCCGACTGAATTTGTATGGCAAATTGCCACTGCGAGTGCGTCCGCGGTGTCGTCCGGAGTCGGAACTTCGGCAAGATTCAACAGGCGGCGGGTCATCTCCATAACCTGCTGCTTTTGCGCCCTGCCGTAGCCGGTGACGGCAGTTTTAACCTGAAGCGGCGTATATTCAAAGGTCGGAATTTTAAACTTCCGAGCAGCCAAAAGAATAACTCCGCGCGCCTGCGCGACAAGAATAGCTGTTTTCTGATTATTCTGAAAATAGAGCTTTTCTATCGCCATTACTTCCGGCTCATATTTTTCGATTATACGGCGCATTTCATCATAAATAACTTCAAGGCGAGTGTTAAAATCCGCCGACGCCTCGGTTGTAATTGCGCCGAAGCCGACAGGGCGGCATACGGAATTTGAAAACCGTATCGCGCCGAAACCGACTATTGCATATCCCGGATCTATTCCAAGAACAACCATATCTGCCTCCCGATAAAACAACAGCCCGATTTAAATCGCAGCAACGCTCATTAAAGCTTAACCGAACCGAAACCCGCCTCCTTATAGGCAGGGAGGTCTGCGTTTAGATTACTTTGGATTATTTTAGATTATCATTGTAATTATACCACACAAGGCAAGGTTTATCAACATATTTTAAACAGGTATTTTACTTGAAAGGTGAACGTGGCAAAATGCGGTCTATCCCGTTTTGCCGGGTTAGACCGCATACCTAATATACTGTTACCGTGCCCGAAAGCTGATTTACAACCAATTTTGGGGCGCTCCTTTAAGCCGGGAGCAACGCTCGGGCAAGCTTGCTTAAAGCAGAGCGCCGCCTTAGAGGCGGGGGACATCTTTGTCTAAGTTATAAATCCTGATTATCCTGCCACAGGTCGAATTCGTCAAATTCCGTTTCGGGAACATCGTTTTTCGTATGCGCGGCTCCCCTTTTGACTAAAGATTTTAAAAAGAAATAAACAAGGCATATAGGAACGCTTAACCACGTATATTCAGGCGCTTTAAAAACAAATAGTCCCACAACTATAAGAGTAAATATCATAAAAATTCACCCTCTCAAATTCAAATCGGAGCGACGCTCCGGCTTCCAAATTAAATATCGGTAAAATTTTCAATCCTTTTCAGCCTTTACGGCATATATACTTTTACGTTTACAGCATAGCATAACCGAGGCGGCTTGTCAATCATATTACCGCATTTATTTTAAAGCGCGGCGGCAAAATATGTACACCGGGCATTTCAA
>CAZXCG010000007.1:0-22518 GCA_964639205.1 uncultured Eubacteriales bacterium
TAAAAGCTTCCGCGCTTTTTGCGAACTGCCGCAAATTGTACGGACACTACGACACCCCCTTACGGTAGTTTCTTGCTACCTAAAGGGGGTGTTTTTCTACTGTCCGTTTTTACCGTACCTGCGCAGGCTTTGCCGTTGAATTTTAATTTGCGGCTTCGGCGCGGTTTATTGCGTTAAGAACGCCGAGCAGGGACGCTACCGAAACATTGTTTGCCGTTCCCACGCCGAAAATATTTTTACCGTCCGGTTTTTCCAGCTGAATATAGGAAACGGCCTTTGAGTCCGAGCCGCCGGAAATGGCGTGCTGACTGTAGGACAGAAACCGGTAATTATTTATTCCCACATTCTTCAACGCGTTGAAGAATGCGTCGATCGGTCCGTTTCCGCTGCCGCTTGTGCTGATTTCACTGTTAGGATTACCGTCCATCCTTATAACGCAGTCAATGCGCGTTGTGTCGCCGCAGTCTGTAATCTTGTGGCTTATAAGGTCATATTTTTTGGGAGCGCTGAGATAATTTTTGTCGAACACCTCGAACAATTCCCTGGATATAAGCTCTCTGCCAAGCTCTTCGCAGCGCTTTTGAACCAGCGCGCCGAACTCGGGGTGCATTTTTTTGGGTAAATCGTAACCGAAGCTGTGGTTCATAACAAACGCCGCGCCGCCCTTGCCGGACTGCGAGTTTATGCGGATAATAGGCTCATACTGCCGGCCTACGTCGGCAGGATCTATCGGCAAATACGGAACCTCCCAGTATTCGGTTCCCGAGTCTTTCATGTACTGCATACCCTTGTTAATGGCGTCCTGGTGAGAACCGGAAAAGGCCGTGAATACCAGCTCGCCTATATATGGGTGGCGCTCGCCGATTTTCATATTTGTGCAGCGCTCGTAGATTTCACGGTATTTCGGAAGATCGGAGAAGTCAAGCTCGGGATCTACTCCCTGAGTATACATATTAAGTCCGACAGTAACAATGTCGAGGTTGCCGGTGCGCTCCCCGTTGCCGAACAGCGTTCCCTCAACGCGCTCCGCGCCCGCAAGCATTGCAAGCTCTGTTGCGGCTACGGCACAGCCGCGGTCGTTATGCGGATGCACGCTGATTATTGCCGCCTCCCTGTTGTGAAGATGGCGGATGAAATACTCTATCTGGTCGGCGTATGTGTTGGCGGTACACATTTCGACCGTGTTCGGCAGATTGAGGATTACGGGATTCTCTTTTGTTGAGCCGAGAGTTTCCATCACGCGCTCGCATATTTCAACGGCGTTGTCCATTTCGGTTCCGCTGAAGCTTTCGGGGGAATATTCAAAACGAATGTTTGCGTCTGTGTCATATTCATCGGTCAGCTTTTTAATGAGCTTTGCGCCCTGCACGGCAATATCGGTGACGCCGTCCATATCTGTTTTGAAAACAACCTTCCTTTGAAGAGTGGAGGTTGAGTTGTAAAAATGCACGATTACATTTTTGGCTCCCCTGATTGCCTCAAAGGTTTTGCGTATCAGGTGCTCGCGCGCCTGCACAAGAACCTGTATGGTAACGTCGTCGGGAATATGCCCGCCCTGTATAAGCTCGCGGCAGATTTCGTACTCGGTTTCGGAGGCCGAGGGAAAGCCTATTTCAATTTCTTTAAAGCCCATATCGCAGAGCGCATGGAAAAATTCGAGCTTTTCTTCAAGGTTCATAGGGTCGATAAGAGCCTGATTGCCGTCGCGCAGATCAACGCTGCACCATATCGGCGCTTTGGTTATTACATTGTTTGGCCATTGCCTGTCAGGCAGATTAATCTGCTTGAAAGGAATGTACTTGTGAAAAGACGGTTTCATAAAAATAACCTCCAAATATAGTTACTCAAAATAAATAAAAAATCGCCCCTAAAAAGGGACGATGATAAATCGCGGTACCACCCAAATTCAAGCGCGCTTCGCAGCACGCTCCTCTGCGGCTTCCAACAAAGCCTTGACGGATAACGGGGTCTGCCGTTTTGCCTTACTCAAGTTCAGACAAAAAACTCGGGGACGAGTTATACATACGCGCCGTCTCGTCAATTTACACCGGACATTGACTCTCTTTGCAAACAAACGCGCATCTTGTTTCCCTTCACAGTTTTTAGGAGCATATTCTTATTTAAAATAAATAATAGCGTGTATCGGACGATTTGTCAAGTCTTTTACTTAAATTTTTGTTTTGTGCGGAAAAATCCGAAACTGACCCTCTGCTTTTTACTTATAATTGTGCATTTGAGGAATACAAATTATATGTTAAACTAAACATATAACTTAGGCAAAGACGTCCCCCGCCTCTAAGGCGGCAAAGAGCGCTTCACAACTCCGGCGGAAGAGATATTTCCGCCGAAGCGCTGCAAGGTCGGACGCTGCCCGCACGCTGCAATCTGTCGCAGGCTGTCTTTCAAGCCAACCTGCCGGAGCGCCGCTCCGATTAAAAATATTCGGAGGCTGTTTATTATGGGAAACAAACGCAGAAAAGTTTTGCTAATCACCGATATTTCGACTGTCGGCGGTTGCTCCGCTTCCGTAATGTCTGCCGTTCTTCCGCCTCTCGGATGTACGCCGTGCATACTTCCTACGGCAGTGCTTTCTTCTCATACCGGGGGCTTTTGCCGGCCTGCAAAGCAGTATTTGACCGACTTTATGCGTGCAAGCGCCGAGCATTACGAGCGGGAGAATATAAATTTCGACGCAATTTTAATCGGATGGCTTGCCGATGACGAGCAGGCGCAAATATGCAATAAGCTTACGGAAATGAACCCGGACGCGCTTGTGCTGCTCGATCCGGTTATGGCGGACAACGGCGGATTTTACAGCGGATTTGATGAATCCGCCGTATTCCGGCTGAAGAGCCTTGCAAAAAGCAGCGCGCTTATAACTCCGAATTTAACGGAGGCGCTGCTGCTTCTCGGCAAGAATCCGCAGCGGGCATGTAATCAAAGCTTCACTCCAAAGCAGGTTGAAGAGCTTATGCGGGGGCTGTCGGAGCTTTGCCTTAAAGCGGCGGTACTTAAAGGCGTTTTTGTGCAGGGAACCGGGTGGTGCAATGTCTGCATGGATAAGGAAAACAAAAAAATGTATGTGCTGCCCTTTGAAAAGCTGCCTTTATCTTATCCCGGCACAGGCGATATTTTTGCGTCCCTTCTTGCAGGGAAAATTTTAAACGGCTCATCTGTTGATCAAGGAGTGGAATTTGCGGCGAAATTTATTGCGTCTGCAATTTCTTATACCGCCCGGGCGGGTACCGAGCCGAGGGAGGGCGTTTCGTTAGAGAACAGCATCGGTTTACTGTAACGGCTGTTGTTTTATTTCGGATTTTTATTTTATTTAATTCCATTTATTTAATTTTATTTTAAATTCTTGTTGAAAGGAAAGAAAAGCTGAAAATGAGGAACGTTAAAAGCTCGACGTTTAAGCTGGTTTTTATCGCCCTGATGGCGGCGGTTGTATTCGTAACCACATATTTTATCAAAATTTCAATTCCCACTCCGGCAGGGTATACCATGTTAAAAGCGGGCAACATCTTCTGTCTGCTTGCAGGTATGCTGTTGGGCGGAGTATACGGAGGTCTCGCGGCGGGCATAGGTTCTATGCTTTACGACCTTACGGATCCGGCGTTTGTAGCGTCCGCTCCTTTTACGCTTGTGTTTTTCTTTATGATGGCTTTTGTCTGCGGAGCGGTAAGCTCTGTCGGCAAAAAAAGAGGCAGACAAACGCTGTGGAATATCATAGGCGCGGTAAGCGGCTCGGTTACATATATGGTTCTGTACTTTTCAAAGAGCATAATAGTGCTTATGCTGGGCTCAAGCGCGTTTCTGCCTGCGCTTGAGGCAAACGCCGTAAAAATGGTAACGTCGCTTATCAACGCAGTAACGGCGACCGTCTTTTCATGCCTGCTTGCGCCGGTACTCCAAAAAGCGCTTTCCCGCTTTTCGAATGCAGCTTCCGGCAAGGGCTGATAAACAGACCGGCGCATTTGCTTTTGCCGAGGGTTAAATTTGAGCCGAAGCTCGGAACTTCGGCTTTTTTGCTTTTAAATAAGACGAAATCCAACGTAAATTTAACGGTTATTTGAAAATTGTGTGTTGTATATTGAACATTATATGAAAACGCTTGACATATGCTTAAATAAGCAATATAATAATATCAAAATTGTAACAATGTTAACTGTTAATGATGTTCAATAAATTTGTCTTTTAGGAGGGCTTTATGCCGAATAACGGACGGATTACTTCCAACGCCGCCGAAGGCGGCGCGGAATTATCGGAGGCTGAGCTTGACATCGGAATACTCAGCGCGATTCACAGTCTGACAAGGTTTAATATAGGCGCTATTTTAGGCGACCTTTCGCAAATGGAATTTATGGTGCTTTATATCATAAGCAATCAAAACGCCCCGTCAATTTATTCGGGAAAATACATAAACGTTTCGTCTATTGCCAATATGCTTGAGGTGTCTACCCCCGCCGTCTCGCGGCTGTTAAGGGGACTTGAGGAAAGATCGCTTATCGAACGTGTTACCGACAGCGAAAACCGCCGGAACACATACGTCCGCATTACGGAAAAGGGCTGCAACGCCTTAAAAAAGGGTGAAAAAATCATTTCCGAATTTTCCGTAGGGATTACAAGAAGACTTGGAAGAGATAAAATCCGCAAAATCTGCGGTTTGTCCGCCGAGCTTGCCGGAGCCGTTCGCGAGGAACTTGCGCTTATATCCGCAAAAAGATAACGGACAATTTATTTGGGGGGATGTATATGAACACGTGGTTAAAAGAAAACGAGTATTCAAAAATGAACAGCAGCCTCGAGCATCTGGCTGAAATTTGTTTTGAAAACAGTCAAATTGACCAGTCGCTTTACACAAAATACGACGTAAAGCGCGGACTTCGCGATGTTAACGGAAAGGGCGTATTAACGGGGCTTACCGACATTTCCGAAATCCGTCAGAACAAAATTGTGGACGGCAAAACCGTTCCGACCGACGGCAAGCTGTTTTACAGAGGCTACAATATTAATGATCTTACAAACGGCTTTATGACCGACAAACGCTTCGGCTTTGAAGAAATAACCTATCTTCTGCTTTTCGGCAAGCTGCCGAAGCTTGAGGAGCTTGAAAGCTTTAACCGTCTTCTTGCCGGTTACCGCACGTTGCCCACCAATTTTGTGCGTGACGTTGTAATGAAAGCGCCCACAAACGATATGATGAATACGCTTGCAAGAAGCGTGCTTACTCTTTATTGCTATGATTCAAACGCCAACGATATTTCGCTTGCCAATGTTTTGCGCCAGTGTATTCAGCTTATAGCCGTATTCCCGCTTTTGTCCGTTTACGGCTACCATGCTTATAATCATTACTGTCTGGGAGGCAGTCTGTATATTCACGCTCCCGAGCCGGAACTTTCCACGGCGGAAAATATTCTGGTAATGCTCAGACCCGACCAAAAGTACACGACGCTCGAAGCACGTGTGCTCGACCTTGCGTTGGTGCTGCACGCCGAGCATGGCGGCGGAAATAACTCCACCTTTACAACTCATGTGGTAACAAGCTCCGGTACGGACACATACTCTACAATTGCCGCGGCGCTCAGCTCGCTTAAGGGACCGAAGCACGGCGGAGCAAACCTCAAGGTTATGGGTATGTTTGAGGAAATGAAAGACGCGATTAAAGATTGGAATGACGACGAAGAAATCGACGCGTATCTGCAAAAGCTGCTTCACAAAGAGGCTTTTGATAAATCGGGGCTGATTTACGGTATGGGTCATGCGGTTTATTCTATTTCCGACCCGAGAGCCAAAATCCTTAAAGGCTTTGTTGAAAAGCTCGCTGTTGAAAAGGGTATGGAGGATGAATTTACCCTGTATTCAAATGTTGAACGCCTCGCGCCGATAGTTATCGGCAGAGAAAAGAAGATTTTTAAAGGCGTAAGCGCAAACGTCGATTTTTACAGCGGCTTTATTTACAGTATGCTCGGACTGCCCAAGGAGCTGTTTACCCCGATTTTTGCAATCGCAAGAATTTCCGGCTGGAGCGCCCACCGTTTAGAGGAGCTGATAAACGCCGGCAAAATTATACGCCCCGCTTATAAAAGTATTTCCGTAGAAAAGGAGTATGTTTCCCTAAACGAAAGATAAATACAAACTCGCGGTCATTCAAAACGTCGGATATTATCCGGCGTTTTTTTGTTTTCAATAAGGGCTTTGCCCCGCCATTATATATCAAAACAATCTTATGCCGGCGCATTTATTCAAGGTGTTGCTTTAAAAAATTCATATATTGCTTTTTGAAAAGGCAAAACAGCACTTTTTCCTTATTGACTTTTTATCTTTAAAATGTTAATCTGAAAATAAAGCGGATACACCCTTTTTCCGCGATAACCTCAGCGCGGACGCACCGCCTCCGGAGCGGCGGGTTCGGATTTGGATTTCAGCGCTTTTATCAAATATTCGGCGGCGAAAGAACCGCTGTTTGCATACACGCAGCAACGGAGATGAAGAAGTTGTCTCAAAGGAATGAAAAAGGGAATGGAAGCGGTTTCAAAAGTCGCCCGCGCGCTGCAAAATTTATTGTAATTTTTGTTGTTGCCGTGCTTTTCGCGGCGGCAGCTGTTTTTGCATTAATTACACGCGGCGATGAAGAAGCGGATACGGTCCCGGACGATATAATTACACAAATTTCCGGCTATAAGGGATATACGCGCGTTGTTTCTCGGGAAGAATTTGACTTTTTCAAGGCGCTTGTTGCGCGCGACCTTGAAAACGGCGCGGACGATGAGACTGTTGAAGACGCGACGCGGGAATATATAAATACCGTAAACGCGGAGTTTTATTTGGGCAGCAAGCTCGGGCTCTGCGAAGTATATGATTTTTCCGCTATGCAGTATCGAATGGAAACGGAAAATGCGGACCGTCAGGCAAAAAGCGAGAGCGGAGAGGTGTTTTACGGACCTCAGTCGTTTACTTTGACAACTTATTTTCAATATATTTACAGTAATTTACAAAGCGACTTGCTCAATTATTTGGTTTCCAACGCAACCGAGGATATGCTTCGGGGCGCGCGCGATTATTATGACGCCACGCCGTCGCTGCATCAATCGCTGCAATCGATTACATATAAAATCACCGAAAACGGCGCGTCGGAAACGGTAAATATTACGGCGGACGAATACCGCACGCTGCAAAATTCGGACGAAACGCTGGCGGATTTCATATCGGAAGCAGACGAGGGCGACACGATGACTTACGAATATTCAGGGGTTACAAGAGAGGTTGAGCTTGTAAGCGTTGAATATGCCGAAGCGACCTTTGAGGACAATGCCGCCGTAATTTTACGGTATTATATTTCCGAAAACGTGCTCGACGGGCTTATTGAAACAGTTGCCGAAAACAATCCGGTTGAATTCAGCGCGCAGGGGGAATAGCAAAAATTCTTTTTTTGCGTCTTCCGAAGCCGAAAAACCGTATCCCGATATTTTATAGATTTAATATTATAACTAATAAAAAGGAGAGAAAGTCATGAAAACAAAAAAAATCAGCCGGCTGATTTCAATTGTTTTATGTGTCGCCATGATTTGCACCGTGGCGGTACAGGGAATGAGCTTTGCTTCTGCGGATTCCGTTTTTGAAAACGAGAATCTCGTAGTTGATCCGGGCTTTGAAACACTTGATTTGGCCTCGGCAACAAGCGATGAAAGCGGTCAGTGGTTTTATTGGCAGAATGCATCCAGAATTACCTCTGACAGTCACGGCGGCAGTTACTCGGTCGCCGTAACCAACGACAGAAGCGGAGGCTCCTCGCTGGAGCAGGATATTACGGGTCTCCGGGTCGGCGTAACCTATGTTTACACAATATGGGCAAAGCTGAGCGCAGAGAGCACAACTCCCGAAATCGGCGTTAAAAATTACGGCGGTTCCGAAATCAAGGTAAATATCGACTCCACCGAGTGGAAGCAGTACAGCATTGAGTTTACTTACACGAGCGCTGCTCAGAACCCGCGCATATATGTTTGGTCGGATTACAGCTCGGATTCGGTAACGGCATATGTTGACGACGCTTCCCTCACCGTAAAGAGCGACATTGCCCGTGCGGAAATTTCAAACGGTCAGATAGCCGTTGAATTGTCCGATTCTTACACCGGCACTCCGTCGGCAAGTGATTTCAGCGCAAACTACACGACATCTGTCGATCCCTCGTCTTCACACGCTTTGCCTCTCAGTGAAGCTTCCGCCGACGGAAACAGTATAGTTCTTGCTTTTGGCAGTATTGCCCAGGCCGCCGTGGAGCAAACCGTTACCGTAAACCTTACTTTAGGCTCTTCGACAATAACTCTTGATTTTACGGTGGAAGCCTCCGGTGAAGAAGAGGTCGTCGGCGAGCTTGAATCCGTATCTGCCGAAAACGGCACGCTTACCGCTGTTCTTACCGAAAATCCCACGGTTGCCCCCACCGCCGCCGATTTTGAATTAACGGCGGATATTAACGGCGTTGAAGCTGCGCTTGATATTACCGGCTTAAGCTACGACGCTCAGACAAAAACCGTTACAATTTCGTTTACACCGGTTTCGGGCGTTCCGGACGCCGACAGAAACGTTACCGTTACCGCGGTTTATAACGGCACTGCAAAATCCGACTCCTTTACAGTCGCGCAGGGTACCGCTACAACATACTATGTAGCCAACAGCGGCAGCGACAGCAACAGCGGCACATCCGCAGACGCTCCGTTCGCCAGCATCGATAAGCTCAACACTCTTACTTTCGCGCCCGGCGACCGCATCCTCTTTAAAAAGGGAGATACCTTTGTTGGAACCTTCAAGCCGCAGGGCTCGGGCATTGAGGGCTATCCGATTGTTGTGTCAAGCTACGGCGAGGGCGACGCCCGACCCGTATTGCAGCCCGGGGAAGCGTGGACTATTCCGGCAATTATGAGCGCAAACGCTTCCGAAACAAACGCGCAGGTAAAGGGCTGCATTTATCTTTATAACGTTGAGTATTGGGAAGTAAGGGATCTGGAGCTTGAGGACCCAAGCTATGACCCGAATTTCTACGCGGTTAATTCGCTTACCGTTTATAACAGCGGCATTCGTGTTGTAAACGAAAATATGGGCGACCTGACCCACTTCTACTTTGACAACCTTGTTATTCACGGCTTCCGCGGCCCGGGCAGCAATCTGGGCAAAACAAGCGGCGGCATTAACTTTAACACATTTATTGATCTTAACGACTCCTCCGTAAACGTTCCGTCGGCTTTGGTTGATATGCAGATTACCAATTGCGAAATTTACGAGTGCGGCCGCTCCGGCGTTAATTTCCTTAATCCGTGGGCTCTGCGCAGAGGAACCGACGATAAATGGTACGCCACAAATTACGGTACTCTTGAGTTTTATCCTCACAGAGATTTCTATATGGCAAACTGTAATTTCCACGATATAGACGGCGACGGTCTTATTGTCGATAACGTAAGCAACGCGGTTGTGGAAAACAACCTTTGCTACAGGACGGCTATCCACCTTGGAAGCATGAGCGCGGCCGTGGGCTTCTTTAACTGGAACTCCGACGATACTTATTTCCAATTTAACGAGGTATACGACATCGGTCTTAACGCTACGCAGAACAGCGGCGCGCTTACAACTCCGAGCGACGCTCAGGGTATTGAGGTTGACGCTCTTAACGACCGCACATGGGTACAGTACAATTATGTACACGACAATATCGGCGGACTTATGATGTGGTGCAACGTATCGAGCGACGCCTATGCGGGCTTCGACGCTATTGTGCGCTATAATATAAGCGAAAACGACGGAACCGCCGCAGGTCTGTTTAACCCCTGCGGATTCGAGTACGGCTCGGAATTTTACAACAACGTAATTTATTTGAGTGAAAACGCGCTGAACAGCAGCGGTCAGATATACCTGTTTTCGGGTACATCAAGCGCCGGAAAAATTAAGATGTACAACAACGTCTTCTATTACGGCGGCGAGGAGCCTGCGGCAGCAAATACCTTTGCCGACTCGGCTATAGACTGGAGAAGCAATATTTTCTTCGGCTTTACAAATATGCCGGCGGACGATGAATCCGGCAACCCGAATATTAACGCCGACCCGCTGTTTGTAAACCCGAACTCCGGCGTTACCGGAACCGTACCGGGCGAAATCTGCGACCTTTCGGGCTATAAGGTTTCTTCCGATTCTCCCGCAATTAACGCCGGCGTTCCGCTTGCAAGTATGCAGGACGAAACCGGCGGCAGGGACTATTTCGGCAACAAGCTTTCCGGAATTCCGGATATAGGCGTATATGAGTCGGGATCTTCAATATTGAAGATTACCTCCCTTGAATATACAATAGACCAAAACGCCATGACCGTAACCGTGGACGACAGCGTAACGGCGGCGCAGCTTTTGAACTCGCTTTTATATGACGATGGAATAAAGGTAGGCGTTTACCGCAACGGAATCAGGCTTGTAGGCAATGTTTACCTTGCCGACGGAGATATAGTCAAAGCTTCCGACTCAGATGATGAGATAATATTTACCGTTACGGTTACCGAAACGGAAGAAGTAAACATTATACCCATTGAATATCTTTCAATAACCGCCGGCAGCGAGGAAACCGACAACGCCACCGCAACGGAAGGCCCCGTCAGCTACGCTCTGGACGACAACACCGGTACATTCTGGCATTCAAGCTGGACCGGCACAAACCGCGACGATTTGTATGCTGTTATCGAGCTTAACGGCAACTATTCCGTAAACGGGCTTACATATCTCCCGCGTCAGGACAGCGGCAGCGGCGGCACAAACGGTATTATAACCGAGTACCGAATCGAGGTAAGCAGCAACGGAACAGACTGGGAAGAGGTTTCAACCGGAGAATGGACCGACGACCATGAGCTTAAAACCGTTATGTTCGAGGAAAGCGATACGATAAGATATGTAAAGCTCTCCGCGCTCGATTCTCTTTCAAACAGCACGACCTATGTATTCGCTTCTGCTGCCGAAATCCGCCTTTTGGGCAACGCGCTTGACGTTGAGCCTGTTGTTCCCGACAAGCCCGAAAACGCATCTATTTCGGACGTTACGGGTTCAAGCGCCAAAATAAGCTGGGAGGCTCCCGCCGACAGTGAAAATGTTGTAAAATATGTTATCAAAAACGGCGAAGAGGTGCTTGCGGTTGTTGCCGCCGATACCTTAAGCTTTACGGCAGGCGGACTTGAAGCCGAAACAGAATATACTTTCAGTGTATATTCCCAAAGCTCGGACGGCACGCTTTCCGACGCTTCTCAGGTTACTTTTACAACTCTTGAAAACGAGTATACCCTCGGCGATGTAGATAACGACGGCAACATTAACGCCGCGGACGCAACTCTTGTGCTTCAATATTATGCCAACATCATAGACGACAGCTACGAAGTATTTATCAAGGAAGCCGCCGACGTCGATTTAAACGAAAAAATCGACGCAACCGACGCTACGCTGATTCTTCAATATTACGCTGACATTATAAGCGCCTTTTAAGGGCTTTAAGCGTTCTAAAAAATAATGGGGCTTTTGTTTTAAGCTGAAAGCGCCCGCCTTAAAAGGCGGGCGCGCCCCAATATTTCGGAAGAAAAACAACCAAATGCCAAAGCAAAGCGGGCAGGGAATCAACCCTGTCCGCTTTGGTTTTTGCTTTTAATTTCGTTTGCAAATATTGCAGCTTGATCCGGTTGAACATCGCCCTTGCATACTGCCCTGTGCAGTTCCGCTCGGGAGCGATTTTTCATAAATTGCTGTCAACCGGATACAGTACGGTAAAACGGGTTAATCTCTGTCAATGTCGAAATCCATAATTTCACCCGTAGAAGCGTTGACGGTGTACTCATACTCCGTCCCCGAATTGTAAAATTCAATTTCGTAAACGGTATGTCCGTCGTCTTTTTCCAGCTTTGCCTTGGAAAAATTAACCTCGGAGGAAGAAAGCCCCGCATGACCGAGAGCGATAGATTTCGCTTTGTCAACGCCTATATAAGCGCTTGAGCCGTCCGCGCTTTCAGTACTTTCCGCAGAGGCTTTAACGGGCTCCGATTCTCTGCTTTGAACGGCTCCGGTTGCCGCGTTGATTTCGTACTCGTATTTAAGCGCGGAGGTGTAAAATTCAATGTCATATACCAAAACTCCGTCGTCATAATCCTGTTTGACCTTGGTATAAGTCACCTCGGACTCGGATACGCCGGCGTCAGCGAGCGCCTTTGCTTTTGCCGTATCCGAGCTTATTTGGCTGCTTGAGGAGGATTGACCGGAGGATCCCTCAGAGCTTGCGCTTGACCCGGAGGATTGACCGGACTGTCCCTCGCTGCTTGCCGCGGATTCCAAGGATTGAACTGCCGATTCTTCGGAGCTATCCTCCGGAATGTATTTTACGAGGGTTTCCCTGCTTTTGCTGTAAACCGCGCCGCTGTCGGCGTTGATTTCATATTCGTATTCGGCGTCCTCCGTATAAAATTCGATTTCATATACGGACATTCCGTCATCGGCATCAAGCTTTGTTTTGGTAAAGGTCACATAACTTTCAGACAGACCTGCGTCTTTCAGCGCGGCGGCTTTCGCGTCGTCAAGAGTGATGGCTGCCGTTAATGTTTTGTCGGAGCCGTCGGGGGATATAATCTCCATCTGTTTCTTAACTACCGTGCCGTCGGACGCCTTTATCCAATACACATACTCTGTGCCGTCGGCTGTAAATTCGATTTCATACACGAACTGCCCCTGCTCGAAATCAAACTCGGTTTTGGTTATCTCGGCGGAAACGGGGTCGATTCCGGCGTCCGCAAAGGCAAAATTTCGGGCGTTGTCTTCTCCGATTGCGGAGCTTTGAGCAATAGAGCTTGCCGCAAACGCGCTCACTGTCCCTAAAATTGCTATGCCCGCAATAATACATATAACGGAAACAGCCGCCTTTTTGGGTGTTGCAAATAAATTTTTAATTTTTTTCACGATATTGCGCTCCTTTCGCTGTGTTGCTTTTATAATAACGCCCGAATATTAGAGTAACATTAGAGGGTAAAATTTTTAAAAAATTTTTTTACAGCTTTATATTGCCTCAAAAATTTATTTTTTGAAAACAGAAATCCCCCGCAGCAGCTCAGCGCCCTTGCAGGGGGGTATTGCCGGGGTTGCGCCCGCGGTATTGATTCGATTTATAATGACGGGGCAAAGCCCCGTATTGAATTCATTCCGGAAGAAACAGTGTGAAGACGCTGCCCTTGCCCAACTCGCTTTCCACTTTCAGCTCGCCGTGATGAAAGCGCGCGATTTCAAGCGCCATAGATAACCCGAGCCCGCTGCCCGCGCCGGAGCGCGAAGGGTTAACCTGATAAAAACGGCGGAAAATCTTTTGCTGCTCCTCGGCGGCAATACCGACCCCATCGTCCGAAACAGAAAGCTCGAATCCCTTTTGCGTGCGTTTCAGACAGACAAAAATATGCCCGTTTTTCCTGCCGTACCGGTAAGCGTTGCTTATCAGATTGGTAAGCAGTCTTGAAAGCAGCTCAAAGCAGCCGTAGTATTTACAGCTCTCTTCCGCTTGGAAGTCCAGCTTAATACCGTTTTCCCGAATAAGCGCCATATCGGAGCACAGATCGGTTACAAGCCCGGTCAAATCGAGAGTTTCCTTTATATACCGATCCGACTGTGATTCCAGACGGGTAAAAGCCAGCATATCGTTAATCAGTCCGGACATTTTATTTCCCTGTCTGCGTATTACCTGTAACGCTTCCTCATATTCGTCGGCGTCCCTCGGTTTTTCCAATGTATATTCGCATTGTGCCGTTATGACCGACATGGGCGTTCTCAGCTCGTGGGAGGCGTCCGCGGTAAATCGGCGTTCTGTTTCAAGAAGCTCGTCAATACGCCGAAACATATCGTTGAAGCTGTCGGCAAGCTGATGGAGTTCGTCCTTTCCTTCTCCGAGCTCAATGCGTTTTTTAAGATCGCTGCTTTCTCCTATCTGACGGGCGGTATCCGAAATTTTTTGAATCGGGCGAAGAGTTCTTCCGGCAATAAAATAACCGCCCAAGGACGCAGCCAGCACGAGCAGCGGCAGCAATATCAGCGATATACGCGTTATACTTGACATTTGCTCCGCTCCCTGCGTTTCCGACACAACTCCGCGCAGCCAAAGACCGCTAAGCCCCTTGGCCGTCAATTTTCGGTCGAAAACATAATACAGCGTACCGTCGGAACGGAGAGTTTGAACCGCAGAATCAACAAAGCCGATTGAAGACGTGTCTCTTGAAATGGGATTTTCACCGTAAAGGAGAGTAACGTCCTCCCTATACAACGCGGTATACACATTGTTGACCTGATCTAAAAAATCGTCGTCTACCTCTAAATAGCCGCCGCCGTATTCAACATAGTGGTCAACATCGTTGGATGAGATAAGCTCGTCTATACTTGCATAGTACTCAATCTCATCCACATTGTGTTCAACCGCTTCAATCAGATTGTCCCGAATAGTCTTCTGAATAATCCGATTGCTTACGGAAAACACAATTAAATATGTAAGAGACGCCACAATAATCAGAACCGACGTAAACCACAGCGTAATTTTAAAGCATATTGACAAACGCTTCATTTAACCGTGTCCTCTCTGAGAACATAGCCCCTGCCGCGGACTGTGTGGATAAGCCTGACATTTTGTCCTCTGTCAATCTTTTTCCTGAGATAGCTGATGTACACATCCACCACGTTGGTTCCGCCCTCATAGTCAAAGTTCCAAATATGATTTTCTATTTTTTCTCTGGACAGCACAATACCTTTATTATGCAGCATATATTCAAGAAGCGCATATTCCTTTGCCGACAGGTCGATTACTTTTCCGCCGCGCTTTACCGTATGGGAAGCGCAGTCCATAGACAGATCCGCTGCGGACAGCACGCTGTCGGCTACGCCGAACGAGGTTCTCATAACAGCGCGCAGACGGGCGGAAAGCTCTTCAAAGGAAAACGGCTTAACAATATAATCGTTGGCGCCGCTGTCAAGACCTTTTACTCTGTCGGTAACAGAGTCTCTTGCGGTGAGAAACAGTACGGGCGTGGTTTTGCCGGAACCCCTCAAACGACGCAGGACGGCATAGCCGTCGGCATTAGGCATCATAATGTCAAGTATGACGGCGTCATAATCGGTATATTCCAAAATATCTATAGCCTCCTGACCGTTAAGGCAGCTGTCAACACTGTATCCGTCCGAGGTAAGCTTCTTTGTAATTATGTTGTTTAAATCCCGTTCGTCTTCTGCAAGTAAAATTCGCATTATATCACCTCCGAACATTATTTTATCATACAAATATTAAAATTTCATTAGTTTAAACAAAGTTTAAATAAAAAAATAATTTTTCGGGCGGTTTTTGAGAAATGTTTTGTACGCAGAGGACGTCTGTCAATCAAAACAGGCGGCGGATTTATTGCCGTCGCCTGTGAATTTTTAAATTTAATTTCAATATTTTTCATATTGTTTTTTAATCCGGGGCTTTAAGGGGGCTTTGCCCCGTCGTTCAACGCGGCAAAGGGCGACGCCAATTGCCTGAGAAATCAATGGTGGCTTGTACCCCCGTTGATTCCGAAAATGAAACCCGCCGCCTTAGATAAGTTATATTGTTTATTTTTAAAGTTAAAGCTCCCTACTCGGCGGCGGACGTATTTGCGGATATATCCCCAAATACGAATTGCGCAAGCTGTTTGCGGCAAGCGCTCCAGTCGGTGATTTCAATGATGGACTGTCCGTCGCTTGACCAGCTGTATTTCCATAGATCCGGCATGGGAACGCTTATTTCCTCCATATCGTAGTTGAGGTATTTAAGCGAGTTTGCCGCCAGTACGGTTATTTCGTCCTTTTTAAGGTTTGTTGTAATCATAGGACCTATACTGTTAATAATGGATAAAATCTGAGTAAGGCTTGCGGAGCGCATATCCTTCACAAGAATCTGAAGCAGATTTCTTTGGCGGCTTGTTCTGTCCCAGTCGTCCCCGGCAACCGTAAACTCGGCGCTTTCCCAGCCTCTGTCGCGCGCGTACCAAAGAGCCTGTTCGCCGTTTAGATGAACTGTACCGGCTCCCTGGGTGATGGTGTAGGAGGAGCATTTAAAGTTGATATAATCTATTTCGTCCTGTGTGAGTTCTATGTCGACCCCGCCGAGGGTATTTATAATATTTTTAAAGCTTTCAAAGCCGACCACGGCGTAACGGTCAATATCAATGCCGAAATTTGCCTGAATGGTTCTTATTGTAAGCTGCGGTCCTCCGTAAGCATAGGAGGCGTTAAGCTTGTTGTAGCCGTAGCCGGGTATGTTGACGTAAGTATCCCTCTGAAAAGAAGTAAGCTTTATTTTTTGATTGCGGGCGTCAAGGGACATCAAAATCATAGTGTCGCTTCTGCCGTATTCGGTTCCGGTTACATCGCGGGAATCGTCGCCGAAAAGCATAACGTTGAGTATCTGCGAGTCGCTGAGCAGCTCGTCGTCCGAAAATGAGTCGTCATCTGCGTCATAGGATGTGCCGGTCGGGTCGCTCTCCTGCTCAAAATCCACAAAGTTCATAGAATCGAGAACCTTGTAGTAGTATATCATAGCGGAGCCTGATAAAAGAAACAGCACGCACATAACCATTGAAAGCGCGCGTTTTATGTTTAAGCTTTTAAGCCTTGCGGCGGCGCTTTTTCTGTTTCTTTTTCTGCTTGAGGAGCTTATTTCACGCGGCAAATCGTCTGAATAATGAGCGCCGTTGGAACGTGAGGAATTTCTGTTATCGGATTTTCCGGCGTCATAAGGATCAAATCTTCTTTTGCTCATATTCTTTTAACCGTACCTTTTTAAAATTCGTATAGTTTATGCGGTGCCGTTCCCCGCCCCTTTGAGGCGGCGGATTCTGCTTCGGAATTTCGGTTGCAGCTGCAACCTCCCTACGAAATTCTGAGAAGCTGACGCCCAACGCGCGCGTTGCAGGCGCGGCGACGCTCCGATTTAAATCTTACTGATGAAAGAGAGAGAAGCAGGTAGAATTACTTTCCAATTATACTACTTTTTATGCTTTCTTTATTCTGCTAAAGAATAAACGACTATTTTTGCCGGAATTGCGGGATTATTATCGCTATTGTCATTTTTTTGACGTATTATGGTATTCCCGATTGTTTGAATAATACAAAATTTCGCAGGCAAACAGGCGCCGTTCTGCTTTCGGAAGGTCGGATAGAGGGGGCGGAGACGTTACTGTTCGTCCAACGTAAGATAAAACGCGGGCATAAACTCGCCGACAAAAACCTTTACCGCCGGAATGTCCATTTGCTCAACCGCGGTTTCCAGCGTTTGCTTGGCGCTGGTGAACTCGGTGTTTCCGAGCCTTATTTCTTCAATACACTTAACAAGCGCCGAAAGCTTGTCGGCGGCTTTAACAAACGGGTAATACTCGGGTTCGCTCTGTTCAAAAGAAAAAATTTCGGCGTAATGCCGGCGCAAATCTTCCGGCAGCTTTGAAAGCAGCGACTCTCTTGCCGTTTGCTCTACTCCTTTGTACGCGTTCATAACGTCCGGATTGCCGTATTTAATGGGCGTGGGCAAATCCCCGGTTATAATTTCGGATACATCGTGAAAAATTCCGAGAAGAGCCGCATGCTCGGGATTAAGCTTTCCCGAGAAGCGCTCGTTGTCTATAAGCACCAGCGCATGGGCAAAAATCGCAACCTGCAAGCTGTGCTCGGAAATGTTTTCTGTTCTTGTATTGTTCATAAGACCCCATCTGTTTATGTATTTCATACGGGCAAGCATAGCGTAAAAATTCAGATTTTCCATTTATTTATCCGCCTTCTTAAAAATAATGGTGCAAAACACACCGATATGTGTTATACTGAAACCGGTAACTTAAATTATACTATTTGTCTGTCTTGTTTTAATTCTTTTAAACAAATAAGTCAGAATCATATCCGTTTCTGTGCGCACGGAGGTAATATATCGGTATGAATTTCGGAAAAAACATTTTAAAATATAAGGAAGATATACTGTCGGACATTGCAAAATTGGTGGAGATTCCTTCGGTTTCCGCAAAACAGGACGGAGAAGCCGCAAAAGCGCTTCGCTTTGTTTTGGAGCGCGCCCGGCAGTTCGGGCTCACTGCAAAAAATATTGACGACCGCGCCGGTCACGTTCAGCTCGGAAGCGGGGGTAAGCTTTGCGCGGCGGCAACCCATCTCGACGTTGTCGGCGCGGGAGCCGGCTGGAGCTTTGAGCCGTTTGCGCTTACCCGCAGCAACGGAAGATTATACGGCAGAGGAGTTGCCGACGACAAGGGCGCGGCAATTACGTCTCTTTACTGTCTCAAGGCGCTCAAGGACGCGGGAATAAACGGCAAAAACACTTTGCGCGCGGTGTACGGCACTGATGAGGAAGTGGGAATGAGCGACCTTGATTACTATTTTTCAAAGGAGCGTCTGCCCGACCTCTCTTTTACGCCGGACAGCAATTACGGAATCTGCGGCAGTGAAAAAGGCATTTTGCAGGTGGAATTGTTTTCTTTAAGCCGGGAAAAAACGGCTGTTTGTGAATTTCACTCCGGAAACGCGGTGAACGCCGTCCCCGACGGGGCATATGCTTTAATCGAATGCGCGGAAAAAGAACGCGCGCGTCTGTTCGGTCTTGCAAAACAAAGAGCGGGATTTGCCGCCGAGCCGACCGCAGACGGAATCAGGGTAAGCTGCCGCGGGAAAGCGGCGCACGCCTGCGAGCCGCAGAAAGGCGTTAACAGCGCTCTGCTGCTTATAGCTATGCTTGCGGAGGGCTTGGACGCCTCAAGTCTCGGGAGCGTTTGCGGATTTATAAACGCTGAAATAGGAACCGAAACCGACGGGCAAACCCTCGGAATAAAAATGAGCGATTCGGTTTCCGGAGAGCTGACGCTTAATGTGGGAACGCTAAACGCTTCAAACGGACATACGGAGGCGACTTTTGACATACGCTACCCGGTCAAGGCGGACGGAGATTTAATTTTCGCCGCAATAAAAGAGGCGCTTCCGGAAAATATCGGTATAAAAATTTTAAATCACACGCCGCCGTTAATGACGGAGGAAAATTCGCCCGTTATCCGCCTTCTGTCGTCCGCCTATGCCGAAATAACCGGCGAAGCGCCCGAAGTTTACTCGACCGGGGGCGGAACATACGCGCGGAAGCTGGGCAAAAACAGCGTGGCGTTCGGACCGGTTTTTAAGGGCGACGACTGCCGTATGCATAACTCGGACGAAAGTCTCGATGAAGAAAAGTTTTTTCTGCACGCGCAAATTTGCTTGCAGGCTATGTATGAAATTTATACAGCGGATATTTGATTGACCGAATTTCGGCTTGCCGAGACGTGCTTTTGCGCAGCTGCGGCTCTTTAATTTAACGAAAGGAAGCAAAGGGAATATGACATATACAAAGCTTTTAAAGTCTCAGGCAAAAAGGCAGCTTTCCGGTAATTGGGTCTGCGCCGCCGCCGGCGTGCTGGTTCTTGCCGCCGCCGGCATTTTATGCAGCTGCGTTTTTGACCTTTTGGTTTTTGCCGTTAACAGCTTGCCGCGGGTGACGGACGGTGTGTATAATTTGCTGTATGCCGCAAGCGAAATTTTATGCTTGAGCTTGATATGGCTGTTAAGTCCGTTTTTATTGGGGTATTTGAGGCTCTGCTACGGGATAGCCGAAAACAAAAAGACGGAATTCTGCGATATGTTTTACTACTTTTCGGACAGAAGGCTATATCGCGGGGCGCTCGGCGTATCCTTCGGCTTTATTTGGCGTTTCGCGTGCTTTTTTGCCGCGGGCTCCGTTTTGACCGGCGCTCTGTGCGGAATTGCGCTGTCTTTATCGCTCGCGGCGGATTTAATATCGGCGATTTATGACTTTTTATTTTACTTAACGGCTGTTTTGGCGGTGCTTTTCACACTCAGATATACTCTCGCGGCGTTTGTTTTTTTTGAAAATGAGGATTTTTCCCGCGCGTTATGCTTTCGCTTCGCGCGAAAAATACGTAAATTGCAGAAAAAAAGTATTTTAAGGCTGATCCTTTCCTTTTTCCCTTGGTATTTGCTGCTTTTCTTTGTGCTGCCGATAATGTATATTTTTCCGTATGTTACCGTAAGCGTCTGCAATTTTGCAAAGTGGAGTATGTTTAACTCTTTGCCTTATTTTTCAAAAAGCTCTTGACAAACACAGGGCTGTGATGTAAGCTTTTGTTAAGTCAATAAAAAGTCTTCGGGGCGGGGTGCAAGTCCCCACCGGTGGTAAAGCCCACGAACAGAAATTTTCTGCTGATTTGGTGAAATTCCAAAGCCGACGGTTAAAGTCCGGATGGAAGAAGATAACAAATTACTGCGTTCGGCGTAATTGATCGTACGTAAAATAAACGCAAAATTTGCTCTTTTCGCCCTGCTGCATACGCGGCAGGGCTTTTTATTGCCGTAATCTTATTTTGTAAAGGGGCTTTAATTATGAAAACGCCGAAAAAAACAAAAGCGCATTCAACATCGGGAGAAAGAACGCGCCGTCTGGTTGTTACGGCTATGCTCGCCGCCATGGCGGCGGCGCTGATGTTTTTTGCAATTCCTTTGCCGTTTATCGCGCCCGAATTTTACAAGCTCGATTTTTCCGAGGTGCCGGTTCTTATAGGCGGGTTTGCGTTCGGTCCTGCGGCGGGAATATGCATTGAATTTATAAAAATTCTTATTAAATTTATTATCAAGGGCACCTCGACCGCCGGTGTGGGCGACCTTGCAAATTTTGTTATCGGATGTTCCTTCATAGTGCCGGCAGCGCTTATATACAAATTCCGAAAAACCCGTTCGGGAGCGCTTATCGGCATGGCGGTCGGTACGGTAACAATGGCTGTTTTGGGCGCTGTGATAAACGGCTTTGTGCTGATTCCGGTTTATGCCGCGGCATTTAATACCGACGTGGACGCCCTTGTCGATATGGGCAGGGCCGTTAATTCATCTATCGATTCGGTATTTAAGCTCTGCCTGCTTGCGGTATCGCCGTTTAATTTAATTAAGGGAGCTGCGGTATCTGTAATAACCTTTTTGATTTATAAGCCGCTGTCGCGCGTTATTCACAATAATATTTTGAAGTAAGGCGCAAAAGGGTATCAAGCTCACCCAAAAAATTTAACGCGACTTATTGCCAAATTGTATTGACTAAAGAAGGTTTTAGGGGTATAATCTACGTCTGACAGATATTTTTCAATTCGGAGGTTGAATAAAAGTATTTTATGAATACGCAGGCATTTGAAAGCTATGAATCGGTTGTTCGCTCTTATTGCAGGCATTTCCCCGCAGTTTTTACAAAATCAAAGGGCAGCTACTTTTACAGTGAGGACGGCGAAAAATATCTTGACTTTTTTTGCGGTGCGGGCGCTGTAAACTACGGGCACAACAATCCGGAAATAAAAAAGCGCGTTGTCGATTATCTTATGAACGATGGCATTATACATTCTCTTGATATGTATACCGTCGCCAAAAGAGAATTTATAGAGTATTTTGAAAACGAGGTTTTAAAGCCGCGCAATCTGGACTACAAGATTATGTTTCCGGGTCCTACGGGGGCAAATGCGGTTGAGGCGGCTCTCAAGCTTGCCCGCAAGGTTAAAAAGCGCAGTGAAATTTGGGCGCTTATGGGCGCTTTTCACGGTATGACGCTCGGCGCGCTTGCTCTTACTACCGATAAAAACGCGCGCGCCGGGGGCGGAGTTCCGCTTAACGATGTAACGCATATTCCCGCTCCGTATATGTTCCCCGAGCTTGACACCGTTAAATATATGCAGACGCTGTTGGACGACGACCATTCTGCCGCCGCAAAGCCTGCGGCGCTTATTATCGAAACAATCCAGGCCGAGGGCGGAATCTATGTTTTTGACGTTGAATGGCTCAGAGCCGTGCGTAAATTCTGCGACGACAACGATATTTTGCTGATAGTGGACGACATCCAGGTCGGCTGTGCCCGAAGCGGAACATTTTTCTCGTTTGAGCGCGCCGAAATTGCCCCGGATATTTTTGTACTTTCAAAATCAATAGGAGGCTACGGCTTTCCGCTTGCGCTTACGCTCTTTAAGCCCGAGCTCGATATTTGGAAGCCGGGCGAGCATAACGGTACTTTCCGCGGAAATCAGCTCGCCTTTGTCGCTGCAAAGGCGGGGCTTGAGTTTATGCTTAAAAACAATATCGAGGCCGAAACACGCCGCAAGGGCGAGCTTGAACGGGAATTTATTGAAAAAGAGATTCTCCCTCTTGACAAGAGACTTGAAGCCCGCGGGATAGGTCTTGTTTGGGGAATAGATTTTAAAAACCTGCCCGACGGTAATTTCTGCAACGCGGTTCAGGAGTATTGCTTTAACCGCAATTTGATAATTGAAAGCGCCGGCCGCAAAGACGTGGTAATCAAAACCATGCCTCCGCTTACAATAAGCGACGACGAGCTCCTCTGCGGATTGAAAATTTTAAGGGACGCAATTGCAAACGGTCTTGCCGGGCTGAAGAATAACT
>CAZXCG010000007.1:22618-33495 GCA_964639205.1 uncultured Eubacteriales bacterium
AAAATGCCTCTGCGCACGCAGGGGCATTTTTTAATATTCGGTCTTTTAACCGGTTTTTTCGGGAATCTTCCTTTTGTTAACCTTATTTATAATATAAGGGCGCAGCTGAGAAGCAAGAAAAAGACTGCCGCAGACAACAAGCGGCTGACCGTTTCGGCACGACAGATCGTACGCGGCGTCAAACGCGCGGTAAATATCCGGTTCGCAGATAATGTTTTTAAATTTGCCTTCGGCGGCAGAGTAAAGGCGTTTCGCGTCAAGGGCGCGCGGGCTGTTATGCAGTCCGCTTATAAATACGGAATCAAACGCGTTTCTTAGTTCCAGCATGCCGGTGGCAAAGTCTTTGTCCGAAAGCATTGCAACAAGTCCGATTGTTTTTTTGCCGTGCAGGTATATCTGCATTGTTTTGCGCAGGGCTTTGAGTCCGTTTGGGTTGTGCGCACCGTCTAAAATTACCGGCGGATTCATACTCAGAACCTCAAATCTTGCGGGGTAGACGACGCTTTTTAAACCCCGCCGGATTGCGCCGCCGTCTATATCATAGCCGAGCAGGCGCAGTACTTCGACGGTTTTAAGCGCGACGCGCAGATTTTCCTCCTGAAAGCTTCCGAGAAGGCTTAAGCTCAGCGGCAGACCTTTGTAGATGCAGCTTATTTTTTCGAGACTGTGTTCGATATTTTCAAGCTTAATTTCGCTTGAATAATACAGCGCGGCGTTTTGAGCGGCGGCGGCGTTTTTGATTATGCGAGCCGCGCTTTGCGGCTGAGCGGCGGTTATGACGGAGGAGCCGCGTTTTATTATTCCGCATTTTTCATCGGTGATTTTTTCTATTGTATCGCCGAGTATTTCGGTATGGTCAAGACCTATGGAGGTAAGCACGGCGCACAGCGGCGCGGATATAACGTTTGTGCAGTCGTTTTTTCCGCCGACGCCCGCTTCCAGAACGGCAATGTCGCAGCCTGTATATTTATAGCAGAGAAATGCTGCGGCGTTTACTACCTCAAAGGAGCAAAAGCTGTCGCCGTAAAGGCAGCATTTGCCGATGCAGCCGCTTATTTCCTCCGCGGCGCGGACTAAAAGCTCTTTGTCTACAGGAACATTGTCAATTTGGATTCTTTCGCGGAAATCCACAATGAAAGGGGAGATAAACAGACCGGTTTTCAGCCCGGATTCGCTCAAAATGCGGGAAAGCATCGAGCATACGGAGCCTTTGCCGTTGGTACCGGTTACGTGAATTAGCTTCATACCGCTTTGAGGATTACCCAGCTGCTCCAAAAGAAGACTTATTTTGTGGGTTCCGCCTTTTTTGCCGAAGCGCGGAAACGATAAAAAGAAAGACAGCGCCTGCTCATAGTTCATTTTCCAGCATTCCTTTATAAACCTCGTTTTTCTTAAATCCGTAAATTCGGGCGGATTCCTTTGCGGCGTCGCTTGCGCTCATGCCTCCGGCCGAAAGCCGTAAAGCGGCGCTTACCGCCTGTTCAATAGAGGCTGTCTCGTTTTCGGCTTTGTTGTCGGCACCCTCCAAAATCAAAACTATTTCACCCTTGAGAGGGTTTTCCGCATATTGCCGTGCCGCCCGGGAGGTGGTGGTGCGGATTACCTCCTCGTGCAGCTTTGTAAGCTCGCGCACTATGGAAAGTCTTCGCTCGCCGAAGAATTCGTATAAATCGGCAAGAGTGGCGCTGAGCTTGTGCGGAGCCTCGTAGAAAATCATGGTGCGTGTTTCGTTTGCAAGGGAGGACAAATGCTCGCGGCGGCTTTTTTTGTTTACGGAAAGAAAGCCCTCAAAACAAAATCTTCCGGTGCCGAGCCCGGAAATCGCAAGCGCGGAAACAGCCGCGCTCGGACCCGGAACGACTACGGTTTCTATGCCTTTTTCGGCGCAGAGCGAGACAAGATCTTCGCCCGGATCGGAGATGCAGGGCATGCCGGCGTCGGTGACAACAGCGCAGTCTTCGCCGCGTTCGATCCGTGTGCAAATATATTCTCCCCGCTCTCGCTTGTTATGCTCGTAATAGCTTACAAGCGGTTTTTTTATTCCGAAATGATTTAAAAGCTTGAGGGTAACTCGGGTATCCTCAGCGGCTATGAACGAGACGGAGTTGAGTGTTTCCGCCGCGCGCGGCGACAAATCGCCGAGATTACCTATAGGCGTGCCTACTACATATAATTTTCCCGCCATTTTACTCTTCCTTGTAATCGCCGTAGATTTTCAGCATTTCCTCAGAGAAATCGCCGGCGCTGTTTTCTATAAAAAGCGTATCTTCCACCTGCATATATCCGGGATTGCCGCCCTTTCTTCCCTCTGCAAGGAAAAGCTTCGGAGGCTTTCCGCGGCGCTGCTGCACCATACGCAGGCGTTTTGGTTCAAGCCCGTGCGAACGCATTGCGAGCAAAACGTCGGTCAGGCGTTCACTTCGGTGGCATATGCAAAATCTCCCGCCGAAGCGCAAAAGATTCGAGGCGGTGAGGGCGACGTCGTCCAGGGTGCAGAAAAACTCATGCCTCGCCGCCGCCTTTGAGCCGTCGGGGTTTACAATACCGCTGCCGCGTTGCTTATACGGAGGATTGCAGACCACAAGGTCGTAGCCGCCGAACGGCAGAACGCCGCGCAGACGGCGCAAATCAAGATTTATTACCGTGATTCTGCCGGCAAGACGGTTCAGCTCAACGGAGCGCTTCAGCATATCTGCGGCGTCGCTTTGAATTTCTACCGCGTCGGTGTGCTTTATAAGGGAGTTTTTTGCCCAAATCAAAGGTATTACGCCGCAGCCCGCGCCCAAATCGGCGGCGTTGGCGGCTTTTGAGGAGCCGGAAAAAGAGGCAAGCAGGATTGTGTCGGTTGAAAAGTGGTGGAGGTCATTTACAATGACCGAAACGCCGCTTCCGAGCGGTTCCGTATGTTCGCCCGCTTTAAGCAAAAAATCACCTCACGGTAAAATTAAAATAAAAGAGGATAGAAAAAAGTAAAAATGAAATCAAAAACGAAAAAATGGAATAGAAAAAACGGCAAGGGGATTACCCTTGCCGTTCCCGGCGATGAAAATCAATCGGCAACAGGAGCGCCGACAGGGCATACGTCGGCACAGGAGCCGCATTCGATGCAGACAGAAGCATCAATTTCAAATTGAGTTTCTCCTTCGGAGATGGCGTCGGCGGGACATTCAGCCTCGCAAGCGCCGCACTTGATGCAGTCTTCGGTAATTTTATATGCCATAGTTAAAACCTCCTTTAAGATTTCAACTATATTCTATCATACTTTTAAAAAAAATCAATACCTTTTTACAAATTTTGCGTAATTTGAAGAATTTGCAAAGGCCGCATATTTTTATTTTGCCGTGCTGTAATCTATAGGCAGAGTTGCAGCGGCGTTGAGGTCGAGCGAGGCTGTGTTACCGCTTAGATATTCATAATACGCCTGCGCTCCGACCATTGCCGCGTTGTCGCCGCAAAGCTCCTTCGGCGGCATATAAAGCGACAAACCGCGCCGGGAACATTCGCTTTCAAGTTTTCTGCGCAGAAGCAAATTCGCCGCCACCCCGCCGGCCGTTACAAGGGTTTTTACGCCGAGGTCATCGGCGGCTTTTAAGAAATTTGCGCTCAAGCACTCCACAACCGCCAGACGAAAGGAAGCGGCCAAGTCTTCGGCAGGGAGTGTTTTTCCACGCTGCCCGGCGTTGTGAATAAGATTTATTACGGCAGTTTTCAAGCCGGAAAAGCTGAAATCATACGGCGAACCGTCCACATGCGGGCGTGGCAGAGAAAAGGCGTTTGGATCGCCGCTTTCGGCGATTCTGTCAAGCTCAATTCCCCCCGGATAGGGCATCCCCATAGTGCGCGCGGCTTTGTCAAACGCTTCGCCCGCGGCGTCGTCCCTTGTTTTGCCGATTATCTGCATTTGAGTGTAGTCCGATACTTTTACAATGTGGCTGTGCCCGCCCGAGACCACAAGGCAAAGGAAGGGAGGCTTAAGCTCGGGATGCGCTATGTAGTTTGCCGCAATGTGCGAGCGCAGATGATGTGTGGGAATAAGCGGAAGCCCCGACGCCAACGCCGCGCCTTTGGCGTAGTTTGTGCCGACAAGCAGCGCGCCTATAAGTCCGGGAGCGTGCGTTACCGCAAGAGCGTCAACGGTTTTAAACGTACATCCCGCCCGGGACAGCGCTTCTTTTACAACTCCGGTTATATTTTCGGCGTGCCGTCTGGAGGCAATTTCAGGCACTACGCCGCCGTAGAGCCTATGCTCCTCAACCTGAGTGGCAATAACGGACGAAAGCGCCCTTCTGCCGTTTTCAACCACTGCTGCGGCTGTTTCATCGCAGGAAGATTCTATTGCAAGTATTTTCATTTTCATCTCTCTCCGTCCGGGCTTTGTTTATGGAAAAAGCGAGTCATAAGCAGCGCGTTTTCCGTAGGGTCGCTGTAATAATTTTTACGTTCTCCGGCTTTTTCGAATCCGCATTTTTTATACAGAGAAATTGCCGGGAGATTACCGGCGCGCACCTCAAGGGTAAGCAGACGCAGCCCGGTTTCCTCAGAAAGCTTTATAAGCCGCCGTACAAGCGCCGTGCCGACGCCTTTCCCGCGATAATCGGGAAAAACAGCAGTATTAAAGACGTAGCCTTCGTCGGCGGCTGTTTCCATAGCAGTATAGCCAAGCGGGGTTTGACCTGCCATTGCAATAAAAAAGTCCGTGTTTTCGTCCGCAAGACGCTGCCGCATGGCGTCCTCCTTCCACGGGTGCGCAAAGCAGATCCGCTCTGCCGAAGCGGCATAGGGGAGAGTTTCGGCAGTTAGCGGCTCGATTCGCATGAATTCGTCTTTAAGAAGCGACAGAAAGCGTTTGCATTCGGCGGTTATTTTGTCACGCGTGCGCCGGTAAACCTCAAGACCGCCGCCGTAGGGATCGCTTATATTGTTCGGAATAAATATTTTTTCGCGCGCCGCACCGAGCGAGAGCAGAGCCTGCGCGTGCTCGGGGGTCATTACAAAGAAGTAATCCGTTTGCAAAATTTCGGTATGGGACAGCGGCGCGGAGCGGTGAGAGCTGATGTCTATTCCGATTTCCGCGCAGGCTGCTGCGGCGTTGTCGGTCGGAGGCGAGCCCGCCGCCGCGGCAAGCCCCGCGCTTGTTATTTTTGCATGGGGGAGAAGTTCCCGAGACAACGCGCGGAAAACGCCTTCCGCCATGGGGCTGCGGCAGGTGTTGCCGGTGCATATGAATTTGATGTTCAGTGATTGGCGCACAGCGTACCCTCCTTCAGCCCTTTGCGTCGTACCAGGTTTTCCCGACGCAGGCGTCCGCCGTGAGCGGAACGCTCAGAGTAACGGCGCTTTCCATTTCCTGCTGTAAAATTTCGGCGGCCGTCTGCGCTTCCTCCTCGGGCGATTCGACTATCAGCTCGTCGTGTACCTGTAAAATAAGGCGTGAACGCATTTTTTCACGGCGCAGGCGTTCGCTTACTTTTATCATTGCAATTTTGATTATGTCCGCCGCCGTTCCCTGAATAGGCATATTGCGCGCAACACGCTGACCGAACGCGCGGGTGATTTTGTTGGAAGCGGTAAGCTCGGGCAGGTAGCGCCGTCTGCCGAACATGGTTTCGGCGTAGCCGTCGACGGTGGCTTTTTCAATCATATGCTCCATATATTCGTTTACGCCGCTGTAATGCTCAAGATAAGCTTTTATATAGTTTGACGCTTCGCGGTTTGTAACGCCTATGTCCTTGGCAAGCGAGTATGCGCCCATTCCGTAAATGATTCCGAAGTTTACCGCTTTTGCTCTGCTGCGCAGAAGCGGGGTTATAAGCTCGGCGGGCAGGTTGAACACCTGAGACGCGGTTATGGTGTGTATATCGCTTCCGTTTCGGAAAGCGTCTATCATATTTTTATCGTTTGAAAGATGAGCGAGAACCCTTAGCTCAATTTGCGAATAGTCGGCGTCCACAAGAACCATGCCCTCCTGCGCGCAGAAGAAGCGCCGCATTTCGCGCCCCAAATCGGTGCGAACAGGGATATTTTGCAAATTCGGCTCGGTTGAGCTTATTCGTCCGGTACGGGTTTCGGTCTGGTTAAAGTTTGAGTGTATTCTGCCGTCCGGCGCGATTACCTTTAAAAGACCGTCGCAGTAGGTGGATTTGAGCTTTGTATAGGTGCGGTAATTAAGCACCATATCCACAACCGGGTGAGCGCTCCTGAGCTCCTCCAACGCCTCCGCGTTTGTGCTGTAGCCCCTTCTGTTTTTCTTTTTTGCGGGAAGCATAAGCTTTTCAAACAGGGCGGTTGAAAGCTGCTTCGGAGAATTTATGTTGAATTCATATCCCACGGCGGTGTAAATATCGCCGCGCAGCTTTGCAATCATAGTTTCCATTTGCTCGCCGTAGCGCGCTATTCCGTCTTTATTTACAAGGAAGCCGCAGTTTTCCATTTCGGCGAGTACCCGCGCGAGCGGTATCTCCATTTCGAAAAGCAGCCTTTCCTGATTGCGGCTTTGCAGCTTTGCAAGCAGCTTTTCATACAAAGGCGGAACGGCGGCGCAGAGCACGGCTCCTTCTTCGCCGTTATAATTATAAAGAGAAATAAAGTATTCCTCGCATAGCCTTTGCATAGAGTATTCCGAGCTTGAGGGGTTGAGCAGATACGCCGCAAGGCTTATGTCGAAGGCGACATTTTTCAGCTCAAAGCCCTTTGAGGCGGCGTAGGAGAACAGCGGCTTTGAATTGCAAACGATTTTTGCAATGCCGGGATCCGCAAGCAGCGCGTCTGTTTGGGCTTCATCGGAAATTTTGCTTACGCAGCCGCTTTTTTCGGGCGAGCATACGTAAATGCAGGATATTTTCTTCCCCTCAAAAACAGGGAGCAGTGCAAGCGTCCGGCACCCTTCCGGCAGCTCTTCAAGCAGAGTAAGCGTATTTGAAGACGGCTCCTGCGGGTCTTTTTGCCCGGCTTCCGGTGAAACGCTCTTGAGCCCGAGTTTTTCAATAAGTGAGAAAAGCTCCAGCCTTTTCATTATATTAAGCGCCTTTTGCTTATCGCCGCCGCCCACACGGTAGGAATTCATATCGACGTCTATAGGAGCTGTGAGGCAAATTTCGCCGAGCATACGGCTCATATGCGCGTTTTCTTTGCCGGCGATAAGCTTTTTGCGGACGGAATCCTTTATGTCAAGCTCGTCCAAATGCTCATAAATATACGAAACGGAGCCGTATTTTTGAATAAGCTCCCCCGCGCCCTTAGGACCTATCCCGGCGACGCCGGGGATATTGTCGGAGCTGTCGCCCTGAAGAGCCTTTATTTCGATTAACGCCCGCGGTTCAACTCTGTACTCCCCGCGTATTTGTTCTATGCCGTATACCGTCGCCGTGGGAGCGCCGTGCTTTGTTGCGGCAAGGCGCACGGTGGTTTTCCCGGTAACAAGCTGGAGACTGTCGCGATCCCCCGTGGCAATCACGCATTCGCCGCCCTGCTCTTCACAGGCGCGCGAAAGCGTGCCCAAAATATCGTCCGCCTCGTACCCTTCGCACGTAACCGTTTTATAGCCTAAGGCGGCAAGCAGCTCCTTGAGCGGGTTGAGCTGACTTGCCAATTCCTCGGGCATACCCTTGCGCTGCGCTTTGTAGAGCGAATACGCCTTATGGCGGAAGGTGGGGGAGCGCAGGTCAAAGGCAATGGCGACGCGGTCGGGGCAAACGTCGGCTTTTATTTTTTCAAGCATAGTTAAAAAGCCGTAAATCGCGTGGGTAAACTGCCCGTCCTTTGTGGTCAGAGGGCGTATACCGTAATAAGCGCGGTTGATAATACTGTTTCCGTCAACAACAAGCAGCTTCATAATTTATACATCACATCCATAACTTTTCCGTTTTTTATAAACAGCCTCGGAATGCGCTTGCCGATAATGCACAGCACCTCGTAGTTTATTGTTCCCGACCAACGCGCAAGGTCGTCCGCCGTAGGCTCGCCGTGGCTCCCGTCGCCGAAAATAAGCACTTCATCGCCCATTTTCACGCCCGGAATATCGGTTACGTCGACCATAGTCTGATCCATACATATTCTGCCGACGATTTTCGCCCGCTTTCCGTTTATGAGCATATATCCGTCTTTTGCGTACCGCCGGATATATCCGTCCGCATAACCTATTGGTATTGTGGCTATACGCATGGTATTTGCGGCGGTAAAGGTTCTGCCGTAGCTTACAGACGCGCCCTCCGGAATTTCCTTAACGGAAGAAACAACGGATTTAAGCGTCATAACCGGTTTGACGGGCAAAGCGCCCGCAAGCTTTTGAGACGGCGCGAGCCCATACAGTATAATTCCCGCGCGCACCATATCGAGGGCGGCGCAGGGGTAGTCTTCAATAGCGCCGCTGTTGGAGCAGTGACGCACTGAAAAGCTTACGCCGAGCTTTTCAAGCCGGGCGGATACATACAGAAAATTCCGGTACTGTTTCTCCGTAAAGGCTCTGCCCTCGCCGCGTTCATCGGAAACGGCAAAATGGGTAAAAATGCCTTCCGTAACAAGGTTAGGCAGAGAGGAAACGCCGTAAATCTCATCAATCGTGCCTTCGTCGCGGGGGAAATCCTGGCACATAAAGCCGAGGCGGCTCATCCCTGTGTCAAGCTTTATGTGTATTTTGCATGAAACGCCCGCTCTGCACGCTTCTTCGGAAAGCTCGCGGGCATATTCGGCTCCGTAAACCGCCTGCGAGACATTGCAGCAGCTTAGGTGCTTTGCGCAGCGGGCGGGCGTGTAACCGAGAATTACAATCGGCTCGGCAATGCCCGCCTCGCGCAGCTCCCTTGCCTCGTCAAGGTTTGAAACGGCAAACGAATCGGCTCCGAGAGCACTGTACAGGGAGGCAAGGTCAACGGCGCCGTGACCGTATGCGTCGGCTTTTACCACGCAGCAGATTTTTGTGCGGGGGTTTACAAGCCGGCGAATAGTTTTATAATTTTCGGCGGCCTTGTCAAGGTTTATCTCCGTCCAGGTTCTTTTAACATATTTCATAGATAGCGCTTTTCCTTTTGGGCGATTTTTGGTTTCGGTAAGGGGCTTTGCCCCATCATTATATCATTTGTATTATAGCTCTTTTCACTCTTTAAATCAACCGCTTACAGAGGGTTTTTGCGCTTCGATTTAACATACGGCGGCGCTTTTTCGTTGCTTTATTGTAATTTTGTGTGTAAATTCCGCAAATTTCACGCAATATTGCCGAATTTAAAAAAATATTTGCATTTGCGCCTTAATTTTGATATGATATATTAAATAATATTTTTAAATTGCCTTCAAAGGAACTGATACAATGAATAGCTCTACCGTGATAGTACTGATTGCCTTTGTCGTTTATATGGCGCTGATGATTATAATAGGCGCCGTATACGCCAGGGGCGCAAAAAATAACGAGGATTATTTTCTGGGAGGCAGAAATTTGGGCGGTTGGACCGCGGCGCTTTCGGCGCAGGCGTCCGATATGAGCGGCTGGCTGCTTATGGGTCTGCCGGGTTCGATTTATATTGCCGGAACGGGCAAAGCATGGATTGCGATAGGGCTGCTTATCGGCACTGTGCTTAACTGGTATCTTGTTTCGGGCAGACTTCGCCGCTACACAATAAAAGCGGGCAACGCGCTTACAATACCGAGCTTTTTTGAAAACCGCTTTCACGATAAAAGCGGCGTGTTAAAATCGGTTTCCGCAATTATTATAGCCGTTTTCTTCACTGTTTACGCCGCTTCGGCCTTCAGCTCCGGCGCGAAGCTGTTCGCCACGATATTTTCAAACGGAGAAAGCTTTACATATGAAAATATGTATTTCTACGGGCTGATTATTTCGGTTGTGGTTATTTTGATTTACACCTTTCTCGGCGGATTTAAGGCGGTTTGCGTAACCGACCTGATTCAGGGCTTTCTGATGCTTGCCGCCATTCTCGCCGTTCCGCTGATTGCGTTTTTCCTGCTTACCGAAACAACGGACTTCGGCAGCGCGCTTATTTCGCACGGCGTTGAAGACCCGGCGGGCTTTATAAGCCTTACAAAAAATCAGGACGGCTCAAGCATAACGTTCGTGTCCGTAATTTCCGACCTCGGCTGGGCGCTCGGCTACTTCGGCATGCCGCACATTCTGGTTCGCTTTATGGCTATAAAAAGCGAAAGAGAGGTTAAAAAATCCCGCGTTATAGCGATTGTCTGGGTCATTCTTTCGCTTGCCGCCGCCTGCTGCATAGGGCTTGTAGCAAGGGCGTTTCTTGACCCGCAGCTTACGGAAGCAACGCAGGAAACCGTGTTTATCAAGCTTATTCAGGACATTTTCTCGGGCAGCGGCGTGCTTATATTCATCGGGGGTATTTTCCTTTGCGGAATTTTAGCGGCGATAATGTCAACCGCAGACAGTCAGCTCCTTGTTACCGCCTCGGCTGTATCGGAGGATTTGTACCGCGGCGTTATATGCAAAAAGGCAAGCGAAAAAAATTCGCTTTTAATTGCAAGGGCGGCGGTTGTTGTTATAGCCGTTATAGCGTTCTTTATCGCCCTTGACCCTAACAGCAGCATTATGGATCTTGTTTCGGACGCATGGGCCGGCTTCGGAGCGGCCTTCGGACCTATTGTTTTGCTCTCGCTGTTTTGGAAGCGCTCAAATCTCAAGGGAGCGGTAAGCGCTATGATAGTCGGCGCCGTAACGGTAATAGTTTGGGATTATCTGCCCATTGCCGGCGGGCAGACAATTTACGCCGTCACCGGTCTTTATTCGCTCGTTGTGGGCTTTGCCCTTGCGCTTGCGGTTATGGTCGCAGTTTCGCTGCTTACAAAAGCTCCGTCCGAGGAAATCACAAAGGAATTTGAAGAGATTAACGCCAAAGCGGGCTGATACGGCCGTAAAAAGC
>CAZXCG010000007.1:33595-51017 GCA_964639205.1 uncultured Eubacteriales bacterium
AAAATTTTGAAAATAACTCTTGTAAAATTTGTACCGATGTTGTAATATAAATTTGTAAATGAGCGGGACGGAATTCGGTTTGCCCTGCCGTTACACGCCCGGCTAAGGTTCGGCGCCAAATCCGCGGTGTAAATTTACAGTATGTAAAAAAGGAGAGGTTTCACATGAACATTTTATTGACAGGCGGCGCGGGCTACATCGGCAGCCACACCTGCATCGAGCTTTATAAGGCCGGTCATACGGCGGTTATTGCCGACAATTTTGTCAACAGCAGTCCGGAGGCGGTCAGAAGAGTTGAGGAGCTCATCGGCGCGAAGGTTCCGCTATATAACATAGACGTAGCCGACTTTGACGCTCTTGATAAATTGTTTGATGAAAACAAGATAGACGCGGTAATACATTTTGCGGGACTTAAAGCGGTCGGCGAAAGCGTTTCGATCCCCGTAAAATACTACAGAAACAACATAGACACCACTCTTACCCTGCTTGACGTAATGGAAAAGCACGGCTGCGCCAACTTTGTTTTCAGCTCTTCCGCAACGGTTTACGGAATTCCCAAAACCGTTCCGCTTGTAGAGGGTATGCCCACAAGCTGCACCAATCCGTACGGCTGGACAAAGCTTATGAACGAGCAGATTCTTACCGACGCCGCCGTACCCAACAAAAATCTTTCCGTAGTGCTCCTGCGCTACTTTAATCCGATCGGCGCGCATGAAAGCGGCAGAATCGGCGAAAATCCCAACGGGATCCCCAACAACCTTATGCCGTACATCACGCAGGTTGCCGCAGGCAAGCTTGAAAAGCTCGGAGTTTTCGGCAACGATTATCCAACGCATGACGGCACCGGCGTGCGCGATTATATTCACGTTGTCGATCTTGCCAAGGGTCACGTTAAGGCTATCGACTATGCAAACGCTCATAAGGGCGTCGAAATTTTCAACCTCGGCACCGGCACGGGCTACAGCGTTCTTGACATTGTAAACACGTTTATGAAGGTCAACAACATCGATATTCCCTACGAAATTAAGCCCCGCCGCCCCGGCGACGTAGCCGAATGTTATGCCGACCCGAAAAAGGCTTACGAGGTTCTGGGCTGGAAGGCGGAAAAAAGCCTCGAGGATATGTGCCGCGATTCATGGAATTGGCAGTCGCACAATCTCAACGGCTACGAAGGCTGATTTTTGTTAAGCAAAAGGCGGTTTCCGCTTTTAACTTTCCGTGTCGGCGCGTTTTAAAGAGCGCCCGTGCGGATTGAAGCGTTCCGAAAAGAGGAAAAAAATGTCAAAAAAAATTATAAGCTCCGTTATGTCGCTGCTTGTGCTTGTTTCGTTTTTTGCGCTGTCGACCTTATGCGCGGGAGCGCAGGAAGAAATAACGGAGGTTGTGCTTGACGGCGAAACATATAACGTACCGGTCGGAAGCACCTTTGTGTTTGAAACAAAGGTGACCATGCCGGATTACGCCGCGGCAGGCGGCAGAGTTGTTTTAAAATTCGACGTTGATAAGCTTGCCGTTGTTTCGAGCGGCAGCAACGCCGATATTTACGAGACGGATCTCGGCGGCGCGCTTGCCGTTGCCGGTTACACCGCCGACGGAGAGGGCTGTTCGTTTGCCTTTGCCTCCACCGGCTATTCTGCAAGCGACGTTCTTTCGGGAGATAAAAACACTCTTGTGCGGTTCTTCTTTATGGCAAAATCCGCGGGAACGGCGGAGATTGTTTTTGATTCCGACTCATACGATTTAAACGTGTTTGCCAAGCAGGACGAGACAACCCCCGTTGCGGTTGTTTCCGCCGGAAAGGAAACCGGGGAGCTGAGCGGCTACACCTTCGCGGGCAACAGCATAACCGTTGAGGATTTTGAGTTTGAAGAAGAAAGCGACCCGCAGCAGGCGGAGCCGGACGGCTCGGACAGTTCGGCCACTGTGAGCGATTCCGGCTTTGCGTTTGACGTAAGCGGAACAACCGCAGTAATAAAGGGCGGCAACGCTAACGCCGCCAAGCTTGTTATTCCCGAAACCGTAACCGATGAAAACGGAAACACCCTGAGCGTTACGGAAATTGCCGACGGCGCGTTTTTAAATTCCGCCGCGACGGAAATTTACATTCCCGCTTCCGTCACCGTTATTCCCGATTATTCCGTAGGCTACGTTTTTGAGGACGGCGAGTATAAAAAAATAGAGGGCTTTACCATTTACGGTCATAAGGGAAGCGCCGCCGAGGAATATGCAAACGCCAACGGCTTTACCTTTGTTGACGCGGACGAAACCCCCATTGAAACCGAGTCCGCCGATAAAACCGGGGACAACGCCGGCACGGGCAATTCCACGGCGGTAATTATCGCGGTTATTGCCGCCGCGGTTATAATTTGCGCGGCTGCGGTAATTATATTGCTCGTAAAAAGGAAATCGGCTGAAAAATAAAGGCGGCGCAAAAGGGCTTTGGGTTTGCCCTTAACCAAAATCCGATATGACCGCGGTTGTTTGAATAAATTTCCGATTTTACCTAATGTTTCTTTAAAAATTGCGTTTTTTATTTCACAAAATCTATTGACAAAAAAAATCGGCTAATGTATAATGATTTTGCTAAGTAAAAAATTTTTATAGGAGGATTTTTAAATGGCAAAGAAAGTTTTAAGCGTTCTTCTTGCGGTTGTTATGATCGCTGCTTTGTGTACAGTAGCTTTTGTTTCCGCTTCCGCTGATGAAGAAGAATACGCGACCGTTACCTACGGCTCGGAAACATACACAATTAAAGTAGGCGATACATTTACAGTTAAAAAGTCTGTAGTTTTGCCCTCCGGCTATTCTGTCCAGGGCGGCAAATTCACTGTGTATTATGATCCCACTGTACTTGAGCCTCAGAAAGTTGAGGTTGACCAATACGGTACAAAGGGCTATGCTTTGACGGATTTGGCTGGCGTAACATCAGCTCCCGGTTTAACAACGGACGGCAATGGCGTTTCGGTTGCTTTTGCTGCTACCCAATACAGCCTTGCAAACTTTCTCACAGCTTCAAGAGACAACTTTGCAACCTTTACCCTTAAGGTAATTGCCGCCGGCGAAACAACAATCACCGAAGTGTTCGATCTCGGCCTTTTTGCTGAGGATAACGAGACTTCAACTATCAGCGTTATTACGGACAGCGTACCTGTTGAAGGACAGGAAGAGCTTGCCGCGCAGGTTACCTCCGCAGGCGGCGCTTCGGGCGGCGCAACCTTAATCTCAGCTCCTTCTTATGAAGAGCCCACAGACGCCACGGACGCTTCCTCAGACGCTACGGACGCTTCCTCAGACGCTACGGACGCTTCTTCAGACGCTACGGACGCTTCTTCAGACGCTAACTCAACAACCGCTACAGAGGCTACAAGCTCTACAGACAGCACTTCCCCCGCAACAGGCGAGGCAGCTGCTTCCGTATTTGTAACTCTTGCAGTTCTTGCAATGGCTGCCGCTGTTGTAGTTGCAGCTCGCAAAAGAGCAACAAAATAATTGTTGATTAGCTTTTACGCAGTTTAGCGTATATAAAACACCCCGTCGTACACAACGGGGTGTTTTAGTTTGCGCGCGGACGCGCGGTAAAAATTTAAGATTAAAAAATATTTACACATTAAAAATGGGGGAGCTTTACGGGCAAAGCTCCCCTATGCTTTGTTTAAAATTACCGGGGGGTATATTATTTGTTTGCGGCGCGTCAAAATTACTCCTCGTATTTTTTCCTGAGCGCGTTAATTATCATATTTGCGCACATATACACATTTCCGCCGCCGAGGGTAAGCACAAGGTCGCCGCTGCGCGCGTTGGAGCAGATATAATCGGTAATATCTTCAAATTTGTCTATGCATACGGCGTTCGGAATTTTTTTGCCGAGGTCGGTTGAGTATATGTTGTAGGTGTTGGTTTCCCGCACGGGGAGGATTTCCGAAATTACCGCGCGGTAGGGAATGCTGAGCGCCCGGGCAAAATCGTCGAGCAAAATTGCGGTGCGCGAGAAGGTGTGCGGCTGAAAAACCGCCCAAACGCGTTTGAAGCTCATCTCCGCCGCGGCGGTAAGAGTGGCGGTGAGCTCGGTGGGATGATGCGCAAAATCGTCGGCAACCGTAATGCCGCCGGCTTTGCCGAGAAACTCAAAGCGGCGGTGAACTCCGCCGAATTTATGGAGGTTTTCCGCTATTTCACTTGGTGAAGCGCCTATAATATGAGCTGCCGCCGCCGCCGCAAGAGCGTTGTAGATATTATGTCTGCCGGGCACTATAAGCGAAACAGAGGTCAACTTTTTGCCGCGATGCATAAGGTCAAAGCGCTCGTTTACACCGGAATCAGCGCGTATATTGACCGCGCGGTAATCGTTTGATTCGTTAAGACCGTAGGTAATTTTTGGGATTTTTACCCCGCTTACGGCGTCGAGAGTGTTTTGGTCGTCGCCGTTAATTACAAGCATACCCGTGGTTTGCCCGGCAAATTTGGCGAAGGAAGCTTTGATGTTTTCAAGAGTGCCGAAGTAGTCCAAATGGTCGGCGTCTATGTTGAGTATCACGGACATATAGGGGGTGAGCTGCAAAAAGGTGTCTACATACTCGCAGGCCTCGCAGACAATTATGTCGCTTTTGCCGACGTAGCTGTTGCCGCCTATAAACGGCAGCTTGCCTCCTATTATGGCGGAGGGGTCAAAATTTGCTCCTATAAGAATCTGGGACAGCATCGCCGTCGTGGAGGTTTTGCCGTGCGTGCCGGCAACGGCTACGGAGCGGTTGTAGCGGCGGGTGACTATTCCGAGCATAACGCTGCGTTCAAGACAGGGAATGCCCCTTTTTCTTGCCTCGCAAAGCTCGGGATTGTCGCTTTTTACGGCGGCGGTGTACACCACAAGCTCGGCGCCGTCCACATTTTCGGGGCGGTGACCCATATAAACCGGAATCCCGTAGCTGCGGATGCGATCCAGCGTGTCGGATTCGGCAGTGTCTGAGCCGGTAAGATTAAAGCCCTCGCTGAGCAGAATCTCGGCAAGCGGGCACATTCCGGATCCTCCGATTCCTATAAAATGTATGTTCCTTACGGTTTGAAGAACGTTTTGGCAGTCTTTGTCTATATTCATAAGAACGCTCCCGTTTAATTTTGATTGCAGGCAAGCCTGTACGGCTGCTTCTTTTGCGGCGCCGTAAGCTTTAAGCCCTAATCCGCAGCTTTAATCGGAGCAGCGCTTGCTTTGAATACAGCGCCGCCCCAAAGGCGAGGGGGACATCTTTGCCTAAGCTATATTATATTGCAGAAAGCGGAAAAAATAAATAGGTATTTGAAAAAAATCCGCTCCGGAAAAACATTTTTATTAAAAGGTTGCACTTCAGAGTGCAACTTTTTTTGATTTTGAGGGTATAAACGGAAGGGAGGTTTTTAAGTGCAAAAAAAATCAAACGTATTAAGCTCGCGCAGCAAAAGCTTTTGCGCAAGCTATCTTGAATGCGGCAACGCGCAGGAGGCGGCGCGTTCCGCCGGGTTTGTCAAAAACCCCAAGCGCGCTTGCGAGAGACTCTTGAGCAACCCCGCGGTTGTGGAGGAAATTTCAAGACTTTCACAGCTCAGGAGAAAGCTGCTGAACCAGCTCGCGTATACGGGGTATTTGCGTTTGGCTTTCGGCGGAGTGTCGGACGCCGTAAAGCTGCTGTACTCGGACGAGCCGTCCGCCGGACAGATAGCGCAAATGGACTTGTTTTCCGTTGCGGAAATACGCAGACCAAGGGACGGTTCAATGGAGATTAAATTTGCGGACCGTCTCAAAGCTTTGGAAAAGCTCGAGCAGGCTTTGCCCGAGGGCGGCGGCGCCGAGCCGTTTTACGAGGCGCTGCGGGCAGCGGCGCTCAGTGCCGGTCACACTGAGGAAAATGCGGAAGCGTGCCTTGAAGCTTAAACCCTTTTCGCCAAAACAGCTCCTGGCGCTGAGCTGGTGGTGCGCCCCAAGCCCTTACAGCGAAAAAACCGCTCTTATATGCGACGGCGCGGTGCGCAGCGGAAAGACCTTTTGTATGACGCTTTCCTTTATTGCGTGGAGCTTTTACCGCTTTGAGGGAAAAAGCTTTGCCGTTTGCGGAAAGACGGTGCGCTCCCTGCGGCGCAATATAGTGACTCCTATTCTGCCGGTACTTGGGGAGCTCGGCTTTGAAACGAGCGAAAAAATATCTCAGGGTCTGCTGGAAATAAGCTACAGGGGCAGAAAGAACAGGTTCTATCTTTTCGGCGGAAAGGACGAGGGCTCGGCGGCGATGATTCAGGGAATGACGCTTGCAGGAGTGCTTTTCGACGAGGTGGCGCTTATGCCGCGCTCTTTTGTTGAGCAGGCGCTTGCCAGGTGCAGCGTTGAAGACGCGACGTTTTGGTTTAACTGCAACCCGGAATATCCGCTGCATTGGTTTTACACGGAGTGGATAGCCAAGGCAGAGCAGAAAAACGCCCTGTATCTCCATTTTACAATGGAGGACAACCCGTCGCTTTCGGCAAAGGTGATTCAACGCTACAAGAGCCTGTATTCGGGAGTGTTTTACCAACGCTTTGTGCTGGGGAGGTGGACGGCGGTTTCCGGCGCTGTTTATCCGTTTATGGAAAACGCGGATATGTATTTCAGCCGACCCGCCGGCGAAGCGCGGAAATACGCCGTTTCCTGCGATTACGGAACCGTGAATCCGGCGTCGTTCGGGCTTTGGGGGCTTTACGGAGAGATATGGTACAGAATCGACGAGTACTATTTTGACTCCCGGCGCGAGGGCGTCCTGCGCACAGATGAAGAACACTACGAGGCCTTATGCGAGCTTGCCGGCACAAGGAAAATCAGCGCGCTTGTGGTTGACCCTTCGGCGGCAAGCTTTATTGCGCTTGTGCGCAAACGGGGCAGGTTTGCCGTTACTCCAGCGAAAAATTCCGTTATTGACGGAATACGGCAGGTATCCTCGGCGCTCAAGGAGAGCAGAATCCGTATTTGCTCAAATTGTACCGACGCGCGGCGCGAGTTTTCCCTGTATCGCTGGGACGATTCGGGAACAAAGGACTGTCCGGTCAAGGAGAACGACCACGCGATGGACGATATCCGCTATTTTGTGACCGGCGTTTTGGACGGCGGCTGCGGTTTTGCCGCGGTTGCCGCAATCAGACAGGGGTGAAGTATGAAATTTTTTAAGAGCAAAAAACAAAGGACGCCGGGCGCGAACGCTTTAAGCGTACAGACCGCCGAAAAAAGGGGCGTTTTGCACCCGTTTTCGATGCTGTCGGGGTATGTGCCGCTTGCCAAGGCGGAGCTTAAGCTTTATGCCGCCCTGCGCGAGGGAGTGCCCATTATAGACGCGGCTATAGGCAAGCTTGTAAGGCTGCTGGGCACATTCAAAATAACCAGCCCAAACAAGCGCCTTGAAAGCGAGCTTAATAATTTTTTGAAAAACGTGAGGGTAAACGGCACGTCAAACGGAGTGCTGAGCTTTATTTACACTTATTTTGACCAGCTTTTAACCTACGGCACCGCCGCCGGGGAAATTGTGCCGGACCGCTGCGGCGGCATTGCGCTTTTGTACAACGCGCCGCTTGAAAATTTGGAGCTGAAGACTGCGGAAAACGGCGTTGACCCCATAATCTGCGCAAACGACGGACACGGAGGCTCAAAGCCTGTGGACAGTCCCGAGCTTATCTGCCTTACTTTGCTCAACCCGGAGGCGGGTACTCTGCACGGAAATTCGATTTTGCGCGGGCTGCCGTTTGTCAGCGAGATTTTGCTTAAAATCTTTCAGTCCATAGGCAATAACTGGGAACGAGTGGGCAACGTGCGCTTTGCGGTTACATACAAACCGAATTCCGACGGAGCGCCTTATTCGCAGGAAAACGCGCGGCAAATAGCCTCAGAGTGGACAAAGGCAATGCGCGACAAAACGCGCGTCTGCGACTTTGTAAGCGTAGGCGACGTGGATATACGCGTTATCGGCGCAGACAATCAGGTGCTTGACAGCGAGGTGCCGGTTCGCCAGCTGCTTGAGCAGATAGCGGCAAAGCTCGGCGTACCGCCGTTTTTGCTGGGGCTTTCGTGGTCAACCACAGAAAGAATGAGCACCCAGCAGGCGGACATCCTCACAAGCGAGCTCGATTATTACCGGTCGCTTATGAATCCTGCAATTTCAAGAATATGCAGAACGTGGCAGGAGCTTAACGGCTACCGCGACGGGTTTGAAATTGTCTGGAACAACATAAGCCTGCAAGACGAGACGGAGCTCGCACAGGCGCGGTATCTGAACGCGCAGGCGCTGGCGCTTGAGCTGCAAAACGCCGGCAGGGGAGAAACGGAGGTATTATTGAATGAGGAAACAGGCGGAGATTCTTAAAAGCACTGCGGCGGGACCGACGGCGCGGGACATGGAGCTTATAAACGTTTATACAAGACGCGAGCTGAGCGCCGACGAAGTCTATGTGTTTTCCGTTGTTTTATGCGACAACGAAATTGACAGGGATTTTGAACGTTTTACACAAGAGTCGCTCTATGCGCTTGAAAAGCTTTTTTTGGGCAAAACAGGCGTGTTTGACCATAACCCGAAGGCGGAAAACCAGACGGCGCGGATTTACAGCCTGTCTGTGGAGCGGGTAAACGGTCGGAAAACCGCCGCCGGCGACGATTATTACCGTTTGGTCGCCAAGGCGTATCTTCCGAAAAGCGAAAAAACCGACGGCTTTATCCTTATGCTCGACAGCGGAATACAAAAAGAGGTAAGCGTCGGCTGTGCGGTTTCGCGCAGCGTTTGCTCGATTTGCGGCAGCGAAAGAGGCGGCTGCTCTCACAGCGCGGGCAAAAGCTATAACGGCAGGCTGTGCTACTTTGAGCTTTTGGACCCCTACGACGCGTATGAATGGAGCTTTGTGGCGGTTCCGTCGCAGAGGAATGCCGGAGTCATAAAAGCTTATGCAATTGAAAAGGAGAAAAATATGGAAGAAATTCTCAAGGCGGTAAAGAGCGGAGGCGAGCTCAGTTTGAGCGCTGCCCAGACGAAGCGGCTCGGAGAATACATTGCCGCTGTGGAGCATTTGGCTGAGGAGGGCGCCGGTTACAGACAGGCGCTCAGGGACGAGGTCAAGCGCCTTGCGGTTATGTGCGAGCCGGAAATTGAAGGAAAAGTGCTTGACAGCGTGGTTGAAAAAATGAGCACCCGGGAGCTGAGCGCCTACAAAAGCGCATATGAGAAGCGTCTCGAGGAGCGCCGCCCCTTAAAGCCGCAGCTTTCGTCCAAGGGCGAAACGGCGGCGCAATCGGATAATCAGTTTATAATTTAATTTTAAACGGGAGGAATAATTAATGACAACAAGCTATACGGGCTTTGAACAAAGCGTAATTACAGTTGAGGCGGACGAATCCCTCAGCGAGACGGGAACGGCGGTAAAAATCACCGATGAGGGCAAGGCGGCCAAGTGCGAGGAAGGAGACGCTTTCTGCGGAGTTTGCGTCAATTTAAGGAACGGATTCGCCGGGGTTGCGCTTAAAGGCTTTGTAACCATGCCGCTGAGCGGAGAGTGCCTTGCCGGATACCGTACTTTAAGCGCGGCGGCCGGCGGCGCGGTGCAGCAGTCGGAAAGCGGCAGAGAGTATTTGGTGCTTGAAGCCGGAGCAGACGAAATAGGATTTATTCTTTAATTACAAGGGAGTGTAGACAATGGCAGTTTTTGAAAACATTAAGCTTGAAAAGGGAATGTACGGTGTGCGCGGAAAAACGCTTACGCAGGTGCTTGAGGAGCTTGACCCCAGCGAGGCGTATGCCGGTACCGAGTATGCAAACCTTGACGCATTTTCGCGCCAGCTGAAAAGATTCGATATAAAGGTCAGCGGCAAAGGCTCCGATACCGTTGAGAAGTTTTTTCAAACCTCGGATTCGGCGGCGCTTTTTCCGGAATATGTCAGCCGCGCCGTAAATACCGGTATGCAGCAGCTTGACGTGCTTCCGAATATTGTGGCTACCACAACAAAAATAGACGGCATGGATTACCGCTCCATAACCTCCGAGCCTTCCGGCGACGACAAGGAGCTCAAGCCTGTAAACGAGGGCGCGTTTATCCCTCAGACGGTTATAAAAACTCAGGAAAATCTTGTCAAGCTTCACAAAAGAGGCAGAATGATTGTTTCAAGCTACGAGGCGCTGCGCTTCCAAAGGCTCGACCTGTTTACCGTTACGCTCAAGCAGATAGGCGCTTATATTGCAAGATCGCAGCTTAACGACGCGGTCAGCGTTCTGCTCGGCGGCGACGGCAACAACAATCCGTGCGAGGGCATTTACGCGGCGTCGGAGGGTTCCCTTACATACGACGATTTGCTCGGGCTTTGGGCGCAGCTCAGCCCTTATGCGCTCAACACGATTATAGCCCCTACCGCGCTTATGCAGCAAATACTTGCAATGCCCGAAATGAAGGACGCGACGGCGGGACTTAATTTTCAGGGAACGGGTAAAATGGTTACTCCCATGGGAGCGACGCTCATTCACGTTCCGGAGCTTGACAGCGGCACGCTTATAGGTCTTGACAAAAATTACGCTCTTGAAATGGTGCAGGCGGGAGAAGTGCTGGTCGATTACGACAAGCTTATAGACAGACAGCTTGAACGCGCAACCGTAAGCTGCATTGCCGGATTTGCGAAGATTTTCCGTGACAGCGCCAAAAAGCTCAGTTGCTGAGGGAGCGCGGCTTATGTGCGTCAGTGAAGTAGTCAAGCGCTTTACGCTTATTTCACAGCTCTCGGCGGAGGAGGTCTCCGACTGGATATTTTTGTGCCACCGTGCCTGCGAATATATTGAGCAGCGCCGTCTGCCGACCTGCGCGCCGAGCGCGCAAAACGAGGAGCGCCTGCTCAACGCCGCCGCCGTTTATGCTTTTTATCTTTACAGCAGATATGCCTGCGACGGTACAAAAAGCTTTACTGCCGGAGATATTAAGGTTGAAGCTGACAAAAGCTTGCAGGAACGCGCATATGAAATGTGGGGCGCCGAGCTAAAGGAGCTGCGCGGTCTGCTTCTGTGCGACGGCGACCCGGATTTTTGCTTTTTCAGAGTATGAGGCGATAGTGTGAACACAGAAAGAATACTTTCGGCAATTTACCGTTACGGTGAAAAAATAAAAATTTTATCCGGCGATTCATCCGAGATTGAAACGAAAGCCTTTATAGAGCCGCTGCGTTACAGAAACCGTCTGTATATAGGCGGCAGCCAACTCCCGGACGGTTACCTTGACGGGGGTCGTCACTTCCTGCTTATTTGCCCCAAAAAAGCGGATTTAACCCTCAGAGACACCGTAATATTGCGCTCAAGCGGAGAAAAATACGTCGTTAAGCGTGCCGACGATATGGTGTTTGCGGGGAAGACGCTGTATGTGTGGGCGGTTCTGACGTTATTTAATCCCCAAAAGGAGGATTGTTATGACGCCGTCCTTTAATACTTACCTTGACTCGCTGATTTTAAAGGTTAAAGCCTCAAACGAGTTTAAGGACGCTGTATTTTACCGTGCATATGACGGCGCGCCCGCGCCTACAAACGCAAAGGGCTTTACGGTATGCGTAGGCAGCGCGGCAATTACACGGGAGCGCAGGTTCTTGTCTATATATAAAAAGCGCAGGCGCACGCTGCAAACGGCGGAATTTGAGCTGAGGGTCAGTTCTTCCGGCGGCGCTCAGGGTCTTTGCGTTTTTTGTGAGCGTCTTGAAAAAAAGCTCTGCGCAGCGGCTCCTTATTCGGTTATGCAAAGTCAAATAGGACCGATGCGCTATGACAGAAGCTTTGACGCGGTTTACCGAGTAATAACGCTTAAGGTGCGCAGATATACGGAAAGCGGAGAATAGGATTGTAAAGGGCGGCGTGTAAAACCGCCGCCCGAAAATATCTGCCGATCGATTTTTATCAATTTGGAGGAATAGGCGTGACAGAAGAAGTATTTGAAGAATTTATATCCGAGGAAGCTGAAGCAGAGCGCCTCAGCGAAATTATTGAACGCGACAGCCGCCGTTACAGCCGCGCGTTTACGGAGGAAGAGCAGGTGAAGCTTAAATGGAAGTAGCATATATGCGCTTTTGCAAAAAGCCGTTTGCCGACAATTTGACGTCGCTCAGTATAAGCGGAACAAAGGATATTAAAAAAATACGTCTCTGCGGCGGTGAAAATGTAATTCAAAATTTCGGAAGAAGGCCGCGGGTTATATCGGGATGCGGAGAACTTCATCCGCCTGCGGCGGAAAAAGAAATGCGCCGTATGCGGGGGATGTTTTCGGCGGGTGACAGGGGAGTCCTTGTCATTCCGGGGTATGAGCCGTTCTTTGCCGTTTTAAACAGCCTTGTTTTTGAAGCGCGGGAGGACGGCGCGGCCGTAAACTACAGCTTTGAATTTTGTGAGATTGAGCGCGGCAAAAAGTCCTCTGAAATTTGCTTATATCACAAAGCGTCGGAAAACGATAACCTTTTTACAATAGCAAGGCAGTATTCCTCAAGTGTTGAGGAGCTGCTGCGCCTTAACCCCGGCGTTGCGCGTCCCGACAGGCTCGCCGCAGGAGAGGAGATTTGTGTGCTTTGGAGATAATCGGCATTACAGTTGACGGACGGGAAATAAAGCTTGAAAGCAGAAATATTTCAATTAACTCGCAGTACGGCGTACCCGCCGACGACGCAGCGGTTGTTTTGCCCTACAGCGGCGCGGTTCCCGGTCTTGCGGGTCTGCAAATATCCGACGGAGGGAAAACGGTTTTCAGCGGGAATGTGGATGTACAGGAAAATACGCTTTCCTCTTCGGGCAAATATATACGCATTGAAGCTCGCAGTATGGCGGGGGTTTTGCTTGACAATGAGTCGCGCCCGGGTGTTTACAACGGCGCTTCGGCGGAAATTATTTTCCAAAATCATGTACAGCCTTACGGCATATCGGGATTTTACGGCAGAAATGTTATGCTCCCCGGCGTATTTAACGTTACCAAGGGTATGAGCGAGTGGCAGACTGTCAGGGATTTCTGCAAAAGCTGCTACGGCAGCTTTCCCTATTTTGCGCCGGACGGCATTGTATATATGGAGCCGCGCGAGGAAGACGAAATTGTTTTTTCCGGCAGCGACGGCGCGGGCTACACCTGTTTAAGTGAAAAAACGCGCCGCTGCCGGCTGATTTCAAGGGTATATTTTAAAAAGCGCGGCGAGCAGGGCTACAACAGGTATGTCGAGGGGAAAAGGGCGAAGCTTGCCGGAGTAACCGCGACGCGTTTTTTGGACACGGCTGAAAGCGACGTTACTCAAAGCTGCGCCGATGAAATCATAAGGCTCGGAGACGAGGAAAGCTACAGCGTTGAGCTTTCCTGTCCGTATGGGGTTTTTGCGCGCCCCGGTACTCCGGCGCGGGTCGAGGACGAGACGTTGGGCGTTATTGAAAACCTTTTTGTTTCAAAAATCAGGTACACGCGTTCTCAGTACGGAGAGGCAACGTCGGTTTTATTGAAAAGGAGAGAGTAAAATTGTGGATTTCCGATTATCTTACAAAAAATTCGCATAAGCCGAGCCTCAGCGGCGAGGCGGAGATCGTCGGCGGCGGAAGCGGCAGAATAGACGCTGTGGGCAGCTCCGTACAAAACGGAGCGCGCATTGCAGCTCCATATGGATATTGCTCTACTCCGCCGCCCGGTGAATCGGCGGTTTTGTTAAGCGCCTCAGGTGAAAGCTACTGTCTGGGCGTGCAATCCGCTCAGGAGGGATTAGCCTCAGGTGAAATACGCATATGCTCTGCCGGAGGCGCCCGCATAGAGTTGAAAAACGACGGCAGGGTTTATATAAACGGAAAGGCTGTGGAATAGTGGAGCCGATATTATATAAAGGCGATACGCAGATTCTCGGTTCGGGAGATTTTATAAAGGCGTCGGGCGTACAGGCAGTATTTCAGCGCGGCGAAATTCTGCTGAATATGCGCTGCGGGAGGTTTTATTTAAGCCCCGAATCAGGCGTTTTGTTCAATGATGAGGACTTGGAGGATCTTGAACGCATGGAGCTGTTGATTAACGAAGCGCTGGCTCCCGTTGAGGGACTGAGCGCGCGGCTTTTAAGTATGGAAGACGGCAAGGCTCTGATAAAGCTGATTTACAGGGGAGAGACAAAAGAATGCGAGGTGGCGTTTGATGAGCAGCTATGAGGAAATATACGGCAGAATGAAGCAGACTTATAAAGAGAATACCGGCGTTGAGATTGATGACGCATCCGACACAGGCCTAAGATTTGCAATACTTGCAAGCGAGGTTTATTCGCTTTTATGCAACTGCGAGTGGCTCAAACGCCAGATGTTTGCCGATACGGCGGTCGGAGAGGCGCTTGACCTGCATGCAGCTCAAAGAAGCCTGACCCGCAAAAGCGCGGCTCCCGCTCGTGGAGAGGTTGAGTTTTCGGTGACGGAGCCTGCGCAAAAAAGCATTGTCATACCGGAGGGTACGGTTGTTTCAACAGAGGATACCGTGCCGGTAAGATTCGCTACAACGCAGGAGTGCACCATTAAGGTCGGTTCGGTTTCGGCAATTGCCGAAGCGCAGGCGCTTTCGGGCGGTAAGAGCGGAAATGCCGCCGCGGGGAAAATCACGACTATTGTTACGGCTCTGCCTTATGTGGAAGCCGTCTGCAACCGCAGCGCCTTTAAAGGAGGCACGGACGACGAAAGCGATGAAAGTCTGCGGCGGCGCGTAATAGAAAGCTACCGGAATATTTCAAACGGAACGAATAAGGCGTATTACCGCAGCATATGCGAAAAAATAGACGGCGTAGGCTCGGTGGGCGTTATTCCCCGCAATCGGGGAGTCGGCACGGTGGATGTTTTTTTAGCCGGGCAGACCACAACCGCAAGTGCGGAAGCGGTGTCCGAAGCTAACAAAATACTCAAAGCCGAAAGAGAAGTGAACGTTGACGCGCAGGCCTTTGCGGCAGAAGAGCTGAAGATAAATATGACGCTGTATGTTGCAATTGACGAAAAATACGACGAAAATGAGGTTGCCGAGCTGTGCAGAGAGGAAGTAGTCGGGATTGCCGAGGACGCGTGCGTCGGCGAGGATATTGTGATTTCCGGTATTATTGCGCGGATAATGCAGATAGACGGCGTTACCGACGTTACGGTTCCCTCTTCATATAAAAATTACAGCATAGCAGACAACGTAAAGCCTGTTGCCGGAAACATCAGCATTACAGTTCAGACGGGTGACGCGGAATGAACAGCTATCAGTCTTTAAAAAACAAGCATGCTCTTACAGGCGTTTACAGTCTAACGGACAACAGCAACGTATGCGCCGAGCTTGCATCCTACGCGCAGGCTTTGGATTTGGTATGCGGCGAGCTCGAGGAAATGTACCGCGAATGCTTTGTAAACACCGCGCTGGATTACGGACTTTCCCGCCGAGAACAGCTCATTTCCGCCGTAACCTCCCATGGACTGTCAGTGGAGCAGCGCAGAGAGATTCTTTGCGAGCGTCTTGCTGTTACCTCAAACGACTTCACGCTTGCCGCGCTTGAAAAGCTGCTGTCAACATTTGGAGCTGATTTCAGCATTACAGAGTCTCCGCAAGAACAGAGAATGGTTATTGACACGGGGCTTTCACAGTACACAAGCGCGTCTGTAAATTTGTTTGTTAAAAATATAGGGGATTTTGTCCCGGCACACCTTGAGGTTGAGATAGTATATTCCGGAAGGCGCTGGAACGATATTGATTCGCTTGACACTACGTTTGAGCAGCTTGACGCAGAGGACTACACTTGGGCGCAGATAGACGCGCTTTGATAACAGGGGGAGGTACACATAAATGGCATCGACAGAAAAATCATCAATTTTAGGCCTTAATCTTTGGAAGGAAACGGACCGTCCGAAGCGCAGCGACTTTGTCGCCGATAATAATATCATAGACAGCGTTCTCGGCGCGCACGCGAATAACTCGCAGGTTCATCTTTCGGCAGAAGAACGCGAAACGCTCAACAACCTCAATTCGGTTTATCAGTTTTCCGGTTCGGGCGATGAAAGCCGCAGCGTTACGCTGCCCTTTGCGCCGTCGTTTGTGTTTGTGTTTAAAAAGGGAGAAGCGCCCGTAGTCTACAGCAGCGACGGATATAATGTAATAAACTTTTCATATGCCGCGTCCTCGGGCGCCAACGGAGGCGGAGTTACGCTCAGCGGCGCCGAGCTCTGCGTTACGCAAAGCACTGCGGCGGCGAACGGGGCGTTTTATAATCTTAATAAGCAATATTCACAGTATACGGTGTTAATGCTTTGTTAAGAGTACAGGGGGACGAAAATTGTTTTCGTCCCCGCCTTTTTTAATAATTATCTTGACTGAACAGCCGGAATTAGGTATGATAAAAGCGGAGGGAAATCCTTCCGCCGCCGCAGCGCGGTTTTTCGGCGAATATTTGCCTGCCGGCTCGGCGAATAATATAATATGATGACGGGCAAAGCCCCTTATTGAACGGAGAAGAAAAGGAGATTACAGCTATGGCAAAAAGACTTTTGGATTGCACTGCGTCCGATTTTAAAAAGATGACAAAGCGGGATTTACTCGGCTCGATTGCAGGCAGCGAGGGTCGGGTAATAGCCTGCGAAACCATCGGAAGCGTCTTTCCGTTACTCGGCGACATTACAAACGCGGAGCTTGCCGCCGCCATGGGCGCGGATATTCTGCTGCTGAATCTTTTCGATGTAAACGCGCCGGTAATTCAGGGACTTCCCGCGGTAGAGCCGAAGGAAGCCGTGCGCGAGCTGAAAAGAATTACCGGCAGACCGATAGGAATTAACCTGGAGCCCGTTGAACAGTCCCCGAGCGGTGAAAAATTGCAGGAGAATATGTGGGGGCTTACCCCCGGACGCATAGCAAGCCTTGAAAATGCCGCCGCAGCGGCTGACATGGGCGTTAACTTTATTTTGCTTACCGGCAACCCCGGCACAGGGGTTACAAACAAGGCTATTACAGACACGCTCGGACTTTACAGCAGTCACTTCGGAGATAGGCTGATTCTTGCCGCCGGGAAAATGCATGCTTCCGGAATTATGTCGGAAGCTGCCGAAAATATTATAACAAAAGAGGATATTAAGGCGTTTGCGGACGCCGGAGCCGATATAATCCTCTTACCCGCTCCGGGAACCGTTCCGGGGATAACCATGGAATATATAAAAGAGCTTGTAGCTTATGCGCACAGTCTCGGAAGGCTTACAATAACGTCAATAGGCACTTCGCAGGAGGGCGCGGATTTGGAGACTGTCCGGCGGATAGCGCTTATGTGCAAAATGACCGGCACGGATATTCATCATTTGGGCGATTCCGGCTACACGGGAATTTCCGTTCCCGAGAATATTCGGGCATATTCGATAGCCGTACGCGGGGTAAGGCACACGTACCGCCGTATTGCGGCTTCAATAAACAGATGATTTCACCGGCGGATTTT
>CAZXCG010000008.1:0-5164 GCA_964639205.1 uncultured Eubacteriales bacterium
CTAAGTTCAATAAGGGGCTTTGCCCCGTCATTCAACGTGGCAAAGGGCAGCGTTAGCTGCCTGAGGAATCAGTGGGGGATTGTATCCCCCACTGATTCCGAAAATGGAACCCGCCGCCTTAGAGGCGGGGGACATCTTTGCCTAAGTTCAATAAGGGGCTTTGCCCCGTCATTCAACGTGGCAAAGGGCAGCGTTAGCTGCCTGAGGAATCAGTGGGGGATTGTATCCCCCACTGATTCCGAAAATGGAACCCGCCGCCTTAGAGGCGGGGGACATCTTTGCCTAAGTTATAACATCCGCAGACGGCTCAATATCCGGCAAGCGAAAGCACTGCCGTAAGATTATGAGGAGTGTTTTTGGAATTTAAAGTCATTCCGGTTTTTATTACCGAAAGCTTAAATTCCAAATTGCGGCGCTCGTCGCCGGGGGGAGAGCCGCATATTATAGCATTGATAACCGAGCTGTAAAGGGTTTGCAGAATCAATTGCAGCAAGGCGGTAATCTGCCACGGCTTGCATAATCCAAAAGATTCTGTATTAAAGTTTTCGAGCGTCATAATTTTTTCCGCAAACGGCTTTTCCGTTACAACACTGCCTATTCTGTAATCATAGGATTTCATATTTTCGAACAAATATTTAAGCCTGAGCTTATTGCTGTATAAGGATGTGTTGCCGATGACAGTATCAAAAGCATGCAAAGAGAACGCAAAAAAATCTCCGCCGCAATTCTTAATTTCACTGTTGATAAAATCGGCAAACTTATCGGAAATTGTATTGAGCAGCAGACAAGCCAAATCGCCCTTATCGTCAAAATACTGATAAAAGCTGCTGCGCGAGATACCCGAATTTTTAACAATATTATTTATAGAAATTTTCTCGGGACGGGACTGAAAAAACTCATTTAAAACGGCGTTTAAAATGCGTCCGCGTTTTTCCTCGGGAAGATTATAAAAAGTACTTTTAATCAATAACTGTCTCCACAACCTTTAATTTACATATTAATTCAATCACAGCTTTGAAGCTGCAACATCATTGACTAAGTTATAGGTTAATACTGTGACAAACACAAAATAAATTTTTGACAAAAAGGTGAAAACCGCGCCTTCGAAAGACGCGGTAATTAATTAATAAATATTCAAAGGACAGGATATTTGCCGCTGAAGCAGGCGGTGCATATACCCATTCCGTTTACCATACCCTTCAAGTCGTTCAACTGCATATATCCCAAAGAATCCGCGTCGATCATTTTGCGTATTTCCTCGGTACTGTGGGAAGAGGCAATCAATTGATCGTTGGATGGTATATCGGTGCCGTAAAAGCAAGGATACAGAAAAGGCGGCGAACTTATACGCATATGCACCTCGGCGGCGCCGGCGTTTTTAAGCATTTTTATAATATTTGCCGAGGTGGTGCCGCGCACAATGGAATCGTCCACCAAAATTATGCGCTTACCCTTTACCACCGATTCCAAAACGCTGAGCTTGATTTTAACTCCGGATTCACGTTCGCTCTGTTCGGGCTTTATAAAGGTTCTGCCGACATAGCTGTTTTTATGGAATGCCAAGGCAAAAGGTATGCCGGAATACTCAGAGTAGCCTTTTGCCGCAACAATTCCGGAGTCGGGCACGCCCACAACCAAATCGGCGTCAACCGGATACGCTTTGGCAAGAGCCTCACCCGCGCGTATTCGGGCTTCGTATACGCCTATTGAATCTAATACGCTGTCCTCGCGCGCAAAATAAATATACTCAAAAATACAGTGCGCTCGGCGTTTTTTTTGAAGCTCTTTATCGCTGGTGATTCCGTCTTTGGTTATTGTAATCAATTCTCCCGGCTCTATATCCCTTACAAAAGCAGCGTCCACAGCCGTAATCGCGCAGCTTTCGGAAGCGACAATGTAAGAATCACCGCGCTTGCCCAGACACAGCGGCTTGATTCCGAGCGGGTCGCGGACGGCGACGAGCTTTTGCGGACTTATCACCACCAGAGCGTACGCACCCTTTATTTTGCGAACCGCCTTTTTTACAGCCTCCTGAACCGAAGATGTTGTTACTCTTGCCCTTGCAATATGATAGGCTATGGCTTCGGAATCGGTTGTGGTCTGGAAAATTGCGCCGGTTTTCTCAAGTCCTCTGCGCATTTCGGCGGCGTTTACAATATTGCCGTTATGTGCAATGGCAAGCATACCTTTTGCATAATTAAGCACCAGAGGCTGCGCGTTTGCCGCGACGCTCGCTCCGGTTGTTGAATAGCGCACATGCCCTACTCCCAGGTTTCCGTTGAGCGCGAGCATTTCTTTGGAGGAAAAAACCTCGTTTACGAGCCCTAAACCTTTATAATAATCGATATTCACCGTATTGGCGGTTGTGTCAGTCACCGCTATTCCGCAGGATTCCTGCCCCCTGTGCTGAAGGGCGGAAAGCCCGTAATAAATCGTTTGGGCGACATTTTCACCGGCAAGACTGTAGACTCCGAACACACCGCATTCTTCATGCAGCTTTTGCATACGATAAAACTCCCGTTTTTGACTTTAACCGTGCTCTTAATTAAACCCCGTCAATCGACGCTGAAAAGCAGATCTCCGTATGTCGGGAACGGCCAATATTCAGAGGATGTTTCGCATTCCATTTCGTCGGCGGTGGCGCGGAGCTCCTGCATAGCCGGGATTACTGCGTCCTTATAAAAATCCGCGAATCCCTGAACATCGGAGTCGAGAGTTGCCGCTTTTACAAGCGATTCGTCAAGGACGCTGATTTTATTTGTAAGACAGTTAAGAAGCTTTGAAAGCTTTTCAATAAGGGCTGTTTCGGCATCAACAGGAATCGAAGCTGAAAGCTGCTTTTTGGCAATTACGGATTCTGTCAGCGCGGCTGTGTACTTTGAAACAGCCGGGAAGATTTCCTTCTTTGCAATGTCAAGCATTGTAAGCGCCTCGATATTGATTGTTTTGGCATAATTTTCGAGCTGAATATCAACGCGCGCCTGCATTTCCGCCTTTGTATAAATTTTATGATTCGCGAAAAGCTTGACGTTTTTATCGTCCATATAGTGACTGAGCGCTTCCGGAGTTGAACGCAGGTTCATCAAGCCCCTGCTTTCCGCCTCTTTTACCCACTCTTCGGAATAATTGTTGCCGTTGAATACAATGCGCTTGTGTTCCTCGAAGGTTTTAATTATTATTTCGTCAACAGCTTTGCCGAAATCGTCGGCGTCTTTCAGAATATCATAAAACTGCGAAAGCTCTTCGGCAACAATAGTGTTAAGCATGATGTTTGGGCAGGCAATGTTCAGCGAGGAGCCGAGCATACGGAACTCAAACTTATTGCCGGTGAAAGCAAACGGCGAGGTTCTGTTGCGGTCTGTGGTATCCTTTTTAAATTCGGGAATCACATCAACGCCCATCTCCATTTTTGCCTTGGCCTTTGCTTTATAATCTTCACCCGATTCGTATGATTCAAGTACAGACTCAAGCTCGTCTCCGATATACATAGAAATTATCGCCGGAGGAGCCTCGTTAGCGCCGAGACGGTGGTCGTTGCCGGCAGTGGCAACCGAAATACGCAGCAAATCCTGATACTCGTCAACGCCCTTAATTACCGCCGAAAGGAAAATCAGAAACTGCTTATTGCTTTCCGGATGCTTGCCGGGATCGAGAAGATTTTCGCCCAGATTGGTGCTTATGGACCAGTTATTATGCTTGCCGGAGCCGTTTACACCGGCAAAAGGCTTTTCATGAAGCAGACATACAAGACCGTGGCGCTGCGCCACCTTTTTCATAACCTCCATTGCAAGCTGGTTATGGTCGGTAGCAAGGTTTGTAGTGGTGAATATCGGAGCCATTTCGTGCTGCGCCGGAGCAACCTCGTTATGCTTTGTTTTTACGTAAACGCCGTATTGCCAAAGCTCTTCGTCAAGATCCTTCATAAACTCGGCAACTCTTGTTTTTATTGCGCCGAAGTAATGATCTTCAAGCTCCTGACCCTTTGGCGCTTTCGCTCCGAAAAGCGTTCTTCCGCAATAAATGAGATCCCTGCGCTTATTATATACGTCTTTATCAATAAGAAAATATTCCTGCTCCGGTCCGACGGTGGTAACCACACGCGTAACATTCTCTTTGCCGAAAAGCCTGAGAATTTTAACAGCCTCGGCGCTTATGCTTTCCATTGAACGTAATAAAGGCGTTTTCTTGTCAAGCACCTCGCCGGTATATGAGCAGAAAACAGTGGGAATGTAAAGTGAAGAGTCCTTAATAAAAGCGTAAGAAGTCGGATCCCATGCAGTATAGCCTCTTGCCTCAAATGTGGCGCGTATTCCGCCGTTCGGGAAAGACGAAGCGTCGGGTTCACCCTTAATGAGCTCTTTCCCGCTGAATTCCATTATAACCTTTCCGTCGTCGGTCGGCGCAATGAAGCTGTCGTGCTTTTCCGCGGTGATTCCGGTCATAGGCTGGAACCAGTGTGTATAGTGGGTGCATCCGTTCTCGACCGCCCAGTCCTTCATAGCGTTGGCTACTATGTTGGCAACGCCAATATCAAGAGGCACACCGTCATCAATGGTTTTTTTGAGCGCCCTATATGTAGTCTTCGGCAAACGCTCCCTCATTGTTTCGTCATTAAAAACCTTTGAAGCGAACATCTCGGGTACATTGAACATTCTGAATCTCTCCTTACATTAAATTAATAAGCAGTCAAAATAAAAAAGCAAAAAAGTTGAAACCAACCGTTTCAGCTTCCTTGCTGTTCCGAGTTACAGTATATCTCAATAAAAAGGAATTGTCAATACCCTTTTTAATTATTTTTTTAAAACCTGCCTTTATTTTTGCAAGTAAATCAAAATTTACCTGCAAAATCAGTCTCTCCGTCGGCAGAGATTTGCCGAAATTTGCAAATCGGTTGAAAGATATTAAAAATAAAATTTCAATTTCACGATTTTTCCTCTTGACATCAAACAACACTTACTGTATAATTACGATTGTAACAAGGATGTTGCCCGAGCTGTTTGCCGTATGCGGTATGCAGCTTGGTAGCGTCCCCTTTTTTTTGCCTGAAAACGGCAAAACAGGGCTTTGCCTTTGCAATATCAAAATAATATGTAACTTGAGCGCTGACGTCCCCCCCCGCCTATGAGGCGGCGGATTCCGTTTTCGGAATCGATGGGGATACAAT
>CAZXCG010000008.1:5264-50099 GCA_964639205.1 uncultured Eubacteriales bacterium
CCCCCCCCGCCTATGAGGCGGCGGATTCCGTTTTCGGAATCGATGGGGATACAATCCCCCATTGATTTCTCGGGCAGCCAACACTGCCCTTTGCCACGTTGAATGACGGAGCAAACCCCTTGTTGAATCTCCCGCTGAAGCTTTGGGGGACTGACGCTGCGCGCGCATGCTGCATTTTACCGCAGGCTCCGCTTCAAGTAAGCTTGGCGGGGCGTTGCTCCGATTTAAATGAGATTCTGCGGAGCTGCCGATTTAACCGGCGGCTTCTCAACTGGAGGCTTTACTGTTATGTTAAAAAAAGAAGGTCAAATCCGAATCCCGTCAGGCTGCGCTATTTCGGGTATTTTCCGTAAAGACGGCAAAAGACAGAACGGCGAAAACATAACCCGCTCTATCGCCGTAATGCGCGACAGAAGCAACGGTCTCGGCGGCGGTTTCGCCGCATACGGAATTTACCCCGAATTCAAAGACTATTATGCTTTGCATGTGTTTTATAATTCAAGGCGCGCAAAAGACGAAGCCGAGGAATTTATTAACAGCCACTTCAATATAGTAAGTATGTCGGTAATGCCGACTAAAACCATTAAAGAAATCACTGACGCTCCCATGATATGGCGCTATTTTATAAAGCCCTTTTCATATAAATTGGAAGAAACACAGCTCGACGAGGACGAGTTTGTTTTCAGATGCGTAACAAAAATCAACGCGGAATTTGAGGGTGTATACGTCTTTTCAAGCGGTAAAGACATGGGCGCGTTTAAGGCTGTTGGTTACCCGGAAGATGTTTCGCGCTTTTACCGTTTGGACGAATACGAAGCATATTGCTGGACTGCCCACGGCAGATACCCCACAAACACACCCGGATGGTGGGGCGGAGCGCACCCTTTTGCAATGCTGGACACCTCTGTGGTACATAACGGAGAAATTTCCTCTTATGACGCCAACCGCCGCTATATCGAAATGTTCGGATACAACTGCGCGCTGCTTACCGACACCGAGGTCATAACTTATATTATAGATTATCTTGTCAGAAAACAGGGGCTGAGCTTCAAGGACGCGGCGAACGTCATGGCGGCGCCGTTCTGGCAGACTATAGACAATCTGCCGGAAAACGAACGCAAGCGCTGTAAATATTTAAGAAACACGTTTGCAAGCTTGCTGGTTACGGGACCTTTTTCGATTCTTGTCGGCTACAGCGGCGGCATAATGGCGCTTAACGACCGTTTAAAGCTGCGCTCAATGGTAGTAGCCGAAAAGGGAAAAACCGTCTATCTGGCAAGCGAAGAAAGCGCTATCCGCATGGTAGAAGCAAGCCCGGATAAGGTATGGTCGCCTAAAGGCGGAGAACCGGTAATCGTTCAGCTTGAAAGGAAGGAAGAAGCATAATGGCTATGGAATTTACCGCACCTATGGATTTTATATATCCGGAATATGAGGTAATAAGAAATTCTGACCGCTGCATAAGATGCAGAGTGTGCGAGCGTCAATGTGCAAACAAAGTGCATCATCTTGACGTAGAGCTTAATAAAATGTTTGCCGACGAAACAAAGTGCGTAAACTGCCACCGCTGTGTTTCTCTGTGCCCTACAAGAGCGCTTAAAATCGTTAAATGCGACGATACCTACCGCGTCAGCGCCAACTGGACGGTACCTGCAATAAACGACATTATCCGTCAAGCCGGTACAGGCGGAGTGCTTTTAAGCTCAATGGGCAACCCGCAGGACTACCCTATATATTGGGACAAAATGCTCATAAACGCTTCGCAGGTTACGAACCCATCTATCGACCCGCTGAGAGAACCTATGGAAACCAGGACCTTCCTCGGCAAAAAACCCGAAAAAGTGGAATTAGACGAAAACGGGAATCCGATTGACAATCTTTCACCGCAGCTTGAATTAAAAACACCGATTATGTTTTCGGCTATGAGCTACGGCTCAATAAGCTACAATGCTCACGAAAGCCTTGCGCGCGCCGCCCGTGAGCTTGGCATATACTACAACACCGGCGAAGGCGGTCTGCATAAGGATTTTTATAAATACGGTCCGAACACCATAGTTCAAGTTGCTTCGGGGCGTTTCGGCGTTTATAAAGATTATCTTGAACAAGGCGCGGCCATAGAAATTAAAATCGGTCAGGGCGCAAAGCCCGGAATCGGCGGGCATCTCCCCGGCTCGAAAATAGTGGGCGATATTTCAAAAACAAGAATGATTCCCGAGGGCTGCGACGCAATCTCTCCCGCTCCTCACCACGACATTTATTCTATTGAAGATTTACGCCAGCTTGTTTTTTCGCTTAAAGAAGCAACCGAATACAAAAAACCGATTATTGTTAAAGTTGCCGCGGTGCATAACGTTGCCGCAATTGCAAGCGGTATTGCGCGCAGCGGAGCCGATATTATTGCAATAGACGGCTACCGCGGGGGCACGGGAGCGGCTCCCACAAGAATCCGGGACAACGTAGGTATTCCGATTGAGCTGGCTCTTGCAAGCGTTGACTCACGCCTGCGCGAAGAGGGCATACGCGGCAGCGTCTCCCTTGTAATAGGCGGCTCCGTAAGAAACAGCGCGGATATAGTAAAAGCAATCGCCCTCGGCGCCGACGCCGTATACATAGGAACCGCCGCACTGCTCGCGATCGGCTGTCACCAATGCCGAAGCTGCCAGAACGGTAAATGCAACTGGGGCATTGCCACACAGGTTCCGGAGCTTGTAAGAAGACTTAATCCCGAAATCGGATACCGAAGGCTTGTAAATCTCGTTACGGCTTGGACGCACGAAATTAAAGAAATGATGGGCGGCATGGGCATAAACTCAATTGAATCGCTGCGAGGCAACCGCCTTATGCTGCGCGGCATAGGACTTACGGAAAAAGAGCTTGAGATTCTCGGGATTTCCCATGCAGGCGAATAATAAGCGAGGTTGCTGAATATGAAAAGAATTTACGTAAACGAAAAATGGTGCCTTGGCTGTCATCTTTGCGAATATTACTGTGCTTTTGCAAACTCAGGCAAAGACGATATGGTGAAAGCGCTTAAAAACATTACAATTAACCCGCGTATAAGAATAGAACAGCGCGACAATATATCCTTTGCTGTTTCCTGCCGTCATTGCAGCGAGCCGCTATGCGTTAAAAGCTGCATAACCGGCGCACTGAGCTGCAAGGACGGAATTATTGAAATAGATCAGGAAAAGTGCGTCGGCTGTTACACCTGCGTACTGATCTGTCCTTACGGCTGTATTATGCCTAACGATACGGGCGTTGTGCAAAAGTGCGAGCTTTGCATAAACAACAGCGTCGGAAGTCTGGCCTGCGTCGCCGGATGCCCCAACAAGGCGATTGAGTTCTGCGAAAGGGATGAAAACTGATGCGTTATGTAATTATAGGCAACTCCGCCGCTGCTGTCGGATGCATTGAAGGAATACGTCAAATCGATGCTCAGGGCAGCATTACCGTCATCTCGGACGAAAATTACCATACTTATTCGCGCCCGCTTATTTCCTACCTTTTGCTCGGCAAAACCGACGAACAGCGCATGAAATACCGCGGCGACAGCTTCTATGAAGATAACAAAGTATCTCTTATGCTTTCAAAGAAAGCTGTAAAAATCGACCCCGAAAGCAAAAACGTCTTCCTGCAAAGCGGAGAGAAAATCCCCTACGACAGACTGATGGTAGCAACAGGCTCCTCGGCGCTTGTTCCGCCCATAGAGGGTCTGTCCGAGGTTGAAAGGAAATTTACTTTTATGACTCTCGACGACGCGCACGCGCTTAACAGCGCCCTTACCGATAAAAGCAGAGTTCTGGTTATGGGCGCGGGGCTTATAGGATTAAAATGCGTTGAAGGAATCCTCGACAGGGTAGCAAGCGTCACCGTTGTAGATCTTGCCCAAAGGATACTTCCCAGCATTTTGGACGACGACGGAGCAAAAATAGTCCAAAAGCATTTGGAAAGCAAGGGCGTAAGCTTCATATTAGGCGACGGAGCAGTTAAATTTAACAAGAACAGCGCGACGTTGACAAGCGGAAGAAAAGTTGATTTTGACATCCTGGTAATTGCGGTCGGCGTACGTCCGAACGTTTCTCTTGTTAAAGATATAGGCGGCAGCGTAAACCGAGCAATTGTTATAAATTCAAAGGGCGAAACCTCAATAGACGGTATTTTCAGCGCGGGCGACTGCACCGAAACAGTTGATGTTTCAAGCGGCGAGCAAAAGGTTATGGCTCTACTGCCGAACGCATATATGCAGGGCGAGGCCGCCGGAATAACCATGGCGGGAGGCAGCGCCGATTTCAACGGAGCTATTCCCATGAACGCAATCGGATTTTTCGGTCTGCATATAATAACCGCCGGAAATCTCAACGGCGAAAGCTACGTTACGGCAAGCGAGAAAAGCTATAAGCGCCTTGTGACCTTTAACGGCTGCCTTGTCGGCTACATAATGATAGGCGACGTTGAACGCGCCGGAATTTACACTTCGCTCATAAGGGAGCGCAGACCGCTTAATACCATAGACTTTGAGCTCATCAAGGAAAAGCCGCAGCTTATGGCTTTTTCAAAAAGAGAACGTGCCAAACAGCTTGGAGGTGTTTCACTGTGAGAATAAATGCCATGCAGCTTGAATACAGTGAGCTTAATGAAAAGATACGCGAGTCTGCCGAAGACTCGGTTATAATTGACAATTGCCTCGGACAGCGCTACATAGGAGCCGGTCTGGATGGAAAAAAAATCACAATAAACGGTACTCCCGGAAACGCGCTCGGCTGCTACCTGAACGGCTGCAGCATTTTTGTCAACGGCAACACTCAGGAAGCCACCGGCGACACTATGAACAGGGGCGTTATTTACGTAAACGGAAGCTGCGGAGACGCCACCGGATACGGTATGCGCGGCGGAAAAATATTCATCAAGGGCAACAGCGGTTACCGCAGCGGAATACATATGAAATCATATAAAGATAAGATCCCGGTCATGGTAATCGGCGGAAGCGCGGGTAGCTTTCTGGGGGAATATCAGGCGGGCGGAATTATAGTAGTGCTCGGTATGAATTCAAAAGACAAAAAAATAGTAGGCAATTATTGCGGAACCGGCATGCACGGCGGTAAAATGTATTTGCGCTGTTCGCTGAAGGATCTCCCCCACAATCTGCCGAAGCAGGTTGTGGCAAACGCCGCGTCGGAAAACGATATTACGGAAATCAGGCAATATATAGATGAATACTGCCATGCTTTCGGAGAAAATTCCGAAGAAATTTTTAACCATGAATTTGTTGTTTTAACCCCGGATACCAAAAACCCGTACAAGCAACTCTACACATACAGCTAACATTCGGAGGCGATAAATGAAAACAGCTTTGTTGATTGTAAGGCAGGAGGATAAAATAAAATCCGTTACCGACTTTTTAAGGGACGAAGGATTTTTGCAAATTACGCTCTCAAACAGTTTAACGGATTCTAAAGCTCTTGCGCTGGAAAATAATTTTGACCTCATACTCATAAATTGCGCGCCTGTTCTTACCGATGAACAGGCTGCCGCCGTTTATTTTTCGCAAACGACCAAATCCTTCGTGGTTATGATAGCCGCAAAGGAATATGCCGACGAGCTTGCCGACAAAACCGAAAAGGACGGCGTGCTGGTTATATCCCGCCCGATAAACCGCCATCTGTTCCACCATTATCTGCAATTTGTAACGGTGTTCAAAAAGCGTATGTTGGGCGTATGGCAAGAAAACTATAAATTAAAAAATATGGTTGAAGAAATAAAAGTAATAGATAAGGCAAAATATCTGCTTATGCAGTGCCTGTCAATGACCGAAGAACAGGCGCACCAGTATTTGCAGAGGCAAGCCATGGATATGCGAATGACCAAATACGATATTGCATTATCTGTAATACGAACCTACTCATAAGGAGGAAAAATGAAGCTCAAATTTACAAAAATGCAAGGTATCGGTAACGACTACATCTATTGCAGCACCTTTGAGAACCGCTGCATCGAGAATTTCCCGCAGATTGCGCGCACTCTTTCCGACCGTCATTTCGGAATAGGAGGCGACGGCGTTATATTTGTTTGCCCATCGGACGTTGCAGACGCGCGTATGAGGATGTTTAACGCTGACGGCAGCGAAGGGAAAATGTGCGGCAACGGAATCCGCTGCGTATGCAAATTTTTGTTCGACCGCTGCATTTTGGATCCTCAAAAAAACAGTACCGTAAAAATCGAGACAGAAAGCGGTATAAAAACACTTTTTGCATACCCCTACAACGCAAAAACACAAAAAATCCGGGTTGATATGGGTAAAGCTGTGCTTACGCCCGCAGAGATACCCGTTAAAACAGACGGCGGCGCCTGCATAGGAAAAGAAGTCGAAATCGACGGAACGGTTTATACAATAACCTGTGTCTCAATTGGTAATCCGCATTGCGTTGTATTTACCGACGATATACAAAGCCTCGATATTGAAAAGGAAGGTAAAAAGTTCGAGCGCAACCCCCTTTTCCCGGAAGGCGTCAACACGGAATTTATTCATCCGCTTGACGGACGCACCTTGGAAATGCGCGTTTGGGAGCGCGGAAGCGGCGAAACCCTCGCCTGCGGCACAGGAGCCTGCGCCGCTGTTGTCGCCGCGTGCGAGAACGGGTATTGCAAAAAGGGCGAAAATATAACCGTTCACCTTTTGGGCGGGGACCTTGAAATAACATACACTGACGACGCGGTATTTATGACCGGCGACGCAACTACCGTGTTCAACGGTGAAATTGACCTCTGATAACCGCTAAAAATCTTAAAAACGGAGGAAAAACAAATGACGAAATATATTTTTGTTACAGGCGGGGTTGTTTCCGGGCTTGGCAAAGGAATTACCGCCGCCTCTCTGGGCAGGCTTTTGAAGCAAAAGGGCTACAAGATTGCCGCGCAAAAGCTCGACCCGTACATAAACGTTGACCCCGGGACTATGAGTCCCTATCAGCATGGCGAGGTATACGTAACCGAGGACGGCGCGGAAACCGACCTCGATCTCGGGCATTACGAACGCTTCATCGACGAAAATCTTAACCGATTTTCCAACCTGACAACCGGCAAGGTTTACCAAAACGTTCTTAACAAAGAGCGTTTGGGAGACTATTTGGGTCAGACGGTGCAGGTAATTCCACATATTACCGACGAAATAAAATCCTTTATTTACAATGTGGGCGAAACCTCAAACGCCGATATAGTTATTACGGAAATCGGAGGCACGGTGGGCGACATTGAAAGCCAGCCGTTTTTAGAGGCAATTCGTCAAGTTTCGCTTGAGGTGGGCGCTCATAACAGTCTGTTTATTCACGTAACCCTTGTTCCCTACATCAAAAGCTCCGGCGAACATAAATCAAAGCCGACTCAGCACAGCGTTAAGGAGCTGCGTTCAATGGGAATTAACCCAAATATAATAGTTTTACGCTGCGACGAGCCGCTTGATGAGAGCATATTTAAAAAAATTGCCCTGTTCTGCAACGTAAAACCGGACTGCGTTATTGAAAACATTACTCTGCCGTCGCTTTATGAAGCGCCGCTTATGCTTGAAAGGCACAACTTTTCCGGCGTTGTTTGCCGTGAGCTTAACTTAGAGCCGCGCAGCTGCGATATGAGCGACTGGGAAGATATGGTAAAACGGATAAAAGCCGTTGACAGACGCGTAAAAATTGCTCTTGTCGGGAAATATGTTTCGCTGCACGACGCTTATCTTTCGGTAGCCGAAGCTCTGCGGCACGCGGGTTATGAAAACGGCGCGACGGTAGATATTGACTGGGTAGACAGCGAGCTTATTACGGAATACACCGTATCCGAGCTGCTCGGCAGCGCAGACGGAATTATCGTCCCGGGCGGCTTCGGCAAACGCGGCATCAGCGGAATGATTACCGCCGCGGAATACGCGCGAAAAAACAATATCCCTTATTTTGGCATTTGCCTCGGTATGCAGGTTGCTGTTATTGAATATGCCAGAAACGTACTCGGACTTGAAAACGCAAATTCGGGCGAGTTTGACAGCACAACTCCCAACAACGTAATAGACCTTATGGAGGAGCAGCAGGGTATCGAAAGCAAGGGCGCTACAATGCGTTTGGGAGCATACCCCTGCAAAATAAGCGCAGACACAGTAATGTTGCGCGCATACGGAGTAAGCAATATTTCCGAACGCCACCGCCACCGCTACGAATTTAACAATAAGTTCCGTTCTGCTTTTGAGGAAGGCGGTCTGAAAATCAGCGGCACATCGCCGAACGGTCTGCTTGTAGAAGCCGTCGAGGTTGAACAGAACAAATTTCATATAGGAGTTCAGTACCATCCGGAATTTAAGAGCCGTCCGAATCATGCGCACCCTCTGTTCCGCGAGTTTATTAAATCTGCCTTGGAGTGATATTTTTAATGAAGCTTAACACGAATTTTGACAATTTAGTACCCAACTATCTTTTTGCCGACATATCAAAAAAGGTCGCCGAATATCAGAGAAAAAATCCCGACGCAAAGCTAATCCGTCTCGGAATAGGCGATGTAAGTCTGCCTATTGCAAAGGTGGTCACGGACGCTATGAAAAATGGCTGCGAGGATCTTGCTCACAAAGAAACCTTCCACGGCTATCCCGATTACGAGGGCTACGAATTTTTGAGAGAATCCGTAAGCAAATACTACGCAGACTTCGGCGCGCGGGTTTCCGCCGACGAAATTTTGATTTCGGACGGCGCTAAGAGCGATTGCTCCGAAATAGGCGACATTTTTGGGATTGACAACACTGTTTTGGTTTGCGATCCGGTTTACCCCGTTTATGCGGACAGCAACATTATTGCGGGAAGACAAATAATTTACGTGCCCGCTACAAAAGAAAACGGCTTTTTGGCTATGCCCGACAAAAACGTTAAAGCGGACATAATTTATCTGTGTTCCCCCAACAACCCTACGGGAAGCACATATTCCGTTGAACAGTTAAAGGAATGGGTCGATTACGCAAACGCTCTTGACGCGGTTATTATATATGACAACGCATATGAGGCGTTTATAACCGACGGCAGTCCTCGCAGCATATTTTGCCTTGAGGACGCCAAAACCTGCGCGATTGAAATAGGCTCCCTTTCAAAAACTGCCGGATTTACAGGGGTTCGATGCGGTTTTACAATTATCCCCCGTGCGCTTAAACGCGCCGGAAAAAGCATTTACGATTTGTGGTACCGCCGTCAGTCCACAAAATTTAACGGAGTATCGTATCCGGTTCAGTGCGGAGCGAACGCCGTATTTACCACTGTGGGGCAGCGCCAGATTCGCAGAAATATTGCTTATTATCAGGAAAATGCAAAAATAATAACCGACACTTTGGACGCGCTCGGAATTTTCTACACCGGCGGTAAAAACTCACCATATATTTGGCTTGAATGTCCGAACGGTTATTCTTCCCGGGAGTTTTTTGATTTACTTTTGGACAGGGCCCGGGTTGTTACTACTCCGGGCGAGGGCTTCGGTGAAAACGGCAAAGGATTTTTGCGCATTACCTCTTTCGGCGAGCATGCGGAAACACGCGCCGCCATGGAGCGTATTAAGAGCGTCGTTTCCGGCATCAAGTAGGCTGTCCTTAACCGTCCTCTGCCGGCTCCCGGCTTTACAGTGTTTTTCCCCAATAAAAATAAAACGCATTAAAACAGGCTGTAATTCTCCTAAAACGGAAAGAGAATTACAGCCTTTGTTTTTTGAAAGATTATTTTTTGAAAGATTAGATTATTTTTCCGATATGGTCACGTTTGCGGTATAGCTTCCGTATTGCCAGCAGAGATTGTCGCTGCCGGAGAATTTTATATTGACCGGAAGTTCCATGGAACCGGTACCGTTAATTTGAGGATCTATTGATATTTCAGCCGTAACCGACGCGGAAGAAAGAGCGTCGAGCTGCTCCTGCGGACCGTAAATGCGTACCTGTAGGCTTTTTGTCGAAACAGACGCACTGTATTCGGAGGATTCGCCGATTACATCAAAATTATCGACAATAAAATCAACATACCCCATCGATGATAGGTCGAGGGTTATATTAGCTATGGTCTGATTGCTCAGATTTCGGCAGTCCGTCGGCATTTCAACCGGAAGCTCCAGGTTAACGGTTTCGTTTTTAAGAGTTGTGAAATCCGGTCCTTCTGCGGTTATATATTTTAAAGAATCGATTGTATCCTGAGGACCGGCAACCAGCACCTCCTCCGGATTGGCGGATGTAATATAATCCGTTATATCCATACCCAGCGGCATATTCGGAAAATCGAATTCAATCGGGAAGTTTTTTTCCGCCAATACGAGAACGGTCGCCGAAATTTCCGCAACGCTCAGACTGATTGAGTCGTTTTCGATAACATTGCCGTTTTTATCGCAAAGCACAAGCGGAAGATTTTCCAGCGTCGTTGTTGAAGTCAGCTCGTCGCTGATTTCGTAATCTACGGCAACCTTCGCAACCTGATCGACTTTGGACTCCGGTCCCGAAACAACCACCTTTTCATCGGAAAACGAAACCGAGGTATAATAGCCCTGAGCCACCTGAAAGCGCAGATTATTTGTAATGGGCATTTCGGTGCTTACGTTGCGGTCAACCACTATAGTAATTACCGAAGGGGTGACAAGGTCGGTAATTTCAAAGCCGGTTTTGGCGCTGTTAGCCTTTTTGGCGGCTAAGGCAAGGGTATAGGTTCCCGAGGTTGTAACCGTGTTGGTTTGCTCGGCATATACCTGAATATCCGATTTGGTAAGCGAGCCTATGGTAAGGCGGTTACCCGTAACCTCTACTGTTGCGGTAATATCGCCGCCCTGAAAAACCTGCAGGTCGTTGGCGACAGCCTGCTCCGGCAAATCCACCGTGATGGGAATATCGGAAATTGTAACGGTCATCTCATTGCTTGGGCTGAAATTAACCGCAACCCAAAGGCAAACCGCAATCAAGACAGAGGCGATAACGCGTATTTTATTACTTTTCAGCAGATTTTTCATTCCTGTTTATTCCCCCTCTTTTTCTTAGAAAACCAGGAAAGAAATTCAGATTTTTCCTCTGTCTGCCCGATTATAAGCTCCGTCAGCTTTTGTAAAAGCATATTTCTGTCAAAATCACGCAGCAGTCTGCCGTTTAGGGCAAGTGAAATTGCGCCCGTTTCCTCCGACACCACAAGAACCACCGCATCGCTTTCCTCGCTCATACCGAGAGCCGCCCTGTGCCGTGTGCCGAGGTTAGGGTCGATATTCTGATTTTTTGTAAGCGGCAGTATACAACCGGCGGAGTGAATCAACCCATCGCGGATAATCACGGCGCCGTCGTGCAAAGGCGCTTTATTAAAGAACACATTTCCGAGTATTGCAACAGAGGTGCGGCAGTCAAGCACAGTGCCCGTAGACGCAATATCCGAAAGCTTTGTCTGACGTTCAAACACAATAAGCGCGCCGGTTTTTGAGCGGCTGAAAAGCACGGCTGTGTCCACAACATCAGAGATAGTCTTCTTTTCTGCGTCGGCAACCTCGCTTGTTTTACCGGATTGAGTAATAAATTTAAACGGTTTATTTGAAACCTTGCTGCTCCCTATCCACTCCAAAGCCTTGCGAAGCTCGGGCTGAAAAATGACAACCAAAAGAATAACGGCAAACTCAAAAAGCATTCTGAGGAGGTAGGTAAGCATTGTCAGCCCGAAAACGGAAGAAAACATATATACGGCAAGTAAAATTATAAGTCCTTTTAAAAGCTGCTCCGCTCTTGTTTCGTGTATAAGCTTTAAAATATTATATATTATAAAAGATATGGCAATAATATCCACTAAATCTCTGAATCCGAAGGTTTTCACAATTGATACTATATTATTTAACCATTCCGAAATGAACTCCATTTATGTTTCCCCCAAAACGGAATTTCCTACTTCAATTTTACCACACAAATCCGCAATTGCAATATTTATTTTTCAAATTTAACCGCAGCTGAGCGATATTTCATTTATCGCTCTTGCGGCGATTAAAATATCGCTGCTTTTTGTAAATACCGACGGGCAGACGCGCACCGTCCCCTCGGCGGCGGTATTCATAAATTCGTGAGCCGCCGGCGCGCAGTGAAGCCCGGCTCGCACCGCAATTCCGTATTTCACATCGAGTATTCTCGCTATTTCCTCGCTGCCGGCGTTTTTTACATTAAAAGACAAAATCGGAGCAAAATGCTCCGGCGACGGTCTGTCCGTATATAAAATCACCCTTTTGTTTTCCTTAAGCATATCATACAGCAATGCAGTAAGGCGCATTTCGTGGCGTAAAATATTTTCGGGTTTTTTCGAGCGCACAAAATCAATACCCTTATTCAAGCCGCAAATGCCGTTTAAATTTTGGGTGCCGCTTTCAAAAAAGTCCGGCAGAGTCTGCGGCTGCCGTAAATCTGACGAGTTGCTGCCCGTGCCGCCCTCAATCAATGAATCTGGCAATACAGAGGGGTTGTTAATAAGGAGAAGCCCCGTCCCCAACGGTCCGTACAGACCCTTATGACCCGGAGCCGCCAAAAAATCGGCTCCGAGCTGCGCCATATCGATCGGCATTACTCCGGCGCTTTGCGCGGCGTCTATGCAGACGGGAATACCGTATTGATGACACAGCGCGGTGATCCTGCCTACGGGCAGCTTAAATCCGAAAACATTGGAGCAATGGTTGATTACGGCAAGCGAGGTGTTTTTCTTTATTGCGTTTCTGAACGAGTTCACGGTTGAATCCGGATCATTTGCGTAAATTTCGGCGCAGGTATAGGTAACGCCGCTGCTGCCGAGCTTTTGCAGCGGGCGCATTACGGAATTATGCTCGCAGCAGGAAACAACCGCGTGGTCTCCCTCCTTAAGCAGCCCCTTTATTACAGTATTCAGCGCCAAAGTGCAGTTGGGTGTAAAAATTACATTTTCTGCGCCCTGTAGATTGAAAAAATCCGCTGCGTTTTTTCTGCATTTGTATATTTCTCCCGACGCGCGCATAGCAAGTTTGTGACCGCTCCTGCCGGGATTTGCGGAGAAGTCCCTGAGCGAACGGTTTACTGCTTCGATTACCGAGAAAGGCTTTGGAAAGGTTGTAGCCCCGTTATCAAGATATATCATAAAAGCTCCCCTCCGACACATCTGTAACAGCAATTCCGTTTTGAGCCAGCATTTCAACGGCGGTCTGCTTATAATTGCGCGGCACGGCGATGCTGTATCCGCAGGACTTTGTTTGAGAGAGCTTTGGAGTTCTTTTTACTGTTGCGGGAATCCCTTTTCTTGTGAGAATTTCTTTTCCCTTCATAGCAAGGGTGACGGACTGAACCGTCAATAAAAGCTTCTTCATTTTTTCACCTCTACATTAAATAATACCGATGCCTTACGGTATCGGTATTACATAATATGTCGGTAAATGTTTTGTGGTTCTTCAATAAGAATTAAGGCTCGAACGTAATTTGAATATATGTCCCGGGCGCAAAAAATTATCGCGCAGGTATTGACGAAGCTTATTCGTCGCCGAAGCTTATGCCAAGCTTTTTAGCCGCAAGCACGGTCTGACAGTCCGGCGGAACGGATTTGAGCTTTCCTGCAATTTCTTTTAACGGAAGCTCACCCACTTCGTTGTTTTTCATTACAACAAGATTACCGTATTTCTCATCAATTATAAGCTCTGCGGCGTGTATACCGAAGCGAGTGGAAAGGAAACGGTCGTAAGCATCCGGGCTGCCTCCCCTTTGGAAATGCCCCGGAACCGTAACACGGGTTTCCTGACCTGTTGCCTGCTCAATTTCGGAAGCTATTTTATAGGAAATAGACGGAAATGCCATTTCCGCAATCGCAGCCTTGCGTTCCTTCTTTTTCATAGCGGCGTGCTCTTTTGTAATAGCGCCCTCGGCTACCGCTATAATCGAGAAGTTCTTGCCGTTTTTGGTGCGTTCCTTAACAACGTTGATTACAGAATTGATGTCATAGGGAATTTCGGGAATGAGAATAACGTCGGCGCCGCCGGCGATACCGGCGTGCAGCGTAAGCCAGCCTGCCTTATGACCCATAAGCTCAATGATAAAAACTCTGCCGTGAGAGGTCGCCGTAGTATGAATACAGTCAATAACATTTGTAGCAATGTCAACCGCGCTCTGAAAGCCGAAAGTAACATCGGTTCCCCAGAGGTCGTTGTCGATTGTTTTAGGCAAGCCTACCACATTAAGCCCTTCCTCGGAAAGCAGGTTTGCGGTTTTTTGCGTGCCGTTGCCGCCCAAAACAACCAAACAGTCAAGCTTCATCTCCTTATAGTGGCGCTTCATCTCGGCAACTTTGTCAACCGAATTTTCGTCGATAACGCGCATAAGCTTAAACGGCTGACGCGAGGTGCCCAGAATTGTGCCTCCACGGGTTAGTATTCCGGAAAAATCGCTTCTTTCCATTTCACGGTATTCGCCGTAGATAAGCCCGCGATAGCCGTCGATAATTCCGTAAATCTTCACATCGTCTCCGTAGTGGGTGTAAAGGGTTTTGGCCACGCCGCGTATAGTCGCGTTAAGGCCCTGGCAATCGCCGCCGCTGGTCAAAATTCCGATTCGTTTCATTTTATGCTTTCTTCCTTTCCTTTAGGCAGCTGCGGAGTTCCTATGGGTCTGCCCTTTTCCTCGCTGTCTATATTATTTTTTATGGCGCTTTTTTGTGTTTTAAGCGCCTTTTTTGTAAATTCGAGCTGACTGTTAATCAGCTTTTTCCCGCGTTTATCAACAAGCTTATATGTTGCGTCCGGTCTTTGCACACGCATATTAACCGTATCGCTGAGCATTGTATCGAGAATTTTAAAAGCGCGCTTCTTAAGCGATTCATCTTCAACAGGAAACACAAGCTCAACGCGGCGGTCGAGGTTTCGCGGCATCCAGTCCGCGCTCCCCATATAAATTTCGGGATTTCCGGCGTTTTCAAATTTAAAAATTCGGCTATGCTCCAAAAGCTGACCTACAATACTGTAAACGGTTATATTCTCGCTTATATCCTTTAAGCCGGGAACAAGACAGCATATACCGCGCACTATCATAATTATTTTTACTCCCGCTTTGGATGCGTTGTAGAGCAATTCTATTATACCCGGGTCAACAAGGGAATTTACCTTGACGGTTATTCCGCTTTTAAGCCCCGCCTTGGCGTTATCGATTTCCCTGTTGATTGCTTTCTCAAAGAAAGTACGCATACCGTTGGGAGCTACAATGAATTTATTGTATTCGGGCGGAAGCGAATAACCGGTAAGCACATTAAAAAGCGAAGAAGCGTCCTCGCCGTATTCTTCCTTGCAGGTAAACATTCCCAAGTCGGTGTAAAGCCTTGCGGTGCTGTCGTTATAGTTGCCTGTACCCATATGAACATAACGGCGGATAGTATTATTTTCATTGCGAACCACAAGGCATATTTTACAGTGGGTTTTAAGCCCCGTAAGACCGTAAATAACGTGGCAGCCCGCCTTTTCAAGCTTTTTGGCCCACTGAATATTGTTTTCCTCATCGAAACGGGCTTTCAGCTCAACAAGAACCGTGACCTGCTTGCCGTTCTCGGCGGCTTTAATAAGCGCAGCTATTATCGGAGAATTTCCGCTTACACGGTAAAGCGTCTGCTTAATTGCAAGCACATTGGGGTCCGAAGCCGCCTTGAGGACAAAATCAATCACAACGTCAAAGCTTTCGTAAGGATGGTGAACAAGCCTGTCTTTTTCACGGATTGCCTCAAAAATGTCGTCATAGCCGCAGAAATCGGCGGGAGGATTAACAGGTACAACAGGAGGAAATTGAAGAGCCTTACAATTATCGATACGTGCAAACTTTGAAAAGAAAGTCAGGTCAATAGGTCCGCTGCTTTCGTAAATCTCGTCCTCCTCCATATCGAGCATATCGATAAGGAACCGCTTAAGCTCACTGTCGCAGTGCTTGAGAAGCTCCAGACGTATTGGCTTCCCGCGTTTACGCTTTTTAATGGATCGCTGAATTTCAACAAGAAGGTCGTCGACGTCCTCGTCTATATCAAGATCGCTGTCGCGGGTAAGGCGAAAAGGCGAAAAACATTTTATTTTATAAAGCTCAAAAAGCATATCGAGCTTGCTCATAATTATATCCTCAAGCAGTACAAAGCTCCTGCCGGCGGTTGAGGACGGCAACTCTATAAAGCGGGGAAGAATTGACGGAACCTGAACTACGGCAAAGGCGTTTTCGTCCTCGTTTATAAGCTTTACGGCAATGTTGAGGCTTTTGTTGGCAAGCAGAGGAAAGGGGCGGCTGGTATCCACAGCCATAGGCGTAAGAACCGGGAAAACCATACTGTGATAATACTCGTCAACAAAAAGCTTCTGCTTATCATTAAGCTCCGAGATTCGCAGGAAATGCAGTCCGTTCTTGTGCAGCAAGGGCATAATACTGCGGTTGAGGCAGGAATACTGGCGCTTTACAAAGTTGTGAATCTGTTCGAGCAGTTTTTTTAGCAGCTGCTTCGGGGTAAGCCCGGACGGATCTGCCGCCTTTATGCCCTCATGAACATCATCGAGCACTCCCGCAACGCGAACCATATAAAATTCATCCAGATTTGACGCGGTTATCGCCAAAAAATTGAGGCGCTCAAGTATTGGGTTTTCTTTTTCAAAAGCCTCGTCAAGCACCCGGCTGTTAAAGCTCAGCCAGCTTATTTCACGATTATTATAAGGCAAATCAAAGTTTTCAAAAGCTGCTGTTTTTTTCTTTTTTGATTTATCTGACATTTCCGAAAGCCTCCGAAATATTTTAATCTATCATGCTGCCCATATCAAATAAGCCTTGGGTCTTGCCGGACATAAACACAGCGGCGTTTAATGCTCCTACCGCGAACACCTCTTTGGACTGCGCTTGATGCTTTAGGCTTATAACCTCGTCGTGACCGGCAAAAATCACCTCATGCTCGCCTACAATGGTACCCGCGCGAACCGAGTGAATGCCTATCTCGCTGCGGCTCCTTTTCTTCCTTATGCTATGACGGTCATAAATATACTGCGGCTCCTCGTGAAGAACCGAGGAAATACCGTCGGCAATCATCAGCGCCGTACCGCTGGGAGCGTCGATTTTTTGATTGTGATGCTTTTCTATAATTTCTATATCAAAACCGCCGCCGAGTATTTTTGCCGCCTGTTTTGAAAGGGCAATAAGCAAATTTATGCCGAGCGACATATTTCCCGAATAGAAAACGGCCGTTTTCTCCGCCGCATTATGTATTTTTTCAACCTGCTGCTCCGAGTAGCCTGTAGCGCAGAGCACGCACGGGAGCCGGTACTTTACGGCATACGCCAAAAGTCCGTCAAGCGCAGTAGGACTTGAAAAATCAATAATAACGGCGCTTAGCTGAGGAAGCTCCTCAAAAGATTGAAAGATTTTATATTCAAAAGAGCTTTCCGCATAAAAATCAACTCCGGCAGCAATTTTACAGTCTGTTCTGCTCAGCGCAAGCTGTGAAACCACCCTGCCCATTTTACCGTTGCAGCCACTCAAAATAATGTCAATCATTGTATGTTTCCTTTTCCTCTCTTTTTAATAACGGTGTTTTTGCGTCAGCTTCGGCGGCAGCAGCTCTTGAAGCCCGCGCTCCCTCCGACCGCAAAACAGCTGTTCAGCCACGCCGAAGCCGTATTAACCAACAAAATGGGGCGCACCTTCTCAGTACGCCCTGCTGATTATTTTTTGTATTTTCCGATCAGGCTGTACTTTGCAAGACAATCTTTCAAGTTATGATAACCCGCATAGCTCATCGGAACAAGAGGCAGACGGCATTCACCGGCGTCAAATCCGAATAAATTCATAGCTGTTTTTATCGGTATCGGGTTTACGTCGGAAAACAAAATATTCATAAGCTCAATAAAGTGGAAGTTGAGCTTTGACGCCTCTGCAAAATCATTATCCAAGCACAGTCTGCAAATTTGATGCATTTGCTGCGGACATATATTTGCAAAAACAGAAATGACGCCCAATCCCCCGAGCGACATAAACGGAACGGTCTGGTCGTCGTTTCCGCTGTAAATATACAGTCTGTCACCGCAGAGCGAACGCGTTTGAGAAACCGATGAAATATCGCCGTTTGCTTCCTTAGTAGCGACAATATTTTCATGCTTGCAAAGCTCTGCGTAGGTTTTCGGCAGAATGTTGCATCCGGTACGCGACGGGACGTTATACAAAATCATCGGAAGATCAACGCCGTCGGCGATTGTATTAAAATGGCGGATAAGACCGGTCTGTGATGTCTTGTTATAATAGGGTGTTACGCATAACAAAGCGTCCGCTCCGTATTGCTTTGCGGATTTTGAAAGCTTGAGCGCCGTTGACGTGTCGTTGCTGCCTGTTCCGGCAATAACCGGTACGCGTCCGTTTGCTCTTTCTGCGACAAAAGCAAGCACTCGGCAATGCTCTTCTTCCGAAAGCGTCGCCGCCTCTCCGGTAGTGCCGCAGGCAACAATAGCGTCTGTCCCGTTGACAATCTGAAAATCTATAAGCTCGCCCATCGATTCGTAATTTACGCTTCCGTCCGAATTCATAGGGGTTATAAGCGCAACGGCGGAGCCTTTAAAAACAGGTTTCTTCATATGGCATTATACCTCCAATATTATCAATAGATATACCCCTCGGCGCAAAGCAGCTCGGCAAGCAGTACAGCACCGCCCGCAGCGCCTCTGAGAGTATTGTGCGACATACAAACAAATTTGTAATCATACTGTGAATCTTCTCTGAGCCTGCCTATGGAAACAGCCATTCCATTTTCCAAATTACGCTCGCTTTTAATCTGCGGACGGTCAGGCTCGGTAAAATAATGCAGGAAATGCTTGGGCGCGCTCGGCAGCGAAAGCTCCTGCGCTCTTCCGGAGTAATTCTCCCAGCGTTTTATTATCTCTTCCTTTGAAGGCTTCCTTACACCGTCTGCAAAAGACATAAACACTGCCGCCGTGTGTCCGTCCGAAACCGGAACCCTTAAACACTGTGAGGTGATGGAAATGTCGTTACAGTTTACAATAGCTCCGTTTTCGACCTTGCCCCATATTTTGAGCGGCTCCTGCTCTGACTTCTCTTCTTCTCCGCCTATATACGGAATTACGTTATCAACCATTTCGGGCCATCTCTCAAAGGTTTTTCCTGCGCCCGAAATTGCCTGATAGGTGCAAGCCAAAACCTTATTGACTCCCAATGTCTTGAGCGGGTGAATCGCCGGAACATAGCTTTGCAGCGAGCAGTTTGATTTTACCGCAACAAAGCCCTTTTTAGTACCGAGCCGTTTTCGCTGAGCTTCAATAATTACGGCGTGATCTGCATTTATTTCCGGAATAATCATGGGAACGTCGGGAGTGCCTCTGTGTGCGGAATTATTTGAAACAACCGGGCACTCTGCCTTGGCGTACGCCTCCTCCAACGCTCTGATTTCGTCCTTCTTCATATCAACGGCGCAGAATACAAAGTCAGCATTGGCTGCAACCTCTGCGACCTGCGCCGCGTCCATAACGACCATGTCTGCTATATTGGCGGGGATTTCCGCCTGCATTGCCCAACGTCCGCTTACGCATTCTTTATATGTCTTCCCCGCGCTTCTCGAGCTTGCCGCAATAACGGAAACCTCAAACCAGGGATGATTTTCAAGCAAAAGTGCAAATCTTTGACCTACCATACCGGTTACGCCGATAATTCCAACCTTAAATTTCTTCACGAAAACTAATCCTCCGAAATGCAAAATCAAAATAAGACAATAAAAAGTAAAAAAACAGTTGTCATTTTACGGATTTTAATATATTATATGTAAAGCGCTGTTCCGCGCGATTACAAAATCTGCGCCGAAAATATTTTTAAATAAACATCCTGCGCAAGTGCGACTGCAACAACGGCGACCGCTTTAAGCCGCGTTTAACCCCGATTGCAAAGCCGCCTCAGCTCATTAAAACCGTAAAATTCCGCCTTTAGTCTTAATATACCACAATTTACTTTTAATTGTCAATATTATTGAGACTTGCGGCGGCAAATATATTATTTTGAAAAAGGAAGAATAATGAACACATCGGATTTTTTCTATGAACTTCCAAAGGAACTGATAGCGCAGACTCCGATTGAGCCGCGCGATTTCTCGCGGATGATGTTTTTGGGAAGAAAAGACGGCAGAATCGAACACCGCCGTTTTTATGAAGTTATTGATTATTTGAATCCGGGCGACTGCCTGATACTTAACGATTCGCGCGTAATCCCCGCGCGAATTTACGGAATTAAAGACACAACCGGCGCAAGAGTGGAATTCCTTTTGCTCAAGCAAACGGAGAATAACCGCTGGGAGTGCCTTGTAAAGCCGGGCAAACGTGCAAGAGCGGGCGCAAGCTTTTCTTTCGGCAACTCTGATATGCGCGCGACGGTGGTCGAGGTTAAAGACGACGGCAACCGCATAATAGATTTCGAATGTAAAGAAAATATTTTTGAAGCCCTCGAAAAGCTCGGGCAAATGCCTCTTCCGCCTTATATTACGGCAGAGCTTAAAGACAAGGAGCGCTATCAAACCGTTTACAGCAAAGAACCGGGCTCCGCCGCCGCGCCGACGGCGGGGCTGCATTTTACAAAGGAGCTTCTGGAAAAAATACGGGATAAAGGCGTTAATATAGGCTATGTAACGCTGCATGTAGGACTGGGGACCTTTCGCCCCGTTAAAGTTGACGACATTGAAAAGCACAAAATGCACAGCGAGCATTATTATGTACCGAAAGAAACAGCCGAGCTTATAGAGCAGACGAAGAGCCGAGGAGGAAGGGTCATATCTGTAGGGACAACCTCCTGCCGCACGCTCGAAAGCGTTGCAAAAAAATACGGCAAGGTTATAGCCTGCGACGGATATACCGATATTTTTATATATCCCGGGTTTGAATTTAAGGTAATCGACGGCTTGATAACCAATTTTCATCTGCCGGAAAGCACGCTTATAATGCTTGTTTCGGCTTTCTCGACGCGTGATATTATTATGAAAGCATATAAAACTGCCATTGAGGAAAAATACAGATTTTTCTCGTTTGGCGATGCAATGCTGATTTGCTGAACGCAAATAAATAAAATCAACAGGGGATTGTATCCCCCCACTGATTCCGAAAAAGGGAGCCGCCGCCTTAGATTCGGCGGAAATCTTTGCCTAAGTTATACAAAGCTATACAAAGGAGATTTTATGTTTAAAGTAATAAAACGCGAGGGGCGCGCGAGACGCGGTGTTTTCGAAACCGTGCACGGAACCGTACAAACCCCCGCGTTTATGAATGTAGCCACCTGCGGGGCAATAAAGGGCGCGGTTTCGGCTCTTGACCTCAAGGATTTAAAATGTCAGGTTCAGCTCTGCAATACATATCATCTGCACTTGCGTCCCGGCGACGAAAGAATAAAAGCGCTGGGCGGGCTGCACAGATTTACACGCTGGGACGGACCTATCCTTACAGACAGCGGCGGATTTCAGGTTTTTTCGCTTGCAAAGCTGCGCAGCATCAAGGAAGAGGGCGTATATTTTGCATCCCATATTGACGGGCATAAAATTTTTATGGGACCCGAGGAAAGCATAAGGATACAGTCCAACCTCGGCTCAACCGTTGCAATGGCGTTTGACGAGTGTATAGAAAATCCATCGGAATATAAATATACAAAGGATTCCGCCTCCCGCACGGCTCGCTGGCTAAAGCGATGCAAAGCAGAGCTTGACCGTCTTAATTCGCTTGAAGGCACAATTAACCCAAATCAGATGCTGTTCGGAATAAACCAGGGCGGAACCTACAGGGATCTGCGTACAGAGCATATGAAGGAAATTGCGGAGTCCGAGCTTGCCGGATATGCGATAGGCGGACTTGCCGTGGGCGAACCCGCCGAAATTATGTATGAAATAATTGAAGCGGTTGAAGAGCTTATGCCGCAGGACAAGCCGAGATACCTTATGGGCGTGGGCACGCCTGTAAACATTTTGGAGGCGGTATACCGCGGAATTGATCTGTTTGACTGTGTTATGCCGAGCCGAAACGCACGGCATGGTCATTTATTTACCCAAAGCGGAATTATAAATATAAATAACGCAAGGTATGAATCGGATAACTCACCGATTGATCCGGAATGCGGCTGCACGGTTTGCCGGAATTTCTCCCGGGCTTATCTTAGGCATCTTTTTAAATGCGGCGAAATGCTCGCCATGCGGCTTGCCGTTATGCACAATCTGTATTTCTACAATAACCTGCTTGAGCAGATCAGGAGCGAGCTGGACAACGATTCTTATGAGTCTTTTTACCGTAACAAACGTGAAATTTTGGGAAAACGAATCTGAATTTTATACGATTTTTCCAAAATACTTGCATTGGAAAATAAAATCTGTTATAATTACAGCGTATTGTTTTTGAGTTAATTTTCTTCGCATAGACGTTTCTTTTTCGTTTTCTGCGTTGAAATAAAAACAGGAAAGGAATGTTTATTTTGATCAGTACAAATTTATTGGATACCACAACCAGCACAAGCGGAAGTGAAATGATTGTTGTAATTATTGTTTACGCCGCTGTTTTTGCCGCATTGTATTTCTTTTTTATACGACCAAAATCAAAGAAGCAAAAAGATGAAGAAAGAATGCGTGAAAGCATTGAAATCGGCGATGAGGTTACTACCATCGGCGGAATTGTCGGCAGAATTGTTGCAGTTCGCGATGATGAAGACGCTTTTATAATCGAAACAGGTTCCGACAGGTTAAAAATGAAATTCAGAAAATGGGCTGTTTCTACCGTTGATTCGGAAAAAGAAACAGACAATAAATCAAGCAAAAAAACTCGGGGTCTTTTCGGCAGAAAGAAAAAAGATGAAAACGCCGATTCCGATAAGTCAACAAAAGATAAATCCTGATAAAAAATAAAATTAAAAATTAAAAAAACAAAATCATCTCCCGCAGATAAGAGTTACTGCGGGAGATTTTCCGTTTTCGTTCAATAATGGCTTCAAAGCCTGAGCTATGCCAAAAAATCAACGAACTCCGAAAGACGCCTTTCAGCTTCTTTTCTTCCCATGGTATAAGCGGCAAACAGTTTATCCGGGTTTTTTTCGACCTTTGACAAGTCGAGCTTTTCCGGGGGTTCAAAAATAAAGACCTCGCCCTGCTTTTCCCTTTTAAAAATGAAATCGCGTGTTTCGTTGTAAACCTTATGTCTGTTTTGCATGGCGTTTACAAGCTGCGGATAGTCCTTATATTTTAATCTCAGAAAAGGCATTAGCCTGTTTTCCCCTTTTACATAATTTCTCGGCTGGGTTAGGATTACCGTGTTCTTTTGGTTTCCCAGCTCAATAAGGCGTTTCAGCGGAATCGAGTCCGTCACTCCGCCGTCAAGATACTTTTTGCCGTTGATTTCCACAATTCTCGACACTCCGGGCATAGAGCTGGAAGCGCGTATATAATCCACGTCATTAAACATATCGCTTATGCAAGGGTATTCCGCTTTTCCTGTTTCGCAGTTTGTGACAACCGCCCGGAAGGATGTTTTACCCTTTAAGAAGGCTTCGTTATCTATGGGATCCAGCTTTTCGGGAATTGTATGATAAATCATTTCAGCCCCGAAAATATCTCCCGTTTTTATAAGGGAATACAATCCGCAGTAGTTTTTGTCGCGCACATAGTTTGCACACACTCTAAAGCCGCGCCCCGCCTGCCGCGATAAAAAGCTGCAAGCATGGCATGCACCCGCCGAAACGCCGATAACGGAATCAAATTCTATATTATTCTCCAAAAAAACGTCTAAAACGCCGGTGGTAAAAACGCCCCTCATTCCGCCGCCTTCAAGTGCAAGACCGATTTTCAAAATATAGCCCCCCTAAAATTATATTTTAAGCTTTCTATGCCGAAAAGCTCCCGCGTCGGCAGGAGCTTTTCGCCGTTTATTTAAGCATTTCTTTCAGTTTGTCCTCAACTGCGCGGGCGTCCGCTCTGCCCCGGCTGTTTTTCATAACATAACCGAGGATTGCTTTAAGCGCCTTTTCCTTGCCGTTTTTGTAATCGCTCACAGCCTTGGGATTTGCTTCCGCGGCATTTCTGCAAAGCAGCTCAAGAGCGTCTTCATCAAGAGAACCCATATCGCTTTCGCTTATAAAGTCAAAAGCGTCTCTGCCGGTGTCAAGCATCTTATCGAGGGTAGATTTCGCAAGATTATTGCGTATTTTGCCTTCCTCCAAAAGCTTAACAAGGACGTTGAGCTGCTCCGGCGAGGTTTTGACGGAAAAGGCTTCTTTGTCCGCCTCTGTTTCAAGTCTGCGGAAAATCTGCCCTATTATAAAATTAGCGACCGTTTTAGGCGACTTGATTCCCTCTGTTGCCGCGTCAAAATACTCGGATATTCTGCGGTATTTTGTCAGCATAGACGCGTCCTTTTCGGGAATTTGATATTCCGAGACGTATCTTTTAAATTTTTGAGCCGGAAGCTCCGGCAGCTTTTTTCGTATTTCCTCTATTTCCTCGTCGGTAACGCTTATGGTAACAAGATCCGGCTCGCGGAAGTAGCGATAATCGTGTGCGTCCTCTTTACCGCGCATAGGCGAGGTAGTATTTGACGCGTCGTCATAGCGGAGAGTTTCCTGAATTACCTTGCCGCCGTTTTCGATTAAATCGACCTGGCGCTCATACTCATATTCTATAGCCTTTGTTATGAAAGTGATGGAATTCATATTTTTAATTTCTGTTCTTGTTCCCAATTCTTCAGAGCCGGCAGGGCGCACGGAAATATTAACATCGCAGCGCAATGAGCCCTCCTGCATTTTGCAGTCGGAAACGCCGATATAACGTACTATCTGCCGGAGCTTTTCCACATATTCGCGCGCCTCCTCCACAGTGCGTATGTCCGGCTCGGAAACAATTTCAATAAGCGGCACGCCGCCTCGATTGTAGTCAACATAGGTGTCGCCGTGCTTGTGAATCAGCTTTCCGGCGTCCTCCTCAATATGAATATGATTAATTCGGATTTTTCTGCCGTTGCTCAGCTCTACATAGCCTTTGCCGCAAAGCGGCTTGTCATATTGGGATATTTGGTAGGCCTTCGGCAAATCAGGGTAACAGTAGTTTTTTCTGTCCATCTTTGAAATGTTTGCAATCTCACAGTTCAAAGCAAGACCCGCCATAATTGCATACTCAACCACCCTTTTGTTCAGCTTTGGTAAGGTTCCCGGAAGACCTATGCAGACCGGGCAGCAATGCGTGTTGGGTTCACCGCCGAATTCCGTTGAACAGCCGCAGAAAATTTTTGTTTTGGTGGCAAGCTCGATGTGGGTTTCAAAACCGGCTACAAGTTCATATTTCACAGCTTTACACCTCTCTTGGATTTTATAAATTTACCGGGCTCTGCCTGCTGATATTTATACGCCGCGTTCATAACTACGGTTTCTTCAAATTTATTTCCTATAAGTTGCATACCTATCGGCATACCCTCGGCATTGCAGCCGCATGGCAGCGAAACGGCAGGCAAACCCGCTATATTCACGGGAACCGTGCAAATGTCGGTCAGGTAGGTTTCTATTGGGTCGCTGACAGCATGACCCATACGGAACGCGGTCATAGGCACCGTTGGAGCCAAAATGACGCTGCACTGCCTGAAAGCACGGTTGAACGCATCGACGATTGTTCCGCGCAGATTCTGCGCTTTTTTGTAATATGCGTCGAAATACCCGGCGGAAAGCACATAGGTACCAAGGAGGATACGGCGTTTAACCTCGGCTCCGAAGCCTTCGCTGCGGGTTTTGCATACCATATCGTGAGTTCCCTCGTAATTTTCCGTTTTATAGCCGTAGCGTATGCCGTCGTAACGTCCGAGATTTGACGAGGCCTCGGCGCAGGCAAGAATATAATAAACCGGAAGAGCAAATTTAAGCTCGGGCAAATCAAAATAGATTATTTCGGCTCCCAGACTTTCATAAACTCTTGCCGCCTCAAGAACAGCCTGTTTAACATCATCGCGCACGCCGTCAAGATACTCATGCGCAATCCCTATTTTCATGCCCTTTATGTCATTATCAAGCGCGTCTGAGGTTCTGCCTTTTCCGCCTTGAGATGTGCTGTCCCTTAAATCGTATTCGCAAATAGCGTCGTAGACTAACGCTGCGTCTTCAACCGAGGTTGTAATAGGTCCGATTTGGTCAAAAGAGCTTGCATAGGCTACCAGCCCATAGCGCGAAACAGCGCCGTAGGTCGGCTTAAAACCGACAATGCCGCAGAAGCTTGCCGGCTGACGGATAGAGCCGCCGGTGTCCGAGCCAAGCCCGTAAGCCGCTATGTTGCCGCCTACGGCGCTGGCAACGCCGCCGGAGCTTCCGCCTGAACAGTGCTCGATATTATGAGGGTTAGTCGCGCCTCCAAAGCAGGAAGTTTCGCAGGAGCTTCCCATTGCAAACTCGTCCATATTTGTTTTACCGAGCAGAACCGCGTTATGCTTTTTTAATATTTCCCAAACGGAAGCGTCATAAATCGGCTTGTAGCCCTTCAATATTTTTGAGCAGCAGGTAGTCTCGATGCCCTTTGTGGATATATTGTCTTTTAAGGTCATGGGAATTCCCGCAAGCAAAGAAAGCTTTTCTCCGGCTGCAATTTTTTTATCGACAACGCCGGCAGCGCCGAGAGCTTCGTCTGCGGTAATATTTACGTAAGCGTTAAGCTCGCTGTTTTCGTTTTCTATTCCTTTAAGATAAGCTTTTGTAAGCTCTGTGCTTGAAATTTGCTTTTTTTCAAGCATTTCATGAAGCTTAGAAATGGTTCCCATAATACTCCTCCTCAGTTTCTTTTGCGTACAAGAAAATGATTCTCTCCCTGTTCGGGTGCATTTTTGAGAATTTCCTGCGGCGGATAAGAGGGAATAACCTCATCCTCACGAAAAGCGTTGGAAAGGTTATTAATATTATCAAATTCTCCGCTGTTTGCCGGCGCGTTATTTATGGTATCGGCAAAATCTATAATACCCTGCATATCGGCGGTAAGCGCCTCAAGCTCGTCTTCGGCAACAAAAAGCTTCGAGAGCAGCGCAATGTTTTCTACGTCTTGTTTTGTAACCAATTTAATCACCTTTCCTTTTGGATGTTAAATATTAGCCGCGCTTCGGCAAGCTTGCTTGCCCCGAGCCCGCGTCAGCGCAATTTAATATGAACCTCGCGCAGCTGCTGCTCGCTGACCTCGTTGGGAGCGCCGACAAGCACATCCTGAGCGTTGGAATTCATAGGAAACGCTATTACCTCGCGGATATTTTCCTCACCGGTTATAAGCATTACCATACGGTCGACGCCGGGAGCCATTCCCGCGTGGGGAGGCGCGCCGTAGCGGAAAGCGTTGTAAAGCGCGGAAAATTTCTGCTTTAAATCTTCCTCAGTATAACCGGCAATTTCAAAGGCTTTGACCATAATTTCCGGATCGTGATTACGCACCGCACCGGAGGAAAGCTCAACGCCGTTGCATACTATGTCATACTGATACGCTAAAATTTCTTCAGGCTCTTTATTTTGCAGACTGTCAAGTCCGCCCTGCGGCATTGAAAAAGGATTGTGCGTAAATATTACCGCCCCGGTATCCTCGTCGCGCGCATACATCGGAAAATCAACGATAAAGCACATTTCAAACCTTGAGTTATCGATGAGGTTAAGCCGCTCGGCAACCTCTTTACGTATTTGTCCGGCAAGTACCGGAGCAAGCTCAGCGCTGTCGGCGATAAAGTAAATTACGTCTCCCGCTTTTGAAGCGTTGCGGGCAATGAGCTCTTCCCTGTCGCCCGGTTTCAGAAATTTATCGATCGGACCTTCAAAGAGCATTTCCGGCGTTACCTTAACATACCCCAGACCCTTCATACCGATGGAAAGCGCGAACTCCTCCATCCTTTTAAACCAGCTTTTTGAGCAAGCTGCGGCGTTCGGCACATTGACGGAGCGAACCGTCTTTTTCCTAAAAGGCGCAAAATCCGTTTCAACAAACATATCGCTGACGTCAACTATTTCAAGAGGATTGCGCAAATCCGGTTTGTCCGTACCGTATTTAAGCATGCTTTCGGCATACGGGATGCGTCTGAACGGCGGTTTTGATACCTCTTTATCGGTAAATTTTGTAAAGGTGCTGTAAAGAACCTCTTCCGCAACATCAAAAACGTCCTCCTGAGTGGCGAAGCTCATTTCAAAGTCAAGCTGATAAAATTCGCCTGGCGAACGGTCAGCCCGTGCGTCTTCATCTCTGAAACACGGAGCAATTTGAAAATACCTGTCAAAGCCGGAAACCATGAGAAGCTGCTTTGCAATCTGAGGAGCCTGCGGGAGCGCGTAAAACTTGCCCTTGTGCTTGCGGCTCGGTATGAGGTAATCGCGCGCGCCTTCGGGCGACGACGCAGTAAGAATGGGAGTTTGAATTTCAGTAAAGCCAAGCTCGTTCATTTTCCCGCGCAAAAATGTGATAATCCGCGAGCGGAGAAGTATATTGTCGCGAACCTTCGGATTCCTTAAATCGAGGTAACGGTATTTAAGGCGCACTTCCTCGGAAGTGTTTGTTGACGTTGCCACATCGAAAGGCAGGCTGTTTTTGCATTTGCCCAATACTTTCAAAGACTCAGTCCTGACCTCTACAAGTCCCGTTGCAATTTTGGGATTTACGGTTTCTTCGTCACGGAGAACCACCTCTCCGCTTAAGGTAACGGTACATTCCCTATTAACACCGCTAAGCAAATTTTCATCGTGAATAACAGCCTGAACAACGCCGTATTGGTCGCGTACATCAATAAAAAGCACTCCGCCGTGGTCGCGGATATTTTCCACCCACCCGGCGATCTTTACCTGCTGACCGATATTTTCAGGTCTTAATTCACCGCAGCTCACGGTGCGGTACCGATTCGGCTTTATCATATATTTACCTATCCTTTCAAGGGTAATATTTTCATATTGTTTTACTATAGCATAAATCTCAATTATTTTCAATATTTTTCCCCAAAAATTAATTCATACGGTATACGAATTATATTTTCGGGATTCGGCATACAAACAGCAAAACACGTTTTGCTTAAACCTTAGGCGTAAGCAAAGCGTGCTTTAGATATGCGCAAATTTCGGGTTTTATTTGCGCACGCAGCCGACGGGCGTGTACCCGGCGTCGGCAACAGCCTTTGTTAAAACCTCGTCGGGAATTTCCGCCGAGGAAATAACCTCTGCGGTTTTAGATTCCAATTCAACCTTTACGCTTTCAACTCCGTCAATAGAGGAGAGCGCGTCGCTGACGTGCTTTTGACAGTGAGCGCACATCATGCCCTCTACCTTAATAATCTTTTTCACCTTATTTTCTCCTTTCATCTGCTTATGATATTCGGCGCCGACGGTAATTTCCGTCTGCCCGGTATGAGCTCGATTTAACTGCTGTTTATCCTTAAAGAATCTCAGCCTGAGCGCATTTGTTACCACGCATACGGAGCTCAGGCTCATTGCCGCGGAGCCTATCATGGGGCTGAGCTTTAAAGCAAAAACCGGGTAAAGCACCCCTGCCGCAATCGGGATTCCCAATATATTATAAAAAAACGCCCAAAACAAATTCATACGGATATTTCGTATTACCGCTCGGCTCAGGTTGATTGCCGTAACAACATCGGTCAGCGAGCTTTTCATTAGAACTACGTCGGCTGAATCGATCGCAATATCTGTTCCTGCCCCGATTGCTATTCCGACATCCGCGCGGGCAAGGGCCGGCGCGTCGTTGATTCCGTCGCCTACCATTGCGACAGTCCTTCCGTTTTCCTGCAATGAGCGTATGCACGCCTCCTTATCCTCGGGGAGAACCTCGGAAAAAGCCTGCTCGATTTTCAGCTCACTCCTGATTGCCTCTGCGGTAACGCGGTTGTCGCCGGTCAGCATTACAATGTAAACGCCCATTTTCCTAAGCGCCGAAATTGCGGCGCGCGAATCTTCCCTTACCGAATCGGCAACCGCTATTATGCCCATCAGCTCGCGCTCCCTTACAAACAAAAGCGGAGTTTTCCCCTCGCGGGCAAAGCCTTGTATCAGCTCTTTTTCCCGCTCGGAAAGCTGAACGCCGTTTTCATTTAAAAACGCCGCGTTGCCCGTCAGATACTGTACGCCCTTTATTTTTGCTTTTGCGCCCCTTCCGGGTATAGCTTCAAAATTTTCTGCTCTTGCGGCTTCAATTCCTGCGTCCTTTGCCATACGAACCACCGCCTCGCCCAAAGGATGCTCGCTACCCGATTCCACAGCGGCGGCAATTTTCAAAAATTCGGTTTCATCCATTCCCGAAGAAGTAACGTTTATGTTCGTCACCTTGGGAACTCCTGTTGTTATGGTGCCGGTTTTATCGAGCACAACGGTATTGACAGAGTGGAGCGTTTCCAGCGCCTGAGCCGACTTTACAAGTATGCCGTATTCGGCAGCCTTGCCGGTACCGACCATAATTGCAACCGGAGTTGCCAGACCCAGCGCGCAGGGACAAGAAATAACAAGCACGGAAATTGCACAGGATAATGCAAATTCAAATGCACTGCCCGCAAGCATCCATGCGGCGGCGGTGATTAAGGCGATTGCAATTACACAGGGGACAAAAATTCCGCTTACACGGTCGGCAAGCCGCGCTATCGGAGCCTTTGTGCTGCCCGCTTCGTCCACAAGGCGTATAATCTGTGCCAGAGTGGTGTCGTCGCCTACTTTCGATGCTTTAAACCGGAAAACGCCGTTGCGGTTGACTGTAGCGGAAATTACACAATCGCCCTCTGTCTTTTCAACCGGAATACTTTCCCCGGTAATCGCAGACTGATCGACGTAACCGTTTCCCCATATTACAACCCCGTCAACCGGAATACTTTCTCCGGGGCGAATTACAACAACGTCGCCCGCGATTACCTGCTGCGCGGGAATTGTAAATTCTTTGCCGTCGCGCATAACGACTGCGGTTTTAGGAGCTAAATTTACAAGCTTTTCAAGCGCTCCCGAGGTTTTTGACTTGGAGCGCGCCTCCAAATATTTACCGACGGTAACAAGCGTAAGTATCATTGCGGCGGACTCAAAATATAAGTCGTGCGCATACTGATGCACAAGCGCCATATTGCCGTGACCGAATCCGTAAGCCATACGGTACAGTGCAAATACCGCATACAGGAGAGACGCTCCCGAGCCTGTTGCAACAAGCGAATCCATATTCGGAGCGCGGTGCGCAAGAGCCTTAAAGCCGGAGATATAGAACTTTCGGTTTATAAAAACAATAGGAACGGTTATTATGAACTGTGTAAGAGCCGAAATCAAGGAATTTTCCGTCCCGCTCAACAGTGACGGCATTGGCAGATTAAGCATATGTCCCATTGAAACATACATCAGCACGACCATAAGGATTATTGAAGAAATCAACCGGAACTTGAGGTTTTTCCGCGCTTCGTTCTCCTGCCTTCTGCGCTCATTCCATTCGGCGGAAAACCCGCTCTGTTCTTTTGAATCGGATTTTGCCTTTAATAACCGCGAAGCGCCGTAACCGATTTTTTCCACGGCGGCGATTATTTCCTCGGGAGATATTTTTTCCTCGTCAAATTCGGCGGTCATTCTGTTTTGCAGCAGACTGACCTCGGCGTTTTCCACGCCGTCAAGCTTATTTACGACGCGCGTAATATTTGCCTGACATGCCGCGCACGTCATACCTGTAATCCGAAAAGCTTCCTTTTTCATAAAGCCACCTTTACTTAAGCTTTTTAATAAGATCAACAGCCTCGTCAACAACCCCGGTATTGCCTTTTTTGATTTCGTCGACTACGCAGGTTTCCATATGCTCGCGCAGAACTATATAACCGAAGCTTTGCAGAGCGTTTTCCACCGCCGCCACCTGAGTAAGCACATCTCCGCAGTAACGGTTATCGTCGAGCATTTTCTTTATTCCGCCAAGCTGACCTATCATTCTGTTCAAACGGTTTTGAAGAGCCTTTGCGGTTTCCTCGGCTCGTGGAACGGATTTGTATCTGCAACAGCGGTTATTATCCCGATTGTTCGGCGGCAAAGGGGGCTGTTTACTCTCTGACATTTTATCTCATTCCTTTTTTAAAATACCCTTATGGGGTATTTTTTGTTTTAAATTATATACCCTGTAAGGGTATTTGTCAAGTTTTCAAAGCGGAAGGCTCTATGACCCGCACAACAAAACTGCTTTGGAATTATTTTGTATCAACCGGCTTTTGAATATTCCGAAAAAAATATTCAATAAGAGGCTTTGCCACGTCATTCAACGTGGCAAAAGGCAGCGTTAACTGCCTGAGGAATCAGCGGGGATCGTAACCCCCCACCGATGCCGAAAATGAAACCCAACGCCTTAGATGAGGAGCGTCTTTGCCTAAGTTATGACCTTTATTTATGACTGATATTCGGTAAATTATTATTAAATTATTAACGCCGGCCTCACCTGCCGCGGTAAAGCCGGCTGCCTGTTATGATTTTCCAACGCGGATTTCAAAGCCGTAAGAAAGCATGAAAATACGATTTTATTTCATATTATTAACGACCGAACGTTTTACGGCGCCTCTGTCTGTCTTTCCGTTTGCGTTTTTTGCAAGCGACCCCAGTTTATACCACCTTTTTGGAACGACGCTCAGCCCGCCTTCTTTAATAATTTGCTCGGCGGTCGTACCCTGTGTGTCCGTACAGTAGGCACAGCAAAGCACCTCGTGTTTTTCGCCGAGCTCGGCGGAAAATACGCAGGCGTCCGTGACGTGTTTTACATTCTTTATTTTATTTTCCAAAGCCGAGGAAGAAAGCTTTTCACCGCCTATATTTAAAACATCGTCCCACCTTCCGTCATAATACAAATAGCCGTCGCCGTCCGTATGTATTATATCCTGCAAAGTAAAGGGCGAATCGCAGCCTATAGCCATATACGGACTGCTTACCCGTAATCTGCCGTTATCTGCCCTTGCACGCACCGTGGGAAAGGTCTTTCCGACACAGTTCGGCTCTTTGTTTTCGGATAAAATATCCATATAAGATATATAGCTTGTTTCAGCAGCGCCGTAATACAAAATAACATTTTGGCACCGCAGGGAGCTTTGCAGACGTACGGCATCGGCGCCGCACATACTCTGAGAGCCCGCAATGACGGTTTTAACCGCAGGCTTTTGCGCACAACAGAGCCGTGCAAGAGCGCGAAGCTTATCCGGAATCATATAAATTGTATTCACGCCGTATTTTTCCATCTGCTTAATTTTCATATGTGTAAGCAGCCCCTGCGAAATAACCGTTGTCGCTCCCGCGTACAGCGCGGCGAGCAGCATATTAAGGTTGCCGGAAAAGGCGAGACTGCCGTGCATAAAAAGCACCGTATTACGGTCTACCGAAAAAATACCGTTTTGGATTTCAAAAAAATCATACCAGCTTTCCGCCGTTCTGTAAAGGAGCTTCGGCATTCCGGTACTGCCCGAGCTTTGCACCGCAAAATCCGCCGAGGATGGAATCTGCCCGCCGGGAGATTCAAAGCGCCGCGCAGATATAACCGGAACACAGTTTCCGGCGGACAAAAAGCAAATCAGCTGAGATAATAACGAATTTTCATTTATTATCCACAGTCCGCTGCGCGGAGCTTCGGTTTTATTACACAGGCGTTTCAAATCGCTGTAGGTATACTTTTTATCTTCGGCAATAATTGCGGTTTTGTTTTCACTGTGACGGTCTAACAGCTCGGCAAACTTCATAATTTTCTTAATCTTTATCCTTCCGTTTTTTCAATAAGCGCTCCGCAGCCGAGTCCCCCGGCGGCGGCAACGGAGCAAATTCCGTATTTACGGTTTGTATACTCCAACGCTCTTATCAGATGAAGCAGTATAACGGCTCCGGAAGCACCGTAAGGATGTCCGTATGCAAGGGCTCCGCCGAATATATTGTAGCCGCTCATATTTACGGCAGCGCGTTCCATAAGCACATCGATAAGAGCAAAGGCCTCGTTTACTTCATAGCAGCCTATCGGAAGCCGGAAGCGGTCGCTCAATTCTTCACAGGCGCTTAAAGCCGCCACGGGCGCGTTTTCCGGCAGTACCGCCGTATGTGAAAAGCCGATTACCTTGGCAAGCGGCTTTAGAGAACGGGATTTTAAATAATCCTCCGAACACAAAATCAGAAAAGCGGCGCCGTCGTTGATAAGGCAGGAGTTTGCCGCGTTTATAAGCTTGCCGTCCGGCAGAACAGGTTTAAGGCGCTGTAAAAGTCTCATATTGATATTATCTCTGATTGCTTCATCGCACTTTGAATTAAAAACGGAGCAGGTTATACCGCCGAGCAGACCGTTATCCCTTGCAAAAGCCGCTTTTTTGTGGCTGTTGAGTACCCAAACGTCCATTTCCCCGCGCGTGACGCCATATTTCATGGCGGTCTTTTCGGCGTGCGAAAGCATAATATTTTCACTGTGCTCGCCGGGAGAAAATTTTGCCGTACCGTATAAAATATCGCCGTTCTTACGGCGGAGGGCATAATCCGGATGATTCGGACTGTACTGCTTTAACGGTCGGGTGGAGCTGCTTTCAAAGCCGCCGCACACTACAGCCTCGGCGCTGCCGCAGGCGATTAACGCCGATGCTACCGAAACCGCCTCAAGTCCCGAGCTGCACTGGGAGTCTACCGTAAGAGCGGGTACGTCGACGCCTGCCAAAAGCGACATAAGACGCGTGATGTTTCCGCCGGCTCCAACGCTGTTTCCGCAGATTATTCTGTCGATTTTTTCGAGCCTGTATTTTTCAATAAGCCGCTTTAAGACTTCTGCTCCGAGGCTTTCCGCCGGGACGTTTTTGTATACTCCGTTTTTTAAGCCTATATAACTGCGAAGTCCTCCCAATATGTATACGCTGCTCATTAAAGCCTTCCGAGCGTGCGGCGAATCGGAACCGCAATTAACGATGCGCACAAGCATTTGACAATGTCTAAAGGTATAAACGGAACCACCGCCATAAGAAAAGCCTCGCCTAATGTGATATGCATTGAGAGCATCATATATAACGAGCCGAAAAGGTAGATAATCGTCATACCTATAATGATTGAATTTAAGGTATATCCTATTATTTCCGAAGCGGGAGAATATCTTACAAACTTAAACATTATACGCTGCGCATATTTTTTTAAAAAGGACATAGCGGGCGCGGCGGCAAGGAAAGCAAGAATGTAACCGCCTGTCGGTCCGAAAAGCTTTGCCGGACCGCCTACCCCGCCGGAAAATACGGGCAGACCGGCAAGCCCGAGAAGTATGTAAACCAGCAACGTCAAAAAGCTTTCAAGCGGAGTTAAAATAATTGCAATCATATTTACAATAAGGGTTTGCAGCGTAAGCAACGCCGGCGTAAAGCCGAGCGGTATGGTTATGTATGCCGAAGCTGCAAGGCAGGCGGCAAGCAATGCGATTTTGGTAATTGTAAACGTCGAAATTTTGGATTTGATATTTTCCGTCATTTAATAATTTCCCTTTGCAGATTTATTAAAATTGCCGCCGATTCTTGACGGCACGTTTATTTTAATATAAGAAGGAAGAATTGTCAACCGTTTTGCCGCATTTTACGGTTGACAATTATGATGCAAAAAAGAAAACCAAACAGAAAAGCAGCAAAAACGCCTACCCGTTAAAGCCGGCTATTACGTTACAGGTGTAATCAATATCTGCGTTGCTGTGCGCGCTTGATACAAACATAGCTTCAAACTGCGACGGCGCAGTGTATATTCCGTTTTCAAGCAAATATGAATAATATTTTGAGTACCTTTCTTTGTCGCACTTTTTTGCCGAGCTGTAATCGGTAACTCTTGCGTCGGTGAAAAAAGCGGTAATAAGCGATCCCTCACGGTTGACGTTAAGTCCCGCTTTACGCATTGCAATTTCGATTTTCTTCGATTTTTCTTCAAGCTGCACATAGAGGTTTGTTGAGCGCTCAAGTATTTTAAGCGTAGCGATTCCGGCGTAAACAGCCGCAGGATTTCCCGAAAGGGTCCCTGCCTGATAAACCGAACCGAGCGGCGCTACGCATTCCATTACTTCGCGTTTTCCGCCGTAGACGGCAAGCGGCATTCCGCCGCCCACAATTTTACCGAGCGCGGTTAAATCCGGAGTTACCGAGTAATATTCCTGCGCGCCTCCGAGTGAAAGGCGAAAGCCTGTTATAACCTCGTCAAAAATCAAAAGAGCGCCGTTTTGCTCTGTTATGTCGCGCAAAAAACGCAAAAACCCCTCCTTTGGAGGCACAACTCCCATATTTGCTGCGCAAGGCTCGACTATAACGCAGGCTATTTCCGTGCCGAAGGCTTTAAAAAGCCGTTCAACAGATTCCCTGTCATTATAAATTGCAAGCAGCGTACTATCAGTATATCCCGCCGGCACTCCGGCGCTGTCCGGTATTGAATTTGTAAGCAATCCGGAACCCGCTTTGACAAGAAGACCGTCTGAATGACCGTGGTAGCAGCCCTCAAATTTAACAATCTTGCTGCGGTGCGTATACCCGCGCGCCGCGCGTATGGCGCTCATTACCGCCTCGGTACCGGAATTTACAAGTCTGAGCATTTGCATTGACGGAAAATGCTTTTGAATAAGACCTGCGAGCTCTATTTCCCCTTTATGACACGCGCCGAAGGTTAAACCTCTGTCGCAGGCTTTTTTGACCGCGGTTAAAACCTCGGGATTGCCGTGGCCGAGAATATTCGGCCCCCATGAGCATACATAGTCGATAAATTCGTTGCCGTCAACGTCGATTATTTTATCGCCGTAAGCGCGCTCGATGAACAGCGGAGTTCTGTGCACGGCGGTACAGGCGCGTACCGGGCTGTTCACTCCGCCGGGCATAAATTTTAACGCTTCTCTGTAGAGCGTTTCGGATTTTGAAGTATTCATACGTCCTCCTCAATCCACTTCGCGGCGTCAAGAGCGTGGTAGGTTATTATAATATCGGCACCGGCGCGCTTCATTGCAAGCAGATTTTCGGTAACGATCCGCTTTTCGTCAATCCAACCGTTCTGAGCCGCCGCCTTGACCATTGAATATTCGCCGCTGACATTATAAACAGCAAGCGGATAGCCGAAAGAGTTTGCCGCATCTCTTACAAGGTCAAGATAAGCAAGCCCGGGCTTTACCATAACAATGTCGGCTCCCTCGGAAATATCGTCTGCTATCTCGCGCATTGCCTCTCTGCGGTTAGCCGGGTCCATCTGATAGGTTTTTCTGTCGCCGAAGCAGGGCGCCGACTGCGCCGCGTCTCGAAATGGCGAATAATAAGCCGAAGCAAATTTGGCGCTGTACGCCATTATTGCAGTATCGGCAAAGCCGCTTTCATCCAGCGCCGAGCGTATTGCCGCTACTCTTCCGTCCATCATATCGGAGGGAGCAATAACGTCCGCCCCCGCCTTTGCAAGACTGACCGCGGTCCTGCAAAGGAAAGGCAGAGTTTCGTCGTTAAGTATTTTGTTCCCGGAAACCACCCCGCAGTGTCCGTGCGAGGTGTATTCGCAAAGACAAACGTCGGCGATGACAAGCAGACCGGGACAGGCGCTTTTGATGAAGCGAATTGCCTGCTGGGCAACGCCGTCGTCATCATATGCCGAGGCTGCAAGCTCATCCTTATGCTTGGGAATACCGAAAATCATAATTCCCGGTATTCCGCTGTTTTTAATTTGAGTTAAAATTTCATTGAGCCTGTCTGCCGAATACTGATAAATCCCCGGCATTGAAGCAACCGGATTCTTTATATTTTTCCCCTCCGCAACAAAAACGGGGTAAATCAGGTCGTCCTTGCTTATCTGCGTTTCGCGCACAAGTCTGCGCATTTCGCCGTTAATTCTGAGTCGTCTGAATCTTTTCATTTTGCTGCACCTCGCATAAAATAGTGTCTGTTACATTTTCGGCGTTGCTTACTCTTGAAATTATAAGATTGTTTACGCCGTATTTTTCCGCAGCCTTTGCGGTGACGTCCCCTATGCACACCGTTTTTGTTTTTTCGGAAAGGGCAAATCCGCTTTCAAAAAACACTTTCACCGCCGACGCGCTTGCAAAAGTCAAGAAATCGGAGTCGATCACCGCGGCGTTTTCGGCGGCGGCGCTGCCCAAAACGTCATAAATTTTTATGTCGTCATATTTAATATTTTCAGCGTCAAGCTCCTCGTTAAGCGCCTCGGAGGCTTGCTCTGAACGCAGGATCAGAACACGCCGTTCGGCAAGCGGCGAAGCAGCAAGCGCTTTCCCGAGTGCCTTCGATGTAAAGCTCTGCGGAATAATGTCGGCAAAAATTCCTCTTTTCTCGAGCTCCCAAGCGGTTGAACTTCCTATTACGGCAAATTTAATTTTGCAAAGATCTCTTATATCAATTTTAAGCTTATTGAGCCGGTTAAAAAAAATTTGAACGCCGTTAACGCTTGTAAGTACAATCAGACCGTAATCGGATATATTCAGCAAAGCGCTGTCAAATTCGGGGTTTTCGCGGTATTCAACCGCTTTGAGATAGTCAAGCGTTTTCACGTCCGCGCCGAGGGAAGACAGCTTCAAAGAAAGCTTACCGGCAAATTTTTCGGTTCCCGTAACCGTTACCGAGGTATTTTTAAGCGGCAACGAAATTGTTTGAGAAAAGTCAAATCCGGCGGTTTCCCCCACTATTATTACCGCCGGAGGCTTCAAAGCTCGCCTTGAGGCCTCCGCGGCTATATCTTTAAGCGCGCTCCTAAGCACTTTTTGCCCCGCCGTTGCTCCGTTTGAAACAACGGCCGCGGGTGTATTTTCGTTCATACCGCCTTTTATAAGGGCTTCGGTAATCGGCGCTATGTTGTTAAGCCCCATAAGGAAAACGAGCGTTCCCTCAAGCTTTGCAAGCCCTGCGATATTTTCCTGCGTTAAATCCCGGGTAGTATGACCGGCTATTACATGAAAAGCACGGCTTATTTTACGGTGAGTTACCGGAATCCCCGCAAGCTCGGGAACCGCTGTTGCAGATGAAATCCCCGGAACAACCGCATATTCAACGCCGGCTTTTTGCAGAGCAAGTATTTCCTCCCCTCCTCTGCCGAACACGAAAGGGTCGCCGCCTTTCAATCTTACAACGGTTTTTCCCTGCTCTGCCTTTTGAATAAGAAGCCTGTTAATATTCTCCTGCGGCTCGCTGTGAAGTCCGCAGCGCTTGCCTGCGCATATTTTTTCCGAGCCGTCGGGGGCAAAGTCAAGCAGGCGGTTATCCGTAAGAGCGTCGTATATAAGCACGTCGCAGCGCTTTATTAAGTTGATTCCGCGAAGAGTTATAAGGTCGTAATCTCCGCAGCCGGCGCCGACAAGGTAAACTTTGCCCCGAATATTCACAGCCGTAAAATCATCTCCTCTACAAGCTTAAAGCTGTTTTCTGCCTTTGCGCTGCCGAAAGCCGTCCTCGAGTCTTTAGAAAGCGCGACGGTAATTTTTCCGTTTTCACAAAATGAATATGCGCCGAGGGGCATACCGCAGACGGCGTTGAGTTTTTTAAGAAAATACCGCTCGGTTTCAAAGGACAAAAAGGTCTCGGGATCGTTAATTTGGGAAAGTATCTGAGCGGCAAATCCGTTTTTACGGCATTCAACGGCAATAATTCCCTGACAGGGCGCGGGCATAAACTCGGTGTAATCAAAAGCGGCGAAGTCAAATCTTCCGTCGTTAAGCAGAGCGAGACGTTCAAGACCGGCATACGCAAGAATTATACCGCCGTATTCCGAAGAAGCAAGCTTATTAAGGCGGGTATCTACGTTGCCCCTTATTTCTTTAAAGGAAACCGAAGAGTAAATCTTCTTTAAGTTAATCCTTCGGCGCGGACTGCCCGTCCCGATTATAAAATCCGGGCTGTTTTCCGGCGGACAGCCTTTCCTTGTAACAAGCACGTCGCGGTAGTTGCCGCGCTTTAGAACCGCGCAAATTTCAAGACCGTCGCCAAGCGCCAAAGGTAAATCCTTTGCGCTGTGCACAGCTATGTCTATGCTCCCGCTTTGAAGCGCCTTTTCAATTTCGGAAACAAAAATTCCCTTGCCGCCGAAGGAAGAAAGCTGCCTATCGGGCGTTATGTCGCCCTGAGTTGAAATATGAACAAACTCAAGCTGAGTATCCGGGAATTTTTCAAGAATTTCCCGAGCAACCATTTGGGCCTGCGCAAGCGCCAGCCTGCTTTTTCTTGTTCCGATTTTAATTTTCATTTATTTTAAATCCTCTATTATTTTAAGAATCTGCTTTTCATCGACGCTTTCACCGCGGGAAGAAATTTCAAGTATCTTCTCAAACGCGAGCTTCCTGTTATACGGCAGACTTATTTCGCGTTTAATAAGCTCGCGGTAATTGCTCAAAATTTCAACCGCGCGGTCGCCGTCGTCGAGCAGAGGCTCAATTCTTTCCCGCAGAATGCGGGCATAAAGCGGGCTTTTGCCTCCGGTGGAAATTGCAACCGTGATGTTCTTGCCGTTAATCAAGGCCGGAAAAATAAACCCGCAGTTTTTAATATCGTCAACACTGTTTATTAAAATATTCCGCTCGGTACAAAGCCTGAAAATCCGCGAGTTAAGGCTTCTGTCGTTCGTAGCGGCAATTACCGCGAAGGCTCCGTCTATGTCGCAGTCTTCAAAAAATTTTTTTCGGATTTCCGTTTTGGGGAGGCAATATATTTGCTCGCATATTTCCGGAGCCACAACTTTAAGCCGGGGATTATACGGCAACAGCGCTTCCAGCTTGCGCAGCGCCAACTCTCCCCCGCCGACGACAACGCAGCTTTTATTTTCTATATCTATAAAAAACGGAAAGCAGCCCATTTTACTCACCGTCCCCGATTGCTTTAAGAACCTTCAGAAACGCCGAAAACTCCTGCGGCGATACCTCGGCCTTCATCTTGTAGATAAGTTCTTCAAAGGGCTTGCCGGACAAAGCCGCCCTGACCCTTTCAAGCTCCGGCAAAAAGCCGTGAAAAATCAAGTCCTTTTTAAGCGCCGCTGTTTCAGCGGCAATTATTTCTTCCGCCTGAACAACTCCGTCCGCCTTTAGAGTGTTGTTTTCCTCGGCAAGACGCTCAAAATAATCTATATTAATAAGGCTTACGCCGTCAAGCTCGGTTACGGACTGCTCAATATCCGGCGGAACAGCCAAATCTATAAACAGTTTTTTTCCGCCGCCGCTCAAATGATTTTTCAAATCATAATATGTAACGGTGTAATGCGGACCGGACGTAGCGCTTATAACGCAGTCCGATGAGACGATATATTCGTATCTCTTGCTGTAATCAACTGTTTCAACGCCCATACCGTCAATGAATTTAAGCTTGCTTTTATGACTCCGCAGTGTTGCTTTTACCGAAACATTTTTGTGAGAAACAAGATTTTTGAGCACCGTTGAGCCGATTTTGCCGCTTGCGCCTATTATAAGCACGCTGACTTTTTCACCTAATCTTGCCGCTTCGTTTGCCGCAAGAGTCGCTACGGAAACCGACGTTTTGGAAAGAAGCGTCTGAGTTTTTATCTTTTTTGCGCAGGCTATTGCCGCCTGAAAAACCATATTAAGCTCATGTGAAACCGCATTATTTTCTTTTGCAAAATAATAGGCGTTTCTGGTCTGGCCGAGGATCTCATCCTCGCCTATTACCATTGAATCAATGCCGCAGGCGACCTTAAACAAATGCGTAATCGCGCCGTCGTTATAAAAAAACATAAGATGTTTGGAAAGAAGGCTTTCGCCGATTGCCGCCTGCTCCGAAAGTAACCGGACAACGCCGCTTTCGCAGCCCTTTGCGCCGCAAAAGTACAGTTCGGTTCTGTTGCAGGTGCAAAGCATTACACACTCGGTAACATAATTTTCCTTTAAAAGCTTAAGCATAAGGCCTCGGCATGTTTCATTATCAAAAGCAAGTCTTCGGCGCAGCTCCAGCCCGGCGGTTTTATAATTGACGCTTATACAATACAAAACGCTCACTCCCATAATTTCCTTAACGCTGACCCGCCCGATTAAAACAGGCGAAAACCGAACCGAATGTAAATACGGAACACCTGCCCCTGCTCATTTTAATACCGTCCGGCGGCTCAGTCAAATACTTTTCTTGCAGGCAGCAAATGTTTTGACGAGGCTAAGCGCTTGACAAAAAACGCACGTATGTGTAATATAACTTAAAACGGTTTTTGAATTCGGCAGCGACTGAGGAGTTGGTTAAATGAGCAGACAGCTGCAAGAGTATCAGCTGATTGAACGCAGCATTACCAAAAAATACAGAAACGAAATATGGCGACCGTTTATTGCCGCTGTAAAGCGTTATGAGCTGATAAAGGCAAACGACAAAATTGCGGTGTGCATATCCGGCGGCAAGGATTCTATGCTGATGGCGAAGCTTATGCAAATGCTCCGGCGTTATACCGAAATACCGTTTGATTTGGTATTTTTGGTTATGGATCCCGGTTATAATGAAGTCAACCGCAAAAAAATAGAAAGCAACTCATACTTGCTGCATATTCCCGTTACAATATTTGAAACAAACATTTTTAACGTCGCCGATAAAGCCGAAAAGTCCCCCTGTTATCTTTGCGCAAAAATGAGGCGCGGTCACCTTTATAACAAAGCAAAAGAATTAGGCTGCAACAAGATAGCTCTCGGTCACCATTTAAGCGACGTAATTGAAACAACCGTGATGAGTATGTTCTACTCCTCGCAGCTTCAGGGAATGATGCCCAAGCTGCACAGCCAAAACTTTGAGGGTATGGAGCTTATTCGTCCTATGTACTGCATTAATGAAGAAAGCATCATTGCATGGGCGCGCTATAATAATTTGGAATTTATTCAATGCGCCTGCCGCTTTACCGAAAACTGCGCAAAAAACGCTGAAGACGGCTTTACCTCCAAGCGCATGGAAATTAAGGCTCTTATCCGCCGCCTCAAGCGCGACAATCCCAACATAGAAAAAAGCATTTTTAACAGCATTCATTCCGTTTGTGTGGAAACCTTCCCCGGCTGCAAAAAAGACGGAGAGACGCATTCTTTTCTTGAGTTTTACCGATAAAATAATTTTTAAAGGCACTCGCTCCGCTTGCCGCCGTGAAACGCATTAAAAAGCATAAGACGCGCTCGGAAATCGTCTGAAAGCGCCCATGTCGGACAGACGGCGGGCGCTTTTGCCTGCTTAATAATTAAAGAAAGCCTTTTACATTACGCGAGCAGCTCGATATATTTTAAAACAGCGGAAATCGATTTATCCGCCGCAAGCTGCCTGAACCGCATATAATCCAAGCCCTCTGAATTATTTATATCGTCCGAAATACATCTCATCACGGCAAACGGCACGGCGTTGCGCCGGCAGGTCTGCGCTACCGCGCCTCCCTCCATCTCACAGGCGACAGAGTCAAACTCGCGGTTAATTTTAAGACGTTTTTTTACGTCCGAAACAAAAATGTCCCCGGTTGCTATTTTGCCTCTGACCGTCTTAGTACCCTCAAGCGACGAGCAGGCGGCAAAGAGCCTGTCGGAAATTTCCGCGTCGGCAGGCAAATAAACGGCGGTATCATCGGAGGAAAAATATATTTTACCGCGTGGATCACCAAGCGCGGTTAAGTTCATATCGTGCTGAACCAAATAATCGGCAACAACTATGTCGCCGATACCAACATCGGAGCAAAGCGCCCCGGCAACGCCGCTGTTAATAACGGCGGCGGGCTTAAACAAATCGATTAAAAGCTGCGTGCAGATTGCCGCGTTGACTTTGCCTATGCCGCATTCAACGCAAACCGCGCCGACATTATTTATGCTGCCCTTAACAAAATCCATGGAAGCAGCCGTAACGGTTTCCGCGTTATTCATTTTTTGCTTGAGAGCGTCGACCTCAACGGACATTGCGCATATTATACCAATCATTATGATAAATCCTCCCTGTGTCTTAATTTATTAATCAAAATTCCCGGTTTGCAGCATTATAACGCTCAAAGCCGCAAGCGGAGCGGTTTCGGCGCGCAGAATACGTTTGCCGAGGGTTGCAACGCTTCCGCCGGCTTGCCGAAATTCTTCAACCTCAGCCGGCGAGAACCCGCCCTCGCTGCCTATAAACACGGCGATGCTGCGGGTTTCTTTGCTCAAAAGCTCTGTTACGCTTTGACCGCCGCCCTCGTAAAACAGCAAGCCTTTTTCGTAATCGGAGGCGGCTTGAACCGCCCGGGAAAAGCTTAAAACAGGCTTAACGGCGGGGATTATTCCCCGTCTTGACTGCATGGCCGCCTGCCGGGCAATTTTTTGCCAGCGGGACGCCTTTTTATTTACCGATTTCCCCTCCGGGCGCGAAACGCACCTTGAAGTAAGCACCGGCACTATTTCCGCCGCTCCCAATTCAACAGCCTTTTGTATTATCAGCTCCATTTTGTCGCCCTTAGTCAGCGCCTGAAACAGAGCGACGCGCACGTTCGGCTCGTTTTCACACGGTTTTTGCGAGAGTATTTCAACGTTTACGGCTTCGTCGGTAACAGAAGTTACCGCGCAGGTATATTCGGTTTTATAGGCGCTGCAAAGCGTAAGCAGCTCGCCGGGCTTCATGCGCAGAGATTTGTTTATATGCCGCGCGTCCTCGCCGTAAATTGTATATTCTTTTGAATTAATAGGTTTTTCACAAAAAAACCACGGCATTCCGCCTCACCCCGCCGAATTTTTTTAAATCAAAAAGCGCGTGTTATTCAATAAGGGGGCTTTGCCCCGTCGTTCAACGCGGCAAAGGGCAGCGTTAGCTGCCTGAGAAATCAATGGGGGTTGTATCTCCCGATGATTCCGAAAATGGAATCCGCCGCCTTAGAGGCGGGGGACATCTTTGCCTAAGTTATTAAATCCTTTATTAGAATTATAACAGTTATTTTAAAATTTGCAATAGGCAGAAAATATTCAG
>CAZXCG010000009.1:0-12268 GCA_964639205.1 uncultured Eubacteriales bacterium
ATAGCGGGTGATAACAATGTTTTAATGAAAGCACGCAAAGTTAAGGCAGAGGTTCACTTTACAGTGAATCTTAAAAATAAATAACCCTGTAAAAATCATCTTAATTATAGGAGGAATTATACAATGAAAAGAGTTTCAGCAATTATATTGAGTTTGGTTATGATTTTCAGCGTATTTGCGGTAAATGCCTCAGCGGCGGAATATGAAGAAAAAAACGTCTTTTCCACGTGGCGGCCGTCTTTCTGGTATTCCGACGGCTCGTTTAATTACGGTGAGCTTATCCCCCCCCGAGGACGACCCCAACTGGCCGCCGTACGTAGAACAGGACGAGGAATTTTTGCAGCGCAAGCATGAGCTTGAGAATTGGATGAGCGAGGAATGCTCTGCTTTGTTCACTCTTGACGGCGAGCCGACCTATTCCAATGTTCCCGGTTATTTGGCAGATTATTACGAGGCTGTCCCGATCCCGGCAAATTACAGGCTGTATGATTACTACAATTACGATGTTAATCTGTTTAAAGGCTTCAGCTCTGCCGTAAGCTTCAGAGACAAATATATAAAACTTTTGCGAATGAAGAGTACTGTCGAAACGCTCGAGGATTTAGACGCATGGGAAGCAGAAGTTAAGGAATTGCTCGATGAATCGGCGGTAACCGCTGCCGATGTTGAACAAATTGTAAAGACGGTAGGCTCGGCAGATTATTATGCGCCCGAGGAAGAGCTTTACACGGCGTTTAAAGCTAAGGCGGAGGAATGCCTTGCAAGCGCCGACCCGGAAACCGGAAAGATACATATAAACCTTTACTGGGAGCTTTATATGGCTTTCCGCGCGCTCTGCATCGGCTCGAACACAATGTACGGTGATTTGGACCGTGACGGAAGGGTAAGCTCGGCTGACGCAACCCTTGTTTTACAGGCCTATGCGGAGCTGATTGAGCTCAACGCGAATCAGAGATGCGCGATAAACGATGAGGTTAATTCCGTAACGACTACAAAGCTGCTTCAGGCAACGGCGCAAATTATAGAGGATTTCACCTGTGAGGATTCCTGCTATTTCTGCCCTGCAAGACTTATAGCTTAAGCGCGGACGTTCCCGCTTATAAGGCGAGACGGTAAAAAAGCCTCTGATTTCGGCGGGAGATATAATCGTCTCCCGCCTGAATTTTTATGAGCTTACGGTTCTGACATTCCCCGCGCCCGCTGCAAGCTGCACAGTGTACCCGGCGTTTACGGCGGTTATAATTTACGAGTTGTTTTGGATTTCAATAACAGTTGCCGTCATCGCTTCGACGGTACGTTGAATACGGGATAACGGAAAAACCGGAGCATATCTGTTTTGCTTCTTTTAATAAAGGGCTTTGCCCCGTCATTATACCGTTAGCCGAACCGTCTATCATTCTGCGGCAATTTTTACAACCCGATTTGAAAGATATGGAAGATTAAAATGGTAATTCATTATTATAAAACAGTTAAAAGCAAGCGTATTCTCGAAGGCATAATGGAGCTGCTGACAATGTGCGGCGATGAATTTGTTCCGCCGCTTTCCTCCCGCAGTTCAACTACGCAAAGCGCCCTGTCCGGCGGAGGCGGAAGCGGAGGAGCGCCCTATGAGTATTTTGAAGGTATCCGCGCGCAGTCTGCGTTTGCAGCTGTGCAAAACGGCAAGGTTGTAGGCTTTATGTCGTTTAAAAAGAATTATATTTCCGCCCGGATTCCCCCCGCGTTTCAGCCCAACGTTTACATAACGACCGTTATAGTTCATCCGCAGTTCCGCAACCGCGGCATAACGGGCAAGCTTTACGGCGCTCTTTTTTCCAAATTTGAGGGCTACCACATTTTTACGCGCACATGGTCTGCCAACGTTTCTCATATTCGTATTCTGCGCTCAAGGAAGTTTTACGAGTTTTGCCGTTTGGAAAACGACCGCGGCGCAGGCATTGATACCATATATTACCACCGCAAACCGGCGACCCGCGGCAGGCTTCAAAGCATCAGGCAGTATCACCTTACCGGCAGCCTTGTGTTCCTTGCGCTTTTGGTTCTCCTTATCACTGCTTTTCTGGTTACCTGGCTTATGACCTCGTCCGGAGTTGCGCACGATCTCTCCATTGCGGTTTTCACCTCGCTTATAGCCTCGGCATTGTGCCTTTTTTCCGACACAATTCTGAAAATCCGCGAATCCAAAAACGACGAGTACATAAATACTCTTAAAAGCTACGGAATAGAAAATCTTCAGTTCCACAAAGATGAGCTGCTGGAAAGCATACTCCCGAAATGCTCCGAGGAAATATGGATTTCCGGGTACCGTCTCATTATGACTTCTAAGAAATCCTTTTTGGAAGCGCTTGAAAAGGCGTGTAAAAACAGCCCGGGAATCCGCGTAAGAGTGCTGACCGTCGCTCCGTGGAGCGAGACCTTCAGGCTTGTATACGGCGACGAAGACGTAACGGACAACTACATTAAGGTTTTCGGTACGCTCGGCAAGTGTATGGCAGAATACTCGACCGCCCTCGAAATAAGGATGACGGAAACTCCCATTTTCAACGATACCTATAAGGTTGACGACAGGTTTGTTACGGGGCCGTACCTCCACTGCGCGGATAAAAACAATATGAAAATTACTGCCAAGGATTTCTTTTCGCTCGATATAGACAACCCCCACAAGGAGCTGTTTGACATAATCTATAAGGATTATACGGCGGTTTGGAACAGCTCTGACTGCGCGCTGAGCTGCTTTGGGTTTTATCGGTGCCTTGAAGAGGAGCGTGAAGCCGTTGAAGGGTATACGAAGGAGCAAAAGCTTGACTTTATAAAAAGATGGTGCTATCCTCTAACCGCACACGCGGAAGACCCCCGCGCCGACTGACCGCACACAGGCGCGGGAAAATAAAATAAGGGTTTTCAGGGCTCTTTCCGACCGGGAGAGCCCTGTTGCTTCGGCGCAAGCGGCAATTTACCCGATATTGACCGTATTTTTACCTTGCATTAACATACAAATTCGTATATAATACTACAAAGGAGCAATACCCGGCGGCGCTCCGGTTCGGTTTAATAATAAGGAAATGAAATATGCTGCTGATTTTTGCCGTAGGAAGATTTTTTCTTAATATAATATATGCGTTTCACAAGGCTTTTCCGGTAAAGGACAGGATAGCAATAGTAAGCAGGCAGAGCGACCGTCCTTCCGAGGACGTGCGGCTGCTGTGCGACGAGCTCAAGCGTCTGGCGCCCGAAAAAGAGGTGGTCGTGTCCTGCAAAATGATAGGCGGGGGAATCGGCGGAAAAATAAAATATGTTTTTTATATGGCAGGAACCCAAATGCATCTTTTTGCATCCTCCCGCGCGGTAATATTGGACGGGTACTGCATCGCCGCAAGTTTGCTCAGACACAGACCGGAGCTCAAAATCGTGCAGATGTGGCACGCCATGGGCGCTATGAAGAAGTTTGGTTACCTGACCGTGGGCGAAGAAGAAGGCTGCAGCGAAACGGTCGCAAAAGGGATGAGAATGCACAAAAATTACAGCGTTGTATTTGTCAGCAGCAGCGTTTGCAAGCGCCTTTTGGCTCCCGCTTACGGCTGCGGCGAGGAAATTATGCGGGTTATGCCGCTCCCGCGCGCCGATCTGCTGACGGACGGGAATTTTCAAAGGGAAACCAGAAAACGCATTTTGAGGCGGTATCCGCAATTAAGCACGAAAGAAAATATTCTGTACGCGCCGACCTTCAGAAAAAATCAGACGGACGTCGAATATGTGCTCAAGCTTGTAAGCGCCGTTGATTTTTCAAAATATAATTTGATAATAAAGCTTCATCCGCTGGTTCACTGCGACGTCGGAATCGAGCCTGCCGTTTCGGACAGGTTGTTTTCCTCAATAGAAATGCTCAGCGCGGCGGATTATGTGATTACCGATTATTCCGCTTTTATGTTTGAAGCGGCTTTGGCGGGGAAACCGCTGTTCCGCTTTATCCCGGATAACGACGCGTATGCCCGGCGGCGCGGATTTTTAATAGATATTGACGCGGAGTTCCCGGGCGAGCAGTCCGCGGACGCCGAGGTTATCTTGGGCAAAATTACCCAAAAGGCTTACGATTTGGAAAAGGTGCGCGCCTTTGCAGCAAAATATATCGAGAAAGACGGCTCGTGCACAAAGAATATGGCGGAATATATTTTAGGGCTTGAATAAGCTCGAGCCTTATTAAGCGTCCGCAGCTTTTGCAAAGCGGCAGGGAGGTACAGAATATGGTTTACGCAGCAATATTGGCAAGCGGAGTGGGCAAGCGCATGGGAGCGGATATTCCGAAGCAATATCTCGAGATTGACGGATTGCCGATTATCGCATACACGCTCCGGTCGGTACTGAGCGTTGAAAGAATCGGCAAGGTATATGTTGCCGTTTCGGCAGAATATATCGATTATATCAACAGGCTTGTCGAAAAACACTTTGAAGGCTACTCGGACAAAATAGAGATTGTACAGGGCGGCAAGGAGCGCATAGACACAATAAACAACGTGACGGAAAGCATTGTCGGCAAGTACGGGGTACAAGAGGACGACGTCGTTATGTTTCACGACGCGGTACGCCCGTTTGTCACGGCAAAAATTCTGAACGACAGTATTGACGGGGTGTTAAAATACGGCGCAGTCGTCGCGGGAATCCCCGCGGTTGACACTATGCTTTGCTCGGAGGACGGAAAAAAGGTGGACCGCATACCGAACCGCGCGAGCATATTCCACGGGCAGTCGCCGGACAGCTTTAATTTAAAATACTTTATCGAGCTGGGAAGCAGACTTACGGATAAGCAGAAGCAGCTTCTGACCGGCACGTCGCAGTTCTGTACGTACAATAACGAACCGATTTACCTTGTCGAGGGCGACGAAATTAATTTTAAAATAACAACGGCGGAGGATTTAAAACGCGCCCGCTTAATTGTTAAAGAAAGGAAAAGCGTATGAAAGCTTTGAACCTGCACGGAGTAAACAACCTTGTTTTGGAGGAGGTTGAAACCCCGGTTCCAAAAGACGGGGAGGTGCTGCTGAAAATACGCGCGAGCGGAATTTGCTCAAGCGACGAGGACCGCATTTTTAAAACCGGGACATACCATTTCCCGACGATTCCGGGACATGAGTTTTCAGGGCAGATAGTCGAGCTCGGTCGGGGCGCGGACCCCTCTCTTTTGGGCAGAAAGGCAAGCGTATTCCCCATGCTTCCCTGCAAAAAATGCACCGCCTGCGGCAACGGAGACTACGCCATGTGCGCCGATTACAAATATTTCGGTTCGAGGAACGACGGCGCCTTTGCGCAGTACCTTGCCGTGCCCGTGTGGAACCTTGTTTTGCTTGACGATTCAATAGATTACAGAGTCGGCGCGCTGATGGAGCCCGCCGCCGTAGCGCTGCACGCTGTTAATATAGGCGGAGTTAAGGCAAATCGGAAGGTCGCGGTTATCGGTACCGGCACAATAGGAGTGCTGGTGGGCGCGTTCTGCAAATTAAGGGGAGCCGACGTATACATCTGCGGCAGACGCAGAGAAAGCCTCGAAAACGCCGAAAGCTTCGGCTTTAAAACAATAGATACCAAGGAGCTTAAAGAGCGCGTCAACGAAGCGACCGCGGGTGAAGGCATGGACGTTGTTTTTGAGGCGGTAGGCACAAACCAAAGCATGGAAAGCGCCGTTATGAGCGCCGGAAACGCCGGCGTGGTTGTGGCGCTGGGGAATCCGCACTCGGACTTTGCTTTGCCAAAAGACGTTTACTGGAAAATACTAAGACGGCAGCTTCAGGTTCGCGGAACATGGAACTCGGATTATAACGAAAGAAACAACGACTGGCAGTCGGTAGCCCGCCTTATGAAAGAAAAGGGCTTTCCGTTTGAAAAACTGATTTCAAAAACCTATTCGCTCGAGCAGTATAAGGAAGCGTTTGATTTTCTCAGAGACAAGACCGCAAGCAAAACAAAGCTGATGTTTGTTATGGACTGAAGGAGGAAAGCAGCAATGAAGAAGGGCAAAATATCTGCGTCCATGATGTGTTCCGGGCTGGATAAAACGTTTTATTATCTGACGGAATTCAAGGAGGCTCAAATCGAGTTTTTGCATATAGATATAATGGACGGCGAGTTCGTCCCCAATTTTGCGCTTGGAACCGACTATGTAAAAAGCCTGCGGAGAATTACCGACATACCTTTTGATTTTCATTTTCTTGTAAATAATCCGCTGGAAAAGATGAGCTGGTTTGATATACGCGAGGGCGATCAGGTCTCTTTCCACTATGAAAATAACAGCAAAATACCGCAATGCCTCGATTACCTCAAAAGGCTCGGCGCCGCCTCGCTTATAGCCGTTAATCCCGAAACCGATTACAGGCTTCTGGATTCTTATATAGACGATATTAACGGCGTGCTTGTTATGACCGTGCATCCGGGCTTTGCCGGCAAAAAGCTGATTCCCTACACAATAGATAAGGTGCGTGAAATGCGCAAATATTATGATTCCGTCGGCAGGGAGGACATTTTTTTGGAGGTTGACGGCAACATAAGCATTGAAAACGCCGAAATTTTGTACAAGGCGGGAGCGGAAGTGTTTGTGGCAGGCTCCTCAAGCCTGTTTAAAAAGGGCGAACAGTCAACCAGAGAAATCATCGACGCAAAAAGAAAAGTAATAGGCTGGTGAACACATTGCACGAGTTGCTTCTTGACAATATAGAATTTCACAGAACCGTTTTAACCCTTGACGGCGAATGCAGCCTGCCGCTTAATGGGGACGAATTTTATCTGCTTGAAAGCGCAAGTGGCGTTCTGCTGCCGGTAACCGGCGTTGAGCTGAGCGGAAAAAGCTTTCATCTTGAGCTGTATACGCTGGCGTGCAACCGCGAGGCTCCGCTTACGGACGGACACTGGTATTTGTGCGTGAGAACCGGGGACGGCAGGCTGATACGCGCCTACGTTACCGACGCTTTGTACGACAAAATATACCAGTATGTTATCCCCGACAAGGAGCTTGATGTATCGGTGGATAAGTCCGCAAACAATTACTTCCACATTTTTTCAAAGCTCAGGGAAGAGGACTTCGCTTTTTACCTAAAGGTTGAATATAAAGCGCCCGACAAAAAAAAGTCCGTTTTAAAAACGTGGATAAGCAACGTAAAGCGCCGGCACAGATACAGACTCAAGGTAGTAAGACAGGCTGTTTTCGCCCGGCTTTTCAAATTTTTTAACAAACACATCGGGAAAACCGGAAACAAAGTGCTGTTTACCTCGGACTCAAGGGCGCAAATAAGCGGCAACGAGGAATTTGTCTACAGGCGGATGCTCGAACGCGGAATGGATAAGGATTATGTTTTCCGATTTTCTTTTAAATCAAATATAAATAATCACCGCAAATTTAAGGACAAGCTTTTGTTTACCTATTATCTTGCCACTTCGGATTATATATTTTTAGACGATTACCAGCCGGAAATTTACCTCAACAAATATGACCCGTCCGTAAAGGTAGTGCAGCTTTGGCACGCCTGCGGCGCGTTTAAAACCCTCGGCTTTGAGCGCCTTGGCAAAAAGGGCGCTCCGCCGTTTACCACCCGCGTCCATAAATGCTATACCCATGTGCCGGTAAGCTCGGTGCATTCGGCAAAACACCATGCGGAGGCTTTCGCGATAGATATGAGCAAGTTCTACCCGGTTGGGATACCGCGCACCGATGTTTTCTTCGATTCGGAGTACAAAAAGCGGACGGCGGAGAATATGTATGCGCAGTTTCCTCAAATTAAGGGAGCGAGCAAAGTAATACTCTACGCGCCCACCTTCCGCGGCGAAAACGCCAAAAGCGCCTATTTCCCCATGCATTTGCTGAACCTTAAAAAAATCGGCGAATATTTAAAAAAGGTCAACGGCATTATGATTGTAAAAATGCACCCTTTTGTTAAAGAGCCGCTGCCGATTCCGCAAGGTTATGAGCAATGCTTCATAGACGCGTCGTCATACCGCGAGGTAAACGACCTCCTTTTTGTAACGGACGTGCTTATTACGGACTATTCCTCCGTAATATACGAAACGGCGCTTCTCAACAAGCCTATGCTGTTTTACGCCTTTGATTTAAAAAAGTACGAAAAAGAGAGAGGCTTTTACGAGCCGTATGCGGCTATGGTTCCCGGCAAAATTGTTAAAACGGTTCCGGCGCTGGTAAAGGCGCTTGAAGAAGAGGATTACGAAAGCGAAAAGCTTAGCGGATTTATAAAAAAGAACTTTAAATATACGGACGGAAAATCGACGGACAGAGTAATAGACTTGATTTTCGGGGAAAAGGATAATGCTTGCTAAAATACTGTATTACTGCGCCTGTATTGCTTTAAACAGAATCTTTCTGATTTTTCCGACGGTAAAGAACAGAGTACTGTTTCTTTCGGACGTCAGAGGGGAACCGAGCGGCAACTTTAAGTTTGTGTACGATGCAATATGCGGCAATGGATATGATATAAAATTTTCTCTTAAAAAGGACAGACGGATAAGAAGAAGCCTTGCGCAATGGTTAAAGCAGTGCTATTGGCTTGCAACTTCCGCCTATATACTTCTGGACGACTACTCGGTGAGCACGGCTTATCTTCATGTGCGCAAAAACCAGGAGCTTGTACAGCTTTGGCACAGCAGCGGAGCCTACAAAAAATTTGCCCACAGCCGCGCCGGCGCTCAGGGCGACATTAAGCGCGTCCACTCGGGCTATAAGCGCTACACAAAAACAATTACCAGCAGCGAATTTGTAAGACCTTGCTTTGCAGAGGCTTTTTCTATTCCGCTTGAAAACGTTTTGGCAACGGGAATCCCCCGAACCGATATTTTTTTTGACGAGGAATATATAAAAGGAAAGAAGACCGAAATTTATTCCGATTATCCCGCGCTTAAAGGCAAAAAGGTGGTTTTGTTCGCTCCCACCTACCGCGCGACGCGCGTAGAGGACGCGGACTACGCCTTCGACCGCTTCGACCCGGCGCGCCTCGCCCGGGAGCTGGGCGACGGGTACGCCGTTTTAATCAAGTGGCATCCCGCGCTTTATAATAACCTGAAGCTCGGCAAAGTCAGGGGATATACGCCCGAACAGTGCGCAGGCTGTGTGTACGACGTTTCCGAATCACGCGAGATAAACGACTTTTTGTTGGTTACGGATATACTCGTTACCGATTATTCCTCGGTAATATTCGACTATGCGCTTTTGGGCAAGCCTATAGTATATTTTATATATGATTTGGAGGAATACCAAAACGGCAGAGGGCTGTATTATCCCTTTGAAGATTATGTCTACGGTCTTACGGCGCGAAATATGCGGGAGCTTATAAGCGCTGTAAAGGAAGAAAAGCTGTGCGAAGAAAAGCGCGCGGAGTTTATAAGGAAATTTGTTGAAGCAAACGACGGCAAGGCAACCGAAAGAGCGGTCGGCAGTATTTTCGGGCGTTAAAAGCCCGGTCCGCACGCGCGCAGGCGAGGCTAAAAACCCTCGGCGCGCCGGGGCTTTGCACGTTTTTGGGAGGAAGCAGTTGTGTTTACAAGTATAAAATACGTTTTAAAAGAAAATTTTCAAAACGTATACCGAATATATTGTATTGCAAAGTACGAGCTTTTAGCGGATATGAGGGATTCCAAGTTCGGAATTTTCTGGAATTTTGCTTCTCCGGCAATACAGGTGCTTACTTACTGGCTGGTGTTCGGCGTAGCCTGGAACCGCAAGCCGGTCGGCGACGTTGAATATCTGCCGTGGATTGTGGCGGGTTATTCGGTGTGGTGGTTTATTCAGCCCTGCATTACAAACGGGTGCAGCGCCGTTTTTTCCAAAATAAACGTAATAACCAAAATGAAATTCCCGGTAAGCGTGCTTCCCGCCACGGTTTGCGCCAAGGAGTTTTTCAACCATTGCTGCATGCTCGCCATAGCGTTTGTAACGCTTTTGATTTGCGGCTATCTGCCGAATTTGTATTGGCTGTGTATAATCTACTACGCCTTTTGCGCGTTTGTACTGGTTGAATCGGTCGCTATGATACTTTCCGTGCTTACAATGATTTGGCGCGACATTAAAAAGCTTGTCACCTCGCTTATCCGTATGCTTATGTATTTTTCGCCCGTAATATGGGAATGCCAGTTCGGCAGCAACGTGCCGTACCACAATATACTTAACGCTGTGTTAAAATTGAATCCGCTTTACTACATCATCACGGGCTACAGGGACTCCGTGTTTTACAATAAGACTTTTCTTGATCACCCGACCATGACGCTGTATTTCTGGTGTCTTGCGCTTGTGCTTTTTACCGTCGGCTGTACGCTGATGTATAAGTTTAAGCATAAATTTGTCGATATGATTTGACCGCAGCGGTCATGCCCGGCGGTTAAAATCGGCGCGGTTTATGCAAACGATGGGAGAGAACATGTTGAAATCCGACTACGAAAAATGCGAATACGCAATAGAAATGGAAAACGTTTCAAAAATATACAAGCTTAAAAAGGACGGCAAAAACACAGGCGAAAACAAGAGCTTTTACGCGCTCAAGGACATTAACCTGAAAATAAAAAGGGGCGACGTTGTGGGTCTGCTCGGAACCAACGGAAGCGGCAAATCTACCCTGTCGCTTGTGCTTTCGGGAATTTCCGACATTGACGAAGGGCACATCACAGTCAACGGCGAGCAGGCGCTTGTCGCCATAAACACCGGTCTTAACAATCAGCTTACCGGGCTTGAAAACATCAACGTAAAAGGCGCGCTGCTCGGGCTCAACAAAAAGCGTATACAGGAGATTACCGAGGGCGTTATCGATTTTGCCGAGCTGGGGGATTTTCTTTATCAGCCGGTAAAAAAATATTCAAGCGGGATGAAGTCCCGGCTGGGCTTTTCCATTTCATTGGCTTTAAATCCGGATGTTTTCATTATCGACGAGGCGCTCTCCGTAGGCGACAAGGGCTTTGCAAAAAAATGCCTGAACCGTATGATGCAGCTCAGAGACGAGGAAGAAAAGACCATACTGTTTATATCTCACTCTTTGCCGCAGGTATTGGAATTTTGCAAAAGCGGCGTATGGATTGAGGGCGGAAGGCTTGTTGAAACCGGTGAAATCGGCGATGTTTGCGAGCATTATTCCGATTATGTTGACAAGATAAATTCGCTGACTGCGTCGGAAAAAAAGATGTTCCTGGAGGAAAAATTCCAGCAAAGAGTTATTGTTGAAGACGAGCCCTCCGGAGTTAAAGGTATTTTAAGGAAAATAATAAAGCGTTAAACCCGATTTTGCCCTCACGGCCTGCCAAAGCAAAAACGGCGCGCGAGTATTCGCGAGTATTTGGAAGCATTTTAAAGCATTTTAAAGTTTTGCAAAACTAAATTAAATTTTTCGTAAAAAAGTGTTGACATTACGGGCAAGGCGTGATATTATTATTCTCGCAAAAATAAAGAAAGAAGAATAATTAATACGGAGGAAATAAGCTATGTCAACCTATATGGCAAAAAAAGCCGAAGTTGAGCGCAAGTGGTATGTAATCGACGCTGCGGGCAAGCCCCTCGGCAGAGTTGCAGCGCAAGCCGCCGTTTTGCTCAGAGGCAAGCATAAAGCAACCTTTACGCCCCACGTCGATTGCGGCGATCACGTAATCGTCATCAATTGCAGGGACGCTGTTCTTACAGGTCATAAGCTCACGCAGAAAAAGTGGCGTCGCCACACCGGGTATATCGGTCATCTTAAGGAAACAAGCTACGGCATTTTAATGGAGACAAAGCCCGAAAAGGCAATGGAGCTTGCCGTTAAGGGCATGCTTCCGGACAACACAATCGGCAGAAACGCGCTGCTCAGGCTGAGGCTTTTTGCCGGCGCCGAGCATAACCATCAGGCGCAAAAGCCCGAAAATTGGGAAATGTAAGGAAGGGGGACGCTTAAATGTACGATAAGGCACCATTTTTTTACGGAACCGGCAGAAGGAAAAGCTCTGTCGCAAGAGTAAGATTATATAAGGGAACAGGCAAAATCACAATCAATAACAGAGATATTGACGATTACTTCGGTCTCGAAACTCTCAAGCTCATAGTAAGACAGCCCCTCGTTCTGACCGAAACCGGCGAAAGGTTCGACGTTGTATGCACGGTTGCCGGCGGCGGAGTAACCGGTCAGGCAGGCGCAATCCGTCACGGTATTTCCAGAGCGTTGCTCCAGTACGACAGCGAGGCTCTCAGACCCGCGCTTAAAAAGGCGGGCTTCCTCACGCGCGACCCGAGAATGAAAGAACGCAAAAAGTACGGTCTCAAGGC
>CAZXCG010000009.1:12368-46743 GCA_964639205.1 uncultured Eubacteriales bacterium
TGTTATAATATAATATATAAAATATAAAATAAAAATATAAAATAAAAAAACATAAGCAAAATAACCAATTATTTATCTGCAAAACAAATTTTTATTTGGTTGAGCGGCGCGTACATCAAACGGCGTTAACGGTAGTTTGCACAGAATATAATGACGGGGCAAAGCCCCTTATCGAACCAAAGGGTAAGTGTATGAAAAAAATTTTGGCTTTACTAATTGCATTTGCTCTGCTGATTTCCTGCGCGGGGTGTTCCTTTAACGATGCAATGCAGTCGTTTTCAAACCGAACGCTTGAAAGCGTCGGCAATGATATAAAGAACGAAATACAGCACATAGGTCACGACCCGGTCACCACTCAGCATATAACCTTTTACGAGCTTAACCAGCCCTATACCGGTTTTAAAGACGCTGGATCCCGCAATCTTTCCATGACTTTCAAAAGTCTTTCGCTGGTTACGGATTTTAACGGCGGTCAGATAAATACGGAGAATATCTGCTTTACTACGGCCATAGGTGAGGAAATTATTCCGACGGACGAAACAAAAACAAGCTTCCGGTTTGACGATGACTGGAGCATGCTTATAGCTGAGGTTGAGTTTTTAAACACCTCCGACGTTGATGAGCTCACAGACGGCTTGTTCTTCCCCGGTTCATACCTGGAAAAGATGTTAGGCGATACCCGCGAATGCGATTTAAAGTACGAAAAGCTTGTCAGTACGCGAAGATATATTGAGTATATACCCGCCGAAGGCGCGAGCGTGGCTACGGGTTTAAAGGAATACGGTCAGTTTTCAATCAGAAATAACGAGCCTTTGAATGTGACCTACGGCTTTTACTGCCAAAACAGCGAGATAAAGGAAATATACGACGGCGGAGGTTTTGTGGCAATCGAGCTTAATCTAAGCGACAGATCCATTGTTACGAGCAATAACGGCGATGAGGACTGGTATCTTAACTGCATAGAAATTCCGCGGGAGGTATTTGCCGAAATACTGGATTAGGCTTTAAGTGGGTCGTATGATTACGCAAATTAACCGAGAGAGGCGCGTACATCAAACGGCGTTAACGGTAGTTTGCACAGAATATAATGACGGGGCAAAGCCCCTTATCGAACCAAAGGGTAAGTGTATGAAAAAAATTTTGGCTTTACTAATTGCATTTGCTCTGCTGATTTCCTGCGCGGGGTGTTCCTTTAACGATGCAATGCAGTCGTTTTCAAACCGAACGCTTGAAAGCGTCGGCAATGATATAAAGAACGAAATACAGCACATAGGTCACGACCCGGTCACCACTCAGCATATAACCTTTTACGAGCTTAACCAGCCCTATACCGGTTTTAAAGACGCTGGATCCCGCAATCTTTCCATGACTTTCAAAAGTCTTTCGCTGGTTACGGATTTTAACGGCGGTCAGATAAATACGGAGAATATCTGCTTTACTACGGCCATAGGTGAGGAAATTATTCCGACGGACGAAACAAAAACAAGCTTCCGGTTTGACGATGACTGGAGCATGCTTATAGCTGAGGTTGAGTTTTTAAACACCTCCGACGTTGATGAGCTCACAGACGGCTTGTTCTTCCCCGGTTCATACCTGGAAAAGATGTTAGGCGATACCCGCGAATGCGATTTAAAGTACGAAAAGCTTGTCAGTACGCGAAGATATATTGAGTATATACCCGCCGAAGGCGCGAGCGTGGCTACGGGTTTAAAGGAATACGGTCAGTTTTCAATCAGAAATAACGAGCCTTTGAATGTGACCTACGGCTTTTACTGCCAAAACAGCGAGATAAAGGAAATATACGACGGCGGAGGTTTTGTGGCAATCGAGCTTAATCTAAGCGACAGATCCATTGTTACGAGCAATAACGGCGATGAGGACTGGTATCTTAACTGCATAGAAATTCCGCGGGAGGTATTTGCCGAAATACTGGATTAGGCTTTAGACGGGGAGGATATATGAAAAGGACAGCGGCCGTTTTTGCAATTGTTTTTTTTGCCGTATTTTTTACCGCGTGCGATAATCCCTTCAGCCGCGATTTAAGCAATCAGCCTGTTCAAACGGCTGTGAACAAAAATATTGACAATACCTTTTACGATATGGGCGAATATATAACCTTGCAGGGCTATTTCCAGTTGGGTATGTCGATTAAAATAGACAGCTTTAAAGTTCTTACCGATTTGGATGAGCTGGAGTCCGACTATTTTGTAGATGTAGAAAACGACGAGCTCAAAGCCGATGAGGTTATGCTTTTATACGAAGCGGAAATAATTCAAAAGGCGGACGAAACGGTTTTATACTATGATTTGCGGTATCCGTTAATGTTTGTGGTGGACGTAACACAGGACGGTATGATGGCGGAAGACATAGACGACTATGTGCTTACGGACGATTTTAATTATACAACCTATGTTCCGGTGGAGGGTCAGGAGCATGCCACAAATTATATGAATTTTGACGCGATGACAAACACTCCGCTGCACGCGACCTTCGGCGTTGTTTTAAATATCTCCGAAATAAAACAGGTTTTTGATTCCGGCAATCGATTGGCGCTTATGGTGGAACGCGTAGCCGAAAACGACATGGTGCGTTCGGAGTCGGTTATGATACCGTCTGAAATTTTCAGCGATGTATTGTAGAACAGGGCGGAAGCAAAATGTTTTTAAAAATTCTTAAATACGATATACGCAATTCTTTTTTAAAAAAACCGTTCAAGCCGCTTATTGCGGCTGCGCTTTTCGTAATTTTTCTGTTTGACATATACAACCGCATAAACACGACATCTTCACTAAGCGCCGAAAATATGACCTTTATGGACTGCTGCTTTTGCTTTTGGCGCGGAATGGGCGAATACACTCCTTCCAAGACTAATATTTTTGAATTTCCCGCTATGTGGGCGCTGTTCCATTTTCTGATACTTTATTTTGTCCTTTACTACCCGTACAAAGACCTTATGGGTCAGGGCAGACAGGTGCTTGTTCTTTCGCGTTCGCGCCGAAGCTGGTGGTACTCCAAATGTATAACGACCGTTATATGGGTGCTGGCGTATTTTGTGCTGGCATGGCTTGAAATCGCGGTATTTTGCTTATGCATGGGAATAAAGCTTTCGCTTTCGCTTACAAGCAGCGCCGTGAGCGCCTTTGTGTCCGCTTCGGGGGATGGAGCCTTTATTACCTCCTTTTACCTCGAGCATACAATGGTTATCACGGTGTTTATTCTGCCCTTTTTGGTAACTGTTGGGCTTGCGCTTTTACAGCAGCTTTTGTCCCTTATTATTCGTCCCTTGTACAGCTACATAGTTACGGTTGCGATTTTGCTTGCTTCCGCCTATTATATGAATCCGTTTATGATAGGTAACTATGCCATGACGGAAAGGAGCGATCTTGTCCTTTCAAACGGAGTGAACGAATATTTGGGACTGCTGCTCTGCGCCGTGCTGATTTTGGCAAGCGTTATTGCCGGGGATATTATATTTAAAAGATATGACATCCTGAACAAGGAGTAGAAATGTTTTTCAGAGTCTTAAAGTATGATTTCAAGAACCACCTCGTCGGAAAGTGGTGGAAATTGCTGATATTGGCGGCGTTCTCGGCGCTGATATTGGCTGTTTTCGGATATTTTGTGGATCAGAACAAAATTGCTTTGCAGTATGCCGGCGCCTTTGAAGCGGATTTAAAGAACTATACCTTTATTGACGTTGTGATACAGTTCTTCGGAGTATACTATATTCATCTATGGCTGGTCGTTCATGTTTTGATGATGTATATGGTGCTGTATTTTCCTTTTAAGGATTTATCCGGCTACGGCAGAATGGTTCTGGTTTATTCTCGGTCGCGCAAAAGCTTTTGGTACTCAAAATGCGCGGTTACTTTCCTGTGGATTCTTGCGTTTTATGCCGTTATGTGGATTGCTATATTGATTTTCAGCGTTTGCACGGGCGTACAGATGTCTATGACCGTAACCGAGCTGGGAATCAAATATTTTCCCATAATTTCGGACGGAAATACTGTCGAGCGTTCGGTGTATGCAGGAAGGCACATGTGGACTGCCGAGTTTATTTTGCCGCTGTTGACCGCCGCGGCAATGGCTTTGCTGCAAATGTTTTTATCTCTTATTGTGCGCCCGATGTACAGCTTTATGTTTACTGTTGCATTATATTTGGCTTCGGATGTTATAGTTACACCCGCTCCGTTTTTACTTCCCGCATACGGACTCATATACCACAACGCTGTTTTTAATTACAACGGCGGCTCGCTTGTCAGCGCGGTGGGGCTTATGTTGTGCGGGGCTGTTATTTTAATATCTGTTTTCGGCGGCGCCGTGCTGTTTAAAAAATACGAGATTTTAGATAAATAAGGTGGTGGATAAAATGCCGGTTGTAAAAATTGACAATGTAACAAAGATTATACATAAAAATACTGTCATAGACGGTATAAGCGCGGAGCTTGAGGGTCCGGCTATAATCGGCTTTAAGGGTATAAACGGTTCGGGCAAAACAATGCTTATGCGCCTTATTTGCGGACTGATACGCCCTACCGAGGGTGAAATAAGCATAGACGGGAAAATACTCAACAAGGACATAGCTTTCCCGGAAAGCGTGGGAATACTTATTGAAAATCCATCCTTCCTTGACACCTACTCAGGGCTTGAAAATTTGAAGATGCTCGCATCCATAAAAAGCAAGGTTACGGAAGAAGAGATTCGTGCGGTAATGTCTTCGGTCGGGCTTAATCCCGGCGATAAAAAGAAATACAAGAAGTATTCTCTCGGAATGAAGCAGCGCCTCGGCATTGCGGCGGCCGTAATGGAAAACCCCGAAATCGTTATTCTTGACGAGCCGACCAACGCCCTTGACAGCAACGGAATACAAATGGTAAAGCAACTTATACAGAAACAGCGCGACAACGGAGCGCTGGTTATTATTTCCTGCCATGATCTTGATATTTTAAAGGAGCTCAGCGAGGAGATTTATGTGCTTGAAAGAGGGAAAATCGTTGAGCATTTTGAAGTAGGTGACTAAGATGAGAGCCGTTAAAATTACCGCGCTGTCTCTTGTGGGGGCAATACTTCTTGTCGGAATTGTAAGAATGGTTTATGTTAACGTCACTTTTGAGGACACACCGGTGGAAATCTACGGTATGAACGAGGTTGTCGAATACGAGAGAGATTATTTTTATTACAGCGAATTCGAAAACCGAAACAGCGAGGGGTATACAATCAGCGTTACAGACGCCGAGATTGAAACGTTCGACGAATATGTATCGAGCCATAATATAGACGAGTCCCGCATTGAAAGACTGTATGCCAACGTTACCAAGCCGGAATATATAATCGAGCTTTCCGTGAGCGTTTCCGCGGATGAAAACATATGGCAGGATCCGGGCGGTAAGACTGCCGCTGGCATAAGTCTTTACGACACGTGCGTTGTTTCCTCGGCAACTATGTTTACAGTGGATCTGACCCTGTTGGGGGAGGTAAACAAATCGATAGCGAGCACCGGAGGCATAGCGCTGAGACCCGGAACCTCAATGGACTTTCAGCTCCCGTTTTACAGCGATGTACTCTTGGATATGCACGGAGCGGAATATGTCCGCAAATATCTGGACGATAGCGATTGGTATTTGCTTATCTCGATGTATCCTACAAAAAAAATGATACAGCTCGAATTTTAAACGCGGACGCGTACGCTCTTTGAAGGGAGGAATCAGCTTGTTCAAGCTTGAAATGAAAAAAGCTTTTCACAGCAGCAGCTTTAAAATTGTGCTTATCATTGCGGTAGTTATAGCCGTGATTTGCGGTTTGTTTGCCATAAATGTCTGGATAAATAACGAGATCTATGTTCAAAACGCACATGACCAGGCATGGATGAAGGGAACCGACGTCAGCCCGGAATATGCATCGTACACTTTGTATAATCAGTGGATTGGGATGGACATCACCAGCTATATGTCTTCTCTGTTTTTTATTCTGCTTCCGATATTTGCCACTCTATCCTACGGCTGGTCTTATCAGTATGAATTGAAAAGCGGATACGTTAAAAATCTTATTACGCGGGACAATAAAACAAAATATTTCCTTGTTAAATATTTCGCGACCTTTTCGGTGGGCTTTCTGGTTGCGGCAATCCCTTTGATAATAAATATAATAGTCGCGGGACAGGTTGTGCCGCTGATTGACCCCGACCCCGCATATACGCAGTACAATTATATACAGGCGGGGCAGCTCGGCGGAGTTCTGTTTTATGAGCATCCTATGATTTTTATGATAGGCAAGGTGCTGCTCATTTCAATATTTTCGGGGCTTGTCGCCACGCTGAGCACAGCGCTTACGTTTGTGTTCAATAATCGCTTTGCGGTGATTTTTCTGCCGTTTTTGTTCATTTTTGCTTTTAATTATTTTTCCGAAGCTATATTTTCACTGTTTTCGAATATTGAGTTTTCTCCTCTTAAATATCTGCATGTTACGACCGCAAGCGCCAACGCATGGGTAATACTTGCGGAGTACCTTGTTCTTTTTGCAGCGGGCTTCTTTACCACGGTGTTTGTCGGTAAAAAACGCGATGTTTTTTAGTTCAACAAGGGGCTTTGCCCCGTCGCTCAATGTGACAAAGGGCAGCGTCAGCCGCCCGTGAGAAATCAGCGGTAGATTGCATCCCCGCCGGTTCCGAAAACGGAACCCGCCGCCTTAAAGGCGGGGGACGTCTTTTCCTAAGTTACACCGAATCGGCTTAAAAACACAAAAGAATCGCAGCGAGTACAGTTCGCTGCGATTTTGTTTTGTTTAAAGTCAGACGCCGCCGTCCTCGGGAGGGTGAAAGTGATTGTAAACCGCGCGGGCTGCCGGTTTGGTCATACAGGGGGCTTTTTCCAGCTCTTCAAGGCTTGCAAGGCTTATGTTGGAAACGGTAAGAAAGTGCTTCAAAAGCATTTTTGCGCGTTTTTCGCCTATGCCGTCAATTTCGGTCAGCGAGCTTTTGAAGGTGTTTTTTTTTCGGCTTTGACGGTGGTAGCCTATTGCAAAGCGGTGAACCTCGTCCTGCATTTTTGAAAGAAAGGTAAAAACGCGCCTGCGTGAGTTGATTTCAATTTCGCCGCCGGAGGTTGCCGCCGCGCGGGTGCGGTGGCGGTCGTCCTTTACAAGACCGAACAGGGGTATGTCAAGTCCGCTCCTTTTCAGTACGGGCAAAACCGCCGAGACCTGCCCCTTGCCGCCGTCAAGGAGGATTAAATCGGGCAGTCTGCCAAAGCCCGAGGTTTTATCCTGAGCTTCAAAATACTCCTTAAAGCGGCGTTCGAGAACCTCCGCCATAGAAGCGTAGTCGTCCTGCCCGGAAAAGCTCTTGATCTTAAACCTTTTGTAAGCGGATTTGAGAGGTCTGCCGTTTTGGTAAACCACCATCCCGGCGACGTTTTCCGTTCCTGCAAGGTTTGAGATGTCGTAGCATTCAATATATTCGGGGATTTTGTCCAAGCCGAGTGTTTCCTTGAGCTCCTCAAGTATTGAATATTCGCGCCCGGTTGCGCCCTTTGTCTGAGCAAGGCGCTCGCAGGCGTTGCTTTTGCACATTTTTACAAGCCGGAACAGCTCGCCGCGCTGCGGGGTAAGCAGGTAAACCCTGCCGCCGCGTTTTTTTTCAAGCCATTCGCGTATGAGATCTTCGTCCTCCAAAGAGGCGTCAAGGGTAATGTATTCAGGAACGTTTCCGCGCATGGTGTAGAACTGTAACAGAAAATCGGCGCGTATGTCGGAATCCGCGTTGCAGTCAACAAGAAACTCCTCGCGGTCGAACAGTCTGCCGTCTTGAAAACGGAAAACCTCGAAGCAGCCCTTTTGACCGTCGCTGATAAAGGCTACTACGTCCTGCTCGCGGATTTTGCTTTCCATAACCTTTTGGCGAGCGCCGAGACGCTTTACCGCCGCAAGGCGGTCGCGTATGCGGGCGGCTCGCTCAAACTCCAGATTTTCCGCCGCCAGACGCATTTCCTCCTCCATTTTTTTGACGGAGGCGGAGCTGCCGCCCTTTAAAAATTCGAGAGCGCCGTCAAACGCCTCGTTGTAATCTTCTATTTTAATTCTGCCGGTGCAGGGAGCCATGCATTGCTGAAGATGATAGTTTAGACACGGTCGGCTCTTTTTAAAATCCTGCGGAAACCGGCGCGAGCAGGTAGGCAGACGAAAAATTCTGACCGCCTCGTCAACCGCGTTTTTAACATAGTGCGAGTTTGTGTACGGACCTATGTAGACAGCGCCGTCGTCCGCCTTTTGCAGCGCGCAGGACAGGCGGCGCCATTTGTCGGCGGATACGCGGATGTAGCTGTAACCCTTATCGTCTTTAAGCAGAATATTGTATTTGGGAGCGTGCTGCTTGATAAGACTGCATTCCAGGATCAGAGCTTCAAACTCGCTGTCGGTGATTATATAATCGAAATCCTCAACGTTGGAAACCATCCGCCTTACTTTGTCCGGATGGTTGTTTTGCGAGCCAAAGTACTGACTTACTCTGTTTTTCAGCGCCTTTGCCTTGCCTATATAAATAATTTCGCGCTGCCTGCCGCGCATAATGTATACGCCCGGCTCAAGCGGAAGAGCCGCCGCCTTTTTGCGCAGGCGCGTCATTCGCCCGTCCATTTACTCAACTCCCGAAAAAGCTTTACTGTGCGCCGCCTTTAACCCAGCACGCGTTTTGCCACATCAACGCTTGCTTTAGCGTCGCGGCAGTAATAATCCGCGCCGATTTTCATAGCGTAATCCTCGGTAAGAACCGCTCCGCCCACAAAAAACAGGCACTTGCTGCTGCCGTCCGGATTTTGCAGCTCGGGCGTGGAGCGAACCAGAGCGATTGTCTCCTCCATACTTTTAAGGGTGGTGGTCATAAGCGCAGAAAGTCCGATAAGCTTAACGTCGTTCTTCACGGCGCATTCGACCACTGCGGCGGGATCGACGTCTTTTCCGAGGTCAAAAACGTTGAAGCCGTAGTTTTCCAAAAGAACTTTTACTATGTTTTTGCCTATGTCGTGAATGTCGCCCTTGACGGTTGCCAGAATTATTTTTCCGCCGTTGACCTGCGCTTTGCCGGAGGAATTTATTTTTTGCTTTATTATCTCAAAACAGGCCTGAGCCGCCGCAGCGCTCTGTATCAGCTGCGGCAGGAAAGTGATTCCCTTTTCAAAATCGTCGCCGGCACGGTCAAGCGCAGGGATTAAATATCCGTTTATAACCTCCATAGGGTCGCGCTCTTCCAAAAGTTGTTCGGCTATTTTTGCCGCCTGAGCTTTAAGCCCCTTTTCAACCGCGTGGGTTAGCCCCGCCTCGGATTCGGCGGGTTGGAGCTGCGCTTCTGACCTTGATGGGGCAGCGGAAGCGAAAGCTTCAATAAAGGCAGAAGCGTTGCTGTCATAGCCTTTAAGCACGCAGAACGCGCTGAAAGCGCCGCGCATTTCCCGAATGTTCGGGTTCATAATCGGCAGGTCGAGCCCGTTTTCAAGCGCCATTGTCAGAAAAGCCGCGTTTACAATTTCGCGGCGGGGCAGACCGAAAGATATATTTGAAACGCCCAGTACGGTGTGGCAGCCAAGCTCGTTCCTGACGCGCCGGACAGCCTTTAGCGTTTGCTGCGCTCCGTCCTGCTCGGCTGACGCGGTAAGGGTAAGACAGTCTATATATACGTCTTCGCTGCGAATTCCGTAAGTTTTGGCGGTATTCACTATTTTTTTTGCAATTTCAAACCGTGCGTCGGACGTTTTGGGAATTCCCTGCTTGTCAAGTGTGAGACCAACCACGGCGGCGCCGTATTTTTTCACTATCGGCAAAACGGTTGCAAGCACTTCCGCTTCTCCGTTTACGGAGTTTACTATTGCTCTGCCGTTGTACACCCTGAGACCCTTTTCCACAGCTTTTGGGTCGGAGGAATCTATTTGCAGGGGAGCGTCGGTGACGCTTTGAACCGCCTTAACCACGGTTTCCATCATTTCAGCTTCGTCTATTTCCGGCAGACCTACGTTGACGTCCAAAATTTCGGCTCCCGCCTCGGTTTGCTCAATAGCCTGCCTGAGAATGTAATCTATGTTGCGGTCGATAAGCGCCTGCTTGAAAAGCTTTTTGCCCGTGGGATTTATCCTTTCGCCTATTATATGCGGGCGGTCAAGCGTAACCGCGCAGGAGGCGCTGCATATGCAGGAGGGGATTTCGGACTTTCCGGGAGTATATTCGGCGCTTGAAATTCGCCGGTGCAGAGCTCGTATATACTCGGGAGTTGTTCCGCAGCAGCCGCCGGCAAACTTGATTCCGAGCGGCAGAAGAGCCTCTATGCTTTCGGCAAAAGAATCCGCGTCCACGTTATAGGCTCCGGTGAGAGGGTCAGGAAGTCCGGCATTTGGCTTGATAACAAGCGGAAGATTTGTAAACGCCGCCGTCTGCTCCAAAATGGGCCGCATTTCCTTTGGACCGAGCGAGCAGTTTACGCCGACGGCGTCAACTCCCAGAGCCGTAAGCGTTGTTGCCATTGCGGCGGGCGAGCAGCCGGTAAAGGTTCTGCCGTTAGCTTCAAAGGTCATAGTGCAGAGTATGGGCTTGTCGGTGTTTTCTTTTGCGGCGAGTACGGCGGCTTTAAGCTCGTAGAGATCTGTCATTGTTTCAAAAACTATAAGGTCGCAGTCCTGTGCGGCGGCAACAATTTCCGCAAACATTTCATACGCTTCCTCAAAGCGCATGGATCCGGCAGGCTCGGCAAGTCTGCCTATCGGACCTACGTCGAGCGCCACAAGCGTCCCGGTACCCTCGCACGCTCTGCGGGCGTTCTCAATAGAAGCGGTGACAATCTGATATACCGAGCTGCTGCAATCGTGCAGCTTATATGAATTTGCGCCGAAGGTGTTGGTATATATTATATCCGCTCCCGCTTCGACATATTGCCGGTGAATTTCTGTGATTATTTCGGGATGGGTAACTGAATAAAGCTCCGGAATTTCACCGGGCTTAAGTCCGCTTTTCTGAAGCATGGTACCCATAGCGCCGTCTAAAAAAATTATTTTTTTATTTTCAAGAAATTCGTTAAAGCTCACAGCGTAAACCGTCCTTTCTGTAGCGGCAAATGTTTTTCATATTGCAGCCGGCGCAGCCACGTCTGCGTTTTTCCGGGGGCGCGTCGGACAGCCCAACCACAGCGGTAACCGATTTGGTCGGCTCCAACATACAGCTTTGCGCGGTACACACGCCGATTTTCCTCGGAGCGTCGAGGATTCGCAGGAACACTCCCTGCTTTTCTATCGGATAATCGCCGTATCCGCAGGAAAACCTCCACGTCGGAAAAAACTCGGGAAAATCCGCGCGGATCATTTCGTCAATACAATCGCACACCTGCTCCACCGCGGCGCTTGCAAGCGCGTCAAGCACAACCGCCTTGTCCATTTCGTTTATGCTCAGACGGCGTATAAGACGATCCACGCCGCTTCCGAGCGTAGCGCAGAGAAGCACGGCTCTGCGGCAGCCCTTGAGGTGCCGCATAATGTCGCTGCCGCCCATAATTTCCGGGCAGGGCAGGTCGATTGCCTTATATATATATTTTATTTCCAATGCGTTAAGAAGTTGTTTTTCGCATTCGTCAACCAGATTTTCAATTTGCTCGGTAAGCCGGGTTCCCTTTCTGCGCCCGAGATAACGCAGAGCCTCGTTTTTGTTAATTTCGGTTAGCTTAATCATAACAGGCTTGAAACAGCGCTGCTGATTTTTGCGGCTGTATATGGGTTGTTCATGGTGTAAATGTGAATTCCCTCAACGTCGTTTGCAAGCAGATCCACTATTTGTTCAATCGCATAGGCAATGCCCGCGTCGCGCAGAGCCTCGGGATTGTCTGCGTATTTCTGTATGATTTTTACAAGCTTTGCCGGCAGGCTTGCGCCGCACATAGCCACCATCCGCTGTATTTGACCTGCGTTGGCGACCGGCATTATTCCTGCGGAGATCGGCACGTTTATGCCGGCAATCAGGGCGCGCTCGCGGAAGCGGTAAAAGGCGGAGTTGTCGAAAAAGAGCTGCGTAATAAGGTGCTCGGCGCCCGCGTCCACCTTGCGCCGCAGGTTAAGAATATCTTCAACCTCATTCGCGGCGTCCGAGTGCACCTCGGGGTAACAGGCTCCGCTTATGTCGATTCCGCCGAATTCCCTTATAAATTCGGTAAGCTCGTTTGCATGGAGGAAATCGCGCTTGGGCTCAATGTTCGGAACAGTGTCGCCGCGCAGGGCAAGAACATTTTCAATACCGTTCGACCTAAAGTCCGTCAGCACGTTTTTGACCTCCTCGCGCGTGCTGTTTATGCAGGTTATGTGCGCCAGAGCGTCTATTTTATGGTCGCGTATTATTTTTGCGGCCACCTCGCAGGTGATTCCCGGGTTGCTTCCGCCTGCGCCGTAGGTTACGCTTATAAAATCGGGCGAAAGCTTTGAAAGCTCTTCAAGCGTATTATATATGGTTTCGGGGGGCATATTCTTTTTTGGGGGGAAAACCTCAAAAGAAAAAACCGCTCTGCCTTTATTAAATTTATCACTTATTTTCATAGACTTTTTCCTCCTGAATTTAAGGAGCCAGACGTTTTCGAAAAATTCACCGCTGACAGTTATTGTAATATTTTATCATACCTTTAAAAAAAAAACAACGCTTATTTGTGAGAAATACAAAACAAACGTTTGCTTTTTGGGCGCGTATGTGTTACAATATATTCAACATATATGCTTTTTGTAATTTGCCGGCTTTAAAAGCGCGGAATTACCGCCCTTGCGGGAAAGAATACGTTACTGAAAGGAAGAAGCTTTATGAAGCCTTTGGGAAAAAGTCAGCGAAAGGTCTACGAGTATATCAGGGAATGCTCGCACAGCGGAACGGTTCCGTCGGTGCGCGAAATTTGCGCGGCAACAGGGCTGAGATCAACCTCGACTGTACATTCTCACCTTAAAGGTCTTGAGGAACGCGGGCTTATAGAACGCCGCGCGGGACTCAACCGCTGCATTCGCGTGGTGGGCGAGGAGAGCTGCTCTTCGGTTCCTATTTTGGGCAGGGTCGCCGCAGGCGCGCCCATATTTGCCGCAGAGGATATAGAGGGCTACGTTCCGGTAAGCGACTCCCTACGCAGAGGACGTGAATTTTTCGGGCTTAGGGTGCAGGGCGAAAGTATGATAGAAGCGGGTATTCTTGACGGCGATATTCTGCTTGTCAACAGAACGCCTACTGCGGAAAACGGCGAAATTGTAGTCGCCCTTATAGACGACGAGGCGACGGTAAAGCGCTTTTATAAGGAAAACGGTCATTACCGCCTTCAGCCCGAAAACAGCGCCTACGAGCCGATTATAGCGGAAAATGTCGTTTTATTGGGAACGGTGGTTTCCTTGATTAGAAATTACTGATTTCGGCGAAAACAGACGCTGCAAATTTAGATATATTTATTTTTTAATCTTATTGCAACCTTATGTTTGTTTATGTTAAAATAATCTAAATCGAAGCTTGTTTAAAAATTATTTAAAGCAAAGGGTTCAAGCAGGCTTGCCGGAGCGCTGCTCCGATTTAAAATATTACAGTAAGCAGGGGGAGAGGCAAATGTTTTCATTTCAAAAAGAAATAGGAATAGACCTTGGAACGGCGAATACGCTTGTATATGTTAAGGGCAAGGGCATTGTAATGCGGGAGCCCTCGGTGGTTGCGGTTGACCGCCGCAGCGACACGGTTCTTGCCGTAGGCGCGCAGGCAAAGGAAATGATAGGCAGAACGCCGGGCTCGATTGTAGCCCAGCGCCCGCTCAAAGACGGGGTAATAGCCGACATAGACGCAACCTCCGCTATGCTGAAATATTTTGTGAAAAAATCAATTAATCCCACTTTTTTCAGCAAGCCGCGAATTGTCATATGTATTCCCTCCGGCGTTACCGAGGTTGAAAGGCGCGCCGTTGAAGACGCCGCTGCAGCCGCCGGCGGGAAAGAGATAGAGCTTGTTGAAGAACCTATGGCGGCGGCAATAGGAGCCGGGCTCCCGGTTTCGGAGCCTACGGGCAATATGGTTGTTGATATAGGAGGCGGCACAACCGAGGTGGCCGTAATTTCGCTTAACGATATTGTCTCCTCCTGCTCGGTTCGCGTGGCGGGGGATAAATTTGAAGAAGCAATAATTGCATATATCAAAAGAAAGTACAACCTGCTTATCGGCGAAAGAACAGCCGAGGATATTAAAATCAGCATCGGTTCGGCATTCCCTTATGAAGACGAGCAGGAAATGTCCGTCAAAGGCAGGGATAATCTCACGGGACTGCCCAAAAATATAACGCTTTCATCCGAAGAGGTTCGTGACGCGCTCGCCGAGCCGCTTTCGGCTATTGTTGACGCTATCCTCGGAACGCTTGACAAAACTCCCCCGGAGCTTTCCGCCGATATAATAGACAGGGGAATTATGCTCACGGGTGGCGGCGCGCTGCTGCGCGGCTTTGACCGTTTGATTGCCCAGCAGACGGGTATGCCGGTACACATTGCGGAGCGCCCGCTCGACTGCGTGGTTGACGGCGCGGGCAAGCGCCTCGATTTTAAAATGCCCTCCTCTTACTACCGCAACAACCGCCGCCGCTGATTGCAATAAACGGGTGGGGGTCGGCTGATGAACGGTAAAAACGTAAAAATTTTTGCAGCGATTATCTCTGCGGTTTTAATTGTGTGCATTATTTCTGCGGCTGCGGACGACAGCGCGCTTTCATCGCTGCTTAATGTCGTTACCTCGGGAATGCAGCAGACGGCGTCGGCAGTGTTCGGAGGCGACGTTAAAAAGTCTTACAAGGAGCTCGAGCAGGAGCTTGAGAGCCTTGAGCAGGAGAATGCTTCGCTGAGAAGCTCGCTTGCGGAATATTACAGCGTTATGCGCGAAAACGACCGTCTGTGGAAATATTACGGGCTGAAAAAAGAGAACCCGGAGTTTGAGCTGCTCCCGGCTTCTGTTATAAGGCGCGACCCGAACGACGATTTCTACTCCTTTACAATCGACTGCGGAAGCAGCGACGGAGTATCGGCAAACGACCCCGTAATTACCGAAAACGGGATTATCGGTTATGTAAGCGAGACGGACTACGGCACTGCGCGTGTATGCACCGTTTTATCTCCTCAAACAAAAATCGGAGCGCTCGACAGCCGAACCTCGGACAGCGGCATTATTACCGGAAACGCGCTTTACTGCGACGATAATTTGACGACTCTGACCGCAATTTCCGACGAGTACAGCATAGAGGTCGGAGATATTTTGGTAAGCTCAGGCCTTTCCGGCGTTTATCCGGAAAACCTTGTTTTGGGTGAGGTCGTACAAATACAGCTCGATTCTTACGACGCAACCGCAATGGCGGTTGTCCGCCCGTATGACGACGTGCGCACCGTAAGCGATGTTGCGGTTCTTACGGGCTTTACAGGGAAGAGCGAGGTCAAAGCTTCAACAGAGGGCGATTAATATGGAACGAAAGCTGAGGATTACCCGCCGCTGCGCGTTTGCCCTTGAGGTTCTCGCGGTTTTTGTCTTACAGGGTACGCCGCGCCTTATTCCGCCGATATTGGGGAACACTCCGTCGCTGCTTATATGCGTGGCGCTGACGGTTGCGTTGTTTGAAAACGAAATATGCGCGGTGATTTTCGGTCTTGTATGCGGCGCGCTGACGGATTTGGGCTTTTCAAACAGAATAGGTTATTTTACGGTTATGCTCGGCATAATCTGCTGCTTTATAAGCTACTTTGCCGGGAACATTTTTGTAACAAGCCTGCTGAACGCTGTTCTTTGCTCGGTTTTCGTTATTTTTGTGCTGTTCTCCGTCTATTTTTTATTATTTCATTATCTCTCGCTAAGATACGACAATGCCGGAATATACTATGTCAGGCACTTTTTAATAAGAATTGCCTATACCTCTGTGTTTATTCCGCCGTTTTATTGGCTCAATAAGATTATACGCCGCCGAAGCTGAGGCGGCGCCGACAGTTTTTAACTGTTTTGGAGGAAATATGAATATGGTGGAAGCTCTTGTACAAAACCGCAATTTGAGTGACGCAGAGCTTAAAATTTTGCTTGAAAATCCTGATTATGACGAAGCGCTGGCAAGTGAAGCCGACAGAGTAAGGCGCAAAATTTACTCAACCGACGTTTACATCCGCGGTCTTATTGAATTTACAAATTATTGCAAAAACAACTGCCTGTACTGCGGCATCCGCAGAGATAACGCTAAGGCGGTTCGCTACAGGCTTAACAAGGAGGAAATTCTCGCTTGCTGCCGCGAGGGCTACGCTCTGGGCTTTCGCACCTTTGTTTTGCAGGGCGGAGAGGACCCGTATTATACAGACAGCATAATCTGCGATATTGTCAGCGCCATCCGCGCACAATATCCCGACTGTGCCATTACCCTTTCAATAGGCGAAAAATCCGAGGAAAGCTACCGAGCATATTACAACGCGGGAGCAAACCGCTATTTGCTCAGGCACGAAACGGCGGACGCCGGGCATTACGCCAAACTGCACCCTGCAAATATGAGCCTGCAAAACAGGAAGGAATGCCTTTTTAACCTGAAGAAAATCGGTTATCAGGTGGGCTCGGGCTTTATGGTGGGTTCACCGTATCAGACGACGGAAAATCTTATAGCCGATCTGCGCTTTTTGCAGCAGTTACAGCCGGATATGATAGGTATTGGTCCGTATATAACGCACGCGGAAACACCGCTCAACACTTTTCAAAACGGAACATTGGAATTAACGCTGCGCCTTTTGTCGGTCTTACGGCTTATGTTCCCGTATGCTCTGATTCCGGCAACCACCGCGTTAGGTACGATTAACCCGAAGGGACGCGAGCTGGGGCTGAAGTCCGGAGCCAACGTTGTAATGCCGAACTTGTCGCCGGTAAAGTACCGCAGGCTTTACGATTTGTACGAAAATAAAATCTGCACGGGGGAGGAAGCCGCTCAATGCCGCGGCTGCCTGGAAGCAAGAGTAAAATACGCAGGCTACCGGATAGTTACCGCCGTCGGCGATGTTAAAAGGGAGGGTGAAACAGGATAATTCATGCCTACTCTGCCTAACAAAAAAACAGACGGGGATAAGCCCTGCCTGCTTTGCCCGCGCCGGTGCGCCGCGCAGAGACAGTCCGAAAGCGGCGGAGGGTTTTGCCGTATGGGCTTTTTGCCCAAGGTTGCGCGGATTGCGCCGCATTTGTGGGAAGAACCCTGCATAAGCGGAGCTAACGGTACCGGCGCTGTGTTTTTCAGCGGCTGTACGCTTGCCTGTGTTTATTGCCAGAATTATGAAATATCACATAACGGAAAGGGAGTATATATAACGCCCCGGCGGCTTGCGCTCGAATATAAACGGCTTGAAGCACTCGGCGTACACAGTATAAGCCTTATAAGCGCTTCTCATTTTTTGGATGGAGTTATAGAATCCCTCGATATTTACAAGCCCAAAATTCCCGTTGTATACAACTGCGGAGGCTATGAGTCCGTAAATGCAATAAAGCGGCTTGACGGGTACGTAGATATTTTTCTGCCCGATTTTAAATATGCCGACAACAGCCTTGCGGCGAAATATTCTAAGGCTCCCGATTATTGTGAGACCGCTCTTGCCGCAATTGAGCAAATGTACGCCCAAACCGGGAACGCGCGTTATGATGGCGACGGTCTTATGCTCAGCGGCGTTCTGATAAGGCACCTCGTCCTGCCGAACCACACGAAAAACAGCATAGACGCGCTTAGGCTTATTCACTCTCGCTTCGGCACACAGCTTAAAGTGAGCCTTATGGGGCAGTATTTCCCCAACGCCTATGCCGCCCGCTTTGAAAAGCTCGGCCGCAGAATTACCCGCCGTGAATACGAAAAGGTGGTAAACGTTATGCTCGAGCTGGGTCTTGACGGGTTTTGTCAGGAGCTTTCCTCAGCCGATAAGGCTTATGTGCCCGAATGGGATTTTTCAAACGGCGATTAAGCCCGAAAGCCCTGAATTTACCGTAAAACAGCAGACCCCATCCGGCGGACGGGGTCTGTGCTTATGCTTAGCTTTCTTTGCGTATGAACAGCACGCCGAGGGTAGACGGACCGCAGTGGCAGGAAACCGTGCAGCCCGCGTGTGTTTCCATAACCCGGCTGAAGCCGCCGAAATCAGCCGCGGCTTTTTTTGCGGCGGCAAGGTCGCTTTCTTCAACGGGAGTGTAGGTAATAAACAGCTTGTCGCGGATAATGTCGTCTCTGTTGTAAAGACGTTCGCGTATATATTCGTTAAGGCATTTTGCGTACGAACCCCGGTATTTTTTTGCCACGCGCATAGCGCCGTTTTTAACCTCTATGCAGGGCTTAAGCTTTAACAGATTGGCTCCCAGTGCGGCAACCGCCGAGCAGCGCCCTCCCTTCACCATATAATCAAGCCTGTTTATAATGAAGCTTGTTTCAACGCGCGGGGCAAGCCGGCGCAATTCTTCGGCAAGAGCCGCGGGATCGGTACAATCTGCGCGGCGTTCGCACGCTTCAAGCACTATATGTCCCTGACCGGTTGAAAGGTTCTGCGAATCCACAACGTATACGTTTTCAAACTCCCGCGCCGCTATGCAGGCGTTTTGATAGCAGGAGGAAAACCCCGCCCCGATGTTTATGTGAATAACCGCGTCGCACTCTTTTGAAAAGCGTGCAAACACCCGGGCGTAGTCCTCAACGTTGACCGCTGCGGTAGAACAAAGCTCGCCGCCGGCTGCAACGTAAGAAAAAATATCGGCAGGCGCTATGTCAACTCCGTCTGTGTAATATTTACCGCCTTTTAAAATTTTAAGAGGCACAATAGTTATGCCGTAAGTTTGTATCAGCTCCGGCGAAAGGTCGCAGGTGCTGTCCGCAGTGATCTTAATGTTCATAATTCTCCCCGCTTTCATCAGTTGATTTGATTTATTCTATTTTAACACATATCTTAAAAACAAACAAATACTTTTTTAAAAATATATTATTATTTTTGCCTAAAATGCTTGATACAACGTTAAAAATGCTGTATAATAATAAAAATTCGGGAAACGGAGTGAATAAGATTGAAATACAAGGGTCATAAATCCGCAGCGGCGCTGCTGCTTTGTGTGGTTCTGTTATTTTCCTCGCTGCCTTTTACGGCGTTTGCCTCAGACGGCGAGACTGCCGCGCAAAGCTCGGCAACGCTTACTAACATCGCCGGACAGTGCGCCGTCAGCGTGAGCGCGGACGCGCAGTCGGGATATCCGGCGGAAAATATGGTTGACGGCGACGCAAGTACGGCATATATTGCAAACAACGGCGTATGGCCGGTTACGGCGACGTTCCAATTGCCGTCAGACAACGTTGAGGCGGTTCAAAAAGTGGAGATAAGCTTTTTGAATGACGCTTCTTACCCGAACCGTATGGTAGACGTTGAAATTTCGTACGCACAAAACAATGTAACAAGCGACCCTATCTCGCTTGAAACTCTTTCGGGTCATTTGCTTTCGGGAAGCATTGTAATCACTCCCGAAAAGAATATGTCGCATTTATACATTACCTTGAGCAACCCTATGGCGGACAGCTCCACAACAGGAGCTTTTTGGGCGGCGATAGCCGAGGTCGGCATTTATGTTGAAGGAGAAACCGAAACGGGCAATTTTGTAAACGTTGCGCCTCAGGCGACGGTTACGTCTGTCGGCGGTTCGTACGGTACTCCGGCAAACCTTATAGATGAAAACGACAGCACAATGTACGGCTTCTATCAGGGAGCTATGGCGTCTATGACGGAAGAGGCGTGGATTCAGCTCGATTTGGCGAGCGAAAGCAAGGTTTCCGGCTTTAATATAGTATTTGAACACCTTGACACCGACTCCAATAATTTTGTATTTACATACAGCATTTACGGCAGGGCGTCTGCGGATGAAGAATGGACTGCGCTTATCGAGTCGCAGACGGCAAACCGCACCACAAGCTACAGCAAGACGAATGTTCTTAACGCGGTAACAACGCTTAAACAGGTTAAAATAGTGCTGGAAAGCATTGAATGCTCCGGGGGCACGCCGTGGCCGGCTGTCTGCGAGTTCCGCGTTTATGCAGACCCCGCTTCTTCCGGCGTACAGGATGAAGAAAGCGTTGCGTGGAACAAGCCCGTTCACTCCAACAGCAATAACAGCGCCGCTTATCTTATAAACGACGGCTCATCAAGCACCTCATGGAGCGGTACAATGTACCCCGCTTATGTGGACATAGATTTGGAGGAAAACTATAATATAAATGAGGTTCAGGTGTTTACTCCCGCCACGGGATACTCGCAGTACACTCTTTATTACAGTATGGACGGCAGAGACTTCAGCTTTCTTGCCGAAAAGCAAACTACGGCCCCCTGCACCGCAAGCGGCGATATATTTACGTTTGAAACTTCTGTAGTAGAAGCACGGATCATCCGCGTTTACCTTGAGTACAATTCCGCTTCAACCAAGGCGGTTGTAAACGAGGTTCGCGTTTTGGGCGAGGCAAGCGGAACCGCAGTCCTGGAGACCCCCGCCGCCGGAGCGGCTGATTTTGCAGACACAGATTATGACGTTGAGGAAATCACGCCGGAGATGACCTATGAGGAGGTCAACGGAATTATAGAACGCAGGCTCGGCGCGAAATATAAGGATTGGTTTGAGCTTGAGCTTGCCGAACCGGGCGAAGACGGCTATGATTTCTACGAGCTTTCCGACGCCGAAAGCGGAAAGATTCGCATAAAGGGCAATACCGGCGTTTCCCTTGCCACAGGTCTTAATTATTACCTTAAATATTACTGCAATGTGCATATTTCACAGGTCGGCGATCAGGTTAATATGCCCGACGCGATCGTTCCCGTCAACAATACGGTACGCAACGAAACAAAATTTGCGGTGCGTTATTCCTATAACTACTGCACGCTGTCTTACACTATGTCTTTCTGGGGCGAGGAAGAGTGGAGAAACGAGCTTGACTGGCTTGCTTTGAACGGCGTAAACGTTGTGCTTGACGCTACAGGGCAGGAGGAAGTTTGGCGGCGCTTCCTCACCGAGCTTGGCTACGACGCGCAGGAGATTAAGGATTTTATTGCAGGTCCCGCCTACTATGCGTGGGCGTATATGGCAAACCTGTCGGGCTACGGCGGACCGGTTCACGACAGTTGGTTTGAAGAGCGCACCGAGCTTGCCAGAAAAAATCAGCTTTCAATGCGAAAGCTCGGTATGCAGCCGGTGCTTCAGGGCTACAGCGGCATGGTTCCGGTTGATATTACCGACAAGGACTCAAGCGCTGAGGTAATAGCCCAGGGCGCGTGGTGTTCCTTCCAGCGTCCGTATATGCTTGTTACAACTTCAAACACCTTTACCGAATATGCGGAGCTTTTCTATAAATGTCAAAGCGACGTATACGGCGATTGGTCGCACTATTATGCTACGGACCCCTTCCATGAGGGCGGCAACACCGGCTCAATGTCGGCAAGAGACGTGGGCAGCGGCGTTATGAACGCTATGCTCAGCTACGACTCCGACGCGGTTTGGGTAATACAGTCGTGGCAAGGCAACCCCACCAGCGAGCTGCTTGCCGGAATAGCAAACAACAGCGAACACGCGCTTGTGTTGGATCTTTATGCCGAAAAAACTCCTCACTGGAACGAGGGCAGCGCAAGCAGCGCCTCCTACGGCTATACAACAGAGTTTAACGGCACGCCGTGGGTGTTCTGTATGCTCAATAACTTCGGCGGACGTATGGGTCTGCACGGTCACCTTGCAAACCTCGTAAACAACATTCCCGAGGCCGCCAATTCGGCGCAGTATATGGCCGGCATAGGCATAACTCCCGAAGGCTCGCAGAACAACCCCCTGCTCTACGATTTGCTGTTTGAAACTATCTGGAGCTCAACTCCCGACAATCTTGAACCCATAGATTTGGAATCCTGGCTTCAGTCTTACGTAACGCGGCGTTACGGCGCTTACAGTGAATCGGCATATCAGGCTTTGCTGATATATAACGATACCGTCTATAATCCCGACCTTAACAATTTGGGTCAGGGTGCGCCCGAGTCGGTGGTAAACGCCCGTCCGGCAGCTTCAATAAGCGCGGCTTCTACCTGGGGCAACGCGGTTATTCAATACGATAAGGCGGATCTCGAGGAAGCGGCAAGGTTTCTGCTTGCTGATTATGATACTCTCAAGAACAGCGAGGCTTATCTCTACGACGTTGCCGATCTGTTGAAGCAGATACTTTCAAATACGGCGCAGGAGTACTATAATTCCATGATTACCGCTTATCAAAGCGGAGATTCCGAGGCGTTTGAGCGCAGAGCCGAAAAGTTCCTGAACCTTATCGACGAGGTTGAAAAGGTGCTCGGCACTCAGGAAGAATTCCTGCTCGGAACATGGGTAGGCGCGGCAGAGGAGCTTGCCGCAAATACCGACGACTTTACGCTGGATCTTTACCGCTTTAACGCAAAGAGCCTTGTTACCACCTGGGGCAGCTACAGTCAGTCGGAAAGCGGCGGTCTGCACGACTATTCAAACCGCCAGTGGGCAGGTCTTACAGAGGATTTCTATAAGGCTCGCTGGCAGATGTGGATTGAAAAATGCGAGAAAGAGCTTGCGGGTGAAAGTACATCGAGCATAAATTGGTTTGAATTTGAGTGGGCATGGGCGAGGAGCGATACGGAATACACCGCGGAGGCGACTGACCTTGACCTGCTTGAGCTCGGCGAAGAGATACTCGCAAACTATACGGTCGACACCGTAGAGGTAGATTACGACCCTGCATCCGACGACAGCCGGGATCTGCCGCCGGAAAATATGACGGCAACCGCCGGCAGCGAGCAGGCTGCAACCGGCAGCGAGGGGCCTGCTTCCAATTTGCTGGACAATGACACAACTACTATCTGGCATACCGACTGGAACGGTACGGCGCGCGCGGATCAGTGGGTTATTGTTGACCTTGGAAGCGAACAGACGGTTGACGGCGTTCGTTATCTGCCGAGGCAGGGCGGCGGAACCAACGGAATTATCACCGGCTATGCAATAGATGTTTTGGACGCGGACGGCAATTGGACAGAGGTTGCCGCGGGAACGTGGGCAAGCGGTACAGCGTGGAAAATTGCAAGCTTTGACGCACAGACCACCTCTAAAATCCGCCTGCGAGTAACGGATTCTTTGACTGACCAGTCGCTTCTGTTTGCTTCGGGCGCGGAGCTGCGCGTCACCGGACCGCAGAACGACGAACCCGAGTATACTCTCGGCGATGTTAATTCGGACGGAAAGATAGACGCTGCCGACGCGACAGCCGTATTGCAGCACTATGCCGCCATCATACAGCTCGAGGACACGGGACTTAAAGCTGCCGAGGTCAGCGGCGACGGACAGATAACCGCCGCGGACGCAACGCTTATTTTGCAATATTACGCAATAATTATCACTTCGTTCCCTGCTCAGCCGTAGGATGTCTGCCGCGTTGAACGGAGCGCAAAACCGGTACCGCATTTTCTGTGATAAACAAAAGAAAATATAACTTAGGCAAAAATGTCCCCCGCCTCTAAGGCAGGGGACATTTGAAGAATCAATGGAGGATACAGTCCCCCATTGATTCCTCAGGCGGCTAACGCTGCCCTTTGCCGCATTGAATGACGGGGCTGCCGCATTATGCGGCAGCCCCGTTAAGATGTATTGTTTTGCTTTCAGTCCGACTGCTCTTTAATACCGTTCGGAATGCTTGCGTCAACATAGAGGGTTTTTTGGTTAGTATATATAACCATACCCGGCTTTGCCCCTGAGGGCTTGCTTACATAACGCACCGGCGTAAAGTCAACGGGAATATTGCCGCTCCCGCGCGCTTTGCTGTGGTAGGCGGCAAGGCTTGCCGCCTGAAAGAGCGCGTGCTCAGAGGGCGTTTCCCCTCCGGTGAAAAGCACCGTATGAGAGCCGTGTATATCCTTAGTATGAAACCATATGTCGTTTTTACCTGCAATTTTAAAGGTCAGCTTATCGTTTTGCCTGTTATTTCTGCCCACAAGTATAACAAAACCGTCGGCAGAAACAAACTTCAGCGGTTCAAGCGCGGCGGGCGGTCTTGCTTTGCCCTTAGGCGCTTTAATAAGACCCTGCTCGGCAAGCTCCAAACGTATTTGCGCAAGCTCCTTTTCGGTGCGCGCGCGGGAAAGCTCGTCTGCAACCGAATGAATGTATATAAGCTCCCGTTCCGCCGCTTCAAGCTGTTCTTTAAGCATGCGCTCGCCGTTTTTGGCTTTGCGGTAATCTTTGTAGTATTTTTGCGAGTTTGCCGCCGGAGACAACGCCGGATTAAGCGGAATCGTCAATTTTGAGTTGTTCTCATCGTAAAAATTCTCAACGGTAATGCTCTTGCACCCTTTGGGAATACGGTATAGATTTGCCTGTAAAAGATCGCCGCAAATGCGGAGAATCTCACGGTTTTCGCAGGCGGACAGCTCGGCGCGCTGAGTGTTTATTTTGCGGCTCAGGCGCTCTGTTACGGTGGTTACAAGCTTGAACAGATCCCGCGCTGAAAAGCGCATACGCTCGGCGGCGTCGCGCTCGGAGTAGTAGCTGTCCAGCAGAAGCGAGAAGCTTCCGTACTCTTTAATCCGGGCCGCGCCCACGTACTGGGCAACGCTCAAAAAAGTGAAGTCAAACGGTTCGTCGTTTTCTCTTATAAGCATATACGGCTTGCCGCTGCAATCCGAGGCAATTTTCCCGAGATTTTCCAGCTGTTCCCCGAGCAGTTCCCTGAGACGCTGCCCGGAGCAGGCGCCGCTTAGGCTGCCGGATTTTTCAAGATTATATTCAATTTCGCGGCAGACAACCGGTGAAACGCCCCGTATGCTGTTAAGAATCGCTTTGCTTAACGGCTGCCCCGCAGAGAGCACCCGGTCGGCGGCTTTATACATATCAAAGGAAAGCGGGTCAAGCTTATCCTGTGCCGGCGGAAGCTCGTACTTTAAATTAGGCAGCACCAAACGCAAATTGGAAGTCGTCATATCCACGCGTTTAAGCGAGTCTATAATCAGACCGTTTTCACCTATAAGGATAACGTTACTGTATTTGCCCATAATCTCAGCGGCAACAGTCAACTTTACGCAGTCGCCCAGCTCGTTTACAGTGTCAAAATCGAAAAAAAGCGTGCGTTCCAGACCTTCCTGCCTAATATCCGTAAGCTTGCCGGAGCCGAGCTTTTTGCGCAGGAGCATACAAAACATAGGCGGGGACGCGGGGTTTTCCGGCGGATGATTTGTAAAATGCACCCTCGGGGAGTTTGCGCGCGCCGAAATCAGCAGCCTTTTCGAACCGGTAAAGGTTCGCAGAATAAAAACAAGCTCGTCTTTGTTAGGCTGGTAAATTTGCGCAATTCTCCCGCCGAGAGCGTCTTGCCTGAGCTCTTTAGCTATATGCCGCAGAAAAATTCCGTCCAAACTCATTTTTATACCCCCGGCTTAATCGCTTTTAGGAAAAAATAAAATAAAATAAAATAAAATAAAAATAAAAATGCCTATCCTACTGGACAGGCACTTTGTATGTCGGCATCTCCCTATTTTCCCGGGACGCTTCCATCCAAGTATCTTCGGCACCATCGGGCTTAACTTCCGTGTTCGGTATGGGAACGGGTGGACCCCCGACGTCATCGACACCGACTATGCGTCTAAACGAGAGCTGAATAAAAACAGCAAGTATTGGCACTTCCCTATTTTCCCGGGACGCTTCCATCCAAGTATCTTCGGCACCATCGGGCTTAACTTCCGTGTTCGGTATGGGAACGGGTGGACCCCCGACGTCATCAGCACCAATTTCTCGTTCAGCGACTTAGATAGTATACCATATCTGTTTTGTAAAATCAAGACTTTTTTTAAATTTTTTTAAATTTTTTTTGTAGTCCGAATTGTAATATCAAATAGGAGACTTTAGCAAAGATCGGAAGAGGAGCGATAATTGAAGATTTTTCCGGGCAGGCGGTTGATCCGGTCCTCAATGGCAGCAACGGTTTCATCCGATACACCGTCAAAGCTTCGCCCTTTTGGAATGAACCTGCGAATGAGAGAATTCTGCTTTTCGTTGGTTCCGCACCGGTAGTACGAGTATGAATCTGCATAATACACATCCGCTCCCGGGACAGCATCGGACAGCTTTGCAAACTCAGCCCAATTGTCACCGGTAATGCTCTTGAATACAAGGGGAAGCTGCTGTGCGGGGAGGAAACTTATCTATTTTACAATGAACCTTTCAAAATTTTTCGCAGTCATCGAAAAAAGAAGAAAAATTGAGAAAATTAAAGCATTCCCGCGTTATTTTAAATTAAAACCGAATTATTAACTGTTTTTGACTTTATTTGACTTTGACTTTGACTGACTTTGACCGTATAATAATTTACAGAAAGGGTCAAAAAATATCGGCGGCACACTTGCCGCAAACACCTTACCGTTGAAAGAGATGATGTATAATGAGAATAAGTGATTTGGTAGCGCAATATATATGCGATATGCTTGACAGTCAGAACGGCAACGCGGAAATAAAGCGCAACGAGCTTGCCACGGAGCTTGGCTGTGTACCGAGTCAGATAAACTACGTTATAACCTCGCGCTTTACGCCCGAGCAGGGGTATATTGTTGAAAGCAGGCGCGGCGGCGGCGGATATATCCGCATAACGCGTGTTTCAAACGACCGGAATTCGGCAATAATCGAAACAGTAAAGCGAATAGGCAAAACCGCGGATGAATTCGGCGTTGCCCGGCTTGTGGGTTCTATGACACAGCGCGGGTTTTTAACAAAGGAAGCGGCAAGGCTGATACTCGCCGCAACCTCCGAAAGAAGCTATTCTCAGGTTCCGAAGGAGTACCGCGACTCGCTCAGAGCCACGTTACTTAAAAATATGCTTTTAAATACAGTTTGATATATTAATTTTAACTTTTGAAAGGAAGGATAATTTATGAAATGTCAAAAATGCGGTGTAAACGAGGCAAGTACTCACATAACACAGATGATTAACGGCGAATACACGGAGATGCATCTTTGTTCCTCTTGTGCAAAAAGCGAGGGATTGGGCTATAACGGCATTTTCTCCGATATGCACAGCGAATTTGAAAAAATGATCGGCAGCTTTTTCGGCAACGCATTGCCCGCTCGCACGGGAGCCTCGCACTGCAAAACCTGCGGAAGCACATACGCCGAGATTGCCCGAACCGGAAAGGTGGGCTGCGCGGACTGCTACAGTGAATTTTATAACGAGCTTATGCCCTCCATCCGCCGTATTCACGGAAACACCGCCCACTGCGGCAAGCGCGCGCGCAACGCTTCAACCAAAGAGCCGCGACCTCGGACGGAAACCGTCGAAACTCTTCAAAAGGAGCTTGACGAGGCGGTCAAAGCGCAGAATTTTGAACGCGCCGCCGAGCTGCGCGACAAAATAAACGAGCTTAACAAGAACGCATAAGCGGAAAGAGGGGGATTGTTTTGAATTATAACGATACGGTGATTTCCACCAGAATAAGACTTGCGAGGAATATTTCGGGCATAGCCTTTGTACACCGCCTTGACAAAAAGCAAAAGCTGAAGGTTGTTGAAGAGGTACGCAGCGCTCTGCTTGATTCAAACAGCGCTATCGCAAACGATTTCAGGCTGATAAATATCGGGGAAATTTCGAAGCTTGAAGCCTGCGCTCTGGCGGAAAGACGCCTTATTAGCCCGGAATTTGCCGAAAACACCGAGGGCGGCGCGCTTTTGCTCAACAAAGAGGAAACCGTAAGCATTATGATAAACGAGGAGGATCACATACGCTTGCAGGTTATAATGAAAGGCTTTGAGCCGGAAAAAGCGTATGAGCTTGCAGACAGGCTCGATTCTCTGCTTGATGAAACCCTCAGCTTTTCTTTTGACGAAAAGCTCGGTTACCTTACCCAGTGCCCTACAAATCTCGGCACCGGTCTGCGCGTCTCCGTTATGCTTCATTTGCCGGCGCTGCAAAGAACAAAAGCAATCCCCAGAATAGCGGCAAGTCTTTCAAAGCTGGGCTTTACCATACGCGGCAGCTACGGCGAAGGGAGCGAGCCGATGGGCGCTATGTATCAGCTCTCAAATCAGGTGAGTCTCGGCATAAGCGAGAAAGCGGCCGTGGATAACCTCAAAAATATTGCAATACAGCTTATAAACCAAGAAAGTCAGGAGCGGGAGGCAATGCTCAAAAACATTGAAGTCCGCGACGGCATAGCAAGGAGCTACGGAGTTTTAAAGTACGCGCTTTCTGTTTCGCACAAGGAGGCTATGCAGCTTCTGTCAAATGTCCGGCTCGGTAAAATAAGCGGCGAGCTTGAGACTGTGCAGCCGGAGGTTATTGACGGGCTTACAGTAAAAATTCAGCCCGCAAGTCTTATGAAGCTTGCAGGGCGGGAGCTGACTCCGGCGGAACGCGATTGCGAAAGAGCGCGCCTTATCCGTAATTCAATATAAATGACGGGGCAAAGCCCCTTATTCAATAAGCTTCACATGCAAAACGCATCACAGAATAAAAAAGGGGAGGTATATTTATTATGTATAACTTCAAAGGATTTACAAAAAAGGCAAATCATGCGCTGAATCTGGCGATAGAGCGAGCCTCCGAGATGGGGCACACTTATATTGGCACCGAGCATTTACTCCTCGGTTTGCTTGAAGAAAACACTTCCGCTGCGGCGGAGGCGCTTGCCGAATGCAATATAACCGCCGAAGAGGTGCGCGGAACGATTGAACAAAACGTCGGCACAGGTATGCCTACCGTGCTTACACCGGATGACTTAACACCCCGCTCAAAGCGCATAATGCAGGCGGCGGTGATTTCCGCGGCAAGGATGGGCAGCGGCTTTGTCGGAAGCGAGCATTTGCTTATGTGTCTGCTTGCCGAAAGCGACAGCTATGCGGTACGAATATTAAACGCCCTCGGCTGCAACACGGGGAATGTTGCAGCGGCGCTTAAAAACGCTTTCTACGATAATGCAGACAGCGGCTTTGACGAAAATTCCGATGAAAAGGGTTCTCCCGCAGCGGGCGGATCCTCCGGCAAATCCGACCTGAAAAACCTCAAGCGCTTTGGCAGAGATCTTACCGCTCTTGCGCAAAACGGCGAGATTGACCCCGTAATCGGAAGAGATAAAGAAATCAGCCGCGTTATTCAGATTCTCTCACGGCGCACCAAAAACAACCCCTGCCTTATAGGCGAGCCGGGCGTCGGAAAAACGGCGGTTGCAGAGGGGCTGGCGCTCAAAATCGCAAATAACGAGGTGCCCGAGCTTTTGAAAGACAAGCGCATTGTAAGCCTTGACCTTACATCTATGATTGCCGGCACAAAGTACCGCGGCGATTTTGAGGACAGAATCAAGGGCGCAATCGACGAGGTAAAAAACGCCAAGAATGTTATACTGTTTATCGACGAGCTGCACACGATAGTGGGCGCGGGGTCCGCAGAGGGCTCTGCCGACGCCGCCAATATTTTGAAGCCGTCGCTTGCACGGGGGGATTTTCAGGTTATAGGCGCAACAACAATAGCGGAGTACCGAAAGTATATCGAAAAGGACGCTGCCCTTGAGCGCCGTTTTCAGCCTGTTACCGTAGACGAGCCCACACAGGAGGAAACCGTTGAGATTTTAAAGGGACTTCGCGACCGTTACGAAGCTCATCATAAGATAAAAATTCCGGACGATGCAATTACCGCCGCGGTCAAGCTGTCGTCGCGCTATATTGCGGACCGTTTCCTGCCGGATAAGGCAATAGACCTTATCGATGAGGCTTCATCCAAGGTCAGACTTTCATCCCTTACCTATCCGCCCGAGCTTAAAGAGCTTGACGACAGTATAAAGGAGCTTGAAAAAGACAAGGCTGAGGCGGTTCGCCGTCAGGACTATGAGGGCGCGGCAAAAATCCGCGATAATCAAAAGCAGATGAAAGAAAAGTTGACCCGGAAAAAGGAGGAATGGCAGGCGCAGAGTTCCCGCGCGGGCGGAGAGGTAACGCCCGAGGATATTGCAAACGTTGTATCTCAATGGACGTCTATTCCCGTTTCGGAACTTACAAAGGAAGAAAGCGAACGCCTGCTTAATATGGAGGAAATTCTGCATAAGCGCGTAATAGGTCAGGACGAGGCGGTAACCGCCGTTGCAAAAGCAATAAGGCGCGGCAGAGTCGGTCTTAAAGACCCGAACCGCCCCATAGGTTCCTTTATATTCCTGGGTCCCACCGGCGTAGGCAAAACCGAGCTTTGCAAAGCGCTTGCTCAGGTTATGTTCGGCGATGAAAACGCGATGCTGCGAATGGATATGAGCGAATATATGGAAAAGCACACCGTGTCGCGTCTTGTTGGCTCGCCTCCCGGATATGTTGGCTTTGAAGAGGGCGGCTATCTTACCGAAAAGATAAGAAGAAAACCGTATTCGGTTGTTCTTTTTGACGAAATCGAAAAGGCTCATCCCGATGTGCTTAACATTCTGCTTCAGATTCTTGAAGACGGCAGGCTCACAGATTCTCAGGGAAGAACCGTAAGCTTTAAAAATACGGTTATCATTATGACCTCAAACGTAGGCGCAAGGCTTATTACCGAAAGCCAGAAGAATCTCGGCTTCGCGTTTTCAAGCTCGGAGGAGGACCGCAGCAGCGAGAGCATCAAAGCGGCGGTTACCGAGGAGCTTAAGAAGCTGTTCCGACCCGAGCTGCTGAACCGTATCGATGATATTATTGTTTTTGACAAGCTTACAAAAGAAAATATCCGCGCGATTGCCGCCAATATGCTTGAGGAGCTGTCCAAGCGCGTTGAAGCAATGGGCTACTCCATACGCTTTACTCAGGAGGCCGTTTCGCATATTTCCGAAATAGGCTTCGACCCGATTTACGGCGCAAGACCCCTGCGCCGCGCGGTTACAAGCGAAATTGAGGATAAGCTTTCCGAAGAGCTGCTGGAGGGGCGCTTTGCTCAGGGAGACACTATAACCTGCGATTATAAAGACGGATTTGTTTTCAACACCGACGCGACAACGGAGCCGGCGTAAAATTTGCTTGGACGCTCCCCGCACACCGCTCCAAAGCGCGAGCCGGACAAGAAAGCGCTTTAAAAACAGCAATCAAAAATTAAACATATGCGGCGTTGCACAGGCAAATACAGCGTGAAAGGCAGAAATGCTTTCCACGCTGTATTTTTACGAAAAGCTCAAATTGCACATTTGCCAAGAAAAAACCATCTTTGCTGCAAGAAAGCCAAAGAAGATCCGGCAATATGCAAAATAAAAATACTTATCCACATTCAACCTTTCTTCAATTTTTCATGCTATAATAAAATGCAGAGGTGTTGAAATGAGGCTTTTACTTGTTGAAGATGAAAAAAGAATGGCGCAGGCGCTTTGCGAGATACTGCGTCTTGAAAAGTATCAAGTGGATTGTTATGCCGACGGAAAATCCGGTTTAGACGCCGCTCTGAGCGATATTTATGATATTATTGTCCTTGATGTGATGCTTCCGGGTATGAACGGTTTTGATATTGCGAAAAAGGTCAGACAGCAAGGCATCCGCACACCGGTTCTCATGCTGACCGCAAAGAGCGAGCTGGACGACAAGGTGACGGGGCTTGACAGCGGCGCCGACGACTACCTCACCAAGCCGTTTCAAACTCGGGAACTGCTTGCAAGGCTTCGCGCTCTCGGCAGACGAAGCATAAACACGGCAGACGGTACTTTGACCTGCGGAGATATTTTCCTTGATACAAACACATTGACGCTTTTCTGTACAGTAAGCGGTCAAAATGTGCGGTTGAGTGAGAAGGAGTATCATATCCTTGAGTATTTGATTGCAAATCAGGGGCAGATCCTCACCCGCGAGCAGCTTGCCGTGAAAATTTGGGGGTACGAAAGCGACGCCGAGTATAACAATGTGGAGGTGTATATGTCCTTTGCCCGGAAGAAGCTGAGCTTCGTCGGGGCAAAGACCGAAATCAAGGCTGTGCGCGGAGTCGGCTACGAATTGAGGTGCGACAATGTTTAAAAAATCAAGACGAAAAATTGTTGCCGCCATTATGTCTGTGTTGGTTCTTCTCTTTCTCGGCACGCTTGCCGTAATTTACGGCTCCAGTTATTTTGAGGTATCCTCTGCAAACCGCGAAATGCTGGAACGATATGCGGCGCTGTATTCGCTCGAGGAACAGCCCGGAGACAGTTTGCCTCCCGACGATACAGCACCGCCCGATATAAGTCCGGTTGTTGAAGCGCCGGGAAATCTTCCGGATGACCCGCATTTTGAAGATACTCCGGCTTTTCAGCTTTCAACCTTTTATTCCGTAGCCGTTTCCGATAGTGGAGAAATACTTGCTACCGATAACAGTGATCGGGAGATTTACGAGGATACGGAGCTTGAAAAATACGCGCTTGAGATTATAGCAGGGAAAAAGGCAACCGGCGTCAAAGAGAACCTGATCTATCTAACGGCAAGCAAGGACGGCTATACCCTCGTGGCGTTTATGGACAACACGATCATGCAGGAAAGTATGACCACGCTGTTCCGCTATACCCTTGTTTTCGGCAGCGCGGCTATTATTGCATTGTTCTTTGTGGCAGTATTTCTTGCAAAGCAAATTGTAAAGCCGCTTGAAGAAAGCTATCAAAAGCAAAAGCAGTTTATTTCGGACGCAGGTCATGAACTCAAAACCCCGGTGTCTGTGGTCAACGCCAATGCGGAGCTTCTGGCAAGGGAAATCGGAGACAATCAGTGGCTTGCCAATATCCAATATGAAAACGAGCGGATGGGAAAGCTGGTCGAACAGTTATTAGAGTTGGCGCGGACGGAAAATGTCACGGTGCAAACCGAACATCTGGATTTCAGCCGTTTGGTCGGCGGGGAGACATTGCCTTTTGAAAGTGTTGCTTTTGAAAAAGGTCTGCTGTTGAATTGTGATATTGAAAACGGTTTGTTTGTCGACGGTAACGGCGCTCAACTAAAACAACTTGTTTCCATTCTGCTGGATAATGCGATTTGTCACGGCAGCTGCGGTAAGTATGTCACTTTGCAATTAAAGAAAGAGCATAGCATGGCAAGGCTCTCGGTAGTCAACGACGGAGAACCGATCCCGCCCGAGCGGCAGGAGCATCTCTTTGACCGCTTTTATCGGGCGGATCCCGCCAGAAACAGCGATGATAAACACTACGGCTTGGGGCTTGCCATTGCAAAGTCGATAGTCACGGCGCACAAAGGGAAAATCAGCGCGGCGTGTTATGACGGCAAGGTGGAATTTTCTGCTCTGCTCCCTATAAAAAAATAATTTTTACTTTCAATGAAACTTCAATCTTCCTCCTGTACAATGGGCATCATAAAACTACGGGAGGAATTCTTATGAAGCAGAATGTGCGAATTATTGCGGCGGTTCTTGTATTGGCGCTTGCGGTATCCCTCTGCGCCTGTTCAAAAACCGAAAACAACGAGTCTTCTGACAAAGAGTACATCGAAAAGACTTTAAACCTTGCCAATAACGAGGATCAGGAATGGACTTACCAAGCAAATGCAGACGCATGGGTGCTTTCCGTCGTTTCGGCGGTTGCTTACCCGGAGTTGCCCGATCAGCAGGGCGTGTCCGTTTGCGTTCCCGGAGCCTATGTTACCGGCATTGATACAGACGGCGACGGAAATGCCGATGTGACGTCGGCGGATGTTTCCGGATCTGTAAAAGGCGCGCTCGTCATTGACTACGGCGCTCAGATCAGCAGTACCAATGGGCAGGTCTACACTGCCGCCGCCGCCCCCGTTATCCTGAACACCGGCGCGGCAGGCTACGGCTCGCAGAATAACTCCGCCGCGTCTACCGCTTACGCAGCGGACGGATATATAAATGTTTCCTGTGGGAACCGCGGCAAGCAGGATACGGTAACTGATGAGGACGGCAACACCTATTACACGGGTGACGCTCCTTCTTGCCTTGTCGATCAGAAAGCGGCGGCACGCTATGTAAAGTATAATATCCTGCTCGGCAATCTTCCCGGCAATGTGGATTACTTCGTGTCCACCGGCGGCTCGGGCGGCGGCGCTCATGCGGCGATGTTTGCGGCAACCTCCAACAACTCCGATTTTTATGATTATCAAATCGAAGCAGGTGCGGTAGGCGTGTATCGGAATGCGGACGGTTCCTATTCGACAACCGTCACGATTGACGGTAAAGACTATGAAATCTCCGATGGCGCATGGGGCTGCATAGCATACAGCGCGATCACTTCTCTGTATGAAGCGGATATGGCTCTTGCGTTTGAATACTATCTGGATACAGAGTATTCCTTTAAGACCTCATTTCAAAAGCAGCTTGCAGAATACCTGTCGGAAAGCTACAGGGAATATATCAACGGGAAGAATCTGTCGGTCAAAGAAAGTGATGTTGGCTTTG
>CAZXCG010000010.1:0-5679 GCA_964639205.1 uncultured Eubacteriales bacterium
GTCCGAATACTATTCCGAAGAAAAACAGCGAGTTCGGATTATACTCTAATGGTGGGCCATCAGGGACTCGAACCCCGGACCGACCGGTTATGAGCCGGTTGCTCTAACCAACTGAGCTAATGGCCCCTGTCCGTTTGCAACTGAGCAATGCTTATTATATCAAAACCGCTTTGATTTGTCAACACAATTTTCAATTTTCAGAGCCGGGACAAATTGAAAATTGAAATTTATTTTATTGGCGGAAAAAACGCACGGGCAAAACAGCTTTCCCGTGCGTCTTTAAAAATAAGCTTTTTATGTAGTTTTAAATTGAATATAAATAATGCATGCAGTGCCTTAGTGTGTCATTATTACCTCAGGTATAAATTTTGCGTTAATCCCGGCGCTTACTCAACCTTGAACGAGTAGGTTGAACCCTCGGTAATATCTGTAGAATCAACGCCTGTGGAAGCATATTCACCGTCTATATAGAAAGCCCAGTATTTGCCGTCCGTGTCATAATCAACGGTAATGCCGTTAACGGTTTTAACATACAAACCGTATTCGCTGTCTTCGCCGTCAATAAGTCCGAGCTCGAGAAGAGCTTCGCCGACCGTTGTTTTATCTGTGTGAATTTCGTAGCTTGATTCATTGCCGTCAGCGTCTGTAACGGTAAATGTAAACGAGGTGTCTCCTTCACCCAAAACGGAGGCGTTGTTTTGGCTTGTATCGCCGCAGCCGGTTGCAAAAAGTGCCGTTGCCGCAATAAGCACCATGCAAAGGAAGAGCGACAAAGATTTGCTTAATTTTGTGTTTTGCATATTTTTTCTCCTTTAAAATAATATTCCCTCTTAACCGGCGCGCGCGGTTATTTTTGCGAGGACGTTTGAAAAATATTTCGACTTGATGCAATATTCGTTCGCCTTCTCAAAAAAATTCAATGGCTTGTTTCCGATTGCGGCTTCGGATAGAACGAACAATAAAAACGCATTTCACGGCGACGGGCTCGTACAGGATTTTCACCTGTTTCCTTTTCAAACTCTGTTATTATAACATACTTTGAGTTCCTTTTCAACACAAATAGACTGTATTTTTAAGTAAACCGAAACTGCTGCACCGAAAGATCAATGTACGCATAAAATTTAAGCCCGCACAGACGTTAAAGCCTGCGCGGGCTTATTTATGCCTGCATTTCGGTCTACAGGTCTTGGGCAAAATAAATTTAAAACGCCTCTTTAAAGCAGAACGGTTTTATTACGGGGGAGGCTTCAGCTGCAATAATCTTCAAGCGCTTTTCTGAGCGCGGTGTCGCCGTATATTTTTATTCCGATTTTTATTTTTTCTCTGTCGTATTCGGGCAGGTTGCAAACATAAGTGTCCGTGACTTTTATCGGGTTGACAATACCTGTTTCGTAAACGGCGATTTTGCCGTCCAATTCTGTAAGAAGATAGCTTTTTTCCTGCCGTGCGGCGGTTTCCGAGACGCTCTGAGAGAAGTCAAAGACGTCCTCTTGCTCACAAGCGGAGCTTGCGCTGCCTGCCGCGTTTCTTGTAACGGCCGTTACTATAAGGCAAAAAGATACGACCGCGGCAGCTGCTATATATGTCCTTTTCATAAATTTCACGTCCGTTCCGATGAATAATACAAATAATTACAGGTACATATGTATTATTGACGTATGACCCGCCGTTATTCATACCGGAAAAACGGAAAAAGAAAATTTTTATTAAATTTTTTTTATTTTTAAAAAGCTGTTTATTTTTTTCCCTGTTTATGGTAGAATACTACTTAGTCATATTCGAATTTTGTAAATTCTAAAATAAAGTGTAAAATAAAAACGTAAAATAACGGAAGAGGAAGGGAGTTATGATTTAGGTGAAGAAAAATAAATTGGAAAAATTCACGGGAGAAATCGATGTTTACCGCGCCCCAAGTCCGGCAAGGGTCTTTTTTCACGGATTCGGCGGCATTGTCAAAACTATTATTACGGTTTTAATAATAGCTGTAATAATAATCTGTATTGCGGCGGTAAGCTATTTTATTAAGCTCTCAAACGAGCCTACGGGCATTGACCTTAACGCAAGATCCATGAACCTTACAAGCTTTATTTATGTTCAGGATCCCGAAACCGAGGAGTTTTATCAATATCAGGAGCTTTACGACTCCGAAAACCGCGTCTGGATAGATTTCGAGGATATTCCCGCTTCTTTTAAGGACGCGATAGTTTCCATTGAGGACAAGCGCTTTTATCAGCACCACGGCGTTGACTGGCTGCGCACCTCATCGGCTGTTATAAGCCTGATTACCGGAAAAGACGACTACGGCGGCTCTACATTGACTCAGCAGCTCATAAAGAACATTACGCAGGACGACGAAGTTAGTATTACAAGAAAGCTGCGCGAGATTTTTCGCGCCCTTAATTTGGAAAAAGAGTATTCCAAGGATCAGATTTTAGAGGCGTATCTTAACATAGTAAACTTCGGCGGAAACTGCCAGGGCATCGAATCCGCCGCCCAGCTCTACTTCGGCAAAAGCGCAACGGAATGTTCAATTGCCGAATCTGCCGCCATTGTCGGAATAACGCAGAACCCGTCGAAGTGGAATCCGCTTATTTACCCTACCAACAATAAAATACGCAGGGAAATTATCCTTCAGGAAATGTACGATCAGGGCAAAATTACCGAGGCGGAATATAATCAGGCTATGGAGGAATCCGCCAATATGACCTTTGTGGGGTATTCCACGCAAACCGTCGATGAAATCGATTACGACGAAGAGGACGACGATGCCGACGAGGTTCAGAACTGGTATATAGACGCGGTTTTCAGACAGGCGACCGAGGATATTGCGGAAAAGTACAATATCAGTGAAGACGCCGCTGAGGAAAAGCTCTATACCGAGGGTCTCAAGATTTACTGCGCTATGGATCTTGAAACGCAGGATATGATGCAGGAGGCTGCGCTGTCAATAAATAAAAGTCAAGATCCTGATTTGGAAACCGCTATGACCATGGTAGCGTACGATGGCAGGATAATTGCGACCGTCGGCAGCTCCTTTGAAAAGGAGGGCGCTCTTGTTTTTGACCGTGCCAATATGTCTACATTGCAGCCGGGTTCCGCAATAAAGCCTCTTGTTGTATATCCTTATGCAATAGACAAAGGAATTATACATTATTCAAGTCTGCTTAAAGACGAACCCCTTGCCTCCTGGGGCGATGAGCCGGGGCCGTCTAACTGGTACCGCTACTATAAGCATTATATGACGCTGTTTGAAGCCATAGACTGGTCTTCAAACGCAACCGTTGCTCAGGTTATGTCAATGATAGGGCCGGAGAACGCTTATGATCAGGCGGTAAATTTAATGGGCTTCAGCCACCTTACAGATATAGACCGTGAAACCCTGTCGGGGCTTTCGATAGGCGGACTTAACGGCGGCGTGACCGTAACCGAAATGGCAAATGCGCTCACTTACATCGGCAACGGCGGCAAGGTGTACGACACCTATACTTATTATTACATTACCGATCAAAACGACAATATTATCATAGATAACCGCAATCACACAGGCAGACAGGCCTATTCCGAGGAAACAGCCACAATCGTAAACCGTTTGCTCTACAACAACGTAACCTACGGTACGCAGACTGCGGCTCCCAACGCTGCGGTTTACGGCTGGGAAATTGCCGGTAAAACCGGTACGACCGATGACAACCGCGATTCATGGTTTATAGGTGCGTCGCCGTATGCAACTCTTGCAATTTGGTGCGGATTCGACACCCCTGCCGCTATCAGCAGTACCGGAAGGAGCGTAGCTTCAACCACTTTTTCCAAGGTGATGGGGCAGTATCTTTCAGACAAGGAACATAAGTCGTTTGAATTGTCAGACGGTGTAACTACGGCTCGCTACTGTACCGTAACGGGCAAGCTTGCCGATGACACAATCTGCACAAGCACGGCTATAGGCTACTATACATGGGACAATATGCCGGGCGTTTGCACGGAGCAGGATCATGCCCTTGTAGGCAGTCAAACAACCCAAACCGAGCCTACAACCGAACCGTCCTCGCAGGAAACAACCGCTCCTCAAACCGAACCGACGACCGAGCCGCCCACACAGGAAGAAACCAAGCCGCCGGAAACCGACCCCACAGAGGAGCCTACCGCCGAACAAACGGATTCGGGCGGAGAAACGACGGCTGCTGAAAATACCGGTATCGTGTAGCCTTGTCAAGGCGTTATTAAATTATGCTGTTAGGCGAATAACCTAAACGCAGGAGCCTTCTGCCTCTAAGGCGGCGGATATTGTTTCGGTATTTCGGTGGGATTTGCAATACCCTGCCGAAGCTCTGAGGAGCCGGCGCTCCCGCGCACGTTGCAAGCTATCGCAAGCAACGGTTCAAACAAGCTTGCCGGGGCGTTGCTTCGGTTTAAATAAATCATAAAAGAGGTTTTAAAATGATATGTATAGCAGTTATGGGTCACGGAGTTGTCGGATCCGGAGTATGCGAGATAGTAACAACTCATAAAAACAGACTTTTTACCTCATTGGGCGAGGAAATATATATAAAGTATATCCTTGATCTGCGCGAATTTCCCGAAAGTCCGCTGCACGACCGCTTTACCAAAAATTTTGATGATATTATCGATGATGTTGAAGTGCGCGTAGTGGTTGAATGTATGGGCGGACTGAAGCCTGCCTATGATTATGTAAAGAAGCTTTTGCGTTCCGGGAAAAGCGTCGTCACATCAAACAAGGAGCTTATCGCGGCAAAGGGGGCTGAGCTTATTGCAATTGCAAAGGAAAATAACGCGAATTTGCTGTTTGAAGCGAGCGTAGGCGGCGGAATCCCGATTATACGTCCCTTGAGCCAGTGTCTGGTAGCAAACGACGTCAGCGAAATTGCCGGAATACTTAACGGAACAACTAACTTTATTTTAAGTAAAATGATATATGAGGGAATGGAGTTCGGCGACGCGCTGTGTCTTGCACAAAAGCTGGGTTATGCCGAGCGAGACCCTTCCGCCGATATTGAAGGATACGACGCCTGCCGAAAAATATGTATCCTTGCAAGCATCACCTACGGCAGACATGTATATCCGGAGCAGGTACACACCGAGGGAATAACGTCGGTTACGCTTGAGGATGTTGAATATGCCTGCGCATGGGGCGGAGTAATAAAGCTTATAGGCAAGGTAAGGCTTTTGGACAGCGGCAAAAAGGATATATTTGTTGCGCCGATGTTTGTTCCGAATAAAAGCCAGCTTGCAAATATAGACGGCGTTTTCAACGGTATTATGGTGCGCGGCGACTGCACAGGCGACGTGGTATTTTACGGCAAGGGAGCCGGTAAGCTTCCGACCGCAAGCGCTGTTGTCGCCGATATTGTAGATTGCTGTAAGCATCTTCAGGCAAGAAAATTCCTGTTTTGGACAGATTCGCAGGACGGAGACGTTATTCCCGCAGAAGAATCGGTCAACGCAATGTTTGTGCGCCTAAAAGCCGCCGATACTGCCGCTGCACTGAACAGCGCCCGTGGAATTTTCGGAGATATACGCGAAATTTGTAAAACAGAACAGCCCGAAGACGAGGTCGCTTTTGTTACCGAACCTGTTGCGTTCGGTAAATTTGAAGCTTCTGTTGCCGATTTGGAGAAGAGGGGCTTCAGAGTAGTTTCCAAAATACGTATAGGCGATTTATAA
>CAZXCG010000010.1:5779-44955 GCA_964639205.1 uncultured Eubacteriales bacterium
TTTGGAGAAGAGGGGCTTCAGAGTAGTTTCCAAAATACGTATAGGCGATTTATAATTTAAGCAAAGACGTCCCCACGCACGCTGCAACAGTCAGCGCCGGGCTCAAGCAAGCTTGCCGGAGTGCCGCTCCGATTTAAAGCGGCAATGAATATATTTTATTTAAAATAAAAGAGGAGTACCGTATTATGAGTCTTATTGTTCAAAAATTCGGCGGAAGCTCTGTTGCCGACGCCGAACGTGTGATGAATGTTGCGGGAATAGTGACAGACGCATATAAAAAGGGCAACGATGTTATAGTTGTTGTTTCGGCTCAGGGGGACACCACCGACGACCTTATAAAAAAGGCCGAGGAAATAAATCCCCGAGCGTCTAAAAGAGAAACAGATATGCTGCTTTCCGCAGGAGAACAAATTTCAATATCGCTGCTTGCAATGGCAATAGAAAAGCTTGGCTATCCGGTTGTTTCTTTACTTGGCTGGCAGGCGGGTTTCAGGACGTCCTCCGCGCATACAATGGCAAGAATTAAAAAGGTGCTTCCCGACAGAATAAAAAAAGAATTGGACAAAAAAAATATTGTGGTTGTAGCGGGCTTTCAGGGACTTAGCCGCTACGATGATATAACAACCCTCGGACGGGGCGGGTCGGACACCTCGGCAGTTGCGATTGCCGCGGCGCTTCACGCCGACCTTTGTCAGATATATACCGATGTTGAGGGCGTGTTTACGGCAGACCCGCGTAAGGTTAAAAACGCGCGTAAGCTTGAAGAAATTTCTTACGACGAAATGCTTGAGCTTGCAACGCTCGGCGCTCAGGTGCTTAATAACCGAAGCGTTGAAATGGCAAAAAAATACGGTATCGAGCTTGAAGTGCTTTCAAGCTTCACAAAAGTTCCCGGAACAATAGTAAAGGAGAAAACAAAAGTGGAAAAAATGCTCATCAACGGCGTTGCCAAAGACACGGACATAACAAGAATTTCGGTTATAGGTTTACCGGATGTTCCGGGTCTTGCTTTTAAAATGTTTTCAAAGCTCAGCGCCAAGAAAATCAATGTCGATATTATTCTTCAGTCTATAGGACGCGACGGAACCAAGGATATTTCTTTTACCGTTGCAAAGGATAAGGGCGAGGAAGCAGTAGCTGCCATAGAAGAATTCAAGCAGACCGTAGGCGCCGCAAAAGTTTTGTTTGACAATGACGTTGCAAAGGTTTCTATAGTCGGCGCGGGTATGGAAAGTCACGCCGGCGTTGCAACCACAATGTTCGAGGCGCTTTTTGATTCGCAAATTAATATTCAGATGATAAGCACAAGCGAAATTAAGGTTTCGGTTCTCATTGCCAAAAAGGACGCCGATACGGCGGTTTCGGCGATTCATGACAAGTTTTTCAGCGCCTCTAATTAATTAAACCCGGGCTTTATTCTTGCTTCGGGCTTTCAAAATCAACGGGAGGAAACAAGTTATGAAAAAACTTACAGCTATTGTCGGCGCGGTTATAACAGCTTTGCTTTGCCGCGTCTCTGCGTTTGCCGCCGACGCGGCAAACGCAGAGCTGCCAACAGGTGAAACCATGACCAAGATTTATTGGCTCGTGGGACTTATGGCGGCAGCCGTCATTGCAATTGCGGTTTTGCTTATTATACGCGCGTGCAAAAATAAAAAGGATAAAGACGGAAAAAAATAAAATATAATGACAGCTCAAAGCCCCTTATTGAAAAACTATCGAAAACCGAACGTATCCGAACCGTTCGGTTTTTAATTTTACGGCGGCTTTAAATTATTGAAGTAATTTTCGGTATCCTTTTTTATTACGTCGGAAAGCATAAAAAGCGCAAAAATATTAGGTACGGACATAAGCGCGTTCAGAATTTCGCCCAAGCTCCAAATATTTTTCGGACTGGCTGTACCCGATACAAGCAGAACAGCTATCCATAAAATACGGTACGGGATAACCGCATTTTTACCGAAAAGGAAAACCGAGCTCTGAATTCCATACACCGACCATCCCAGAATTGTTGAAAAAGAAAAAGCGGCCATAGCAACGGCAAGAAAGCCTTTGCCGATGTACGGAATACGCGAGAAAGCAAGTATTGTAATTTCGCTTCCGGATAAGGCGTATTCGCCGGAGAAGCCCCCGGCGAGAACGGAGCTTACCATGACGATTCCGGTTATAATACAGATGACAATTGTGTCCCAGAATACCGCCGAGGAAGCTGCAAGCGAAATTTTAACGGCATCATCGGAATCGGTCGCTGCGGAAATCATAGGTGAAGAGCCTATACCCGCTTCGTTTGAAAAAAGTCCGCGTGAAACACCCATTCTGCAGGCGGCAAGAAACCCTGCGCCGGCAAATCCGCCGAAGCCGGCGCGCGCCGTGAAGGCGGAGCTTACAATCAAACCGAGGCTTTGAATCAGAAAACGACGGTTTATAAACAGGATAACCGCGCATCCCAAAAGATAAAGGGCGGCTGTTACGGGCACAAGCATTTCGCAGATTTTTGCTATCGATTTTAATCCGCCGAAAATAACGGCTGCCGCAAATAATCCGGTTACAGCGGTAATAATCAGTGCTGCTGATGAAACCGTATGGCCAAAAATTGTAACGCGAAAGCGATTTTCAGGGTCAATAACGCCCGCGACCGCTGCAGCTATGGCGTTTGATTGTAAAGAGCTGCCCAAGCCGAGCGCCGTGAGTGCGGCAAAAAGCGCAAAAGCCTTTGCCGTCAGTTTCATTTTAAGCTTGTTTTGGATAGCATACATGGCTCCGCCGAGATATTTTCCGTCTTGATTTTTAATTCGATATTTTACGCCTATATATGTTTCGGCGTACTTTGTGGCGACGGCAAAAATTCCCGAAAACCAAATCCAGAAAACAGCTCCCGGACCGCCGAAAGCAATCGCCGTGGCTGTACCGAGTATATTGCCGGTTCCCACCGTAGAAGCAAGCGAGGTCGCAAGCGCAGAAAATTGCCCTATACCGGAGCCGCCGTTTTCCTTTTTTGACAGTGAAAGCTTAATTGCAAGGGGAAGCTTTTTTTGTATAAATCCTGTTTTTAAGCTCATATAAAGGTGTGTCCCCATTAACAATATGAGCATGGGGAAGTCCCACAAAAGGTCGGAAACGGTTTGAAGCATCTTAATATATCAACTCTCTACAATACGCATGGCTATGGCGGTAATGTCGTCGTCGTGACTGTCGCTGCGGCGTTTTATCGCTTCGTCCACCACAGCCTCGGCAAGCTCCTGAGTACTTGCGTTATCCCAGCTTTTTATCAAGTTTTCCAGCCATTTATCATCATTAAAAACTGCTCCGTCTGAAATCATAACTATCAAATCCCCCGAGGTAAGAACAACATCGTCTGTAATAAATTGTACTTCATTTAAAATTCCTACCGGAAGCGAGGGCATATCCTTTCTTAAAATTTTTGAATTCTTCTTAAAATAAGTGACAACCGCGCCCGCCTTCATAATTTTTGCTCTTCCCGAAAAAAGGTCGAGACTCATAAGGTCAACAGTGGCCAGCGATTCGTCCTCCGATTTTACCATAAGCGCGGAATTCACTATTTGCAAAGCGCAATCATAGGTAAGTCCCGCCTTGCACAGCTTGCTCATAATAGATGTCGCCATATTTGAATCCACCGCCGCTCTGCCGCCGGTGCCCATACCGTCGCTTATCATAGCTACAAAATCACCCATTCCGTTGCTGAAGTACGTCATACTGTCGCCGCAAAGCTCGGCGTTACGGCAAATGTGCTGGCAGCTTCCGATTTCAATATCATATATTGTACGCTGATTAAAAATCAGTCTTACCTTATCGCCTGCGTAGCTTATGCATGGAGAGTCGAATAGCCTTCCGCAGCTATTACATACAGCGCCGAGCGCCTCCGATTTCATTATTTTTTTATTTCTGTCGGCAACGGCTTCAATTTCAACGGTCATAACATTTTTTGAATTAACAGGGCAGCTGCAATTAATAACGGTCAGCCCTATTTCCTTAAAAGCGGCGCATATTCTTTCACTGCTTTCTGTGTCGTAGCCGGTGTAGCCGTCAAACTCGTAGGCAAGTCCTTTCAGTATTTCGCTGAGTCCCGAAAACTGCCCCGCCACGACGCTGCGCACCTGCGTAATACGGCGCTGTGCTTCTTCGCAGGATAGAAATTCCTTATAGCTGTCGGTTACGCTTTGCGCAATTTCCCGCTGCTTGCAGCATTTTTTGACAAAAAGTCCCTCAATATCGTTTTCTGTTATAAATCCGTTTGTTTTCAGAGTATCTGAAAGCCGATTAAAATCATCCGTGGTGATTTCTTTTCTGCTTTCCCAGCAAAAAGCCTTAAGTCCGCATTTAGCGCAGGTTTTATCCGCCGCGCGGCGGTATACCCAGTCTATTTCCGGATTATACATTTCTTTAAGTTTTCTTGAAACACCGTTCACACAGTCCGTAACGTCGGTTAGAGCGTTTGAGGCAAAATTAAGCCTCGAAATAAGCGCGCGCTTGAACGCCTCGCTCCTGCATTTGTCTTCGCTGTTCAAAAAAACTGCCGAAACTGTATTGCCCACGTTTTTCGGTATAAGCAGGAAAAGGGCGATTCCGATAATGCTTTCGGCAATAACTCCGTACGACAGCTCCGCCCTGTCAGCGCCGAACGCCATTACCGCGTCGCAAATAAAGAAGGCTGCGGCGGTCGCCGCTTTTCCCATTGGTGCAAACAGACCCGCCATAAGACCGCCAAAGCCGTAGCATCCGCAAACAAAGGAAAAGTCGCTTGACCTTAATCCGAAAACCACCCCGGCGGCGACCGAAGCAATGCTTCCGCCGCTTACAGAACCGTATTTTGCACACAAAAGAATAACGCACACGGCAAGTATTCTTCCGGCAGAGATTCCCGCAAATGTAAGAGAACCCGCCGATAAAAGCAGAATACAGGCGCTCATTACAAGACAGGCGCTTTCCTGCTGAGAAAACGAGGTAAGAGGGCGGTTACTTAAAGACATTAAAATTGCTTCTTTAATAAAGAAAGCGGCGCTTCCGGCTAGAATTCCCTCTATTATGCAGGCGGCAAGATCCGAATTTTCGCTTGTACTTACGTTGATTAGCGCAATTCCGGTGGCGATAACCGGCAAAAAGGCGATAAGCGGCGCAAAAAACTTGCTGCGGTTTATCCGTGTTATGTCGTTTAAAAGCCAGCGCATCGCGCCGACTGCGACTAAAATTGCCATATAACGGAAGCCGTCTACGGGGCTAAGCAGAATGTATCCTACGGACGCTCCTATTATAGACATTATCATATTTCTGTAGGGAACTGCCGCCGCAAGCGAAACTCCAAACGGCGAGTAATTTCCGAGTACCGCGCCGCGCGAAACTATAATGCCCATTATAAAGTAAATTATCTGAGTAACAATTTCCCGCAGGACAAATTTTTCCATCCTGTTTTGATTGCGGATTGGGTTTGTAAGTTGCTTAACGTCCATTTTTTCATACTTCCAATACAAATAAATTCTTTCATCTGCCGTTTTGAAGGCTGAAGCCGTAATTTCCTTAAAGCGGCAGAAGCCACTGAAATCAGTATATATTAAATCCGGGAATTCTTTTTGTCATTCTTTGTAGGTGCGGAAAAAATAAGAATCGCACTTTTTCCCCTTATAATCGCAAATCGGTCATAAAACGCTAAATGCTGAAATCGCTTGAACAGCAATAAGCCTTTTCTGACTAAATCTGAAAAAAGTCTTGACTTTTAAGTAAAATGTATTTATAATAATAGTCGTTGCCAATGCGGAATTGTGTAAGGGTAGCACAGCAGACTCTGACTCTGTTTGTATGGGTTCGAATCCTATTTCCGCAGCCATAATAATAAGCTCTGTTTTCCTAAAACAGAGCTTATTATATCGAGGTGTAGCGCAGTTTGGTAGCGCACATCGTTCGGGACGATGGGGTCGCAAGTTCGAATCTTGTCACCTCGACCATGTCGGAGCAAAGTCGGCTTTGCTCCGGCTTATTTTTTGCCTATGGCAGGAAATAAGCCAAAAATAAGTCATCCGCCTGCTCCCTTGCTCCTCCTTTTTCGCAAAAAGTCGCGGTTGCTTTGGCTATGCCCTTTTAAACGCGGGCATAATGCCTCCGCCGCGCTGCCAACTTTTTGCGAGCTGCGCCTACGGCGCAAGGGGACAAATCCCTCCGCAGAAATGTCCAAAGTATCTTTTTTATAGTTCCTTTCCATATCGACTGTTCATAACGGATTTGATTTATGCACGCTCGATTTTTTTGTACTGTCGGACTATGCAGCCTAAGCACAGACGTCCCCGCCTTAGAGACGGGGCGTTTCAGCATTTCAGTGAGAGTTATCATGACGGGGCAAGACCCCTTATTGAAATAATGCGGCAACGTCTTGCATTAAGGCAGAACGTCGCCGCATTGGTCAGTTCGGGAATATACTTTTTTCCGAAACCGTTAATTGGTTTTCTTAATCATTTCGGATACATTCAAGGGCACGGTCAAAACGGCGGTTCCATCGGGTGTTTTTCCTGTAGAGAACGCTGTTTTCCAGAATTCGTAATTATTTTTACCGCCGAAAATTGTTGCGGACATACTGCGATCCCTCCATAAGGGCAAATTGCTCAAATTTTCAAGGAAGGTTCTGATATTATCCCAAAGGTTAACGGGAAACTTCTGTTGAAATAAGTTCTCGTCATCATACATTTCGCCGGTATAAGCGAAGCTGTTATTTACTAAAAGCTTTATGTACTGAATCCAGTTATACATAATTTCTTCCTTGAAAAGTCGGCAGGCAATCAGGTGCTCGTCTGTGATTTCATTCCCAGTTCCCTTGGCGATTTTATTTTCAATTTTATTTGTACCGATTTCGTCGTCGAATTTCCCAATCAACAGTACCTCGGCGATAATGTTGCAGAGCATAATCAGCTGCTCTTTTTCCAGCATACGCGGATTCAGCCCTTCGTCAATTTTGTAATTGATAGGCTTTGTAAGTATTGTTTTTGCGTTTACAAAAGTGGAAAGCAGGGTCTTTTCAAAGGTACTGTATGAAAGCGGCAGAGACGTACCGCGACCTTCAAAATTTATATAGGACTGCAATTTGTTATCGGGATTACGTGTAATCGCATTTTTTTGGCTGTTAATAATATAAACCTTTACATTTCCGCGTTCGCCCTTGAAGTGGTCAACCAGATTCTGCTCGGAGAAAGAAAAGTCGTCTTCATTCAAAAAGTGGTCTTTTTGGTATCTGCGCAGCCGTTCCGTGTAAAGCGTATCGTGAAGCTGACGCACAATGGCTTTGTCAAAGGCAATTTGCTTCAGTTTGCTTCCTGCAATGGTATTTGTTTCAATTAAACGGTCAACGTCCGGGTCAATAAACAGCCTTACCGTTAAGCTGCGAACGCCGAGCATAATTTGCGCAACCGCTTTGTGCTGTCCGTCAAAGATTTTGATTTTTCCGTCGTCTACGCGGGCAAGACTTAAATGGAGCTGTGGATTGGGTTTGTGAAACTCCTTAATCAGCAAGCTGATTGAGCTGTTAATACCGCGGGGATTAATGGTTTCGTCGTGATATAAATACTCAATAGGCACACAGATAAACGCCGATTTTTCATTTGATAATGTATCGGTGAAAATTTCGGTTCTCTTTACTGTTGCGCTGCCTACATCGTCAAAGGAATATACAAGCTGATCCCCCTCGACTGAATATCTGAATGAATATTTTGAGCCGCCGTTTGAAATCAACACATGCTTGAGAGAGGGAACCTCTTTTCTGCTCTCGGCGTCCGTAATAATTTGCTGCAACCGGAACAATTTTTTTGCTACAACCAAATCCGCATCCTGTTTGGATTTGTTGCAGTGCTCGTGGGTGACGGCAAAATTAGACGGCTCATCCTTTCCTCCGTTAGCAAGAGGGCGTATGTGGTCGATATTTGTGCTGTTTATGTCCAAGTGGATTTCCTGTTCGCAAATAAAACACTTATGGTTCTGAATTTCCCAAAGTTTTTTGGTCAGGCTCTTCTTAGCCTCGGCATTTAACGAATCAAGATATTTAGAGCTGCCCATGCCTGTTCCCTCCTAAAGTTCTTATATCATTCCGCCCGAGAAATCAGTGGGTGATTGTATCCCCGCTGATTCCGAAAACGGAACCCGCCGCCTTAGAGGCGGGGGCATCTTTGCCTGAGTTGTTTTACACCTTTTCCGTAATATCCTGCCGCTTTTGAAATATTATAGCATATATTTTAGAATTGCGCAATTAGCGCAGCCGCTTTAAAGAAAATTTTCAAGCGAGGCTGTTTCGTTGCTTTTTAAGCTATGCAAAGCAAGCTTTAGCTGCCGCAGTGTAACCGCCGCGTCCGCCGCGCCGCCCGATTCTATGACGGCAGGTAATATGCAAAGTTTTTTGCTTATGTCGTCAGTAAGATTGTGCGGCAGCAGACAGTTTATAATTTTTTCGCGTCTTTCCCATTCGGATTCTGCGGCAGTAAGCTGTTCGACAGCCGCCGCCGTATCGCCGGCTTTTGCGTAAGCCGAGACCTTGTTGATACTGTTCTCAAGATTTTGTGCGGCGTCTGTTACCAAACGGAATTCGTAAAAGCAAAGCGCGGCAATAATAATCATAAAAAAAGCCGCGCACCATATACGCTTCATGTTATGACTTTTCCTTTCCTATAATACGGTATTCTCCCGCGCTTGTGGCGGTCATTATGAAAATTTCTTTTATCGATACGCCGCTTTCGCGGGCATATTTTTTTATATTTTGCTCGCTTATCCCGCATAATTTCATTGAGCCTTTCAAAAGCACCCCATCGTTTACTACAACCGCCTCGATTCCGCCGCTTTCCGCTTTTGCCTTTACATCTTCTGCGGTGAGGGGCTGCTTTTCTCCTTTAAGCAAAACGCTTAGCTGACCGTTTGTTTCTGCTATGCAGTAATCTATGTCTTCAAGGTGAAAAATTTCCTTTAGGCGGAGCTGCGCAAACAAATCCTCGGTTGACATTCTCAGCTTTTTCATAGCGCTTTGGAGCAAGCGCCCCTTTTCAATTATTATTACGGGCTGCCCGCATACGGCGCTTCTTAAAAGAGGGCTTTTAAGCATAATGACGCTGAGCAGTATTTCAAGACACATTAAAACCGTCATCGGCACAATTCCGGTTAAAAGCGGTATGGAGTTGTCCTGCATGGGGATGGCGGCTATATCCGAAATTATAAGCGTTATAACAAGCTCGGAGGTCTGCATATCGCTTATTTGCCGCTTGCCCATAATCCTCAGAGCCAATGCGATAAAGACGTAAATAAAAACCGTTCGAAAAACAGAGATAATCATATAATCACCGTCATTATTTTGTCAAAAGAGTGTGTTTTTATGCGCGGCGTCTTCTAAGCCGGGCGCCGGAGGCTTTTATTAAAAGCAGGTATTAAATTTTACATTGATTTAGTATAATCTGACAGATTTTTGCAATATTATTTTTATAGAACATAAGCAGCGGAGGCGTGGTATGTATAAGAATATAGACGATAATACGGCTTACATTAAAAACGCTTTCAGCAATTCCGCCGATTTGACGCTGCGTGAAATGGTTTTTCCCAACGCGGCGCGCACAAAATTCGCGGTATTTACGCTGGAAGGAATGGTTGACGGTTCGGACGTAGCCCAAATGATTTTGAATCCTGTTTTTAATTACAACGGGCGCGGCGAATGCCTTTCTCTTCGGGGAGAGGAGCTGTTTAAATTCGTTTTTGATTCCGTGCTAAGCGGAGCCGAAACAAACGCGGAGGACAGCTTCGATAAGGTTATTGAAAAGCTTGTGTCAGGTTTTGCCGTTGTATTTATCGACGGCTTTCATAACGCGCTGTCCGTAGGTACGCAGGGATATAAATCACGCGGGGTAGAGGAGCCGAACGCCGAAGCAGGTCAGCGCGGCTCGCGCGAAGGATTTATAGAACCGATAAAGCCTAATATGGGCTTGCTGCGCAGAAGATTGCCGAGTACCGATTTGGTGTTCGAAAATATGACCGTCGGTACCGAGGTCGCCGCGTCAATCTGCATATGCTACCGTAAGTCCAAAGCTTCCGAGGATATTCTGCAAATGCTCCGTGCGCGTCTCAAAAGCTGTAATTTACAAACCGTGCTTGCGTCGGGGTACCTTGTGACCTATCTTGAGGATAACGGAAGCAAATCGCTTTTTTCCGGCGTCGGCGTTACCGAGCGTCCCGACACTGCCGCCGGTAAGCTCAACGAGGGGCGGGTTGCCGTTATGGTTGACGGCTCACCGTCGGTGCTTATAGTCCCTCGGCTTTTTATCGAAAATTTCCAAAGCTTTGACGATTACACCAACCGCCCTTATTATTCAAGCTTTGTGAGGGTGTTAAAATATTGCGCTTTTCTTATTTCGGTATTTTTGCCTGCACTGTTTGTCGCGGTGCTTGCTTACTATCCGCAACTGATTCCGCGCGAGCTTTTGGGAAATATAATAACCTCTGCGTCAAAAACGCCGTTTCCCATAATGATAGAGGTTCTGCTTATGTACTTCATTTATGAGATAACAAGGGAGTCGGGGCTGCGCGTGCCTAAGCCTCTCGGTCAGACTATAGGCATTGTCGGAGGGCTTGTAATAGGCGAATCGGCTGTTAATGCCGGCATAATCGGCGCGCCGACCTTAATGGTGGTTGCAATTTCCGCCGTCTGTGCCTTTGCTGTCCCTGATTTATACTCTCCCGCGGCAATGCTTAGACCGGCATTTATACTTTTAGGTGGTATATTGGGCATATGGGGCATAGCGATGGGCGCGTTTACGGTTACCGTCGGCGTCGGCGCAAAAACAAGCTTTAATATTCCTTACCTTTCCCCGATAGCTCCGTTTTCGGCAAAAGGAATGCAGGATGTGTTTGTCCGCGCCAATTGGAAAACCCTTTCCGGACGTCCCGTAAAAATACAGGACTTATCGGGGGCGGAAAATGAAAAATGATCTCCAAATCAAATTCTCACAGCTTTTGATTTTACTTTTTTTGTCATCTCTTTTTCCGTTTATGCTTATAAGCGGGGAGACGCTTTCCCGTATTGGCGTATGGAGCGTTGCCGTATGGCTTTTTATTACGTTGTTACAGGTTCCGCTTTTAATTTTTGCCTCAAAACGCAGTATTTCGCTGCAAAAGGATTTTTTAGGGTTTATTGCGGGCGCGTCTGCGTTTGCTTTTTTGCTTTGCACGGCGGTAAGATTTTCGGCGTTCTTTGCGGATTTCTTTACTTCTATGATAAATACCGCGTCGCCCAAGTGGTTTATTGTGCTTTGCATGCTTGCCTGCGTATGTTATGCATGCATAAGGGGTGTTCGCGGGCTTTCTTCAGCCGCGATAATTTTCAGCGCTTTTGCGGTTTTAATGCTGATTTTGCTTGTCATAGGCGCCGTACCGCGGATAAAGGCGGGGAACCTCGGCGGAATTACAGGCTCCGACGAAAATATCGTAAGCTTTGTAATGCTGCTGCTGTCGGTGAATTTTATATTTCCCTCGGTTTTAATTTTTAACGGCAATACCGGCAAGCCAAAAACGTCGGCCGCCCTGTGGATTCCCATTGCCGCCGCGGCGGTTCAGGCGCTGATTATTTTGCTGATCGCTTTGTGCCTCGGGAAATACGCGTTTACTCAGCAGTACCCTGTTTTGACCCTTTTCCGTTCGCCTAAGCTTAATATGTTGGAATCGGTAAGCGGCGTCTGGTTTTTGATGCTCACAATGCTCTGCCTTACTGCGGTTTCGGTTTGTTTAAGCGCTTCTGCGGCGCTTTTGAATAAGCCTTGCGGAAAACGCGCGGCGCTCGTCCTATCAGCGGCGCTTTTTGCTTTTTTTCTGCTTGATGAAAGCGGGCTTTTAAAGCTAAGCGGAGAAACGGGAACGTATATAAGCGCCGCTTTGAGCGTTTTGTCGGCGGCTTTGTGTTTTATAAAATCAAAATCAAAAGCAGAAGCGTAAGACGCAGGGTATTTTAAGCAGGGGAGGGTAAATCGTGAAGAAGTTTATTCCGCTTTTATTGACGGCGGCAGTCATACTTGCGCTTAATATATCGGAGAAAAATCAGCCGCAGAATAGGCTGTTAATAAGCGGTGTGTCGGTGGAACGCGGTGCGGAAGAGCCGCTGAGCTTTACGGTTTCAATAATAGACGCGCAAAGCGAGGAGCTTGGGTACGTGTATAAATGCGTTGAAGCAGACGGACTGTATCAGGCGCTGGAACGCTTATCTCAGACCGAAGGCAAACCGGCGCTTTTGAGCCTGTGCCGCTATTTGCTTTTATCCGAAGAGCTCAGCAAAAGTGAGACAGAGGCTCTTGTCGGCTCTTTTGTCGCCGACGGAAGCGTTAATCCCAAGCTTGCGGTATTCGGCGCGGGCGAGGGCGTTACGGAATTTCTTGCAGAAAACCAAATAGATGATCAGAAGATACTTTCGTTGAGTAAAAATTTAAAAATGCTGCCGGAGATTGTAAACGGCGGCGGTAATACGGATACTCTCATATTGGAAGACGGCGCGCTGCGCGTCGTTGAAAATACGTTTTGAAAACGGCGGCAAAGCCCCGATTGTGAATAAATCTTTGTATATTTTTAAAAAATGCAGAAAATTTATAAAAACACTTTAAATAATTTCCGTTTTGCTATATAATATTAAAATAAGGTTCACGGACAATGCTTTATTTTGAAAACGTTTATTGAAGGTTGGTGCTTATATTGGCAACGGAATTTGAAGTAGCTTTGTCAAAGATTATCGACGAGATAGGGCTTGAGACCCTGTATATGCCCCAAAACCCCGAAGAAATTATGATAAGCTCAAAGGAAATCAACCGTCCGGGGCTTGAGCTTACGGGCTACCTTGAGTATTTTGACAGCAAGAGAATAATTTTGTTCGGGAACACCGAAATTTCATATCTCTCACGCTTCGGCGGTGAAAAACGTTCATATGTAGCGGACTCTATTTTCAGCCTCAAGCCGCCCGCCGTCATCATTTGCCGGAATCTTGACTGCGGAAAAGAAATTATGGATTCCGCCCAAAAGCATAAAATTCCGGTGCTGCGCACCCCGGAGGCTACGTCGAGCGTTTCCGCCGCGCTGGTTTCCTTTTTAAGCGTCGAGCTTGCGCCGCGTATCACGCGCCACGGCGTTCTTGTTGAGGTTTACGGCGAGGGATGTCTGCTTATAGGCGACAGCGGCGTCGGAAAAAGCGAAACCGCAATCGAGCTTATAAAAAGAGGGCACCGCCTTATTGCCGACGATGCGGTTGAAATCCGCAGAGTGTCTCGCAAAAGCCTCGTGGGCTCTTCACCCGCAAATATACGGCATTTTATCGAGGTGCGCGGCGTGGGCATTGTAAACGCGCGCCGCATTTTCGGTATGAGCGCCGTTAAGCTTACCGAAAACATCAATCTTGTAATAAATCTGGAGCTTTGGAACAGCCAAAAGGTTTATGACCGTATGGGGATAGATAACGAGTATATGGATATTCTCGGAATCAGCGTCCCCATTGTTACCATCCCGGTAAAGCCCGGACGTAACCTTGCGATTATTATCGAGGTTGCGGCTATGAATAACCGTCAAAAGAAAATGGGCTATAACGGCGCTCAGGAGCTTCTCAAAAGTCTCGGTATGGAGATAGAGTCGCCGGAGGAAAAGAAGGTAAACACCGATACCGATTGGGAGCTTTAATTACAAATAACCGCGTTTATGTTATTTAAGGCTTCCCGTTTAAATTTCGAGTGAGAAAAATCCTTTGCTTTTTGTATTGGGGAGTGGGTAATGGAAGCAATTCAAAAAACGGCCGAAAGACTTGGCTGTACGGTTATAAGGAATGAACCGCTCAGCCGTCACACAACATTCAAAACCGGCGGAGCCGCCGCGCTTTTTATTGAGGTGCGTAACGAGCGCCAGCTTGCAGAGCTGATTCCGCTTATCAAAGAAAAAAACGTCGAGTTTTTCCTTTTGGGCAACGGGAGTAATGTTTTGGCGCCGGACGAGGGCTACGGCGGCACGGTGCTTACTCTCGGCGGAGATTTTAAAAAAATTTCCCGAAGCGATGACGGCGCTGTTTTCTGCGCGGCCGGCGCAAGCCTTACAAAGCTTTGCCTTTATGCCGCGGAGAACGGTTTGTCCGGTCTTGAATTTGCGTGGGGAATTCCCGCAACTGTCGGAGGTGCGGTTTATATGAATGCGGGAGCCTACGGATCTGAAATAAAAAACGTGCTGTGTTCCTGCCGTTATATGCGTTATGACGGTGAAATATGCGTAGCTTACCGCGACGGGTTGCGCCTGTCTTACAGGCACAGCATATTTTGCGACGAGCCGGCGGTAATTCTCGGCGCTGATTTCAAGCTTTCCTCCGCAAATAAAGCGGACATACGCGCTCAAATGGAGGAGAATATGCGGCGCAGAAAAGAAAAGCAGCCGCTTGAATATCCGAGCGCGGGAAGCACTTTCAAACGCCCGCAGGGGCATTTTGCCGGCGCGCTGATTGAGCGCTGCGGTCTAAAGGGCATGTCGGTGGGAGGAGCGCAGGTAAGCGAAAAGCATGCCGGATTTATTATAAACAAAAACGGCGCAACGGCAGACGACGTTAAGCTCCTCATAGAAAAGGTGCAGAAGACCGTATCGGCTCAGACCGGAGTTGATTTAAAGCGGGAAGTAATATATATGTGACGCCGGAGCCGCAAGGCTTTTATGAATTGTAATTTGGAGCATTAAGCTTATGGATTTTGTTATTATTACCGGTCTTTCGGGAGCAGGGAAAAGCATAGCGCTCAATTCTATGGAGGATATAGGCTATTACAGTGTGGACAATATCCCCGTTTCTTTGCTGCCAACCCTGTATGAACTGTGCGAAAAATCAAGCGATCCGCGTATGAAAAGAACCGCGGTGGTCATCGATATTCGCGGGGGAAATGTGTTTGATCTGCTCATTTCTCAGCTTAACGCGTTTAAAGCTGAGGGCAGGAGCTGCCGCCTGTTGTTTTTAGACGCGAAAAGCGATACGCTTTTAAAGCGCTACAAGGAAACCCGCCGAAAACATCCGGTTATGGATATTTATAAAAACATTACCACACTTGACGCTGTTAATTTGGAAAAGCAGCTCTTGCTGCCGGTAAAGAATATGGCGGACTTTTTTATAGATACAACCGAAATGTCGGCAAAGCAGTTAAAGGAGCGCATTACAGTCAGCTTTTTAAACGACAACAGCAAAGGAATGCTGATAACGAATATGTCGTTTGGGTTTAAATACGGCATTCCTCCGGAAGCGGATTTGGTGTTTGACGTTCGCTGTCTGCCCAATCCCTTTTACATAGATGATCTTAAAATGCTGACCGGACTCGACGCTCCCGTGCGTGAATTTGTTCTTAACAGCGGTCAGACAAAGGAGTTTGCGGAAAAGCTTTTGGCGCTTTTGGATTATTCGCTTCCTCTTTACCGCTTTGAAGGTAAAAGCTCGCTTGTTATAGCCGTCGGCTGTACAGGCGGAAAGCACCGTTCCGTAACCGTTGCAAGCTATCTTAACGAGCATTTTCTGCATTCGGGACAGAGGTCTGCGGTATACCACCGCGATATATCAAAAATTTGAGGGAGTGGCGAAGTGTCGTTCGCTTATGATGTAAAAAAGGAGCTTTGTTCATATTCGGGGGTTGAATATGCAAACATAAAGGCCGAGTATTACGGGATGCTGTTGTTCTGCAAAAAATTTTCCGACAAGAAAATTGTGTTTACAACAGAACATAAGTATGTTGCCTCACGCTTTATAAATCTTTCAAGCACGCTTTACGCCCCGATAATCGAAAAACGCACGAGCCTTAAAGCCCGTAAAAGCTCGTCTTCGCTGAATACGCTTACATTTATTGAACCGTCGCAGTGCCAAAAAATTTTTGCCGCTATGGGTCACAGCGCCGAGCAGCTGAATCTTCGGCTCAATCGCGCCAACATAGAAACAGACGAGGCGGTTTCGTCCTTTGTGCGCGGGGCGTTTCTTTCCTGCGGGAGCGTTACCAACCCCCAAAAAAGGTATCATCTTGAGTTCAGTATTCCGCATAAAAATCTTTGCGGCGATTTTTGCAAGCTTCTCGGCGAAACGGACGATTTCACGGTTCAGCCGAAGGTGATTAACCGCGGCGGCGTTTATGTTGTTTATATTAAAGACAGTGAGGAAATTACAGATCTGCTTACCTTTATGGGCGCGCCTGTATGCGCTATGAATATAATGGGAACCAAGGCTGTAAAGCAGATGCGCAATAACGCCAACCGCATTGCCAATTCGGAGGTTGCAAACATTTCAAAAACCGCCGACGCTTCGGTAAAGCAGTTAAACGCCCTGAACGTTATTTCACAGACGGCAGGGCTTGCAAGCCTGCCGCCCGAGCTGTACGAGGTGGCGAAGTTAAGGATTAACTGCCCCGAAATGTCCTTGCGGGACATAGGCGCGGCGTTAAATCCTCCCATAAGCCGCAGCGGAGTGAACCATCGTATGGAAAGGATTATGAATATCGCAAAATCAATTAAAGAAAGCGGGGAATAAAAAATGCCGAAAAAAATGACTTTAGCTCAGGCTCAGCAGCGCCTTGATGAAATACTCGCCGTTATGAACGACGGTACGCTGCCATTCGACGAGCTTTTGAAATATTACGAAGAGGCGACCTCTCTTCTTGCATTCTCTTATAAAGAAATAAACAGGAGCAAGGGTAAATTCGAAGAACTTAAGGAGAAGCTCGAACGGGAATGCTCCGACGGAGAAGAAAGCGATGGATGATATTCAAAGGATTGAAAAGGCGATTGGTTCTTATCTGCCCAAAAGGGGAGAGCTTGACGCGGTTTTGATCGATTCTATGGAATATTCGCTTAAAGCCGGCGGAAAGCGAGTGCGCCCGAGATTGACTTTGGCGTTTTGCCGCGCGTGCGGCGGAAGCATTGCAGCGGCGCTTCCGTTCGCCTGTGCAGTCGAACTTATACATACATATTCGCTTATTCACGATGACCTTCCCTGTATGGATAACGACGATTACCGCCGTGGAAAGCCCTCAAACCACATAGTTTTCGGAGAAGCCGCGGCTCTGCTTGCCGGGGACGCTCTGCAAAGCCTTGCCTTTGAGATAATGCTGAGCAAAGAGACCGCTTCTGTGATTGACCCCGCTTTGGCAATGCGCGCCGCCCATATGCTCGCGTGCTGCTGCGGAGCCGGAGGTATGGTTTCCGGGCAAATAATAGACCTTGAAAACGAGGGTAAACGCGCTCCCGCCGAGGTTCTGCGCGTAATGGATGAAAAAAAGACCGGAGCCTTGATTAAAGCCGCCTGCTGTATGGGCTGCATAGTTGCGGGAGCGGAGGAGAAAAAAATTAAAGCCGCTTCCGTTTTTGCCGAAAATATAGGGACGGCTTTCCAGATTGTGGACGATATTCTTGACGTTACCTCTACGAGCGAAGCTTTGGGAAAACCTGTCGGAAGCGATTGCAAAAACGAAAAATCGACCTATGTTTCTTTGCTCGGACTTGAAAAATGCCGCGCTCTTGTGCAAAATTATACGAAAAATGCAACAGACGCGCTTTGTGTGTTTGACGGCGATATTTCCGCTCTTAGGGAATTTGCCGAAAAGCTTGCGCTTCGTGAACATTAAATCCGGAGTGAGTAATTATGTCATTTGAAATGCTGGATAAAATAAATTCCCCGAACGACCTTAAAAAGTTAAAGCTCGAAGAGCTGGATTCGCTTTGCGCGGAGATACGCGGCAAACTCATAGAAACCGTTTCTGCCAACGGGGGTCATCTTTCACCGAATTTGGGAGTTGTCGAGCTGTCGGTAATGCTTCATTACGTTTTTGACTCCCCGCGCGACAGTATAGTCTGGGATGTTGGGCACCAATCATACACGCATAAAATTCTTACCGGAAGATTTTCTCAAATTGACACTATACGCACAAAGAACGGAATTTCAGGATTCCCCAAGCGCACAGAAAGCGTTCACGACGCTTTCGGCGCCGGTCACAGCAGTACCTCTATTTCCGCGGCTTTCGGCATTGCAAAGGCAAAAGAGTTGCAAAACGACGACAGTTATACGGTTGCCGTTATAGGCGACGGCTCCTTTTCGGGAGGGCTCGCTTACGAGGGCTGCAACAATGCGGGACGTTTTAAAAAGAACTTCATCGTAATATTAAACGATAATAAAATGTCTATTTCAAAAAACGTGGGAGCTATGGCGCGCTATCTTACAAGTATTCGTATGCAGCCCGGGTATCTGCGTGCAAAAAGCCGTCTTGAAAAGGCTTTGTCGCGTCTTCCGCTCCTCGGCAAGCCGCTTCGCTCGATATTAAGCCGCGGGAAATACCGCGTAAAACGAATGGTATACAAGGACACCCTGTTCGATTATCTCGGCTTTGCATATTACGGTCCGGTGGACGGACACGATATTTACAAGCTTTACAATGCGCTGAATACGGCAAAAAGAATGAAGTCCCCGGTTTTGCTGCATATTGTTACAACAAAGGGCAAGGGCTATCAGTTTGCCGAAGATGACCCCGGGAGCTTCCACGGCATAGGCAGCTTTGACATAGACTCCGGCGAACCCATATATTCGGCGGTGAGCTTTTCCGATATATTCGGTCGGCATCTTTGCGAGCTTGCAAAGGGCAACGAAAAGATATGTGCGGTAACGGCCGCTATGACCGCCGGCACCGGACTTTCGGAATTCAGCGCAAAATTTAAAAAACGTTTTTTCGACGTCGGCATTGCCGAGGAGCACGCGGTTGTTTTTTCCTGCGGTATGGCGACCAAAGGGTTTGTCCCCGTGTTCGCAGTTTATTCAACCTTTTTGCAGCGCGCCTATGACCAGCTTATTCACGATTGCGCTTTGCAAAGGCTTCATATGGTGCTTGCCGTTGACAGAGCCGGAATCGTCGGCGAAGACGGCGAAACCCATCAGGGACTTTTTGATGTTGCAATGCTTAACTCAATTCCGTATTCAACGGTGTATTCCCCCTGCTATTACGACGGTCTGCGCAGCGCGCTTACGCAAGCGATAAATAAGGACGCGGATCTTTGCGCCGTACGTTATCCGCGCGGCTGCGAGGGGGAAAGGCCGGAGGATTATTCCCGTGAAAGCTTAGATTACGATATATACGGTGAAGGCACGGGAAGAATTCTGCTCGTTACTTACGGCAGGATTTTTTCAAACGCCGTTGAAGCCCGCAGAATTTTGAAAAAAAGCAACATTGACATATGCATTCTCAAGCTTTGCAAAATAAAGCCTATCTCCCAAAAGGCGCTGGAATTTGCGTTGCAATTTGACAAAATATATTTCTTTGAGGAAGGGATTCTTGCAGGCGGAACCGCGGAGACTTTCGAGCATCTGCTCAGCCTGTCGGGCTTTTCGGGATATTTCCGCATAACCGCCGTAGATAACGGCTTTGTGCCGCAGGCAAGCTGCCGGCAGGCGCTCAGCGAATTAAAGCTTGACGCCGCATCAATGGCGGAAATTGTATCGGATGGGCTCTGACCTGCTTTTAAACGGACAATTATATGAAAAAAAGACTTGATATTTTACTTTATGAAAAAGGTCTTGCCGAAAGCCGAGAAAAAGCTAAGGCCATTATTATGGCAGGGCAGGTATATGTTGATAACCAAAAGGCCGACAAGTGCGGAAGCGTTTATGAAGAAAACGCGGCGCTTGAGGTGCGCGGCGGAAAGCTGCGTTATGTGAGCCGCGGCGGGCTCAAGCTTGAAAAGGCGCTCAAGAGCTTTTCCATTGAGCTTGACGGAAAGACAGCAATGGATATAGGCGCTTCTACAGGCGGTTTTACGGATTGTATGCTGCAAAACGGAGCAAAAAAGGTGTATGCAATCGACGTAGGCTACGGGCAGCTTGCGTGGAAGCTTCGCAACGATGAACGCGTGGTAAATCTTGAACGAACCAATATGCGTAATGTAACAGCCGAACAAATACCCGATTATATTGATTTTTTTTCAATAGACGTTTCTTTTATTTCCGTTAAATTGCTTTTGCCGGTTGCCCGCAGGCTGCTCGGCGACGGAGCGCAGGCTGTTTGTCTTATTAAACCGCAGTTTGAGGCCGGGCGCGGCAAAATCGGCAAAAAAGGCGTTGTAAGGGACAAACGGGTTCATATTGAAGTTGTTGAAGCAATTCGTTCATTCTGCCTCGAAAACGGGTACGATGTTTTAAATCTCGATTATTCTCCCGTAAAGGGTCCGGAGGGCAACATAGAATACCTGATACATCTCCGCAAAAGCGCGCGTCCGCAGGATTGCAGCGGTGCAGATGTACAGGCTGTTGTTGAAGCTTCACATATTGAGCTTGATAATAAATGACGGAGCTGTGTTACATGAAAATTTGTCTATCTCTTAATACACATAAAAAAAAGGCCGTGGAATGCGCCGCAAACATCGCAGCCATGTTTATGCAAAACGGAGCGCAGGTTTTAATGTGCGAAGATGAAGCCGCCGCTTTGGGTGAAGCAGCGGCAAAAGCGGTTGTATATGAAAGCTGCCCCGCAATTTTTGAGGATTGCGACTACGCCGTTACGGTCGGCGGCGACGGTAAAATCATTCATACGGCGCGTTATGCGGCACCCAAGGGTGTGCCGCTCATCGGAGTAAACGTCGGAAGAGTCGGCTTTGCCGCCGAGCTTGAGCCGTACGAGGTTTCGGAGCTTAAAAAGATTCTCAGCGGCGATTTTACCTTGCAGGAGCGGATGCTGCTGTCTGTTTCCGTGGTAAGCGGGATCAGCTTCCAAAGCTTTTGCTGTGTGAACGAAGCGGTAATTTCCCGCGGCTCTCTTTCAAAAATTATCGATTTGACGGTTTCTCTCAATGGGGAGCAGGTTTCGGAATACCGTGCCGACGGGTTGATGTTCGCTACCCCTACCGGGTCAACGGCTTATTCGCTTTCGGCAGGCGGACCGGTAGTGGATCCGAGCATGAGCTGTATACTTCTTACGCCCATATGTCCGTATTCTCTTTCGTCACGGTGCGCGGTTTTGGACAGCCGTTCAAGGCTTTCCGTAACGGCGCATGATTTAATGGAAACGGAATGCTTTTTGACGGTTGACGGTCAAAATTCGGTTCGGATTTGGGACGGAGAACATGTTGTTGTTGAAAAAGCGCCGTATAACTTAAAAATGATAAATGTGAAAAATAAAAGTTTTTTTAAGGTTTTAAACGACAAATTCGGGGCAGGTGAGTAAACTTGATTAACGCTCGGCAAAAGGCCATACTTGAAATTGTAGAGAAACACGCTGTAAGCGATCAAAACTCGCTTTTGGAGCTGCTCAGGGAGCGTGGAATAAATGCCGCGCAGGCTACAATATCGCGCGATATACGCAAGCTTAATTTAAAGAAAACACGCGTTCTGAACGCCGACGGAAGCAAGCTTGCAATGTATGTTGTGCCGCCGCCTGAGCAGGAATACTCCGAAGAGGCCGCTTTTTCCTCGCTTTACCGCAGCGCGCTTGTCTCAATAGACAGCGCGCAGAATATAATAGTTGTAAAGACTAAGCCGGGCATGGCGCAGGCTGTCTGCGCGGCGTTTGATTCGGCAGGTCCGGAGCATATCGTCGGTTCGCTTGCCGGCGACGATACTTTTTTTATTGTTTGCAAAACCTCTGAGGACGCTCGGCACGTTATGAGCGCGCTGAATAAAACGGCGGAGAAGGAATAAAATGCTGACTTGTGTTTATATTGAAAATATTGCGGTTATTGAAAGAGCCGAAATATCTTTTTCGGGCGGACTTAACGTTATAACAGGCGAAACCGGAGCCGGGAAGAGCATTATAATAGACGCTATTAATATGATTTTGGGTCAAAGAACCTCAAAGGATCTGATACGCAGCGGCAGCAGCCGTGCTTTTGTCAGCGCCTCATTTGAAAATATCGGGGCGGAAGCCGCTGCGGCGGCGGAGGCGCTCGGCTTTTCTTTGGAGGACGGCGTCCTTATCTTGCAGCGCGAGCTGCACAGCAGCGGAAAAAATGTATGCCGGGTAAATTCGCGCCCTGCCACTGTCTCCGCCCTGCGCGGGATAGGCTCAAAGCTGATTGCGATTCACGGTCAGCACGAAAGCTATGAGCTGCTTTCGCCGGACGCTCACATGGATTACCTGGACGGATTTGCGCAAAACGCGGAGCTGCTCAAGCAGTACGGCGCCGCTTACAATGCTTTAAAGGACGCTCGCAGCCGCCTTGAAGCCTCGCAGAATGATGATGCGGCGCGGATAAGGCGGATTGACCTGCTGCGCTATCAGGTTGAGGAGCTCAGCGACGCGCAGCTTACCGAAGGAGAATATGAGGAGCTTACCGCCGAACGCGATATGCTTGTAAACAGCGAAAAAATAACCGACGCGCTTATGCGCGCCAAAATGTATATAAGCGGTGAGGGCGACCGCGCCGGAGCCGCGGAGCTGCTTGAAAATACCGCCGCCTGCGTGCAGGAGGCGGCGCGCAGCTTTGAGCGCCTCGAGGCTCTTTGCTCAAAGCTTTTTGATATGTATTACGAATTAGAGGACTGCGCTCAGTCTTTGGAAGACGCGGTTCAGGAGGTTGAAAGCGACCCCGAACGTCTTGAACAGATCGAGGAAAGGCTGGATTTAATTTACCGTCTTTCAAGGAAATACGGACCCACGGTTTCCGATATGCTGAAATTTCTTGACAAAGCGCGCGCGGAGCTTTCGGAAATTGAACATTACGACGAAAACCGCGAAATGCTGACCTCTGAATACAACAATGCAAAAAGCCGAACCGATTATCTTGCTCAAAGGCTCAGCGAGCAAAGGCATAAAACCGCCCGGCAGTTTGAAAAGCAGGTCAAAGCCGAGCTTGCCTTTTTGGATATGCCTAATGTGGAATTTACGGTTTCAATAACTCAAACAGCGCTTGGTCCAAAGGGCAGGGATAAGGTGGAATTCCTGATTTCCGCAAACTGCGGCGAACAGCCCGGACCCGTTTCAAAAATTGCCTCCGGCGGCGAGCTCTCAAGAATTATGCTTGCCGTAAAAAACGTGCTTTCCGAAAGCGAAACGCTCACGGCAATGATATTCGACGAGGTAGACGCGGGAATATCCGGCTCGGCAGCGTTAAAGGTAGGCTTGAAGCTCAAGGAGCTTTCGGCGTCCAGACAGGTTATGTGCATAACTCATCAGGCGCAGATAGCGGCGCTTGCCGACGCTCACTTTTTCATAGAAAAAAAGGTTAAAGACGGCAGAACCTTTACCAATGCCCGTAGGCTTGATTTTGAACAGCGCAAGCACGAGCTTGCACGTATAATAGGCGGCAGAGAAATTACGGCGACGGCTCTTGCTCATGCGCAGGAGCTTTTGCTTCAGAACGGCTTTCGGCCGGAGAATAACCTATAACACGCAGAAGGGGGCGGCGGCATTGAAGGAATGGCGTGTTGCAAAAATTAACAGGGAAGAAGCGGTTCGGATGTCAAAAAGGTACGGTCTGCCGGCCTTTTTGTCGATGCTGTTGTCCGCAAGAGGAATAAATGAAGAACCGCAGGTGCGGGAGTTTTTGTCCGACAAGCCTGCGATCGCTTTTCCCGATGACATTATAGATATGGATAAAGCCGTCGAACGCATACGGAAAGCCGTTGATAAATTTGAGAAAATCTGCGTTTTCGGAGATTATGACGCCGACGGCGTAACCTCAACCGCGCTTTTGTATTCGTATTTGAACACGGTCGGCGCAAACGTTATGTATTATATCCCCGACAGAGAAACACAGGGATACGGTATGAACAAAGGCGCCGTGGATTTTCTGCACGCTCAGGGCGTTTCGCTTATTGTTACAGTCGATAACGGAATAAGCGCGATTGAAGAAATCGCTTATGCAAATTCTCTCGGAATAGATACCGTGGTGACAGACCATCATACGGTAGGAACATCTCTTCCTCCCGCCTCCGCTGTGGTTGACATGCACCGCCCGGACTGCCCGAGCAGATTCAAGGAGTTGTCCGGCGTCGGAGTGGCATTTAAGCTTGTAATGGCTCTGGAAGGATCGGACTGCGACGTTTGTACCCTGCTTGAAAATTACTCCGATCTTGTTGCAATCGGTACCGTCGGAGATATAGTGACCCTCAAGTCGGAAAACAGGGCTTTTGTAAAAAGCGGCTTGAGCAATATGCTCCATACCGAGCGCGCCGGCATAATTGCCATACTTGAGGAATCGGGGCTTTTAAATAAGCCGCTGACTGCCGGAAGGCTTTCCTTTACGGTTGTGCCGAGGATAAACGCGGTCGGCAGGCTCGGAACCTCCGAAAAATCCGTAAACCTGCTGCTGACCGACGACAGAGAAAGCGCCGCGCAAATTGCCAAAAAGCTGGGAGAAGATAATTCCCGCAGACAAGCTATAGAAAAGGACATTCTTGCGGAAATTAACGGTTCAGTTGCCGCTCATCCCGAGCTTTTGCTCGACCGCGTTACCGTTATAGAGGGCGAGGGCTGGCATCAGGGCGTTATAGGTATTGTAGCTGCGCGCGTCAAGGAGCTCACCGGCAAGCCCTGTATTATTATCACCCGCAACGGAGACAATGCCAAGGGCTCCGGCAGAAGTATGCCGGGATTTTCGCTTTGCGACGCGGTGTTTTCCTGCCGATCTCTGCTTGAACACTGCGGCGGTCACCCAATGGCCGTCGGTTTAAGTCTGAAGAGTAAAAATATCTCTGAATTCCGAAAAAAATTAAATGAGTACGCCCGTGAAACCGATATGCCGTATCCTCGACTTGAAATAGACTGCAAGCTTAATCCGGCGGGATTAAGTCTCTCGGCGGCCGAGCAGATTAAATATCTTGAACCTTTCGGCGCGGGGAACCCGGCGCCTGTGTTCGGCCTTTACGGTATGAGGCTTTCGGCGGTAAGCGAACTGGGCGGCGGAAAGCATCTTCAGCTTACACTTCAAAGAGAGGATCAAAACGTAAAAGCTCTGTTGTTTTTTACCGAAAAGAAAAGCTTTCCTTATATAGCGGGAGACGTCCTTGATTTGGCGGTCGCACTTGAAATAAGCAAATATAACTCCGTTCGCAGTCTTTCGGTAATAGTAAAGGAAATAAAGCTTTCCGCAGCCGACAACACCGCAATGCTCGAAGGCAAAACTTTGTTTGAATCTTTTATGAGGGACGAGCGGATAACCCCCGCGCAGGTAAGGCTGCTTACCCCGCAGCGCGATGAGTTCGCCCTTGTATACCGTTTTTTACGAAAAAACGCGGGCTTTTGCTTTTCGCCGGATATTTTGTGCTGCCGGCTTGAAAATAAAATTTCTTACGCGAAACTAATGGTCATACTTACCGCTATGCAGCAGCTTTCTCTGGTAAAAATATTCTCGAATTTATATACATTCCGAATTTCACTGCTTCCTGCCGAAAGCAGGGTTGATTTGTCGGATGCCCCGATTTTACGCAGAATAAGGGAAGGAGAGATTAAGAAATGAAGTTGAATAAGGTGGCAAATTACCGCGATTATAAAGATCTTACGGAGCTTATGAAAAAGAGCAACGGTAACTACGATACTTCTCTGATTGAACGCGCCTACAATTTTGCCCTTGAATCTCACGGGGATCAAAAGAGGGTTTCCGGGGTTCCTTACATTCTTCATCCCACGTCGGTTGCGTGTATTCTTGTTGAGCTTGGTATGGACTCGGAGTCGATTGTTGCAGCTCTCCTGCACGATGTTGTCGAGGATACGCCCGTTACCCTCGAGGAGGTAACAAAGCGTTTCGGCAAAGAGATAGCCGGTCTTATTGACGGCGTAACAAAAATTTCAAAAATTCCTTTTTCAAACCGTGAGGAGCAGCAGGCGGAAAATATACGCAAAATGCTTATTGCAATGTCAAACGATATACGCGTTATAATCATTAAGCTTGCCGACCGACTGCACAATATGCGCACAATAAACTGTATGCCGGAGCAAAAGCGCCGCGATAAGGCGCTTGAAAATATGGAAGTGTTTGCGCCGATAGCGCACCGCCTCGGTATAAAGGCGGTTAAAGAGGAGCTCGAAGACCTGTCTATACGCTATCTTGATCCGGTCGGTTATCAGGAGATTGAGCATGAGCTTGAGCTTTCCGCCAAAGAGCGCAAAGAGTTCCTTGACGACATTCAGAACACTATTTATGACCGCGCAAAGCAGGTCGTACCCAATCTTTATATAAGCAGCCGCATAAAAAGCGTGCACAGTATTTACCGCAAAACATATATGCAAGGGAAAACCATAGACCAGATTTTCGACATATATGCCGTAAGAGTTATTGTGGATACAGTAAACGACTGTTATAACATTTTGGGCGTAATCCACGACATTTTCAATCCCCTGCCCGGGCGCTTCAAGGATTATATTTCAATGCCAAAGCCGAATATGTACCAGTCGCTGCATACTACGGTTATCGATAAGCGCGGTATCCCGTTTGAAGTTCAGATACGCACCTGGGAAATGCACTATACCGCCGAGTACGGTATTGCCGCTCACTGGAAATACAAGCTCGGACTTAAAGGAAATAAAAAGGATTCAAGCTTTGACGAGCATCTGAAGTGGATTCGGCAGATGATTGAAAATCAGATAGACACCGAGGATTCCACCGACCTTGTCAGCAGCATCAAAACCGACCTTGACCCAAACGAGGTTTTTGTTTTTACTCCGAGAGGGGATATTATCAACCTTCCGCTCGGTTCAACGGTTATTGACTTTGCGTACGCCATCCATTCCGGAGTTGGCAACAGGATGATAGGAGCCAAGGCCGACAAACGCATAGTTCCAATCGACTATAAGGTTAAAAACGGAGAAATAATCGAAATAATAACCTCAAAAGAGGAAAACGGTCCCAAAAGGGATTGGCTTAAAATCGTTAAAACCTCCGAAGCGCGAAGCAAAATACGCACATGGTTTAAACGCGAGCGCCGAGAGGAAAACATTGTCGAAGGGCGGCTTGAGCTTGAAAAGGAGCTTCGCAAAAACAATATGCATATCCCCGAAAAGGATATGGAAGAGTTTTTTGAAAAGATACTCCAGCGCCAGCACTGCAACACCATTGACGATTTTTACGCTTCTATAGGATACGGCGGCATACAGCTTTGGAAGCTTTTGCCGCGTATACGGGAGGAGTACGTCCGCCGCTATCCCAAAACCGAGGAGGAAAAGCCTGCCGTAAAGCTTGAGAGTGCTCCCAAAAAGAGGAAGGTAAGCTCCGGGGTAATAGTCGAGGGTATGGAAGACGTTCTGGTTCGTTTTTCGCGCTGTTGCAACGCTTTGCCCGGAGACGATATAATAGGATACATTACGCGCGGGTACGGGGTTTCAATTCACAAAAAATCCTGTACAAATGTTCCTAAAAACATTGCTCTGTCAAGCGAGCCGGAGCGTTGGGTAGAAGCCTATTGGGCGGAAGACTTTAAGAAAGAAACGTTCCAAAGCACGCTCGAAATAGTCGGCGTAGACAGAACCGGCTTCCTTGCAGACGTTACAATACAGCTTTCACTTATGCATATTTTTATTCACAGCCTTAATTCCCGCGAAATTGGCAACGGCACCGCCTTGATTACAGCGACCGTCGATGTAAACGGGATCGAGCACATAAACGCAATAACCTCAAAGCTCCAAAGCATTAAGGGAATTATATCCATAACACGAAAGTAAGCGTTTGTCGCTTAAAATCCGAAAAAGAGTGTCACAAGGAGGCTCATATGAATATTGTGCTTCAACGCGCGGAAAGCGCGTCTGTCGAGGTTGAGGGAAAAACCGTTTCGCAGATTGGCAGGGGATTTTTGCTTTTGCTCGGCGTTGCCTGCGGCGACACAAAGCGCGACGCCGACGTACTTGCAGATAAAATATCGGGGCTCCGTATTTTTACCGATGAAAACGGTAAAATGAATCTTCCCCTTGCCGATGTGGGCGGAGAAGTGCTTGTAATATCCAATTTTACGCTTTGCGCCGACTGCAAAAAGGGCAGAAGACCCAATTTTATCTCTGCGGCAAAGCCGCCGGAGGCCGAAGAGCTGTATGAATATTTTTGCCGCAGACTTAAAGAAAACGGAGCCGCGCGCGTTGCACAGGGCGTTTTCGGCGCGGATATGCGGGTAAGTCTTGTAAACGACGGACCCGTTACCCTTATACTTAATTCCGGGGAGATGATAAAATGATAAAGACAGAATGTATTCCTGTCGGTCAGTTAAGCACAAACTGCTATTTGCTTACGGATGAGCAGAGCGGAAGGACTGCGGTTGTCGATCCGGGCGTTTATACTCCGGCTCTCCGAAAAGCTCTTGAAAATAAAAATCCCGATTTTATTCTGCTTACTCACGGTCATTACGACCATATAGGAGGAGTTAACGAAATTGTGCGGGAGACTCGGGCTCAGGTGGTTATCGGTAAAAAGGAAGAACCTTTTTTGTCGGATAACACGCTGAATCTATCCGTTTATTTATCCGGGGCGCCTCTTGATAAAATAAAAGCCGACATTACCCTTTGCGGAGGAGAAAGCATTATGCTCGGAAATACGAGGCTTACTTTTATGGAGACGCCCGGTCACACCGTCGGCAGCGGCTGCTATATTTTTGACGACTGCATAATATCAGGGGATACTCTTTTTTGCAAAAGCATAGGAAGAACGGATATGGCTACGGGAAGCATCTCCTGTATGTACCGCTCTCTTGAAAGGCTTAAAGCTCTTGAAGGGGATTACCGCGTTTTTCCCGGACACGGACCTATTACAACCCTTGACTGCGAGCGCGCTGAAAATCCGTATATGAGAAGTAACGGTTATGAAGATATATATTGACAATCACACTTTCCACTATGAGCTGGAAAATCTGACGAGAGTTTTTTTCCCTAATGAAAAAATCACGGTCGTAAGGGATATTCCCGAGCATATGGAAAAACCGTTTATTTTTTCCCGTGTGGGCAAAAATATCACGGTGAGGATTTTTTTCGGCGAATATGAAGAAGAAGCAACCGCCGCCGCGGCTGACAGCGACAGCGAAAACGAGCGGCTTATGGCGGTTTTGCTTTACGGACTTTTGCAAAAATACACGGGGATTACGCCTCCGTGGGGAATTTTGACCGGAGTGCGCCCAATAAAGCTTATGCGCAGACTGAGGGAAAATCTCGGTACGGAGGAAGCGCAGCGCTATTTCAAGGAAAAGCTGCTCGTTTCAGCGGAAAAAACCGCCCTTGCGGCTTTAACGGAAGCCGCAGAAAAACGGCTTATCGGGCTTTCGCGGGAAAAATCCTTCAGTCTTTATATTTCAATTCCTTTTTGCCCGAGCCGCTGCTCGTACTGTTCCTTTGTTTCGCAATCGGTTGAAAAGGCAAAGCATCTCATGCAGCCGTATACGGAGCTGTTGTGCAGGGAAATCGCCTGCACAGCTCAGATAGCAAGCTCCCTCGGCCTCAAGCTCGAAACCGTTTATGTGGGCGGGGGAACACCCACCGCCCTGAGCGCGGGACAGCTGTCACAAGTATTGTCCGCCGTTTGCAAAAATTTTGATTTATCCGTTTGCCGCGAGTTTACGGTTGAAGCCGGCAGACCGGATACCGTAACGGGTGAAAAACTGGAGGTTTTGCTCGAAAACGGAGTGAACCGCATAAGTATAAATCCCCAAACTATGAACGACGCCGTCCTCGCCGAAATAGGGCGCAGACACACTTCTCGGCAGTCGCGCGAGGCTTTTCTGCTTGCACGCAGCCTTGGTTTTAAGCATATAAATACCGATATTATCGCCGGCTTGCCTGCCGATACGGTGGAAAGCTTTAAAAATACCGTTGAATGTATTTGCGAGCTTGACCCGGAAAGCGTTACGGTGCACACGCTTTCAATGAAAAAAAGCTCGTTTTTAACCGGACAGGGGCTGCACGTTTACTCAGAGGACGCACAGCGAGCCTGCGCAATGCTCAGCTACTGCTGCGGCGCTCTTTCCGGCAGAGGCTATCAGCCTTATTATCTTTACCGCCAAAGCCGCATGGTCGGCAATCTTGAAAATGTCGGCTGGGCCAAGCGCGGCTTCGAGGGCTTGTATAACGTATACGTTATGGACGAAACCCATACCGTACTCGCTTGCGGCGCCGGCGCCGTTACCAAGCTTAGGCAGTACGGCGGAGAACGGCTGGAGCGTATATTTAATTATAAATATCCATATGAATATAATAACGGCTTCGAAGAAATGCTCAACAGAAAAGCCGAAATCCGAAAATTTTATGAAAAATACTTTTAACCGGTTGACATTTGAGTTGCTATGTTATATTATCTAAGAATTAGCAAGTATAGCCCGAGCGCCGGTGTCCCCCCTGTTTATAGGGCGGCGAGTTAGGTTTCGGAATTTCAGCGGTATTGTAATCTCCTGCCGAAGCACTGACAAGCCGACGTTCCCGGCGCACGCTGCAATTTGCCGCAAGCTCCGTTACGGGCGGGTTTGCCGGAGCGCCGCTCCGATTTAAAATAATGGAGGGGCAAAGCCCCTTATTGAATGTGTACCGTTAAAACCTGTAAACATTAATTAAAGGCATTTAATACAGAAATTTAATTTGAAAAGGAGAAAATACAATGGGCTTTTTTGATGATTTTGCAGCCAATATAAAGAATGCCGCATATGTTGTGGGCGAGAAAGCGGGCAATGTTTACGACGCTTCAAAGCTCAGCTGTGATGCTGCGGGAGTGAAGAATGAAATAAAAAAGAAGCTTACGGAATTCGGAAAAGCGGTTTATGAGGGAATGAAAACCGAGGGCTTTGAAATTTCCTCTTTATCCTCCGAAATTGAAGAGCTTGACGCGCTTTATGTACAGCTTGAAAGTATCAACAATTTAGCTTCCGAAGCAAAAAACCGCTGCGGCGGCAAGGCTAACAAGCCCGCCGGAAATAATTCGGAGTCGGACGAAAACTGCGATGAAAAATCCCGGTAAACGGAGCAAACAGGTCAATCAATTTTTAAACCCGTTAAACGCGGCTCTGATTTTCACAGCTTTGCGCGGCGCTTAACGTTGTTTCCGTTTGACAACCTAAGCGCGGACGCTTTTGCTTCCAAGGCGGCGGGTTTCGGTTCGGAATTTCAGCGGGAGTTGCAATCCTCCCGCTGAAATTCCGAGGAGCCGGCGTCCCTGTGCACGCAGCAATTTAAATATTTGACAGAACAGGTGATTTTTTGTATAAGCCAAGGCACGAAAGTGGAAAAGGAAGAGCCGGCGTTCAGAATACCGCTCAGTCCTTTTTGAAAGGCTCGTTTATCCTAACCTTGAGCATGGTTGCCGTTAAGCTGTGCGGTATGGTTTACAAGGTAATGCTTGCCAATATTTACGGCAGCTTCGGCGATGATTTTGCCGGTATCGGGACGGGGCTTTTCAGCAATGCATACGAGCTTTACGTTCCGCTGTTTACTTTGGCAACGGCGGGATTCCCGGCGGCGGTTGCCCGCCTTATTTCCGAAAGCACGGCGAAAAACCGTTATAAAGATGTAGACGTTATTCATCGGGTTTCAAAACGCTTTTTTGCAATAATGGGTCCCGCTTGCTTCCTGATTATGTTTTTCGGAAGCTTTATTTTTGTTAAAATCATAGATCAGCCGTATGCACTTTATCCCGTGCTTACGCTTTCACCGATGATTTTATTTGCCTGTCTTGTGTCCACTTACAGGGGATATTTTGAAGGTCTGCGCGATATGGTGCCGACTGCAATATCCGAGGTTATAGAGGCTTGCTCGAAGCTTTTCATCGGGTTGGGTCTTTCGTATCTTATTATGAAGCTCGGAATAGGGCAGTACGAGAACTCGGGTACCGTATTCGGACTTACATTTTCAACAGAGCAGGACGCCATGTATACGCTGCTGTCATTTTCCGCTTCGGGCGCGATTATGGGCATTACGCTCGGCAGCTTGCTGTCATTCTGCTTTTTGTATATACGATACAGGCTTTCTAAGGGCGCAATACCGAGCGAATGTATCGAAAATTCACTTGAGGCGCGCAGCAAACGGGAAACTTTTAACAGACTCTTGAGAACCGCAATACCTATAGGAGCCTGCTCGCTTATAATGAGTATTGCTTCTACCATAGATACGGTAATGGTGCAGAGGGTTCTTCTCGGGTTGGCGGAAACAAAGCCCGCCGAGCTGCTTGCACAGTACAACGGCGAACTGGACGGGCTTATTAACGACGAAGAAATATTAATTCATACATACCTTTTCGGTGTGTACAGCAACTGCCTTACCATTATGCAGATAGTCACCTCGGTTACGCAGGTGTTCGGTACTGCCGCGCTTCCAAATGTAACCGCAGCCTTTGCCAGGGGCGACAAGCGCGAGCTTAAAACATCGATTGAGGCCGTGCTTAAAATTACCACCGTATTTACTTTGCCGACAGGATTGGGTATGTTTGCGATACCGTATCAGATAGTAAGCCTGTTCTACAGCGGAAATATTGCTGTTTTCGGAGCGGGAATTCTGCGCGTTATGGGAATAGGCGTTATATTTATGGCCTGCAGTACTCCTCTGTGCAGTATGCTTCAGGCAATAGGCAAGGTCAATATTCCCCTTAAAATATACTCAGTCGCAATGCTGCTGAAGATTGGTCTTAACTATTTGTTTGTAAGTATTGTTTCAATCAACGTTGTAGGGGCAGCGGTGGGGAGCTTTATAGCTTATCTCTTCGTGTGCATAGTCGCCGTCTACTGCCTTTATAAATATTCCGGTGTAAGATTCAACCTCACAAAAGCGCTTGTAAAGCCGCTGATTGCCGCCGCTGCCTGCGCGGGCAGCGCATATGTATTTTCAGGTCTTTTCCAAAAAAATATGCCGTTCAGACTTTCGACAGTCGCCGCAATTATATGCGCTGGTGTAATTTATATAATTTTTTTGTTACTTTTAAGGGCTTTTTCGGACAATGAAATAAAAATGCTTCCCAAGGGCGAAAAATTGTCAAAAGCCCTTGCAAAACTGAGACTTTTGGGTTAAAATACAAGCAACGTCTTTTTTACGGCGCGCTCAGGAAAAGAGGTATTTTCCCGTGTTTTTTGAGGAAAAATCGAATTATAATTTTGAGGATTTAGTCAGAATCATGGAGCTCCTCCGTTCCGACAACGGCTGCCCGTGGGACAGAGAACAGACGCATAAATCCATAAGGCAAAATTTTATAGAGGAAACATACGAGGCTATTGAGGCTATAGATTCGGATAATCCCGATTTGCTCTGTGAGGAATTGGGCGACGTACTGCTTCAGGTGGTTTTTCACGCAAGGCTAAGCGAGGAAGAACAAAGCTTCGATATTAACGATGTATGCGACGGAATTTGCAAAAAGCTTATCGTCCGTCATCCGCATGTTTTTTCAAATGTTTCAGCCGATACGACCGAAAAGGTTCTTCAAAATTGGGACGCCATAAAAATGAGCACAAAATCCCAAAAAACACAGGCGGACGCTATAGACAGCGTTGCGAAAAGTCTCCCTTCGCTTATGCGCAGTCAAAAAATACAGCAAAAGGCGGCTAAGGTCGGCTTTGATTGGGACAATGCCGAAGGCGCGCTGGAAAAGGTTTATGAGGAGATTTCGGAGCTTAAAGACGCCATATCCTCCGGTAACGCCGAAAATCAGGAGGAAGAGCTCGGGGATTTGCTTTTTTCGGTTGTAAATGTAGCTCGCTTTTTAAAGGTTGATTCCGAAAGGGCTCTTTACGATGCCTGCGATAAATTTTCCGCCCGATTCAGAATAGTCGAACAGCTTGCCGGCGAAAATAATATAGATTTGAAAACCGCGGGGATTGAAGCTCTTGACGTATTATGGGACAAGGCGAAGGCAATTTCGGAAGCTCAATAAAAAGTCAATTAATTAAATTGATATATAAATATAAACTAAAAACTAACGGAGGATTTTAAAATGAACAAAACAGAATTGATTGCTGCTGTTGCCGAAAAGGGTCAGATTACAAAGAAAGACGCGGAAAAGGCTGTTGCCGCTGTAATTGAAATTATTGAAGAAACCGTAAAGAACGGCGATAAGGTTCAGATTGTAGGCTTCGGTACTTTCGAGCGCCGCTCAAAGGTAGCAAGAGTAGGCTGTAACCCGAGAACGGGCGAACAAATAAATATTCCCGCCTCTAAAGCTCCGGCTTTTAAAGCAGGCAAGGCCTTCAAAGATGCAGTGAATAAGTGATAATATTTTTATACGGCAGAGATGCTTCAGCGTGCCTGAAGCGTCTTTTTGCTTTTAAAAGGGCTTTTAATGAGTGAAAGAGGAGATACCGGCGGCGGTTCGTCTGTGCGTAGAGTACGCTATCATTTTATAGACGTGATTCGGGGCTTTTCGGTTATAGCTTAGGTAAAGATGGTCCCCGCCTTTAAGGCGGCGGTTTCCATTTTCGAAATCAGTGTGAGATACAATCCCCCACTGATTTCTCGGGCGGCTAACGCTGCCTTTTGCCACGTTGAATGACGGGGCAAAGCTCCTTATTGAATATATTTGTTTCACCGGCCGATTTTGTATTTTATATTTACAGTGATGCTCCGATTCTAATTAAAGAGAGGTTATTTTATTATGCGGCTCGATAAATATTTAAAGGTTTCGCGTTTGATAAAACGCAGAACAATCGCAAACGAAGCGTGCGACGCCGGAAAGGTTACGGTAAATTCCAAAATTGCGCGAGCTTCATATGATGTAAAGATAGGAGATATAATCGAAATTACCTTGGGTACAAGGAAAATACGCGTTGAGGTAACAAGCATAAATGAATACGCTAAAAAAGAGGACGCCGGCGCTATGTATATTGCTAAATGAGCGTTTCCCCGCCTCGGAGTCGGGGAAACGTCTGCGCTCAAGTTATATTCGGCCTGACTTTGCCATATAATTAAAGGCAGCGGATTTTGAAAGGCGGTAATTATAATGGCAGAGCAGCAAACAATGAATCATACGGTTTACATAGAAAACAGGAAGAGCATAGCTTTTACCGGCATAACTGACGTAACAGGATTCGACGAGCAGACGGTTACCCTCAAAAGCGAGCTTGGCGGCATTGTAATTAAGGGCGGCGGGCTGCAAATCAGCCGCCTTTCTTTGGAAAAAGGCGATGTTGCCGTGGAAGGCAGTATAAACTCACTTCAATATACTGCTTCCGCAAGCACAAAGGGTATGTTTTCAAAAATCTTTAAGTAAAGAGTGAAGTAAGGTGGGATATAGCCTGTTGCACCTGCGTTTCTTTATGCTGGGAGTGTGTCTGGATTGTATATATGAGGCGGTCAATCTAATACGCAAAATTATATCGCGCAGATTGTTTACCGCGGTAACAGACGCACTGACGGTTATTGCGTTCGGTATCGCGTCGTTCTTTTTTTTCTGCGCCTATACCGACGGACGTCTGCGAGCCTCGCTCTTGTTTTGCGAGGCGTTCGGTTTTTTTGCGGCGCGTTTTACTCTGGGCAGTCTTTGCGGCGTGTTTTACCGCGTTTGCATTGAAAGTATTTTGGAAAAATCGAAAAAATTCCTCTTAAAAGTAAAATTAATCGCTGAAAATCTATTGAAAAATTTAAATAAAATGTTGTATAATATAATGAAGAAAAACAAAAAAGAAGTTGTTAAAAATGCAAGAGGTCAAAAAGGAGAAAAAAAAGAAGCAAAGAAGCCCCGCTAAGCTGTTGCTTGTCGCGGTAACATTTGTGTTTCTTGCTTATTCCGCCTTTACCATTGTTTCCCAATCAATACAGGTATCGCAGAAAAAAGCCGAGCTTGAAGAGCTCACCCGCCAGCTTCAGATTCAGGAAATAAAAAATGACGATATTAAGGAAGTCCAAAACTATACGGATGAAGAAAGCAAAGAGTATATGGAGCAAATTGCAAGGCAAGATCTTGACTACATAAAGCAGGGCGAAAGAGTATTTGTAAATATTGCGGGCGATTAAGCGCCGATTAATAAATTTTAAGGAGTAGCTGTTTTTATGTCACTTGAAGTAGGAATGATAGTAGACGGAAAGGTTTCCGGAATTACGAGCTTCGGCGCTTTTGTCGACTTGCCGGACGGAAGCACGGGTATGGTACATATTTCCGAGGTGGCTTCGACTTTCGTCAAAGAAATCCGCGACTTTGTAAAAGAAGGTCAGCAGGTAAAGGTAAAAGTTCTTTCCGTTGGTGAAAAGGGCAAGATCGGTCTGTCTATAAAACAAGCGTCCGAGCAAAAAAAGCCCTCAAAATTCCAGCGCAAGCCTCATACTCCGCCGCCGCCCGTAACCTCGCCCGGGAATTTTGAGTGGCAGTCGCAGCAGCGCAAGGATACTCCCGCAAGCTTCGAGGATATGATGTCAAAATTTAAGCAATCAAGCGAAGACAGAATGTCGGACCTTAAAAACGCCAACGAAGGCCGCGGCTACAGCCGCAGAGGTAATGGCCGAAGATAAGGCTTTTTAAAGAGGAGGAAAAACCATGAATATTACCTACACAGCCAGAAAAGTAACAATCAGAGACAACTTTAAAGACCGCGTTGAAAAGAAGCTTAAAAAGCTTGAGCGCGTGTTTTCGGACGACGCTTCGGCGGCGGTTGTTGTAACTCTTGAGAAAAACCGGCAGACCGTCGAGCTGACAATCAAAGACAACGGTATGGTTTACCGTGCCGAGAATACTCAGGCGGAAATGAACGACGCTTTGGATAAGGTAGTTGATATTCTTGCAAGACAGCTTCGCAAAAACAAGACCAGGCTGAGTAAAAAAATTAAATCCGCGTCTATTGAAGATTTGTTTGCCGCTCCGACAGAAATTGACGATGACGGGGAGGAGGAAAGCGAATTTCGTATTGTGCGCCATAAGCAAATTCCGATTAAGCCTATTTCCGTCGATGAGGCTATTCTTGAAATGAATATGGTAAATCACAGCTTTTATATGTTTACAAACGCCGATACCAACGAGGTAAACGTCGTTTATCTCCGTGCCGACGGATCCTACGGTCTTTTGGAGCCGAATTCCGTCGAATAAAACATTATCTATTAAAATATTTTAACAGGCTTTGGGTAGCAGAAGGCTTTTCTGCTACCCAAAATTATGCGCCTGTAAAGAGGTGCTTATGAAAGACCTTGTATTTTGCGCTCCATGCCTTTTCGGCGTGGAGGGTATTGTAGCAAACGAGCTGAAGTTTATGGGCATTGAGAATGTCTCTGCCCAAAACGGCCGTGTATTGTTCGGCGGAGGGTACAATGCAATGGCGCGCGCCAACATAGGTTCACGCTGCGCGGAAAGAATTCTGCTTCTTCTTTCGGAATTTGAGGCGAAAAACTTTGAAGAGTTGTTTGAAGCGGTCAAAAAAATACCGTGGGAATGTTATCTTGCAAAAAAAGATTCATTCCCTGTTCGCGGCAGAAGTCTCAGCTCAAAGCTTTTCAGCATACCGAGCTGTCAGAAAATTATAAAAAAAGCAATTGCGCAAAGGCTGAAACTGAGCTACCGCACAGACTGGTTTGAAGAAACGGGCGCAGTGCATCAGGTACAGTTTTTAATATTAAAAGATAAGGTGAGCATAATGCTCGACACCAGCGGAGCGGGGCTGCACAAGCGCGGTTACCGCGCCGAGGCAAACGCCGCGCCAATAAAGGAAACGCTCGCCGCAGCCATGGCTGAGCTTGCCCATGTGCGCCCGAACCACACGGTTATAGATCCTATGTGCGGCAGCGGCACAATTCTCATTGAATCGGCGCTAAAGGCTATGCGCATAGCTCCGGGTATAAACCGCCCATTTGCAGCGGAGCAATGGGAGCAGATCCCGCCGGCACTGTGGAAGGATGAGCGCGAAGCAGCGCGTTCGCTTGAAAAGCGTGAATGTGACTTTCAAGGCTTCGGCTATGATATAGACGCTTTGTCGCTTGAAACGGCAAAAGGAAACGCCGCAAAAGCGGGCGTTTTGGATAAGCTTATATTTGAAGAACGCGATATTAGCCGCTTTGAACAAAAATTCGAGCGCGCCTCCGTAATAACAAATCCTCCGTACGGCGAACGGATGCTCGACGTCGAAACCGCCGAAAGCCTTTACGGAATAATGGGCGAAAGGTTCATCCGCACCGAAGGATGGAGCTATACTGTAATAAGCCCGGACGATGATTTTGAAAAATGCTTCGGCAAAAAGGCCGACAAGCGCCGTAAGCTTTATAACGGAATGCTGAAATGTCAGGTTTTTATGTATTTTAAATAATACTATTTAATTTTTATGCGGTCGCTCTTGTTCACTCCTATAATTCCTCCGACTGCGCCGCCGGCGGTAAGAGCAAGCGCCTTATAAAGCGAAAATACGCTTATCTTTCCTGCCGAACTTGCAGCGCCGCTTAATGTAAGTATTAAAAACAGTGTAAGTCCGGCAATAATGCCGAGCAGCAGCCCTTTGGCTCTATATATCCTTGCGCTTACGTAGCCTCCGCAAAAACTGCCGGAAAAGAGAATTAACGCTATTGCTATCCAAAGATAATCCGTCGGCAGAAACCCTGCTTTAGACAGAATCACCGCACAGACGGCAAGCAGAACCGCCGTTATAAGCGCGCCCGCAATAATGCCGAGCAGGAGAGCTTTCAAATATTTTCTGCCGGACGGAAACGATATTTTTAAAGCCTTCATAAACCTACCTCCGGTATTATGTTTAAATGTATTAAATTATATTTTGCCGGTAAGTATTTTATGTATCTCAAGCTGTAATTTGTACAAGGAGAGCCGCCGCATTGCTTTAACGCGGCAAATTTCAAAACAAAAAAGCGGTCCCGTTTTTTACCCGAGAGACCGCCTTTGTTGGAGCGGACAACGGGAATCGAACCCGCCTCCTCAGCTTGGGAAGCTGATGTTCTACCAATGAACTATGTCCGCATATTAAGAGCAGAAAATATAAATAAGAAAATAAAAATGCCGAACCCTTGAACAAATCAGGTTCAGCATAAGCTGGAGCGGATGACGAGGCTCGAACTCGCTACCTCCACCTTGGCAAGGTGGCGCTCTACCGGATGAGCTACATCCGCAGACTTCCGTTTGTTGCCGGAACATCTCGTATTATAATATGCTTTTTTTGTTTTGTCAATATTTTTTTAAAAATTTATCCTCCAAGCCGCCTAAGGTATTGGAAAGGGATTGATAAATATAACTTAGGCAAAGATGTCCCCCGCCGATTAGGAGACGGGGCGTTTGGAAACTACTTCAGCGGGGAGCTTGTCGGAGCGTTGCCCGGATTTAAAGAAAAATGCGATAAATGCGATATTTATATTTGATTT
>CAZXCG010000011.1:0-1299 GCA_964639205.1 uncultured Eubacteriales bacterium
CCGACTTCTGCTTTAATAAAATGTGAAAATTTTGAAAATTTTTTGAAAAGCCTTGACAAAACCGGAATATAATGGTACAGTATAATTAAGTTAGCACTCTAACACTGAGAGTGCTAAAACAAGTCCGGCGCTCCCGGATTGCGGGCGGTGGACTTTGCTGCGAATCAAGGTGAGCAATATGCGCTTAGCTTCCAGAAAAGAAATAATCTTGGCGGCTGTTGTGGAAAGCTACATTTTAACCGGCGAGCCTGTCGGCTCCAAAGCTTTACAGGCTGAGTTTGAAATGAACATTTCCTCCGCCACAATCCGCAACGAGCTTGCGGAGCTTACGGCTAACGGCTTCCTTGCGCAGCCGCACACCTCCGCGGGGAGAATTCCCACCGACGCAGGCTACCGCTATTACGTTGATAATCTTTTAAAAAGCAAGAAGCTTTCCCGGTCGGCAAAGGAACGGATTTCGGCACAGATGGGCAATAATCCGGAATCGCCCGAAAGTATCCTGAAAACAGCTTCCGAGTTAATTGCCGAGGTAACCTCGGCGGTAGCGCTTTCAACAACGCCCGACGGCAGGAGCGCGCGCGTGCATAAGGTAAGCTTCATTCCTATCGGCAGGCACACTGCCATGGCGGTGCTTGTCACCTCAACAGGCATGGTTAAAACCGGTCTTTTCAGGTGCGAGTTCGTCATAACTCCGGAAATGCTCCGTGTTTTTGATAATGCGCTTAACAAGCAGCTTTCGGGGCTTCCCCTCATTGAGCTTACCCAGCCGTTTATACAGACGCTCGCCGCCTCTTTCGGAGAGCTTGCGCTGTTTATGCCCAACGTGCTTTCGGTAATACAGGAGCTTGCAAGCTCCGCTGCGGTAAGCAGTGTGGAAATTAACGGCAGAATAAATTTACTGTATATGCCTGAGCTCGGACTTGAAAGCGGCATAAACGTTCTTCGTTTTTTAAACGGAGGCAAGGCGGCAAGGTTCCTTATGGATAAGTGCCGGGACAGCACGGTGCTTATCGGTACGGAAACGGGAATCCGCGAGCTTTCCTGCATTTCGGTTGTTATGTCGCGTTATGAAGTGTCCGGAAGCAAGGCCGGCGTAATTGCGGCGCTCGGACCTAAAAGAATCGACTATTCCGCGCTTATTGCGCTTGTTGAATATACAGCAGAGGTTAGCTCAAAGCTTATTGACGAGCTTATTACCGAAGATTGATTTTATCAGGAGATGGAAAAATGGGCAAAAAGAAACAGAATGTAAATCCCGAACCCGAAGAAACCGTGCAGCGGACCGACGCGCAGCCTCAG
>CAZXCG010000011.1:1399-24107 GCA_964639205.1 uncultured Eubacteriales bacterium
GCGACCTCAAGAGCCGTTGCCGAAATGCTGCCCGTTGCAGACAGTCTTGATATGGCGATACAAAGCTCAAAGGACGCGCCCGAGCAGTTTTTAAAGGGCTTGGAGCTTGTGCGCAGTCAGTTTGCCGCGTCGCTTGCGAAGCTCAAAATAGAGTCTTTCGGCGAGGTAGGCGAGGAATTCAGCCCGGAGCTTCATAACGCGATTTCAAAAATCGAAAGCGAACAGCTCGGCGAGAACTGCATTTCTCAGGTGTTCCAAAAGGGCTACAAAATAGGCGACAGAGTTATAAGGCACGCCATGGTGCAGGTTGCCAACTGCGGCTAAGGCCGTTTGACATATATTAAAAAATTACCGAGAAAATTCAAAAACAATTTTTTGTAAATTTATAGGGAGGAATTTATTATGGCAAAGACAATAGGTATAGATTTGGGAACAACGAACTCTTGCGTTGCGGTTATTGAAGGCGGCGAGCCCGTAGTTATTGCAAACGCCGAGGGCGCAAGAACCACACCGTCGGTTGTTGCTTTTTCAAAGACAGGCGAAAGAATGGTAGGACAGGTGGCAAAGCGTCAGGCGGTTACCAACCCCGACAGGACGGTTTCGTCAATTAAAAGAGAAATGGGTTCCGCTTATAAGGTAACCATAGACGGCAAATCATATACTCCTCAGGAGATTTCCGCTATGATTCTGCAAAAGCTTAAAGCGGACGCCGAGGCTTACCTCGGCGAAAAGGTAACGCAGGCCGTTATCACGGTTCCGGCGTATTTTACGGATGCTCAGCGTCAGGCAACCAAGGACGCCGGCAAAATTGCGGGTCTTGATGTAAAAAGAATCATCAACGAGCCCACTGCGGCAGCCCTCTCTTACGGCGTAGATAAGGAAAAGGATCAGAAGGTTATGGTTTATGACCTCGGCGGCGGCACCTTCGATGTTTCAATCATCGAAATGGGCGACGGCGTTCAAGAGGTACTTGCAACGGCGGGCAACAACCGTCTCGGCGGCGACGACTTTGACCAGAGAATCATTAATTGGATGGTTTCTTCCTTTAAAGCTGAAACGGGCGTTGATTTAAGCGCCGACAAAATGGCAATGCAAAGGCTTAAGGAATCGGCCGAAAAGGCTAAGATAGATCTTTCCGGCATAACCTCGGCAAACATTAATCTGCCGTTTATTACGGCTGACGCTACAGGTCCTAAGCACCTTGACCTCACTCTCACCCGCGCCAAATTCAACGAGCTTACCGCGGATCTTGTTGAAAGCACAATGGGTCCGGTGAAAAGGGCTTTGCAGGACAGCGGGCTGAGCATAGGAGAAATCGACAAGGTTCTTATGGTCGGCGGTTCTTCAAGAATTCCCGCTGTTCAGGACGCCGTTAAAAAGTTTATAGGCAAGGAGCCGTTTAAGGGTATTAACCCCGACGAATGCGTTGCCATCGGCGCGGCTATTCAGGGCGGCGTCCTCGGCGGCGAGGTAGAGGGCTTGCTCCTGCTCGATGTTACTCCCCTGTCGCTCGGCGTTGAAACAATGGGCGGCGTTATGACAAAAATCATAGACAGAAATACAACCATACCCACCAAAAAGAGCCAGATTTTCTCCACAGCCACGGACAATCAGACTCAGGTTGAAATCAACGTATTGCAGGGTGAAAGAGAGTTTGCAAGGGACAATAAGCAGCTCGGACTGTTTGCTCTTACGGGCATTGCGCCCGCAATGAGGGGCGTCCCGCAGATTGAGGTTACTTTTGATATAGACGCAAACGGCATTGTAAACGTTTCGGCTAAGGATCTCGGTACAGGAGCGGAGCAGAAGATTACAATTTCTTCGTCTTCAAATATGTCTAAGGAAGACATCGATAAAGCGGTTAAAGAAGCTGAACGCTATGCCGCCGAGGATAAAAAGCGCAGAGAAGAAATCGACGCTAAAAACGAAGCCGAAAATATGGTCTATCAGGCTGAAAAGCTCATAAACGACGGAGCGGACAAAATCCCCGCTGCCGATAAGTCCGAGCTCGAAACGAAGATTCAGGCTCTTAAGGACGCAATATCCAAGAACGACAAATCCTTTATTGACAGTGCCAAGGAGGATTTGCAGAAGAAGCTCTACGATGTTTCGGCAAAGCTGTATCAGCAGGCGGCTCCGCAGCAGGGTGCGGCGCAGCCCGGCCCCGATATGGGAGGCGCGCAGAACGCATCCGGCACCGACGGAAATGTTTACGACGCGGACTTTACCGACGTTGACAATAACAACAAATAATAATCGGCTTAGGCGGGCGGAAAACAGCCGCCCGGACTTAGGCGGTAAAGGCGGCAGACTCCTGCCGCCTTTACCGCGGTTTAATCGGAGCGCCGAGAAAGCCTGCATTGGTTTTTGATTTACGTGCTGCTCCGACTGAAATAACGAATGTTTCCCGCCGAATCTCAGGCGGGTCGTCATCGCATAAGTTTTAGGTTAAATCAAGGGTGATGGATTTTGGCAGATAAAAGAGATTTTTATGAAGTACTCGGCGTGCAGAAGGGGGCGTCCGAAGACGAAATAAAAAAAGCGTATCGCAAGCAGGCAAAGCTGTACCACCCCGACCTGCATCCGGGCGATAAAGAGGCAGAGGCAAAATTCAAGGAAATCAACGAGGCTTACGAGGTTCTTTCCGACAGCGGCAAACGCGCCCGCTACGACCAGTTCGGTCACGCCGGAGTAGATCCGAATTTCGGCGCAGGCGCCGCCGGAGGAAGTCCGTTTGGTCAAGACATAGATTTAGGCGATATTTTCAACAGCGTGTTCGGCGGCTTCGGCGGCTTCGGCGGCAGAAGAAGCGCCAATCCGAACGCACCGCGTCGGGGTTCGGATGTTGAGACCGCCGTTACCGTAACATTTGAAGAAGCGGCAAAGGGCTGCAGAAAAAGCGTAAACTATCAAAATGTTTCCAATTGTGAGGATTGCGGCGGTACGGGCGCGCAAAAAGGAACCTCGCCGAAAACCTGTCATACATGCGGAGGCAGCGGGCAGGTTGTTATAAACCAGCGAACTCCTTTCGGAACGGTTCAAACCAGCAGAACCTGCGATACCTGCCGCGGTAAGGGCAAGATTGTAGACAATCCGTGCCGCAAGTGCAACGGCACGGGGAAGGTCAGAACCAACAGAACAGTGGAGGTTAGCATCCCGGCGGGAATAAACAGCGATCAGGTGCTTAACGTTTCCGGCAGAGGAAACAGCGGGACAAACGGCGGACCGTCCGGCGACTTGCACGTTTATGTAAAGGTGCGTCCGCACCCTATATTCGAGCGCCGCGGAGACGACGTTTGGTGCGAGATTCCCATCACTTTCGCGCAGGCGGCGCTGGGTGCCGAAATTACCGTCCCCACACTTTACGGCAAGGTCAGCTACAGCCTGCACGAGGGAACCCAGCCCGGAGATGTTTTTAAGCTTAAGGGCAAGGGAATTCAGCGCCTCGGCGGCAGGGGCATAGGCGACCAGTACGTCAGAGTTATTATTGAGGTTCCCAAAAATCTTACGCAAAAGCAAAAGGATATTATCCGTCAGTTTGAGGGCGAAACCGGCGACAAAAACTACGGAAAACGCAGGAGCTTTTTTGAAAAGCTCAAGACCTTTTTTGACGATTAATTTACAGACCGGAGCAGTAATATGGAATGGACGGAAATCACTGTTACAGTAAAACCGGAAGACGTGGACAAAGCGGGCAATATAGCTCATATGGTGGCGCGGTACGGCATATATATTGAGGACTACACCGCCCTTGAGGAGCAGGTTCGCCAAATAGCTCATATAGACTTGATAGACGAACAGCTCCTTGCAAAGGACAGAACCAAGGCGCTTGTACACGTTTATATAAGTCCTGAGGAAAATCCCGCGGAAGCGGCCGCGTTTCTTTCCGAGCGTTACCGCGCGGAGGGCATAGAACATTCAATAAACGCGGCAAGCTGCCAGGAAGAGGACTGGCTGAATAACTGGCGGCAGTATTTTAATCCGCTCCCCGTCGGCGAAAAGCTGCTTATCCGCCCAACATGGCGCGAAAATTACGACGCGGGCGGCAGGACGGTTATAAATATTGATCCGGGGCTTGCTTTCGGAACCGGCGGGCATGAAACAACACGTTTATGCCTGAAAATGCTTGAACGCTGTATAACTCCCGGATGCAGTATGCTTGACGTCGGCTGCGGCAGCGGAATTCTTGCCGTGGCGTCACTCCTGCTCGGCGCGGGAAGCGCTTTCGGCGTTGATATTGATTCAACCGCGGTGAAAGTTGCAAACGAAAACGCCGCGCTTAACGGAGTTTCGGAGCGATTCAAGGCTGTCTGCGGCAACTTGACCGACCAAGTCGATGGCAGCTATGACGTTATAGCCGCCAATATTGTCGCAGACGCCGTAATCTTGCTTTCAAAGGATGTTAAAAGGTTTTTAAAGCCCGACGGCGTGTATATAATGAGCGGAATTATAGACGTTAGACAGTCGGATGTGCTTGAAGCTGTAAAGGACGATTTTGAAGTCACCGGTATATATCCCGAAAACGGCTGGGTGTGCATTACCGCAAAAGCAAAATAAATTTACACACACATAGTTAAAAGCCGTCAAATTTCTGTCACATAAGCTTTTTAAAATAAAAATAAATATGATATGTAATTTCGGAGGTTTGTCTTATGAAAAAGTCCAATAAAACCGAAAAGCTTAACCTGCTTTTTTCCGCTTTCCTTATTATTGCGTTTGTTGTGTGCGGGTATTTCTTCTCAGAGCTTGCATTAACTCTTGCAAGCCCGTGGAATGCGGTTGTGGGCGCTCTTATCTTTGTTTTGTTCGGTCTGTTTTTGTTTTATGCCACAAGAGTGGGCGACGGCAAACAAATTTTCCGCTTCAGCGCTTCCTCGCTGATTCTCGTTTTGCTGCCTTCTCTGTACATTATCTTGGCGTCGATGGTTTCTTCGCTGCCTTTATATGAGCAGATCTCCGGCAATTCTGTTGTTTCGGCGCTCGCAGGCGTTGCCTTCGGCTACGGCTTGCCGTATACATTCATCAGCGGCTTTGAATTAAAAACGGAAGATGAAGAAGATGAATTTAAAGCCGGAGAAAGTGAAGAAAGTGAAACTGAAAATCCGACCGAGAACGGCGAAGAAACCGAAGCCGAGCAAACCGGTGAGGAGGATTCAAATCCCGAATCCGCTGAAGATGAGCAACCGGAAGACGGCTCAACGGAACCGGAAATTTCGGAGGATTCGGAGGATAAGAATAATTTGCAAAATACCGGCGAGGCTAATGATGATTCTCTGCCGAATGAAAGCGCGCAGGAAGAACCCGCCGAACAGAATACGCAGGAGTAAATACTCCCTTTAAACAGGAGCGCGGCTCCGGCAAGCCCGCCTGAAACGGAACCCGCCGCTTTCAATAAGTTAATATCAAGTTAATATCGGCGGGTAAGGTTATATAGATTTATTTAATATTTGAAACGGAATGGAGAAATAACAGATGGGTTGTACTCATGATTGCTCGAGCTGTTCTGCAAGCTGCGCTTCCTCCGGGGACGCGCCCGAAAGTTTTGTAGAAAAGCTCAACGATGTAAGCTCTGTAAAAAAGGTTATAGGCGTTATCTCGGGCAAGGGGGGCGTCGGCAAGAGCCTCGTTACCTCAATGCTCGCCGTAACAATGAACCGCCGCGGCTATAAAACAGCCGTGCTTGACGCAGACATAACGGGTCCGTCGATTCCAAAGGCTTTCGGAATAAAGCAGAAGTGTATGGGAAACGACTTCGGTATTATTCCGGCCGAAAGCAAAACCGGCATAGATATAATGTCGGTAAATCTTCTGCTCCCTAACGAAACCGACCCCGTTGTATGGCGGGGACCGGTTATTGCAAGCACCGTAAAGCAGTTTTGGACCGATGTAATTTGGAAGGACATTGACTATATGTTTGTCGATATGCCTCCGGGAACCGGAGACGTTCCCCTGACGGTTTTCCAAAGTATTCCGCTTGACGGGGTTATAATTGTCACTTCTCCGCAGGAGCTTGTTTCCATGATAGTGGAAAAGGCCGTTAAAATGGCGGATATGATGAATATCCCCATACTTGGGATTATTGAAAATATGAGCTATTTTGAATGTCCCGACTGTAAAAAGCGCTTCAGCGTTTTCGGTGAAAGCCACATAGACAGCATCGCCGCCGAGCACGGCACTCAGGTTCTTGCAAAGCTGCCCGTAAATACGGAGCTTGCAAAATGCGTAGATACCGGAACCGTTGAGCTTTTTGTCGGAGATTATGCGGAAAAAGCCGCCGATAAAATTGAATCTTTATGACGTGTTAATTTTAAGAGGGAAACGGTTATTAAAAATCGCTCCCTCTTTTTTTGAAAAAGATTGCAAAGGCGGAAGCTTTTTGCTATAATAAAGCTGTTAAGGCGCGTTTTAAGAGGTTTAACGCGCAAAACCTTTTGATTTTATTTTTAATGAGGAGAATCATTATGCCTTTTATAAATTCACGGGTAAGCGTTCCTATGAACGAAGCGCAGAGAGAGTCTTTAAAGAAAAAGCTCGGGCAGGCTATTTCAATTATCCCCGGCAAGTCCGAAAACTGGCTGATGATAGAATTTGCGGATAACTGTGACCTGTGCTTTAAAGGAGACAGGTCGATTCCCGCGGCATTTGTGGAAATCAAGGTATTCGGCGCCGTGCCACGCAGTTGTATTGACGAGATGACAAAAACCGTATGCAATATTTACGAAACGGATTTGGGCATAAAAAAAGACCGCATTTATATAAAATATGAAGAAGCGGACAAATGGGGCTGGAACGGTACGAATTTTTAAAATATTTTCCGAAAACAGTGACAAAACGGTAAAAACGGTGACAAGATGAGAATAAGAAAAAAACCGTGGGCGCAGCCGGAGCTTGACGCCTGTGATTTCTTTGTAAAGGAGCCGCGCCTGTACAGAGGGCAGTGGTCGGGAAGATTTAAAAAGGAACAGCCGCTGCACCTTGAGATCGGCTGCGGAAAATGCGGCTTTGCGGGACAGATGGCGCTGAAGCACCCGGAGATTAACTTTTTGGCGGTAGATATAAAAAGCGATATGCTGGGCGTCGGCAGGCGAAATATCGTAAAGCTGTTTGAAGAGCAAAACCGCTCCGTAGACAATATTCTGCTGATTGAACAAAACGCAGAGCAAATCGATTTGCTCTTCGCACCTGAGGATAAAATCGAACGGATCTACATAAATTTCTGCAACCCATGGCCGCGCAGCAAGCATAAAAAGCGCCGACTTACATTCCCCAAAAAACTGCGTATGTACCGTCGTTTTTTGATCGATGGCGGCGAAATACGCTTTAAAACCGATGACGACGGGCTTTTTGAGGAAAGCGTCGAATATTTTAAAGAATGCGGATATGAGATAAAGTATATTACGCGTGATCTTCATAACAGCGGCTTTGACGAAAATATTATGACCGAACATGAAAAAATGTTTTCCGACGAGGGAAAAGCCATAAAATTCCTTATTGCAGGTTAGATTGTTAAAGAAAGGCGGCGGCGGCGATAAAAAAAATAATTTTTCAAGCTATTGCGCTGACTTTCTGTTTGCTGCTATGCGGATGCAGCGGCTCGCTGAGTCTGGAAAATTCGGATATTATGCGTCCTCCGAGGGCAACCGGCGACCGCGCCGAAATACAGGAGGTTATAGATGAAACCGCCGGCAGCGGATATACGCTGAAATATCCCCAGAGCGGGGATTACCGAAGCGCGATTATAATGTACGATATTACCGGCGACGGGGAGGAAGAGGCTCTCGCCGTTTACCGCACCTCCGCCGAAGAGGCCGAAACTCATATTATACTTATCGATGAGATAAACGGCAAATGGAGTCTTGCGGGGGATTTCAAAAATTCCAGTCCGGAGGTTTCTCAAATAGCTTTTGCCGACTTAAACGGCGACGCTGCAAAGGAAATACTGGTCGGATTCAGCAATTACAGCTCACAGCTAAGCTCTCTTGCGGTTTACAGCTACAACGGAATGAGCGCGCAGAGCGTAACCGTCGATGAAACCTACAGCAGCTTTATTGTCGGCGAATTTACCGGTAATCAGGTGCAGGAGCTTATGCTCATTTCCCTTTCAAATAACGATACTGCGGCAAGCGCGAATCTTATGTATTACAGCAGCGACGCTCTGACCCTGACAAGGCGCGCTTCTGTAGAAATGGATTCGGGCGTCGCTCGGTTTACGGGCATATCATACTGCCAAATTTCAGACGGTGTTTTCGGTATAGCTGCGGACGGTCAGGGCGTAGACAACAGCTATTATACTCAGCTTATTTATTTTGACCAGATAACCGGTCAGCTCCAAAACAGCCTTTATACTGCCGTAAACGATAATAAATCCATGCACAGGCAGGATAATTTGCTCTGTGAGGATATAGACGGCGACGGAATTATTGAAATTCCGGTAAGCGCTAAAATGCCGTACGACGCCGCGAATGAAATTGAAGACCTTGTCGCCACAGAAGTTATATATAACAAATACAATGCAACAAAAAACGAATTTACCGAAGAATACCGTTATATTGCAAATTTCGATTACGGCTATTTCTATAAAATTCCCGAGGAAATGCTCGGCAAAATTACCGCTCGCATCGATCCCTCGGCGGGAACGATGTCGGTATTTGCGCTCCTTCCGAATTCTCGTGAGGGAGAGCCCGCAAATCAAAAGGGAACGCTTATGTTTACCGTTAAAGCGTTTGACTCCGCGCAATGGGAGCAAAACGCCGAAAACGGTGAATATACAAAGCTGATGAACGCCGGCTCATATGTTTTGGCGTTTGCGGTTCCGGAGGGAAACCCTGCGGGCATATCCCGGCGAAGTATTATAAATGCGCTTCTTATACCGGATTGACGGGTTTGCTTTAATAAAGTCAATACCTTTTGTAATGGAAAGGATGTTTTTAATGAAAAAGATTCTTGTATGCGAGGACGAAACCGCAATCCGCGAGTTTGTGGTTATAAATCTGAGGCGCGCGGGATACGATGTTGTCGAAGCGGACAGCGGCGAGAGCGCTCTGAAAAAATATGAAGAATGCGACGGAGATATCGACGTGGCGATATTGGATATTATGATGCCGGGAATCGACGGCTTGCAGGTCTGCAAGGAGCTCCGCGCAAAAAATTCCGGCATCGGCATTATAATGCTTTCCGCAAGAACCCAGGAGATGGATAAGGTTACCGCGCTGATGATAGGCGCCGACGACTATGTTACAAAGCCGTTCAGCCCAAGCGAGCTTACCGCGCGTGTGGATTCTCTTTACCGCCGCGTAACAATGGCCAACTCCAAAAATGAAAATAATTTTAAGGAAGAAATTAAGTCGGGCGTTTTTTCGCTCAATCTGCGCAGCCGAGCTCTTTTGAAAAACGGAGAGGTCATAGAGCTTACTCAGGTTGAATTTCAGATTATGGAATATTTTTTTTCAAATCCGGGAGTTGCGCTTGACCGTACCGATATTTTGAACCACGTTTGGGGCAGAGCATATGTGGGCGAAGAAAAAATCGTGGACGTTAATATCCGCCGCCTGCGTATGAAAGTAGAGGACGAGCCCTCCAATCCTAAATATATAGTTACCGTGTGGGGACTCGGTTATAAATGGGAAGCATAAAATTATGATAAAGGGCATTACCAAAAGATGGCTTCTGAACACTTTCGGAGTTATTGTTGTGATTATTGTTATGATAGTCGTCTGCGCGGCGTTTTTTGTGCGCTCTTTATATTATAACAGTATTGAGCAAACCATCAGCGGCAGAGGCAACGAGCTTGTAAATGTGTTTTCGGCGGAATCGATAAATAATTCCGCGGATTTTTTGGCTACGGCGAGGGAATATGTCGAAAACTTTCCGGACAAAGAGCTGATGGAGCTTATGGTTATAAGCTCTGCGGATAAAATAATTATAACGTCAACCGGTTTTTCGCCCGATCAAACACAGGCTATGCCGGACTATGAGATGGCGCGCTCGGCTGTTACCGGCTACGGCAAATGGAGGGGAAAGCTTAACTCCGGAGAAAATGTTGTAGCCGTTACAAGAGCTATATATAACAGCGGCGGCGAATATATGGGCGCTTTTCGGTATGTGGTCAGTCTTGAGGAGGCAGACGGCAAGGTGCTTGCGGTAACAGCAATTTTTATTGCCGCAGCAGTTCTTATTATAGCCTTCGTATATATTTCGGGAAGCTATTTTATCCGTTCAATAGTTAATCCCGTGCGCGAAATGTCCGCAACGGCAAAGCAAATAGCGCAGGGCGATTTTGACGCCAAGCTTGAAAAGCGCAACAATGACGAAATAGGCGAGCTTTGCGATTCAATAAACTATATGGCTCATCAGCTTGGTCTTTCCGAAAAGCTTAAAAACGACTTTATATCGAGCGTTTCTCATGAATTAAGAACGCCGCTAACGGCTATTAAGGGCTGGGCTGAAACCATGCAGATGAGCGGCGCCGAGGATAAAGCGACCTTTGACAAAGGTATGAATGTTATAGTCAAGGAATCATCGCGTCTTACCGGAATTGTTGAGGAGCTTCTGGATTTTTCCCGCCTGCAAAACGGGCGTATGGTACTGATGATGGATAAAATCGATATTCTTGCCGAATTAAGCGAGGCCGTCTATATGCTCAAGGAGCGTGCCCTCAGCGAGGGAAAACATCTGCTTTATGACGAGCCTGAGCTTACCGCCGCGGTTATGGGAGACAAAAACCGCCTTCGTCAAGTTTTTATAAACATAATTGACAATGCCCTTAAATATACCGACGAAGGGGGAGTTGTCGGAGTTCAAGTTAAATTGAACAAAGAAAATATAAACATTATAATTTCCGATAACGGCTGCGGGATTTCACCGGAGGATTTGCCGAGAGTAAAGGATAAATTCTTTAAAGCAAATCAAACCGTGCGCGGATCGGGAATAGGACTTGCCGTTGCCGATGAAATAGTCGGGCTTCACAAGGGAACCCTTGAGCTTGAAAGCAGTCCCGGAGTCGGCACGACGGTAACAATAACCCTCCCTGTTTTGCAGGAGGACGGTGCCGCGCCGTATAACCCGAGTGCAGATGTTTCCCGACTCTGAGGCGGCGGATTTCGGTTCCGGCAGGCTTTACGGAGCGTTGTTCCGAATTGGATTTTACAGCGGCACCGGGGGGGACGTATATATTGCCGTTTTCGGCAAAGCTTGGAAAGTACAGGTGAAATATGAAGAAAAAAGAAAATGTAAAAAAAATAACCTCAATCGGAGGAAGCGCGCTCATAGAAGGAATTATGATGCGCGGTCCCAAGCGGACTACCGTTGCGGTGCGTACAGGCGAGAATGAAATATATACCGAGGACGTAAAGACGCCGTCCCTGGCGGCAAAATACGCGATCTTTAAGGTTCCGTTCCTGCGCGGAATCGCCGGGCTCATAGATTCAATGCGTTTAAGCTATAAATCTCTCATGCTTTCGGCAAGCAAAGCGCTGGAAGCCGGCGAAATCGAAGAGGAGGAACCGAGCAAGTTTGAAAAATGGCTTGAAGAAAAATTCGGCGAGAAGCTTATGAACGTTCTCATGGTCATAGCCGCGGTTATAGGCGTTGCACTTGCGGTTCTTTTGTTCTTTTTTGTGCCGACGTTTTTGTTTGACCTGCTCGGCAGGTTTTTCCCCGTTTTTCAGGGCGACGGTCCGAACATTATTTTTTTTAAGTCGGTTTTTGAAGGACTGTTAAAGCTTATACTTTTTTTACTGTACATAGTGCTTTGCTCGCAGCTTAACGATATGAAGCGCGTGTTTATGTACCACGGAGCGGAGCATAAAACAATTTTTTGCTACGAGAGCGAGGAGGAGCTTACGGTAGAAAACGTTAAAAAACACACCCGTTTTCACCCGCGCTGCGGAACCAGCTTTATGGTTCTGATGCTATTGGTGGGAATTATAATCGGCTTGTTTATCCCGGTTGCCCCGTTTGGGATTTCCGCTCTGCGCCCGGTGATTAAAATACTGCTTTTGCCGATTACCTGCGGCATAGGCTACGAGCTTATAAAGCTCTGCGGTAAATACGACAACAAAGCTACAAGAATTATTGCCGCTCCGGGTCTTTGGGCTCAGCGTATAACCACAAAAGAACCCGACGATAAAATGATTGAGGTCGCTATCACGGCAATGAAGGCTGTTATACCGGAAAACGGCGAAGATATACTTTCGGTAAGTAAGGACGTCTCCGCAAGGCAGGAGTCGTCGGAGATGTCAAATGACAGTCCGGCAGATATACCGTAAGCTAAAGGAAACGCTTGAACGCTCCGGCCTTGAGTTTCCGGCGGCCGAAAGCGCCGCTATGCTTGCATCCGTGTGCGGCTTTGACAGAAGCGCGCTTATTTTAAACGGCGAAAGTCAATGCCCGCAGGAGCAGGAAAACAGACTGCTGCAGCTTTGCGGACAGCGCATATCGGGCCGTCCGCTGCAATACGTTTTGGGAGAAGAGCGGTTTTGCGGAGCTGTTTTTAAGGTGGGAGAGGGCGTGCTTATACCGCGCTGCGATACCGAGGTTTTAACAGACGCCTGCGTAAAGCTGCTCAGGGAAAGAGGAGTGAATTCCCCGCGGATACTTGACCTTTGTTCCGGCAGCGGTAATATCGCGGTAACACTGAAACGCGAGTTCCCCTCGGCAGAGGTCTCTGCGCTTGAAAAATCCGACGCTGCTTTTTTTTACCTCGAACGTAATATAAAGCTGAACGGTGTTTCGGTTTGCGCTGTTAAGGGCGATGTGTTCACCTCATATGAACATTTTGCCGACGCTCGGTTTGACCTTATCGTTTCCAATCCCCCGTATATTAAGTCATCGGATATTCCGAATTTGCAGTCGGAGGTGCTCAAGGAGCCGTTGATTGCCCTTGACGGCGGTGCCGACGGATGCGATTTTTACCGCTGTATAGTACGTTGCTGGAGCGGCAAAATCAAAAGCGGCGGAGCGCTTGCTTTTGAACTCGGGGAGGATCAGGCTCAAACGGTAGCGGAGCTTATGGAGCAAGCCGGGTTTATCGACATATGTACTCATAATGATTTGGGCGGCGTTCAAAGAGCTGTAAACGGTATAAGAGCTTAAATATCCAAAACTTTGTTCGAGTTTATTGGCGCAATTTCTTGATTTTCGAATTATAATATGTTAGAATAATTTCAGGATAAGCCGAATTTATTTAAAGGAGAAACCAAAATGGCGTTTGATAAAGAAAAAGCGCTTGATACTGCGCTTGCACAAATTGAAAAGCAGTTCGGAAAAGGAGCGGTTATGCGTTTGGGGCAGAATCAGGCGATGAATGTCAGCCACGTTTCAACAGGCTCGCTTTCGCTTGATCTTGCTTTGGGGATAGGAGGATTGCCGCGCGGCAGAATAGTTGAAATATACGGGCCGGAATCCTCGGGCAAAACAACGCTTTCGCTCCACTGTATTGCCGAGGGGCAGAAAAACGGCGGAAACGTCGCTTTTATTGACGTTGAGCACGCGCTTGATCCGGTTTATGCGTCGGCATTGGGAGTGGACGTAGACTCACTGCTTGTTTCGCAGCCGGATACCGGCGAGGATGCTCTTGAAATTGCCGAGGCGCTTATTCGCAGCGGGGCAATCGACGTTATCGTTGTCGATTCTGTAGCCGCTCTTGTACCAAAGGCTGAAATCGAAGGCGAAATGGGCGACGCTCATGTGGGTCTTCAGGCGCGCCTTATGTCGCAGGCGCTGCGCAAGCTTGCGGGTGCAATTTCAAAATCAAACTGCGTTGCAATATTTATAAATCAGCTGCGTGAAAAAGTAGGCGTTATATACGGTAATCCCGAGGTTACTCCCGGGGGACGCGCTCTTAAATTTTACAGCTCCGTGCGTATAGAAATCCGCAAGGGAGAAACTATCAAGGTCAACGGGGAAGTGGTCGGCGCGCGCACCAGAGCAAAGGTGGTAAAGAACAAAATCGCTCCGCCGTTCCGCGAAGCGGAATTCGATATTATGTACGGTAAGGGTATTTCGCGTGCAGGCGAGCTGTTGGACCTTGCGGTTGCCGCGGATGTTATAAAGAAATCCGGAGCATGGTTCAGCTTCGGCGACAGAAGGATCGGTCAAGGCAGAGATAATGTAAAGGATCTGCTGTTAAACGATACCGAGCTTGCTTCTAAGGTTGAAGAGCTTCTTATGCAAAATTTAGATAAAATCAGACTCACGCCCAGCTCAAGGGGAGCAAAAAAGCCGGTCAAGCTGCCGCCGGCAAAAACCCTGAGCGAAAGTGAACCCGAAGAGCCGAAAATGCCGGTAAACGAGCAAAATCTCGATATTATGGTAGAAGACTGATGCTGATAACCGCGCTTGTTCCCGGGAAAAAATCACTATGCGCCATGTACATAGACGGCGAATACGCCGTAAGTCTTGACGCTGCCGTACTTGCCGAGGAAGGAGTAAAAGCCGGCTCTGAGCTTAACGACGAACAGCTTTATGAGCTGATAAAAAAATCCGACCTGCACAGAGCAAAAGAAAAGGCGCTTCATCTTCTTTCCGACCGCGACCATACAAGACGGGAGCTTATCGAAAAGCTTAAAAGGAGCGTTTCGCAGGAAGCGGCTGAGCATACTGCCGACCGTATGGAGGAGCTCGGGCTTTTAGACGATGAAAAATTCGCCGCGCATTACGCAAGACAGCTCCTGCTTAATAAGGGTCTTTCGCAGCGCGCAGCGGAATATAAAATGCTCCAAAAGGGTTTGGAGCGCGACCTATGCAGACGTGCGCTCGAGGCTGTTGAGGCGGATCCGCAAAGGCAGATTATAAACCTGCTTGAAAAAAAATATTCAAAGCAGCTTACGGATGACAACGGTATGAAAAAGGTCTTTGCCGCGCTGCAGCGTAGAGGCTACAGCTACTGCGACATACGCGACGCCGTTGCGCAGTTTACCGAGGATTGGATTGAATAAAATGAGTTATAAAATAGGCATGGTTTCTTTGGGCTGCGCCAAAAATCGCGTTGACGCCGAGATGCTGCTGTACCGCTTAAAGGACAGGGGCTATCTTCTTTGCGAGGATCCCGCTATGTCGGATGTTGCAATCGTCAACACCTGCGGTTTTATCGAATCGGCAAAACAGGAAAGTATAGAGGAAATTCTTGAGCTTGCCAGGCTGAAAAAGGAAGGCAGAATTAAGGCGATAGTCGTTACCGGGTGTCTTGCCGAGCGCTACCGCGAGGCGGTTATAGATGAAATACCGGAAATTGACGCCGTTGTAAGCATCGGCTCAAACGCGGAGATTGCCGATGTAATTGCCGAAGTGCTTGAAGGTAAAAAGACGGAACGCTTTTCCGACAACTTGCAGTTTCCCATGGAGGGCGGCAGGATTCAGTCTACACCGCGCCACTATGCGTATTTAAAGATTGCCGAGGGTTGCGACAACCGCTGCAGCTATTGCGCCATTCCGCTTATACGCGGCGGGTTTCGCAGCCGTAAAAAGGAAGCAATTTTGGAGGAAGCGCGCTATCTTGCGGACGGCGGGGTAAAGGAGCTGCTTGTTATTGCGCAGGATACTACCCGTTACGGCGAGGATATTTACGGTGAGCTCAGACTTCCGCAGCTGTTGCGCGAGCTTTGCCGCATTGACGGAATTCACTGGATTCGCGTGCTGTACTGTTACCCCGACAGAATAACGGACGAGCTTCTTGAGGTTATAGCTCGGGAAGAAAAAATGGTAAAATATTTGGACATTCCTCTTCAGCACTGCAATTCACGCGTCCTTCACGCTATGAACCGAACCGGCAGCAGAGAAAGCCTTACCGCGCTTGTTAAAAAAGTACGGGCGGCAGTAAGCGGAATTGTGCTCAGAACAACGCTTATAGCCGGCTTTCCGGGCGAAAGCGAGGAGGATTTCACCGAGCTTGCGGATTTTGCGCGTGAGCTGCGCTTTGAACGTCTCGGATGCTTTGCTTATTCACAGGAGGAAGATACTCCTGCCGCAGAATTCGGCGGTCAACTTGACGATGAGGTTAAAAACCGCCGCGCGGAAATCATTATGGATCAGCAGCGGCTTATTATGGAGGACTATGCCCAAAGTCTTATAGGAAAAACCCTTGAGGTTGTTGTTGAAGGCTATGATCGCTATGCCGAATGTTATTTCGGCAGAAGCGCCGCAGACGCTCCCGAAGTAGACGGCAATGTGTTTTTTACCGCCTCAACCCGCAAGCCGCGCGAAGGCGAGTTTGTTTCGGTGCATATAACCGACGCTTTGGGAACCGACCCGGTAGGTGAAATGTTGTAAAACACAAAGGGATGGTAAAAATGAATCTGCCCAATAAGCTAACCTTGCTCAGAATTATACTGGTGCCGTTTTTTGTTTTAGCCCTGCTTGCGCAGATGCCGCACCATTATGCGGTCGCACTGGTTATTTTTGCGGTTGCCTCGGCAACCGACTGCATTGACGGAAAAATCGCAAGAAAAAGAGACCTTGTCACGGATTTCGGAAAATTTGCCGATCCTCTTGCCGATAAAATCCTTGTGATTTCAGCGTTGGTGTGCTTTGTACAGCTTGATATAATTTCATCCTGGCCTGTAATAATCATACTTTTCCGCGAGTTCGCGGTAACCTCCGTCCGTCTGGTTGCTTCCTCCAAGGGGAAGGTCGTGGCGGCTAATATATGGGGAAAAATAAAAACCGTAAGCCAGATTATAGCCATTATTTTAACTATGATACTGAATTACGCGCTCGATATTATCGAAACCTGGGGCATAGCTTTAAACGGACGGTTTGCCGAAAATCTGCCGTGGTTGTTTAACTCGGTTATTTCCTCCGGCGCAATATGGATTTCCGCCGTTCTTGCCGTTATTTCAGGCGTGATTTACTTTTTAGACAACAAAAAGTTCATTTTAGAACGCTGAAACGGTTGATTTATGTTATTGACATTATCTCAAGTTTATCATAAAATAATTATTATAGAATAGGTACGATGTAAATCCGGTTCGAGCAGAGCTTGTGTTGTATGTTTTCCTTTAGAATATGCCCATGAACCGTTTACGCTTTGATAAAATGTTAAAAATGCATTGATCGGGATTAAGTAACCGTAAAGGTTAAAGCCGACAGAGAGCAATATATTTGCTGAGAATATTGCAGGCTTTTTTGCGGCGAATTGCACCCGTTAGCAGATCGCGGGAAATCGGCGGATGCTTCCGTCTGTAAAGTATCGCGGTACGGCTGCCTCCGTTACAGGTAAAAAGGGCTGTAAAATTCAGCCGAATTTGGGTGGAACCACGGCAGCGCCGTCCCTTCGGTAACAACCGGAGAGCGGCGTTTTTGTTTTGAATGGGAGAGAATTAATATGTTTAACGCTATAAAGTCGGAAATTGATTCCATAATGGAGCGCGACCCTGCGGCGCGCAGCCGGTTTGAGGTCTATTTTTTATACTCGGGCTTTAAGGCGGTTCGCGCTTACCGAAAGGCAAACTGGTGCTTCCGCCATAATTTTAAATTCCTTGCCAGGTGGATTTCACAGCGCAGCAGGCATAAAACGGGCATAGAAATCCACCCCGGAGCTAAAATAGGAAGGGGGCTGTTTATCGATCACGGAATGGGCGTTGTAATAGGCGAAACCACTGTAATAGGTAATAACTGCACCATATATCAGAACGTTACTTTGGGCGGAACCGGAAAGGATCACGGCAAACGTCATCCCACTCTCGGCGATAATGTGCTTGTGGGCGCGGGCGCGAAGGTGCTCGGTCCTTTTAAGGTGGGCGATAACGCAAGAATAGCGGCGGGCGCGGTGGTTTTAAACGAAGTTCCCGCCAACTCAACCGCCGTCGGAGTTCCCGCAAGAATAGTCCGCATAAACGGAGTAAAACCCGAGATGCTCGACCAAATTCACATTTCAGACCCGGTTGCACAGGAATTCTGCGAGCTGGAGCAGAAAATGGAAAAACTCGAAAAAAGAATAAAGGAGCTTGGTTTAAAATGAAAATTTATAATACTATGACGCGCAGGAAAGAAGAATTTGTCCCAATAACAAAAGGCAAGGCGAAAATTTATGCCTGCGGTCCCACCGTGTATAATTATATTCATATAGGCAATGCAAGACCGATCTGCGTTTTTGATATTCTTCGCCGCTACCTTGAATACCGCGGCATGGAGGTAACATTTGTCCAGAATTTTACAGATGTTGATGATAAAATAATAAATAAGGCTAAAGCCGAAAATACGGATTATATGACCGTTTCCGAGCGTTATATTGCCGAATATAAAAGAGACGCCGAAGGGCTCGGCGTGCGCGAGGCGACAATTCAGCCGCGCGCCACGGAAAATATCGATGAAATAATTTCAATTGTAAAAACGCTCGAGGAAAAGGGCTTTGCATATCCTGCTGAAAACGGCGACGTTTACTTCAGAACCGGGAAATTCCCCGAATACGGTAAGCTCAGTCATCAGCCGCTGGAGGATTTGGAGGCGGGAGCGCGTATTTCCGTAGACGATATAAAGGAAAACCCCATGGATTTTGCCCTTTGGAAAGCGGCAAAAGAGGGCGAGCCGTATTGGGAAAGCCCCTGGGGCAAGGGCAGACCGGGCTGGCATATTGAATGTTCGGCAATGGCGCGCCGCTATCTCGGCAAGACCATAGACATTCACTGCGGCGGGCAGGATCTTATTTTCCCTCACCATGAAAACGAGATTGCTCAGAGCGAATGCTGCAACGGCGTTCCCTTTGCAAATTACTGGATGCATAACGGCTATATTAACGTTGACAATAAAAAAATGTCAAAGAGTCTTAACAATTTTTTTACGGTTCGCGAGGTTGCCAAAAAATACGGCTATGCTCCCATCCGCTATTTGCTTATTTCCGCTCATTACAGAACGCCCTTGAATTATTCCGAAGAAATAATAGCGCAGTGTTCGGCTTCCGTCGACAGACTGCAAAACTGTTACGACAATCTTAAATTTACTCTCTCAAACTCTGAAGGTAATTTTAAAGACGGTGAAAAGGAAATCTGTGAAAGGCTCGCTTCTCACCGCACGAGCTTTGTTGAGGCTATGGACGACGACCTCAACACCGCCGACGCCGTCTCGGCAATTTTTGAGCTTGCACGCGATATTAACACATACGCCGCGGCGGCAAAAAATCCCTCGCGCGAGCTGTGCCGTTTTGCTCTTGATTTGTTTGAGGAGCTTAACGGCGTTATAGGGCTTATCGGCGTTAAGCTGGAAAAAAGCCTCGACGAAGAAATTTCACAGCTTATTTCCCGGCGCGCCGAAGCAAGAAAAAATAAAGACTGGGCAACCGCCGACAAAATCCGCGACGAGCTGAAAGCGAAAAATATAATTCTTGAGGACACTCCGCAGGGAGTAAAATGGAGCTTTGCCGAATAACTCTGTTTTTTCGGATTTGCTTTGTATGCGCGGATTATTGCACAAAAGAACGCGGGGAACTTAAGTAAATTTTAAATTTTTAAAATTTTTTTGCGGTAAAGGTATTTACATTTTGGTTTTTATGTGTTACAATCAAAGCAACAAGTTATACGGTAATTCTTTTATTATCAGGAGGAATAACAATGAAAAAGTTAATTGCACTCATTTGTGTGGCGTTGCTTGTATTAGGCACAGCCGTAACCGCTTTTGCAGCCGAGAGCCCGTCCGGAGATGAGCTTATTAAAATAACCATCACTACCTATAAGTCCGGCTCTGCCGAAACCGAAGAGCGTACCCTTGTTTTAGGCGAAACCATTACTTTAACAGCGTCCGAAAGTGAATACACCTTTGAAAAATGGCAGATTACCGGCGAATATGAAATTGTTTCCGGCAGTCTTACTTCCAAAGAATTGGTTATCCGTCCTTTAGGCGATATTGATGTTATCGAGGTTTTTGAGGGCGTTGACATTAATTCTTCAACCGGATCGAGCAGCACCGATACTTCGCCCCAAACCGGCGACGCTTTCCCCGGTTTTGCAGCTGCAATCGTTCTTGTTGCCGCAGGCGCGTTTATTGTAATGAAGAAGACCGCTAAGGCTCTTTAATTTGCATACCGTGTAAAATAAACTCCATATCGGATTTTACAACCTAAGTGCTTTGTCCCCGCCTTAAAGGCGGGGACGTTGTATTTTCACAGGGAAAAACTCGCGCAGCACATGGTAAGCCCAAGCGCTTCCGGCGCGGAGCTAAATTTTGCAAAGCTTGTTTGTTAAGAAGTATACGCCTTTGCTCATTAATTCGGCTCAAACGTCCGGCAGCTTGTTTGCTGCCGAAATGACCCCGGGCACTTTAATTAATTCACAAAAAGCCCTTGAATATCCATAAAAAATATGGTAATATAACATTGGCTGGGTATATTGTAACGGGCGCTGCAAACCGCGCGCGCAGTATATTTGGTAACGGAAAACAGAACAAATTTTAAGGAAGAGGTGTTTTATTTTTATGAAGAAAACAAGAAAGATCATCTCTTGTCTTCTTGCCGTTGTTCTCCTGTTCGGCATGGCATTACCTGCGACTATTGCCGGAGCGGAAGAAGAAACAATGGCGGGTCAGGTAAGGGAATACTACACCGATCAGGAAAAGGAATTTACCGGTACCTGCGAGGCGTTTGACGAAGACGCCGAGGTACTTGCAACAGCGGGAAGCGCCAGAGTGACATATTCTTTCAAGGCGTCGTCGGCGCCGTCTGTAATTTACGGCACGGTTGCTTTAAATGACGCGAGCGCTGCAAACAATTATATTCATTTTTATCTCAAGCCAAGTAATGTAATCGGCGTTGAAATACGCGGAACCTCCAGCAAGGATTTCAACGTAACGGTGCCGAGCGACGTCGCGGCAAATATATATGACGGCGAGTGGCACACCGTAGTTTTTGAGGTATCCAAGAATAAGTATTATTCTTTTACCTTCGACTCAACCGAGGTTAAAAAGGAGGAAACCTCCTCTACGCTTTTTGCAAATAATCTCGGAATCGACATAACAAAATTCAGCCTCGGCGGCACGCAGCGCGGGGGCTCGGGCTCTAACTGGACCTTCACCGGCTCGCTTAAGGATGTTAAAATTGAAAATTGCGACACTCCTCCGGTTGAAGCGCTCGCGGTATATGACGGCAGCTCAACGGTTTCCGCTCAGGACGCTACGGCAATTGCCCAAATTACAAGCGGTACTGTAGCCACCGCCTTTAAACTTGACGAAAGCGCGAGCGGCGATGTAACCCTCTTCGGCGTCGGCTCGGACGCTCTCACGGTCAATCCTGTAACAGGAGAAATCAAGCTCGGCTCAACTACCGTTGCCGCCGACGCCTCGCGTATAGCCGATACCGCGCAGTGGCATACTTTAATTGCCGAAGCCGACGGATTGGACGTTACCTTTATTCTTGACGGCTCTGTTGTCGGCTCCGCTTCACATGCCGGTCTTTTTGCGGACTCAAGCGCTTCCGCGGCTACTATCGGCGATAATGTAAGCAATGTAACCGTTTATGTAGGTCTTTTGGACGAAGAAGAGGTTGCCGAATATGCGGGCGAAACGGGCGCAAGCTCAATTTCCGCTTACGGCGACGATTATTATAATTTCTACCGCCAGTCGCTTATGATGATGGGCGATGAAAAATCAGTAACATACCGTATTCCCGCCCTTGTACAGGCAGGCGATGTAACAATTGCGGCTATTGACGAAAGAAAGGGCGGCAGCGGCGATTCCGGCGCTATCGACCTTCAGGTTCGCCTCTCTTACGACAACGGCGAAACATGGCAGGAGCAGACGACAGTCTCCGAATTCGGCAAGCCTGTAGGCTGTTCCTATTCAAGCCAGCAGCCAATGCACATTGACCCCTGCCTTGCTTATGACGATACAAGCGACACCGTCTACCTTGTAGTGGATATGTTCCCCGAAAGCTCCGCCGCGATGAACCTCGGTCTTATCCAGCAGAGCAACGGTTTCTTTACCGCTGAACTCGAAGACGGCACCGAGGTAATAATGCAGGAGCTTAACACCGTTAAAAACGGCGGAAGCGGAAATGTACTCTATGGTCTTGTTCAGGATCGCGACGAGGACGGAAACGTCCTTGAATCCGCTACCGTTTACGAGCAAAACTCCGACGGTAAATATGCGGTAAGCCAAACTTATTTTATTCCCGACTATTCCTACGGACAGCTCTATAAGGATCCCAACGGCGAGGGAAGCTATACTGAAGACGCCGGCAACATCTTTGTGTACACAACCGCTAACGCCGGTGAGCTGAGCGTTACCTGCACCATGTATGTTTGGATGTATGAAAGCCACGACCAAGGAAAGACATGGAGCAATCCCGTAAATATTACCGGTGACGACGGCTGTAAGCAGGATTGGATGCAATTCTGCGGCACGGCGCCCGGTTCCGGTATTGTAATCAGCGGCGGCAAATACGACGGCAGAATCGTATTCCCCTGCTATTTTACAAACGGTACAAACAGCAATATAAACAGTCAGTCTTCCGCAGCACTTTATTCCGATGACGGCGGCAAAACCTGGAAGATAGGCAACAGCGTAAACGAAATTCGCCTTGATTCCGATGACGACACTGCCATTCAGACCTTCTACGGCGGCAACCAAACCACAGAAAATTCCATTGTTCAGGTAAGCGAAAACGGAAAGCTGCGCGTTTACTGCCGCAATACGGGCGGCTACAGCACAATTGTTACCGCTGTAAGCTATGACGGCGGCGAAAACTGGGTAGCTCCCGACGCGGAAGCCCCCGTTGAGCCGGAACCCA
>CAZXCG010000011.1:24207-28590 GCA_964639205.1 uncultured Eubacteriales bacterium
TGAGCCTGAGCCCATTGAGCCTGAGCCCGCAGTAACATATAAGCTCGGCGACGTTAATGAGGACGATAAAGTTGACGCGCAGGACGCTACTCTTGTGTTACAGTACTACGCAACAATAATAGACGATCTCAGCGAAAGTCAGCTTTTAGCCGCTGAGGTTGAAGGAAATGAAGTTATAGATTCAACAGACGCTACTATTATTCTTCAATATTACGCTGAAATTATAGATGTATTCCCTGTCGAGCAAGCCAATGCTGCCGCAGCTGCCGATCTTTCGGCAAATGTCAGCGTTCCGACACCGGTTATAACGGAAGCAAACAGCAATACTTTCCCGGATTCATGCTATGAACCTTTAAAGGAGGTTTACTGCCAGCTTGCGGCTATAACCTATCACGATGTCGAGACTGATAAATACTACGTAGTTATAAGCAATCCGCTCGGACTTGAAGACGGGTCAAACAGCAGAAGCAGGATGGGAATTCATATCAGAGAGCTTGACTATGCAACAGGCGAGTATGCAGAGGGCTCCGAGTGGATAACCAAACAGATAAGCGACGGCGCAGCCGGTCTTGAGGCTTATTCGGCGCTCACCACGCTTGCCGACGGCAAAATCGGAGCTTTCTGGGAATTGTCAAGAATTTCCGGAACCTATTACGATATGGTATTCCAAAGCTTCAGCCTTGATTATCTCCTCAGCGACGACCAGCTTTGGCCTACGGAAATTATGAGCATAACCGGAGAGGTAAATAAACTCGAAGGCAGCGATGAAGATATTATAGGCGCGGGCGACGAGGTTATCTTCACGGTAAATACACACGACCCGGTCTATGTTACCGGTAAGCCGTCTCTTGTAATTAACGTGGGCGGCGTACTCGGAACATACGGTACGCTCATAACCGGAGGAACCGAAAAGACGGCCGAGTATATAAGCGGAAGCGGAACAACGTCAATCAAATTCTCATACACGGTTACATCGGAAGATAAGGGTGCCATATCCGCTTACGGTCAGGTGGTAACAGACGGTAATTCAAAGATTGAAAACGCTTTCGGAGCTGAGCTTAAAACAATGTCGCCCCGTTATACCACTGTTACAACCACAGGTATGGCGGCCGACAACTCCAACTATGATATTACGGCGTCCGCCGCATCCGCCGGAAACGTTTCGGCTTCTTCCGGCAGCGAGGGACCTGCCTCTAACGTACTCGATAACGATACCTCGACTATTTGGCATACTTCCTACGGTTCAGACGGCGCAAACACGGCTTCCATGGAAGATAAGTGGATTCAGCTCGACCTCGGTTCCAACCAATCTGTAAATGCTCTCCGCTATTTGCCCAGACAGGACGGCAACGCAAACGGAAGAATTTTCGAATACGAGATTTATGTTTGCAAGGATGGCGAAACAACGGAAACGCTCGTCGCCGAGGGAACATGGAGCAACAACGCAGACTGGAAAATTGCAGAATTTGATACGGTTGAAGCAAGGTATGTAAAGCTTAAGGTTCTGGACTCTTATTCAGATTTTGTGTGCGCAGCGGAGCTTCGCGCGGCATATGTTAATTAAAAACCGCATTGCTGCACAATCCACGGTAATCGAAAAAAGCCCGGCAGCCTTTGCAAGGGCAAATACAATAACGCATAAATTGTAAAAAACGGCGCGCCCCATTTTGACGGGACGCGCCGTTTTGCAGGCGCGCAAGACCGGAATCCGGATGATTTTTAATACGGCTCGGAAAATATTTGTATTTTCGAGCGCATATAAATAATCCGGGGTGATTTTATGAAAATGATTGTACTTACCGCAAAGAGTCTTGTATCGCTCTTTTTGTGCATGCTTATCGGGGTGCTGGCGTTGACGGTCGGATTTTCGGGTGTTTCGGGAGCTATCGGCGCAGCAAGCACAGAGAGGAAAGTTCCTATTTACTGCGTTGACCGCGGAGAGGAAAAGGTTGCGGCAATTTCCTTTGACGCGGCATGGGGAGATGAACAGACGCCCGTCCTCCTTGATATTTTAGAGAAATACAATGTCAAGGCTACGTTTTTCCTTGTGGGGATGTGGGTGGACAATTACCCGGATTCGGTGAAGCTTATTGCCTCAAAGGGTCACGAGATAGGCAATCACAGCAACACCCATCCTCATATGACGCAGCTTTCCGCAGAGCAAATGACGGAGGAAATTTCCGAATGCAATGAAAAAATAAAGGCTATAACCGGAAAGGACGTCACCTTGTTCCGCGCGCCGTACGGCGATTATAACAACGCGGTGGTTGAAAGCGTAAACGCGCTTAATATGTATTGTATTCAGTGGGATGTGGATTCTTTGGACTGGAAGGACCCTGCTCCTCAAGAAATGGTTGAGCGCATAAACTCCAAAATTTCCGGCGGATCTATAATTCTTATGCACAACGGCGCGGCCAACACGCCCGAAGCGCTGCCGTTAATCCTTGACGCAATTCTTAAGCAGGGGTACAAGATAGTGCCTGTTTCCGAAATTCTGCTCAGCGGCAACTATACTACAAATTATGAGGGAAGAATGATCGCTCTGTAATTTCTGCGCGTCGCCCTGTTGCTGCCGATGAAAAGCCAATTTTCACCGGAATCTTTGCCGCAGGCGGAAGCAAACCCGCGCAAAAACCGTGCAAGGCGCTTTAACGGCGACCTGCACGGCTTTTTGTTTTGTTATTTGTTTTTTTCTTCCGAATACCGACCCGGTCTATAATGGCGGGGCAAAGCCCCTTATTGAATCTATGTGCGGTTAGCGTCTTTAAGCTGGTTTTTATTTTCATCGAACAGCCTTTGTGAGATAACGGTTTTGCGTATAATGTTTTTTACGGTAAGCTCAAGTCCGCTTTTTTCTCTGTAATCGGCAGGGTAAATGTAGTCCACACGATTTTTCAGGAGCAGATCCTCGACCTTGTCGTTTTTTTTGTCGTAAACAGCTATTGCGGTTCCGCCGTAGGCTTTCATCATCTTCATACACGGAACGTCGGAAAGTCCGTCGCCTATATAAATCATATTTACAAAGGGAATCCTTTTGCTTTCGTCCGGAGTGGATTTGTTAAGATCTAAATCGTTGGAAACATCGAGCACACCCTTATTGATGCGGTAGACAAACTGAGTTTTGTTTGTGTAATTTACCGCCGTAACAGGCCAAACCGCGCTTCCGCTGTCGTCATATAAAAATTCGCAGGCAAAAATTTCCTTGAACTCCTTCGCAATTGAGGTGCCTTCGATTATCTCCTTTAGTCCGGAGGAAATAACATAGTGCTCTGTTTGCGCTCCCAGTGTTTCGGAAAATTTGTTTATGCGCGAAAACCAGGTCTTTACGCCCTTGTAAAATTGAACTCCTCCGCCGTTTTTTCTCAGTATTTCTCTGCGAAGCGGCAGATTCTTTTCGGCTGATTTTTTGACCATAACAAACATGTAAGCCAGCACGCTGTCCATATGCGCGCTTTTGCTTAAATCGTTTGCTTCCTGCCAAAATTCGCGGCTTTCCATACCTATGCTGGGTATAAAGGAAAATTCCTGCATATCTTTTGTACAAAGCGTTCTGTCAAAATCGTACATCAGCGCAATTTTTACCGCGTCTTTATCCATAACTCTGCTCCGGATTTATCAATATGTTGTAATTTCTATTGAGGTAATCGTTATTTCCTCAACAGGACAGTCGTTTTCGTCTGTTTCTACGGCTGCAATGCTGTCAACAACATCCATACCCTCGATTACCTGAGCAAATACGGTGTGACCTCTGTCAAACACGTTGAACAGCCCGTCAAGGTGCGGGTTACCGCCGTATTCCTCGTAAAGCGCTTTGACCTCGTCGCTCATAAAGTCGGGGTTAAAGCAGGCGGAGCCGTAGTAAGCGGCAAAGGCGACAAAGGAGTCTGTGTCATAGTAGGTGCAGATACCCTCGTACATATATTCCCAGCTTGCCTCGAGATCTTCCCAGGAGGCAAGAGCCTCGGGCGGGGTCTGGTTTATAAAGAATTGGCTGCTGTTTGTGTCGCGCCCGTTGTTTGCCATCGATACGGCGCCGCGGATATTAAACAGCTTGTCGCAGAATTCATCGTAGAGTATTTCGTTGTTGTAGGTTATGCCGCCGGTGCCGTCGCCGTTGGTAATGTCCCCCGTCTGAATCATAAAGTCGTCTATAACTCTGTGGAAAGGAACGCCGTCGTACTGACCGCTTTGAGCAAGCTGAACAAAGTTTTCAACAGTGTTTGGAGCATTTTCGCGGAAAAGGCGCAGAGTAATATCACCCATTGTTGTGTGAATTACGGCAATTTCGTCGCCTTTTTCGGGCTCGTCAAGCTGGTAGCCTACTTCGTGCTCGGCGTCATGCTTTATATCCTTTGGGTATTCCTCCATAAGAGCGTCGATATC